>JBAUID010000173.1:0-1680 GCA_049680625.1 Burkholderiaceae bacterium | reverse complement strand
GATGCCCGCCTGATGGTATTGCGCCAGTAATTGTTCTATTGAATCACGGGTACTGCCAATGCAACTGATGTGGGGTGCCACGCTCAGGCCTTCGGCTTTCATCTCCAGTACCGTGTTCATGGTTTTTGCCTGGGCAGCGCCGCCAGCACCGTAGGTGACGCTGAAAAATTCTGGCTTAAAAGCCTGCAGGCTTGCCCGGGTTGCGCGCAGCTTTTCAACCCCTGTTGGTGTATTGGGCGGGAAAAATTCAAAGCTGATGGGTATGTTTTTCATGATTTAGTTTCCTGTTGGTAAGAGGTAAGCCAGGCCAGGTACTCCTGGTTTCCGTCACCACCGGTAATTGGGCAGCTTATCCAGCCGGACAATGCCAGCTTCAGGTTTCTTGCATCGGCTGCAATGACATCTTTGAGTGTTGACCCGGCTTGCGGATCGCGGACAACACCGTGCTTATTAACCGCCCCGGGCCCCAGCTCAAACTGTGGTTTCACCAGTACAACCATCTGGCCATTGCTTTGCATCAGGCTGGCCAGTGCCGGCAGAACCTTGCGGATCGAGATGAAAGACAAGTCAGCAACAATGGTTTGAAAATGCGTCGTTTGAAACCGCGTGCCAGGCAGCTTCGTGTTGCAAGGGTTGCAATCGTCAATGCCAGGTTGGGGTAAATCTGGGGCAATTTTTTTTGCCAGTTGTATTGCCTTGCCCAGGGACTCGTGAGTGGCATCACGCAGGTTAAAGCGCTCAACGCAGACCACCCGGGGGTCAAGTGCAAGCGTGTTGTCTAATTGCCCATGCCCGACATCAACGCCGACCACAATGGCAGCACCATTCAACAACAGGCATTCGGTAAAACCCCCGGTGCTTTGTCCGGCATCCAGGCAGCGGTGTCCGCTAACTGTCAGGCTAAACGCATCAACGGCAGCTTGTAACTTCAGCGCGCCGCGGGACACAAAGCGCTCAAGGTCAGGGGGCAGCTCGAACTGCACCGTTGGGTCGAGACGGGTTGCCGGTTTGATCTGCAGGCGCCGACCGGCGCCATCGCGGGCAATGACCTGACCATTTTCTATCAGGCGTTGCGCTTCGGTACGCGACCGAACCAGGCCGCTTTGCACCAGTAGCTGATCTGCCCGGCGAAGAGTTGTGCTTATCATGGGCTTCCCTTCGGGTGCCGCAGCACCAGAAGGTTGCTCACTGACTGACTAACTGACGTCAATCAGTAGCGGTAGCTGTCACCTTTGAACGGGCCGGATACCGATACGCCAATGTAGTCGGCTTGCTCTTTGGACAAAGTGGACAGTTGAACCCCTAGCTTTTCGAGGTGTAACTGGGCAACTTTTTCGTCCAGGTGCTTGGGCAGTACGTAAACCTTACCCTGCTCATAGTTGTCCGGATGCGCCCACAGCTCAATTTGCGCCAGGGTCTGGTTAGCAAACGACGACGACATCACAAATGACGGGTGCCCAGTGCCGCAACCCAGGTTCACCAGTCGTCCTTCGGCCAGCAGGATGATCCGCTTGCCGTCAGGGAAAATCACGTGGTCAACCTGTGGCTTGATATTTTCCCAGGTGTACTTCTCCAGCGATGCCACCTGGATTTCATTGTCGAAGTGACCGATGTTGCAGACAATGGCCTGGTCTTTCATCGCCGCCATGTGGTCGTGCGTGATGATGTCTTTATTGCCAG
>JBAUID010000172.1:0-67471 GCA_049680625.1 Burkholderiaceae bacterium | reverse complement strand
GGGTTCGGCGGCGTGGGTCGCGCTGACCGCCGAAGCGAGTATCACCCCCGCTGCTCCGGCGGTAACTCGGGGAAATTTCAGGGTGAAAAAGCGTCTGCAATTGGTTGTCGACATGAAAAATAATTTCCTTTGAGTCACAAAATGCGCAATATTCAGCGCGGTTTCGTAAAGTGAATCGACGCTACGGAGCATAAATAGTGGGCGTTTCTCACAGGAATGGCAAACCAGCCTACTTATGCCCTTGCCCGCAGGCAGGGCACTGTGGTCTCCTTGTGAAAACAAACAGTACAACAGGGAATACATATGATGATTCATGTTCGTGGCGGGCGCTGCGTCGGTCTGCTTGGTTTGACTGTCGCCGCGTGTTTTGCAGCTCAGGGCGCGGCCTTCGCCGGTGCCAAGGGACGGGTTGGCGTTTATTCGGCGCCATCACCCCAGGGCCAGGTGGTGGTTGGTACGTTACCCGGTGCCGGCGGGCAGCGCGGAACTGGCCGCTATCAACGTGGGATGCGCCAGCCGCAGGCGACAGGCCAGGGTTTAGGCCCACGCAATTATTACTTTGACCGTGGTACCGGGCAGAGTGGCGCCGGGCAGCCGAACATGCCGTCGGTTTACTTCAATGCACGTACCAATCGCAATAACAATCCGGCACACCGTGTGGCGACGATATCGGGTCAGCGCCAGCCAGACAGAGTTGGTTTAACGCCGACCGAAATCCGGCGACTGACGGACAGTCTGCCACCACGACGCACCAATAACGTAATCGATCCCCGCTCGCCTGCAGCGCCGCGAGAGTCCAGTGGCATCAGTTTTGGCCCGTCAGGGCAGGCGCTCGTAAGTGCGCTGGCTACCAAAGTGGCGCCGGCTTCACAGCGTAACCTTCAGGGGTATCGTCAGGGTGCCCCCCGTCATGACAGCCGCAAACTGCCAGTTTTCGAAATGGCTAATCATCATGGCAACCAGTACTTATTTGCACAAGGCGTATGGTATGTGCCGCACGGCGGACGTCTGCATCCGGTGTTGCCACCAGTGGGTTTAACCATGCCCCAGTTGCCGTCGGGCTATGCCGAGGTGAATCGCGACGGTCAGCAGTATTTTTCTGCCGACGGTGTTTATCTGCGACCCTACGCGGGTGGCTATGTTGTTGTTGAAGCACCAACAACAAGCCAGACTGCCCCTAATTAGATTCAGCGAATAAAAACGATTCTCCCGAGGGGGGAGAAAATTCAGGCGGGTGATTTTCACCCGCCCTTTTTATTGTCGTGGGATCCGGAAAACCCGTGACCGGACCCGGCGATTGGTTCGGGAGTTAATCGCAAAAGCGGTGACGCCAACTGCAAGGGCCAGGGCAAGGTAAGCAAGATGACCGGGCTGTGTTATCCAGTGCATGGCGATGGCAAGCAAACTGCCGTCTGCATGTGGACCGCTGTGCGCTATCGCGCTAGTGCTGGCCGCGCTCAGAGCAACGGTGAGGCCAACAGTTTTCATCAGGGCTGGGCGGTGAAATTTCATCGGTTTCTCCATGGTTTCTTGTCGTTATACATCAGTTTTTGATTGAGTCATCAGGCCGTGGGTGCGAATAAATTCGGCGATTTCTTTTAGGCCCTGGCCTGACTTCAGATTAGAAAATACAAACGGCCGGCCGCTGCGCATTTTTCCTGCGTCGCGTTCCATTACCTCCAGCGATGCGCCCACATGGGGTGCCAGGTCAATTTTGTTGATAACCAGCAGGTCGGATTTAATAATACCCGGTCCGCCTTTGCGCGGAATTTTGTCGCCGGCTGATACATCAATGACGTAGATCGTGAGGTCGGATAACTCGGGGCTGAAAGTTGCTGCCAGGTTATCGCCACCGCTTTCCACCAGGACAAGTTCCAGTCCGGGATGTCGTTGCTGCAAACGGCTGACGGCCTCAAGGTTTATCGATGCATCTTCACGTATCGCTGTGTGGGGGCATCCACCGGTTTCCACGCCCATAATGCGGTCGGCAGACAGGGCGTCATGGCGAGCCAGGAAGTCGGCGTCCTCGCGAGTGTAAATGTCATTGGTGACTACAGCCATGTTGCACTGATCACGAAGGGCCTGGCACAAGGCCAGGGTCAGTGCGGTTTTTCCAGACCCGACGGGGCCGCCGATGCCAACCCGCAAGGCGTCTCTTAGAATCATTCCGTGCTCCTGTTTGTTGTTGCAAGTTCTGTCGTTGTGGATTGCTCATTCATGAGCGAAATAATCTCGAGTATTGCGTTTCGTGCACACAACTGGCGATTGCAAATCCCGGTGCGAAGTTTGACCATTGATCGGCTGGTAAGCCAGGCGCCTGCGCAGCTGTTGACGATAGTTGTGATGCAATAGTATCCATGACGCGCTGCCCACTTTGCTGACCGAGCGGAACGGCCTTGATTGCAGCCGCAATCTGGTTTTCTGACCATGACCACAGGTAGGCGTTGAGTGCCTGGTCGGGGTTCAGTTGCAGGGCATCAGCTGCAATAGCCCAGGCCCATGGCAGCGAGCACACGGTGTTGGTGTCGAGCAGTTGTTGCGCCTGTCTTTGATTGCCGCCTGAGACTGTTCGTCCGGCGATCAGGCGCAACAACGAAAACCCCATTTGCCGGGTTTCGGCCAGCAGCTCGGCAGACTCGCGACTGGCCAGGTACAGTTTATTGAGCCGGCTGCACTCGCGCTGCGCATCACGTCGTTGCGCGTGGGCAAGTGCCCAGAACAATGGGGCCTCAAACTGTCCAATATTGGCGCTTAGGCAGTCGCGCAACCAGGTGATAAGGCTGTCTTCATCACTGACCCAGCCGATATCGATGGCGGCTTCCAGCCCTTGCGAATAGCTAAATCCGCCAATCGGCAGAGCCGGGCTGGCCAGGCGCATCATTTCAAAGCAGGCGGCGGTCTTCATCCGGACTGGTTGCCGAGATCGTGTATTTTGGGCGCGTGGTTACGATCAATCACTGGAGCGGTGTTCTGTTTGTGGGTATGTTCTTGATTGTTATTGTGACTGTGATCGTGCCCGTGGTCATGATGGCCGTGGCCACCTCCGTAAGCGCCTGCTTCGGGGTCAAACGGGGCCGTCATGTTGATGAGGTGTCCGCCCAGGCGGCGAATCATTTCGGCCAGCACATGGTCGCGAATCAGGCGCAGGCTGTTTGTCGATATTTGAACCGGTACATGGCGATTGCCCAGATGGTAGGCAAGCTGAATCAGGCGTTGTTGATCTGTTGCCCGCACCTCAAAAATTGGTTCCGAGGCCGCTTTGATGTGTAACCAGTGGTCGCCGGCTGATCCGAGCTCTACTGCATCACGCAGCACGGTTCCGCGCTCAAGATCAATGCCCACCGCTGATCCGGCCAGTGGTCCACTATCAATCACAACCCGCAAGCGTGAGCGCTGGCGCAGGTCAAAGGGCAGGGCGACAAAGTTCATTGGGGCATCTGCGGCAGGCCGGTCACCATCGCTGCAGACTCGGTTGAACAGTGGCAGCGGGTTGCTGTTGTTGCCAGTGTTGCCAGGGTCACTTGTCATGCGCTGCTGGTTTCGCGTGGTAGGAGTGTTCATATGGCGACTCGTTCGTTTGGGGGGCGGTGTCGGGGACAGTGTCGGTCAGAACAAAAAATATCGCTGGGCCATCGGCAGTTCGCTTGCCGGCTCGCAAGTCAGCAATTCACCATCGGCCCGAACTTGATAGTCCTGCGGATCAACTTCAATTGTCGGCGTTGCCGTGTTAAGCAACATGTCCGCTTTGGAAATTGTTCGCGTCCCGGATACCGCCACCAGGCGCCGTTCGAGGCCAAGCTTGCTGGCTACATCGTTTTCCAGTGCGGCGCCAGATACAAAACTGATGCTGTTATGCTTTAAAGAATGGCCAAAACTGCCAAACATAGGCCGGTAATGCACAGGTTGGGGAGTGGGTATCGACGCATTGGGATCACCCATCGCGGCCAGTACAATTTGCCCACCCTTCAGTACCATGCCTGGCTTAACCCCAAAGAAAGCCGGTTTCCACAACACAAGGTCGGCGAGTTTGCCCACCTCGACAGACCCGACTTCATGGGCAATGCCGTTCGCCAGTGCCGGGTTAATTGTGTACTTGGCAAGGTAGCGCTTGACCCGGTTGTTATCGTTTTTGTTGCTGTCCCCGGCAAGGCTTCCCCGTTGTACTTTCATTTTGTGAGCCGTCTGCCAGCAGCGCAATATGGTTTCCCCAACCCGGCCCATTGCCTGTGAGTCGGAGGCCATCATCGAAAACGCTCCCATGTCATGCAGGATGTCTTCTGCCGCTATGGTTTCGCGGCGGATCCTGCTTTCGGCAAATGCAACATCTTCCGGAATTGCCGGGTCCAGGTGATGACAAACCATCAGCATGTCCAGATGTTCGTCAATAGTGTTGATTGTGTACGGCCGGGTTGGATTGGTTGATGACGGTAATACATGGGGCAGTCCACAGGCCTTGATAATGTCCGGCGCATGCCCGCCGCCCGCACCTTCGGTATGGTAGGTGTGAATGGTCCGACCCTTAAAAGCGGCCATAGTGGTTTCGACAAACCCCGATTCATTCAGCGTATCAGTATGAATTGCCACCTGGACATCAAAGCGGTCAGCGACAGACAGACAGTTGTCGATAGCGGCCGGCGTGGTGCCCCAGTCTTCATGAAGTTTTAATCCCATGGCGCCGCCACGAAGTTGCTCTTCCAGGGCTGCGGGCAGGGAAGCATTGCCTTTTCCCTTGAACCCGATATTCATCGGAAAGGCTTCAGCGCTTTGCAACATCCGCCCGATATGCCAGGCGCCAGGGGTGCATGTTGTTGCGTTGGTACCAGTAGCCGGGCCGGTACCGCCGCCAATCATGGTGGTGATGCCACTGGCCAGCGCCTCGTCAATTTGTTGCGGACAAATAAAATGAATGTGACCGTCGATACCGCCGGCGGTAATTATGTTGCCTTCACCAGCAATGATTTCTGTCGCCGCGCCAATGGTGATCGTTACTCCCGGCTGGATATCGGGGTTGCCGGCTTTGCCGATGGCGCTGATCCGTCCATCAGAAATCGCAATATCTGCTTTGACGATCCCCCAGTAATCCATGATCAAGGCGTTGGTAATCACGGTATCGGGTACATCGGGCCCACTGCGCTGGCTTTGTCCCATGCCGTCGCGGATGACTTTTCCGCCTCCAAATTTCACTTCTTCACCGTAAATCGTGTGGTCTTTCTCAACCTCGATCCACAACTGGGTATCGGCCAGGCGAATTTTGTCTCCGGTTGTTGGGCCGAACATCTCAGCATACGCCTGTCGTGAGATTTTCATGATGCATCTCCGTTGTTGTCCAGGGCACCCATGATTCGCCCCTGGAATCCATACACTTTTCGATCACCGGCGTAAGCCACCAGTTCTACGCTGCGTTCCTGTCCGGGTTCGAAGCGAATCGCGGTGCCAGCGGCGATGTTCAGCCGAAAACCCCGGGTTTTGTCACGATCGAAGGCCAGGGCATCGTTCACTTCGTAAAAGTGGTAGTGCGAACCAATTTGAACCGGCCGGTCACCGGTGTTGGCAACGGTGACTACAACCGTGGCGCGGCCAATGTTCAGTTCAATGTCGCCGGCGGCAATTTCCATTTGTCCGGGAATCATGTTTACTCCGTGCGGAAGATTTTGGGTAATAAGGTCAAGGTCTGTCGATTGACTGGCTTCATGCGATTGGCTGGTGCACGGTGACCAGTTTTGTGCCGTCCGGGAAACTGGCTTCAACCTGTATCTCCGGCAACATGTCGGCAACCCCTTCCATTACGTCATCCCGGTTGAGAATTGTGGTGCCGTGAGCCATAAGTTCTGCCACAGTACGCCCGTCGCGCGCGCCTTCCATGATTGCCGCACTGATTAAGGCGGTGGCTTCGGGATAATTCAGTTTCAGGCCGCGATCACGCCGGCGCTCGGCCAGCAAGGCAGCGGTAAAAATCAGCAGTTTGTCTTTTTCGCGTGGTGTCAGTTCCATGGTGTCTCCGGTAGGGCCTTAACAGGCCCAGATTCTTGGGGGAATAGGTGGGCGGCCAATCAACGGCTGGCGAATGTTTTCCCACACACACCGTAATGCGATCCAGCCAGCCTGCGCCGAATGTCCAGTCCAGCGAACAATCAGGCATTCGGGCAAAGCAGTCACAGCGAGTAAACCGCTTCTTTCATTGTCGGCAGCCAGCTCACGCCACTGCTCGCGAATAGCGTCGCGAAGCGACTCGAGCTTCCTGCCCGGATCTTCGGTGAGTTCAAGACTGGGGACGGCGATCAGCGTGCCAAAACTGGTGGCACCGTTCAGGCCAGCGGGCGATTGCAGCAGGCGGTCGCCCCCATACAGGCGCAATTGTTCACTAAAAAGAAGCTGGTCCCGGCGAAAAATGCGAGTCGAACAAGCCAGTAAGCCGTGCTCGAAAACTTCGTTGCTTGCGGGTCTGCCGAGACAAAATACATCGGCACAAATAAGGGCTGCTGAATTGGCGAGATGAAAGTCGGCGGTCAGCCGGGCGCGGGTGCCGCTGAAGGCGATGTTCTCCAGTGGCATCCATTCGAAACTTGCATTGTTATCAATTCGGACGCGCAGATGTTGGCTCGCTTCTGATGGCTTAATGTTTGACCGGGGTTTGCCGGCCTCAGTTTGCCGGTACCACTTGGCGGCGCCGGGTGACGTCATCAAGACATGGGTGTCATCACCCCCGTGCACATTAATGTGTAATTCGTCACCGGCCGCAATACCGCCCGGAGGGTGCACAATTATTTGCTGATACAAATCAGGCTGATCAGACTGGGAGGGGAAACCTTTCAGAATTCTGAGTGGGCCGATATGTTCACGGCGGCTCGCATAGGTTTGACGCCTGGTTTGACCCTCGGCTTTCATCGATCGCGACTGAAAACCCAGATTCAGCCCTGCGAGCCACTGGCCCGGTGCTGACGCAGCGCCAAATACGGCGGGTTGTCCGCTGTGTTGTTGGCTAAGCTGGCCACTTTTACCGGCCACTCGAATCGCAGTGTGATGCGGCGCATTCATCAGATGGCAACCATTTCCCTTACGCCATCCGCATCCATCGATTCTCCGGACCCGATTTTGACAATTTGACCACGAGTCATGACAGCGTAGTCGTCCGCCAGGTCGCGTGCAAAATCATAATACTGTTCGACGAGTAAAACACCGATGTTGTCTTTGTCAGCTAGTTCGCGAATGACGCGCTTGATGTCTTTGATTATTGAGGGTTGAATACCTTCAGTTGGTTCATCAAGGATCAGTAGTTTTGGGTTGGCGGCTAACGCGCGTGCAATCGCCAGTTGCTGCTGCTGCCCACCGGAGAGGTCACCTCCGCGACGGCGCAACATCTTCAGCAAAACCGGAAATAGCTCAAACAGGCGGTCCGGGATTCCGGCCTTGTCGCTAACGCTGGCCAGCCCCATTTGCAGGTTCTCTGCAACCGTCAGTCGATTGAATATTTCGCGACCCTGGGGTACGTAGCCAATACCGAGGGCGACCCGGTCTTCGGTTCGCATTGTGTGTAAGCCGTCATTATCAAGCGTGATGGTGCCGCTGCGAATCGGAGTCACCCCCATGATGCTGCGCAATAATGTACTTTTTCCGACGCCGTTTCGGCCCAGCAGAGTTGTAATTCGTCCGCGCCTGACGATCAGGGATACGTCGCGCAGAATATGACTGCCACCGTAGAACTGATTCACGCTATCGAGTTTCAGCATTTTCCGGCTCTGGTCATTTTGGTGATCTTGCTGGTGACTGGTTTGAATTCCTTAGCGTCCAAGATATACCTCAATGACTCGTTCATCATCTTGCACTTTTTTCAGGCTCCCTTCAGCCAGAACCGAACCTTCATGCAAAACGGTTACGGTCTGCGCAATCATTTCGATAAACGCCATGTCGTGTTCAACGACAAGAAGCGAGTGACTGCCGCGCAGGGTATTGAGTAAGTCGGCCGTGCGCGCGGTTTCTTCATCAGTCATGCCGGCGACCGGTTCGTCAAGTAACAATAACTTTGGTTCCTGCATCAGTAACATGCCAATTTCAAGCCATTGTTTCTGGCCATGTGACAAATTGCCGGCCAGCCTGTGCGAATCATCGGTAAGGCGAATCAGATCAAGCGTGCTGGCAATACGATCGCGGTGTTCGGTTTTGAGCTTCCATTGCAGGGAAGGCCATACCCGCTTATCAGTACTGAGTGCCAGTTCGAGGTTTTCAAACGGGGTCAGCAATTCGAATACGGTTGGTTTCTGAAACTTTCTGCCAATACCCAGACGCGCAATCTCTGGTTCGGTCTGGCTGAGCAAGTCAATATTTTGTCCAAAAAAGGCGCTGCCTGTGTCGGGGCGTGTCTTGCCGGTAATAACATCCATCATGGTTGTCTTACCGGCACCGTTGGGGCCAATAATGCAGCGTAATTCACCAAGGTCGACCGCCAGCGACAGGCTGTTCAAGGCTTTGAAGCCGTCAAAGCTGATACTGACATCGTCGAGATAAAGAGCGACACCATGGCGGAAGTCGGCCGCGTCGGGGGAAACGTCGGCGATGCGGCCAAAAGCAGCGGTATTGCCCCCATAGGATCGGTTGCCATTGTCCGGGTTGTCACTGTTTTGCTCGTCTGTGTTTGGGTGGTTACTTTGTTCAGACACGGCGGCGCTCATTGTTGCTCCTCCTTTTGCCGGTTAAACAGCCCCAGAACACCGCGTGGCAAATACAAAGTCACCAAGACAAACAGCAAACCCAGGAAGTAGAGCCAGTACTCGGGATAGGCCACGGTAAACCAACTCTTGGCACCGTTGACGATGAATGCGCCAAGAATTGGGCCAAGCAGAGAGCCTCGACCACCAACCGCCACCCAGATCGCAATTTCTATTGAATTGGCCGGTGACATTTCGCTGGGGTTAATGATGCCAACCTGGGTTACGTATAAGGCGCCCGCAATTCCACACAATACGGCAGAGAAAGTCCAGATCGAAACCTTGAACCATAAAGGGTTGTAGCCACTGAACATCACGCGGTCTTCGGCGTCCCGGATCGCGGTCAGAATCCGGCCGTACTTGGATTTGACGATCCATCGGCAAAGTAAATACATCAACACCAGGACTATCCCGCTCAGGGCAAACAGGAAGGCTCGCGTTTGCGGTATGGCAATCGGGTAATCCAGGATACGCTTAAAGTCTGTGAAACCGTTATTGCCACCAAAACCGGTTTCGTTTCGAAAGAACAGCAGCATCATGGCGTAAGTCATAGCCTGGGTAATTATTGAAAAGTACACCCCTTTGATGCGCGACCGAAACGCAAAATATCCAAAAACGAAGGCCAGTAAGCCGGGAACGACAACCGCGAGCATCAGGCACCATAAGAAATACTCGGTGAAGAACCAGTGCAGGGGAAGCTCTTTCCAGTCCAGAAAAACCATGAAATCGGGCAATTCACTTTGATACTGACCTTCACGTCCGATGGCACGCATCAGGTACATACCCATAGCATAGCCACCGAGTGCAAAAAACGCACCGTGACCGAGCGACAAAATACCGGCATAACCCCACACCAGGCCCATTGCCAGAGCAACCATGGCGTAACAAAGAATTTTGCCAATCAGCGACACCGTGTATCCGCTGACATGTAGTGGATGCTCGATATGGAAAGACAAATTTGCGATTGGCACAAAGACAACCAGTACCAGCAGGGTCAGCACTACTCCGGTGGCTGGACCTTTGCCCAGCCAACTGGTTTGGTTCCTCAGGGCTGGCATGTTTCTCACTGGCGCTGGTTGCTGCTCTGGTTGTGGCCTTTCGTGTTCTTTGGTAATTGAAGTCATGTTTATGCGCCCCGGCCGCGTAAGGCAAAGATCCCCTGCGGACGTCGTTGAATAAAGATAATGACAACGACCAACAGCATGATTTTTGCGATCACGGCACCGGACATTCCTTCGAGAATTTTGCTGAATATTCCGAGCCCAAGGGCGGCGGTTACCGCACCAGCCAGTTGGCCAACCCCACCAACGACAACCACCAGGAACGAATCGACGATGTACCCCTGACCAAGATCTGGGCCAACATTTCCTATTTGTGACAGCGCACAACCCGCCAGACCGGCAACCCCGGATCCCAGCGAAAAGGCCATCAGGTCGGTGCGTTTTGTTGGGACACCGACGCAGCGTGCCATGGTGCGGTTTTGAATCGTGGCCCGTACGAATAAACCCAGGCGGGTTCGACTGATAACAGCGCCAACCGCAATTAATACCAATACAGAAAACACAATGATTGCGATTCGGTTGTAGGGTAGAACCAGGCTTGAGGTTACCTGGAGTCCACCAGACATCCAGCTGGGGTTTTCGACCGAAACGTTTTGAGCACCAAACAAGTTTCTTACTCCCTGCATGAGGATCAAACTGATACCCCAGGTCGCGAGCAAGGTCTCCAGCTCGCGACCGTATAAGTGCCTGATGACAAAGCGTTCGAGCAATGCACCGACTGCGGCAGCACACAGAAAAGCCATTGGAATAGCCAGGATCAGATAAGCATCAAACCAATGGGGCGAGAAGTAGTTACGGAAAACTTCCTGGGCAAGATAGGTTGCGTACGCCCCAATCATGATTAGCTCACCGTGAGCGAGATTAATCACTCCCATCAGACCGTAGGTAATGGCCAGTCCGAGGGCGGCTAGCAGCAAAACACTACCCAGGCTGATTCCTGCGAATAAGGTGCCACCAATTTCTGACATGAAGATCCGATATTCAACGGCGGCATAAGCAGTATTTAGTGCCTTGCGAACCGCAGGGTCTGCTTCGGTAAAACCGCTATCGGTCTGGCTCAGCCGGTCGCGCAGTAGTTGGCGTACCGTGAGCGAGTCGCTCTGCCCAAGAGTCTGTGCAGCTGTCAATCGGGTTTGAACGTTTTCTGATGTGATACCAACCCGAGCCTGGGCAAGAGTGAAGACGGCGAGAATTTCTTTGTCTTCCTCAGTCTGCCGTGCTCGCTCAAATAACTTGAGAATTGCTTTTGACGGATTGCTGGCCATGTCCTGTGCGGCGAGTAAACGGGTTTGCCGGTCATCTGAAAACAATCGAAGCCCGGCTCGCGAATCACGCAGAGCTTTTCGAATTCGGTTATTCACTCTGGCCTCGCTGGCATCTGCTGGTAACGAGGTTGTCCGCCCGGTCACCGCGTCGATGACCGTGTTTTCGTTCACAACAAAAACTTGTACATCGGTGAAGTAGACGCGTTTTTCCTCAAGGGCTTTAAAAAACGGGGCAATTGTCGCTGCATCAGAAATCAGCGCGTCGTTAATGGCGGCGATTCGGTTGGAGTTACTGCCTTTCACCATCGACAGCGCTTGCTCCAGGCTCATTGCCTGTGAAATCGATGCAGCGCAAAGTAATAACAGCGATGCGGCAACCCACGTGAGGCGTTTGACAAGTGTATTCAGGCCGTTCATTGCGTTGGGGAGTCCCGGTCGGTTAATTTGGGCTGCACGAGGCCCGGCCCATGCACGCTGGCATGCGCCTGAGAATCTTTTATGTAATGACCGCGGCCTGGGCGGCTTGCAGGTTACTTTTTCGTGGCAACCAGCCGAGTGGCTGGTTGCTCTTACTTCAGTTGCTCTTACTTATGAATTACGACAATAGGGATTACGAGCTTTTGCCGGCGGGCTCGTCTGATTTCTTGTCATTGCCCGGGATGAACGGGCTCCATGGCTGGGCTTTTATCGGACCTTTGGTTTGCCAGACGACGTCGAACTGACCGTCTTCGGTGACTTCACCAATAACCACCGGCTTATGCAAATGATGATTCTTCTCGTCCATCATGACCGTAAAGCCCGACGGTGAGGTGAAGGTCTGGCCAGCCATCGCCTTGATGACGGCATCGGTATCCGTTGTACCCGCTTTTTCGACTGCCTGCTTCCACATGTTTATGCCAATGTAGGTGGCTTCCATTGGGTCATTCGTCAGTGGTTTCTCCGCTGAACTCAGGTTTTTGCTCTTGGCGTACTCGGCCCAGGTTTTCTTAAAGGCTGAATTTGTCTCGTTATCCAACGACATAAAGTAATTCCAGGCGGCAAGGTGGCCAACCAGCGGCTTGGTATCTACCCCGCGCAATTCTTCTTCGCCTACCGAGAAGGCAACAACCGGCACATCGGTGGCATCCAGGCCCTGATTGCCAAGTTCTTTGTAGAAGGGAACATTAGAGTCACCGTTAATCGTTGAAATGACAGCGGTCTTACCACCCGCGGAAAACTTCTTGATGTTGCCGACGATGGTTTGATAATCGGAATGACCAAACGGCGTATAAACCTCTTCGATGTCTTTCTCGGCAACGCCTTTGCTCTTCAGGAATGCGCGCAGAATTTTGTTCGTCGTGCGTGGGTATACGTAGTCGGTACCAAGCAGGAAGAAGCGCTTTGCTCCACCGCCGTCTTCACTCATCAGGTATTCGGTGGCCGGAATGGCTTGCTGATTTGGTGCGGCACCCGTATAGAAAACGTTCTTGGAGAGTTCTTCCCCTTCATACTGTACCGGGTAGAACAACAGACTATTCAGTTCTTCGAACACGGGTAATACGGATTTTCTCGAAACGGAAGTCCAGCATCCAAAGACCACGGCTACTTTGTCCTGGGTAATCAGTTGACGCGCTTTTTCTGCGAACAAGGGCCAGTTTGAGGCAGGGTCAACAACAACTGGCTCAAGCTTTTTACCGAGTACACCACCCGCGGCATTAATCTTGTCAATAGCCATCAAAGCGGTATCTTTAAGAACAGTTTCAGAAATGGCCATCGTGCCAGATAGCGAATGCAGAATACCGACTTTGATCGTGTCATCAGCAGCGTAAACCGGTTGCGCCATCGGTAGCGCGGCCAGAGCGACACTGGCAGCGAGAGTCTTGAGGGTTAAACGTCGGGACATAGTTCCTTCCTGTTGCGTGGGAATAATTGAAATTGTTGATGCGCGGTTAGGCGTCATGGGTCTCTACTGCAGGGACCGTGCCAGTTCACGTGGAACAATGAGAAATCACGCAAATTGGTGCAGTTGACGCGTTGATGGGGCAGGGGTTGCGCAGATTTCGCCGATAAATCGTGCGTTTGCACCGATGCGGGGCTGCACCGCGGGGGGGCGCGCACCAATCAGGGCGTGCCGGTCGCATTTAACTCGTGGTTAGTAGGTGTATTTGCCGGTTTCGCCTAACCCGTCGCGAAGCAGGCGATTACAGGCAGCCTGCATCATTACCGGGTTGGTGGCCAGGCTTGCACAAAGATTGGCTGCCGCCGGAACAGACGGCTGGCTCGTCAATAACTTATCAAGGTAAGGTCCGTGTCCGGTGACGATGTCTTTTATAACCGGTGGGCTGAACGCGCCAACCGCGGTAAGAAGGTTGAACCCGGTAATATTGTGCAGGGCGCCCAGTAGTTTGGGGCCGAAGGTTTGCGGAGCAACTGCCAGCGGATCAATTCGCCGTGATATCGAAGTAATCGTATGAATCAGGTATGGCAACACGACGCTGTGACGTTCAAAAACCATAAACGCATTGTGAACGTTACGCCAGGCGCGCAGACGTTTGCGTGTATCAAGGTCAATCCAGGTTTCAAGCCCAAAGGCGCAATCAACAATTTTAGTTTGTCTGGCATGCACTTCCGAACTTGTTTCAGCACCCGCCAGTTTGACGGACGATCCATAAACAAGTAAAGCCTCTGGTTCAAAAACCAGTAAGTCGGCATCGACCCAAATGACGTATTGATAGTCACTTGCGTGCAATTGTTGAATCGCCAGTAAGCGGGCGAGGTCACTCAGTACAGGTCCGCGACCGGCGAACCGCTTTTTGAAATCGGCGGGCAGTGGCTTGAAAATCGTGTCGTCAATAAAACGATAATCAAAGCCCTGGCTTTGTGCCCAGCTGCGCACCGACTCCATACAGGTTTGAATCCATCCGGCCGCGGGATGCGGGCCATGGCTCTGCAGGACAACGGTCTCAGAGGGCAAGGGGTTTGCCCGACTTACAGCTTGGCGTTTTGCCAGTTTTCAACCGGTTCGCCAGGGTGGCTGCCCAGGCCGCAGGCCTGGATGGCCGTAATGGCCGCATACTCGTCCCGGTCTGAACCGTCACCGCTGACCCCAACCGCACCAATTGCCTGTCCTGAATCATTCAGAATCAGAACCCCACCGGGAACAGCCACAAACTCGCCGCCTGTTGCCGCCGCAATCGACGCGACAAAGGCTGGACGGTTGGCCAGGCGTTGGCCGATCGTGCGACTCGAGACCCCCATTCCGAGGGCCGCTCCGGCTTTGGCTATCGCTATGTCCGCCCTGGCAATGCCGCAACCGTCTTCTCGCTGAAAGTGCACCAACTGGCCGCCGGCATCCAAAACGGCGACGGTTAACGGCAGAAGTTTTGCGGCCCGACCGGCTTGAACTGTGGCATCAGATATGTGTCTGGCCTGGTCAAGAGTCAGACTGCTGGCAATATCAATCAGGAAGTATTCGCTCATCAGATTTCCGGGCTGAGGTGGGATCGGTAAAGGGATAAGCTTGTTATCGTATAACGACCGGCGCGCTACCATGTTGTCTCATTCATGGCGGGAGGCCCAATGACGCAAATCAGCTTCGAAACGATTTTGTACGACGTTCAGGATGGCATTGCCACGATTACCCTGAACCGCCCGGACAAGCTCAACGCGTTTACGTCACAAATGCGACTTGACATCTGTGCAGCCCTGGACAAAACGGATGCTGACGATTCGGTACGGGTAGTGATCTTCACCGGTGCCGGCCGGGCGTTCTGTGCGGGTGCTGATTTATCAGCGGGAGGAAAAACCTTTAATTACAGTGAACGCAATGACCCGGTTCGGGAAGCTACCCGGGTCGGAGATATTTATCGCGATGGTGGCGGCATAACTGCTTTGCGAATTTTCGAAAGCCTCAAGCCGGTCATCGGCGCTATTAATGGTGCCGCGGTTGGGGTAGGGGTAACGATGCAGTTACCAATGGACATCCGACTTGCATCTGACGGAGCACGATTCGGTTTTGTCTTTAATCGACGCGGTGTCACCCCGGAAGCGGCATCATCCTGGTTCCTGACCCGCGCTGTTGGCATGCAGACAGCGTTAGAGTGGTGTTATACAGGGCGTCTGGTCGATTCAGGCGAAGCGCTTAGCGCCGGACTGATACGGTCAGTTCATCCACAGGAAAAACTGATGCCTGCCGCGCGCGAGTTGGCCCTGGAAATTGCGGCCAACGCTGCGCCCGTCTCTGTGGCGATGACGCGCCAGATGATGTGGCGCATGGTAAATGTTGACCATCCAATGACTGCCCACGAAATTGACAGTCGGTCAATTCAATCGCGCGGCCAGTCGGATGATGCGGCTGAAGGGATTGCGTCGTTTCTGGAAAAGCGTCCCGCAGAGTTTTCGAACACGGTTTCGACAGATATGCCTGACTTCTTTCCGTGGTGGGCGGACAAGCCGTTTCGGTAGCGGGTCAGCATAAGACGGTTGCGACTGAGCGACTGAGCGACTGAGTCGCCTCGTTATCAGGAAGAAAGGAAGGGAAAAAAAGCTGACGCAATCGGACGCAATTGGACGCAAGGGGGGCACAGCGGTCTTAAGGAGGGTGAAAGGTCAGCCCGCCTTAATGCTGCCGTTCGCCGTAATGGTTGGGCTCACGGGTTGCTCCATCAGGTTCGAGGAGTGGCTGGCGAGAGCAAGAATCGCCGAAAATACGGTGATGACAATCGCTTCTTTCATTTGATTTTGTTTGAACACCCAGGTGAAGGTTCAACGGAGAAATGAGGTTTTCTTGTGTAAGAGGTTTTCTTTTTTTGCCCGATGAACCGGGCTTTTGTCAGGGACAGCGCCCTTTAAACTAAATTATCCGCTTGCTGCAATACAGAAGCAATTACCTGAAACGGTAAGGTCACCATTTCGTTCGCAAAAAGTACGTCAGGATGTCGACAAATCTCTGATTTTTTTCTTCCGAACGGGTTAAATCGCAACACCGGAGGCGTTTTGGGAAGGAAAGCCGATAGTTAACCGCCAAATGCCGATTGTTTGCCGCCATTTTTTCGGGGTTGCCAGGGGCTAATCCGGGTCGGATGGCGCGCTGCGCCAGCGTTCGTAGATGCTGGCGTGAGTATCCGGCGGGTTGTATCCGAGTTGGTAGTCAAAACGGCCAGTGCCCAGAATGTGCCGCGGGACAATGAATTCGACGGTCGATCTGCCCGGGACCCCGGATAGCGGCAAAAGCCGACCGGGATAAACCGAATTTGGTTCGGCCGCCAGGCCGGACTGACGCTTGACCCGAATATTAAAGCTGCCAGGCCATAAGTCCGGGCTTTGTGTGGGTTTTTTGCCGGAGGCTTTCAAATCGGCTCGGATGGCAATGCTGGACTGGTCTAGCGGTGTAACCACAATAGTTGAGAATTCCGGAAAGCGGGCACTGGCACCTTCTTCACCGAGGCTGCGGATGGATTGTTTCCATTGCACATTGACATCGGTCAACTCGCAGCCAATTGCCTGCAGGTTGTCCTGCCACAATGCAACCCCGGCCAGGTCGGGAGGGGCATCAGGCCGGGCAAAGGCGCGCAGGCTGTTGCCAATGCTTTCTGGCCCACATACCCGGGCCAGTGCGCTGGCCCACATATCACCCAAAGCGTAGAACAAGTCGGGGTCAAATTTCTTGGCGAAATGGGTACTGTCCACCATATCCTCGAAGTCGATTTTCAGCCGGCTTGCGGCGGTAGCCGCGGTTACCCAGTTCCGGTTGCGGCGATCCGGGCTGGGCAGCACGGTAAACGCCAGGTGCTCAGCCGACCCTTCGACGAAAAACCGCACCGAGTTAAAGTGGTCGCGCAGTTTTCGGTTGGATTCTGTCGCCTGGAAGACGTGAGCAGTTTCGTGGGCCAGGACGTGGCGAAAGTACTCTGCGTCCCGCACCCCGGAAATATCCATGCGCAGGGTTTTCCAGGCAGCCTGGCCTGCGAAGTGTTGGCTGCTTGCGGTAAGGTTGGCACGAATCGTTGGCTGGCTTGTTGTGTTGAGCGTTTTAACCAGTGCTTCATAGATGTTGTCGGCATGCTCGCGCAGCGTCAGCGCACGTTGTTCGAGCGGTTCGAAATACACAAATCGGTAGTGGGTCGATTCAATTGTCCTGGTTGTTTCGTCGCCAAGGCCGAGGCTTTGTTTTGCCAGATTGCCAATGCCTATCAGGCTGACCAGCCCGAAAATGATAATCGTCGCAGCAACGTTCAGCCATCGTCGCCGACCCTGGCCAGGCCCGGATTGCGCAGAATGCGAATCTGCCCGGCTCCAGATTCGATAGCTCAGGGCAAGCAACACCAGCGCAATGCCCGACTGCATAAGCAGTGCTTTCCATGGCAGCAGCAGCGTCTGCCCAAAATACTGAATGCGAAAAATTTCGGTTAGATTCCATGGGCCGCTGAACTGCCATTGTGTTTCTAACCACAGCAGCAACACAAAATAGGCTGCAAACACGACCAGCCCGACGATCCGCATTGTTGACAGGAACAAACCATAGGCAATAATGATAAAAAGTATTAAAGCGTCACTGATCATCATCGGCAGCGATATGGACGGGTAGTGGCCACCCCGGAGCGACTCGGGGTTTGCCAGTAACCCCAGGTGAATTAGCACAGAAGATATGGTTGTGACGGTTACAAGCAGAAAAACCGCGGCCAGTAATTTACTGGCAAAAATATCAAACCTGGATACCGGCAATGCCCGTAAAAAATTGATTGTGCCGTCGTCGTGTTCACGCGGGTACAAGCTGTATGCTGTGATTAGTCCAAACACGATGTAGACTGCGGCAATGCCGGTGCTGATACCCGGATCGCACATTTCCGAGCACCAGTTGCCCAAGGATTGTTCGTCGATTCTCTTTGAGAATAAATCTGTTAACCAGCTGATCACATCCAGCCCAAACCAGAGCAGGCCAATTGGCCAGAGCTGACGAAGCTCTTTTACGATCAGGCTGATTTTCATTGAATGGTTAGCCGTCGGGACTTCAGCATGATGGGCCAGTGCCATTTCGGGTGCTCGAACTGCAGCACAACGTAAGCGCGTTCGCCGGGCGCGTACGGGCTTTGCAACAGATGCGCCGCCCCGGCGGTAGTGCACGGCGCTTCGTCTCGAATATCGTTATTCAGCCATATCTCATCGTCAAAGGCGGTGATCCGATCGTGCTTCAGTACGCAGACAGCGTCAGGGCCGGGTTTGTCACCTTGAGATTCCGCTGTTGGCACGTAGCTGCCAACTATCCAGCGCACACCGGATTCGTCAGTCCGGTTGTTAATCTGGCCGCTGATTTTTGGAACGACGTCGAGAAATTCAGCGACTCCGGCCTGACTGGCTTGTTCGGACAGCCAGCGTCGCCAGTTGACCATGAAGTCCGGCCAGTCCACACCGGTGATTGACGCAAACCGTGACGCAGACGACGGCAAACGGTCGTGGACCATACCGAGGGTGTTGTCGCCAACCGGACTGGCCAGGAAGTTGCGCGCCAGCGCATGGATACTTTCTTCCCCATGGGTTTTTTCCAGGTAAATAAGGGCGGAGAAGGCCAGGGCTTCAGCGGATAAATGCCCGATCGAATCAGCGAGTTGTTGAAAATTGTGAATCAGGTCGACCGGGTAGGGGCTGCGTTCCAGCGCAATAACGGCACGGGCAATTACTTCGTTGTCATGGCTGATCCGTTGCTGCCCGGTCAACGGTTTGCGGGCCCACCAATGGGATACGCCGTCAGTGACCCAGTGATTTGGTTCAAATACCGCGCGGTTGGCGGTCAGGTTCTGGAAAATGCCGTGGATAACTACGGTGTCCAGGATACTGTTTTCATAGGAGTCGTACGCCGAAAAATTCGCATGTATGACGACCCCGTCAGTAGTCCACAGCTTCAGTTCATCCGGATCCATGTCCTGATCCAGCCAGATCCGCACTGTTGGCAGATCTCGCAGACCTATTGTCTGCTGCATTGTGCTGAACAAATTGCTGAGGCGGCGCATCATGGCTTCACCCCGTTTTTTGTGCTCGGCGTGTTCGTACCGGATCGCTATCGGCGGGGTTTCGTTTCGTAATACTGTCTCACCGCTTAAAACGTAAGGCGTTTTAGTCCATTGTCGCTCTAGCGTGTGCATAACAGTGAAGCTGCTGATAACCACAAGTGCAATGGCGACCAGGTCGCGACGGCTCATTGGTTTGGCCAGGCGTTCAGCAACGGAACCTTCGTTTACCAGGGCAAGGATAAATCCGCATATCGTGAAGCAAGCGGATAGCCCAATTGTTTTTGCCAGGTCGAGCCACGGTGTCACATCGCGTTCGTATGCAAAGATGTCAGAGTCGACCAAAGCAAACGGACCAATCTGATTTTCTTCCAGATAAGGTGATGCCAGGATAAAATACGAAATAGTAATCAGCACCATATAGAGCACGAGGCGCAAGTGGCCGCACAGGCTGAAACAAAAGGCGATGCTCCAGAACAAGGTTGCCATGCCTGCTGTTCTGAGCAGGATCAGTCCGGCCAGACGAGCGTCAATATCGTCACCAGCTGACGCCCCAAGGGTGGCGGCCAATACCAGCAAGCCGCTAAGTCCCAGCATCAGCGTGAAGCCGGTAAAGTATTTAACCAACAATGGCAGGCTGGAACCAACGGGCAGTGCCTCGACAAACAATCGGGTTCTGTTCAGATATTCGCGAACAATCAGACGGTTCCCCAGAATGAATGCCACCAGGGGAAGGGTGGTGATTACGGCAAGCCGGACCACTTGCATAGAGTTGAGGCTCAGTTCTGATGCCCTGGTTTGAATCAGCATCAAAATGAGTAGTAACAGGCTGCCGGCAGCGAGCAAAGCCACTGGGACAAGATGCTCCTGAATGTCTTTGAACAGCAGGGTTCGAACCGCTGCAATCATGCGCGGGTTGCCGTCACAATCGCAATGAAGGCATCTTCAAGGGACATCGGGTCACTGCGCCAGCCAGTGGTTAGAGAAAACTGATTAGGCACCGGCTCGGCGTAACGAACAGTAACGATTCGCCGCCCGCCCCTCTGACGATCGCGAAGCACCTGGTAGGGCAATCCGCCTGCGAAATCGGCTTGGACAGGTTGTTCGCCAGCGCTGGGGTCGCCCAATGGGGCGGAAAAAGTCTTGACGGAACGTGCCAGTGGTTCGAGTCCTCCTTCGTAAATTGTACGGCCAGACTCAATGATGCCAATTCGATTGGCGACCGATTCAATATCGTCGATGAGGTGAGTGGAGAAAAATATGGCTGCGCCTTCGCTCAACGCGTGCTCATGAACCAGGTCGAGAAATTCTCGTCGGGCCACTGGGTCCATGCCCGCAGTAGGTTCATCAAGCAACAAAAGCTCTGGCTGGGTAGCGAGGGCCAGTGACAACGCGAGACGCGCTTTCATGCCACCGGAGAAGGTACCGACTTTGCGTTCATGGGGCAGATCGAAGCGGGTCATCAGTTGCTTGAACCGATCGTGGCTCCAGCGCGGATACAGGGGAGCGACAAATCGACTAAGTGTTTTTGCGGTCATCCAGGGATAGAAATTCTGTTCCTGGGCGACGTATCCGATGCGCTGGCGCGCTTTAATGAACTGGCCCTGCGCCGGTTCGCCAAATAACTCAATTTCGCCCTGGGTTGGTTGGGTGATGCCCATCAGGATTCTGATTGCCGTTGACTTGCCAGCGCCATTACGTCCGAGAAAACCATAAACTTCCCCGGCATGAATCTGCAGGCTCAACCCATTGAGAACCGGCAGTGACCCGTAGGTTTTGTGCAAATTGCGCATAGCCATTACCGGCTGCGGGAATCCGGCACCCGGTATCAGGATTTCCCGTTCAGGTGCGTACGGTTCAGGAGCATACGGCTCAGCCATGCGCCGCAGCCGGCTGGTCGGCTGTGATGTCGAGTGTTGTCACGCGCCGTAATTCACGGCGGTGTTTTTGGTCGTCATAGGCTTTTCCGCGATGCATGGTCGCGCGGTTGTCCCAGATGACAAGGTCTTTTTCCTGCCAGTCGTGGCTGTAAACCAGGTGGGGCTGGGTGGCATGCTCCATTAAGTCTTTAATCAGCAGGCGCGCTTCAGGAGTTGGCAGGCCATCAATTTTTGAAGCGTGCGACGCAAGATACAGTGCCCGTCGACCGGTACTGGCGAAGTGACGCACGACGGGCTGCCAGACGCCTTTGAGGATATTGGCTTCTTCGGGCGCAAATTCGAATCCAAGAGTCTGTCGCGAGTAAGCAATTGAGTGGTGGGCCTTCAAATCACTAATTTGAGCTTTTGTGTCGTCGTCCAGTGAGTCGTAAGCCGTGCGCATATCTGCGAACTGGGTGTCGGCTCGCACTGGTGGCACCTCGTACGCGTACAACATTGAATAGCGCCCGGCTGGATTCTCGAACGATGCGTCGGTGTGCCACAACCGGTTGGCCAGGCTGTACAGGCGCAGCCGATTATTGGTTTCGAGCACTTTTCCATCCACATCCAGATTCGAGATGTCGGTCAGTGCCTCGTCACCGAGCCGGCTTTTGGCAATAACCCGCGAGCCCGTTTTTGCGTGAATCTGTCCGTCCAGGCGGCGCGCAAAAGCCAGGTGTGTGTCGTCATTTAATGTCTGATTGGGAAATACCAGAACGGCGTACTGATCCATTGCAGCGCGGATTGCGCCCAGTGTCGCCTCGTCCGTAAGAGTCGCCAGATCAACACCACTGGCCTGGGCAACGAAGGTTGGATGGAGGGATTTGAGTTCTAAAGTCATTGGCATGGTCCGAAGTGGTTGTGCCGGGTTGTAGGCCATGGATGAGCAGCGGTCACCGGCGGAAGATGACAGGCACCGCAACGAGGCTTTCAGGAAACAACCCGCGACGTACCAATAGTTTACTTTTAACAGTCAGTCGCGGGCGGATTCTCATATCGACGGCGGATTAACGGTTGTTTGCTAATTGCGGTCCCAATTTTCAGGCTGACTGGGGCTGCGCTTGCCACATGCCGGATATACTGATTCCGAATGACCCGTCGGCGGGGTCGCCCTGGCTTTGGCCAGTCGGTCTGCGCCGCCTGGGTTTTAGTGCCGGGAAGTACCGGCAGTACCGGCGTTTGCTGGCAACTCAATTTCAAGGAAGATGGATATGAATCTCGTAGGAACACTTGCAAAGGTTGCGGTTGGGGCAATGGTCGCCCGCGGCGTTGGAAAGATGATGGGTGGCTCGGGTAGTTCTGGTGGCGGACTTGGCGGTTTGCTTGGCGGCGCATTGGGTGGCGGTGGCCAGTCTGACGGCGGCAGTGGCGGCAGTGGCGGCCTTGGCGGATTGCTTGGGGGGGCGCTGGGTGGCGGCGCAAATCAGTCGGCTGGTGGTCTCGGCGGCCTGCTAAGCGGCGCGCTTGGTGGTGATAGCCAGCAACAAGGCGGCGGTGGTCTTGGCGGCTTGTTAGGTGGGCTCACCGGCGGTGGCGCTCAGCAAGATGCAGGCGGCGGCCTTGGTGGCTTGCTTGGCAGCGTTCTTGCTGGTGGCGGCGCGGCTGGAGGCCTGGGTGGTTTACTAAACAGTCTGGGTGGCGGTGGTCAACAACAGGACGCCAGCGGCGGTCTGGGCGGATTGCTTAATCAGGCCTTGGGTGGCCAGGCGACCCCGGAGCCAACCCCGGACCAAAACAGTCAGGCTGAAATTATGTTGCGGGCCATGATCAACGCTGCCAAGTCGGACGGGCAGATTGATCAGGAAGAGCAGGCAAAAATACTTGAGCATCTGGGCGATGTCACCCAGGAAGAAATCGATTTTGTTCGCAATGAAATGGCGCAGCCCCTCGATCTTGACGGCTTTGTTCGTAGCGTACCGAATGGCATGCAACAGCAAGTCTATGCAATGTCGCTGTTGGGCATCAAGCTCGACTCACAGGCCGAAGCGCAGTATCTTGATCGCCTGGCGCAGGGCATGGGCATTTCGAATTCAGATGTCAACGCAATTCACGCGCAGATTGGGGTGCCGAACCTGTACAGCTAAGCGTTTACCACTGTTTATTGACGCTTATTGATTTAATCAGTACAAAGTAAAAGGCGGGCCCTGTTAACGCGCGGCCCGCCTTTTACTTGTTGTGTTTACTGCTTAAAAACCGTCCCGCAAATCCGGATCAGTAACGATCGAAATTGGGTCGACAATTTCGCGTTCGTCGTCATCGGGAACAACAATAACAACCGGCTCCGGCCCGTAGCACTGGATTTCAGTACTCGACAGATCGGCCTGCACAATTTTCTTTTTATAGAAGCTCGGCACGTAAGTGACGGTTCGCTTGGCTTCCCAGATCGTCGTTACCCCGGCCGCATCGGTGACGCTAACCCCACCAATCAGCTCTTTCTGCTGGTTTCGGCCGAACTGATCCGGCCCTTCCTTGACGCTGCGAAATGGGGCCGAAAATTCGAAGCCACCATCAAACTGAAAACCGTTGGTCACCGGGAAGTAGCGCATCACGCCGGTTCGGGTGGTAATCGGATTGTTGTTGGCATCAACACCACCGACTGATACGCCATTGACGTACTCATAACAGTCGTAGGTTGCTTCCTGGGAATTAAGCAGGGGGGCGTATGCCGGATCGCGGTATTTAAACCAGGTCTGGTCAATTCCCCACTTAACATTACTGAAGAAGGTGGTGTCCTGAATGAATGCACCCCCCGGCGCATTGGCACTCGGAATCGGCTGGCCGGCGACCTGGCCATCCAGAATTCCGTCAGATAAGTCGACGGCAAGATAGTTCTGAAATACTTGCACGACGACACCGGTAATGCCCGCGACCGCGTTGTCGAAGGACTTGATCATGCCAGCGATGGCAATGGTTTGTCGCCCGGAGAATTCGTCTGTAACGCTGGTGTTCACCGAGGCTTCACTGAGAACGTGATCGGGTAGACGGGTAATGTCGCGGACCCGAAATGCTGCCGGCAGGCAGCGATTTACCTGCTGGGCAACCAGTTGGTTGGCATCGCGAAATGCAGCTGCAGTCTTGGGGGCGCCGGACGAATCAACCAGCCGTGCAGCGGCTTCAGTCAGTGGCGATACCGCGATATTGCCGCGTATCCCGTCGACATAGGCACGCCAGCTATCCTGGGCGGTAAACGGCTTGTAAGAATCGCTGGACGGATCCCAGACCAGGCCGGTGGCCGTGCCGCGCACGGTGACGATGAGTCCGCCGGTGTAGTCTTCACCGGGATAAACCGTGACCATGCCGGACGCGCTATCAACTGTCGCACGGCCAATCTCGGTTGCATCGGGTTCGGTAACCGTAATCTCAACGTTCTGGAAGCGTCCCGGAGCCCCGCCAATACCGATGCCGCCGACACCGTTAGTACCGTTGCCAACCGCCGACGCCGCTGGTAATGGCAGCAGGGGCACGGTTTCAAACGGGCATCCCAACACATTGGTTGATGAGCGTCCGCCGCCAACCCCAAGTGGGGAACTATCGGCTTCAACAAAATCGGGCAGCTTGGTGCTCACAAAACTAGACGATGCGGTGAATCCCGACACAACCGGGTCGGTTCGATCCCTGCCAACCTCGGTGTCACCGCCACCGCCGCAGGCGGCGAGCGAAGCGATTAGTAATACCTTGCATGCAATAGCAACGCGATGGCGCAAAATAGACATATAAATAAACTCCCTGGATCTCCAAAGATCGCCTCGGCTGGCGACCGTCAACATATTACTGGCGCGTCAATAGTGGCATCTAGCCGAATTCGCATTGACCGTTCAATCAATTAGTAGGTTGACATTGAATATTGGTTCACCCGACGACGCAACAGGCAAGATCTCTTCGAAAGGGCATAGCCGGATCCGGATCGAACCCAGTCCTTGGATAAAGTACGCACTTTTTACCAAAACGACTAATGGATTCAACTGAGGCCTTTTTTTTTGTTCAGTATCCGTCGCCTCTACCGAGCCATTCGCCAGTTGCCCGCGGCAAATTCATTTGTCTGATTAATTGTCAGATCCGCTGAGAAGCGGCAGTAGACCCGGGCAGCCCCCTCTGTTTCGGCCGCTGGTCAGGCCTGGGCTCCCGGCCATGCCTGAAGATGACGTCAATTTGGTACAAAGGCTTGAGAATCTCTCCTGTGCCTGATCGATATATTTTTTCCGCCTGAAATCGTCTGGCGGCGGTCAAAGCGTCAAACAGGCGCACCAAAGGGGCTTGTTTTGCTTTAATAACCCGCTGGGCTGTCGACAACAACACTGACCGCCCTGGCAGTCAGCTGACGGCTTCAGTTGCCTCGATGGGTGGCAGAACAGTGAGCCAGGGCTGGCACGAAAATTACAATGACATTGTTGGGCGGCGTCTGCCTCAACAGTGCACGAGTTACCTGTTAATCAAAGACGCTCGAAGGCCGCCGGTGTATCAGACGGCCGAATGTTGGAGGTGGAGACGCCGGGCAACAGAGAGTTAACTCTGTGTCTGGTTGTACATGGTGGTTGTTCTGGACGCGGAGGGAAATCCTTCGAGAGGCGTTCAGGCAGGATGAGCGTATCCAACACCTTGCCTGACGCCAGCGTCATCGTCTGCCGACGATGTTGTTGGCGCCAGTCAACCGGCCCATGTCGTCTGTGCTTATTTGTACTTTTAAGTACCAACTGTCCGCTCTTTGGTAATAAAAATAAGCGAATCTGCCAAACGGCGCGCTGGCGGGCAGGCGCGCGAAGGGTGACGTCAGCGGGTGCAAACCGGTGCCGCCTGCCGGGCTACAATCCTGCGATGTCTTCAGCCAATCCCTCCCGACCCGTTAAAACCCGCTTCGCTCCAAGCCCAACGGGCTTTTTGCATATTGGTGGTGCCCGTACCGCGTTGTTCGCCTGGGCGTACGCCCGGCACTATGGTGGGCAGTTTGTCCTGCGAATCGAAGATTCTGATCAGCAGCGTTACTCGGATGACGCCGTGCAAGGCATTATTGATGGCATGAACTGGCTTGGTTTGGCCCCCGATGACGGACCGTACTACCAGTCAGAGCGTATTGCCCGCTACCAGGAGGTAGTGCAGCAGTTGCTCGCGGACGGCCGGGCCTACCATTGTTATTGTTCGCCGGAAGAGCTCGACAAACTGCGGGAAGGCCAGCGAGCCCGGGGTGATAAACCGCGCTACGACGGTCGCTGGCGGCCGGAAGTTGCAGCGGCCCAGGGCCTGGTCAAACCTGACGGCGTTGCGCCCGTGGTGCGTTTTCGTAACCCCGATGACGGGGTCGTGCACTGGGACGATATGGTGAAAGGGCCAATTGCGATTGCCAACGCCGAACTTGACGACTTGATTATCGCCCGGGCTGACGGCAGCCCCACTTACAACTTCTGCGTTGTTGTAGATGACTGGGATCGCGAGATCACCCACGTAATTCGTGGCGATGATCACGTCAACAATACGCCGCGACAAATCAATATCCTGGCGGCACTTGGTGCTCCACTGCCTGTTTACGGTCATGTGCCGATGATTCACGGCCCTGATGGCAAAAAGCTTTCCAAGCGCCGCGACGCCGTATCGGTGATGCATTACGAGCAGCTTGGATACCTGCCTGAAGCGGTCGTCAACTACCTGGCACGCCTGGGCTGGAGCCACGGTGATGATGAGTTGTTTTCCATCGAACAGTTTATTGATTGGTTCGACGGCAGCCATTTGTCGCAGTCTCCGTCGCAGTTTGATACTGAGAAGCTCAATTGGGTCAATGCCCAGTTTCTGAAGCTGGCAGACAATCACCAGCTGGCTGACCAGATCAGGCCGCGCCTGGAGAAATTGCTCCACAACTCAGGCTTGGCCGATCCGTCGGTCGCCGGGCAGCTGGATCTGGCGGGTCTGGTGGTTCTGATGAAAGAAAGAGTGAACACGCTGGAAGAGCTGGCGACCAGCATGCTGATGTTTTACGCCCGCCCCGAGCCAGTATCACCGGATGTCCAGGCAGAGTTGGTCAAGCGTGTCGCCACCGGGACTGCAGATGCGCTGGCTTCGTTCAGTTCGCAACTGACCACAATCGACTGGCAGCCTGAGACGATTAACGCGCTGGTCAAAGAAACTGTTGCGGCGAATGGTCTGAAAATGCCGCAGTTTGGCGTGCCGCTGCGGGTTCTGGTTTTTGGGCGAGCGCAGACACCGGCGTTAGACCAGGTACTTGCGCAGATGCCTGCATCAGTGGTCGCTGATCGCCTGAACGCCGGGTTGCCAGCACTGCGTGCCCTGGGCGCGTGATCATGCGACCCAAAATGCAACCGAGTTTATCCAACCATTGTTGTGGTGCCCGGGCTGGCCGGCGAGGGCAGAGCGACACTTATTTGTCGAGGATTCGCCATGTCTGGTAACACTATCGGGCGGTTGTTTGCCGTCACGAACTTTGGTGAGTCACACGGCCCGGCCGTGGGCTGTGTTATCGATGGCTGTCCTCCCGGCCTGGCGCTGACAGAAGATGACATCCAGGCTGACCTTGACCGACGTCGTCCCGGTACGTCGCGTCATGTGACGCAGCGCCAGGAAGCGGACCGGGTTGAAATTTTGTCAGGCGTCTTTGAAGGCAAGACAACCGGTACGCCTATTGCCCTGCTGATTCGGAATCAGGATGCCCGCAGTAAAGACTACTCAACAATTGCGCAGCAGTTCAGACCAGGTCATGCCGACTACACCTATTGGCACAAGTACGGCATTCGGGACTACCGGGGCGGAGGGCGGTCATCGGCGCGTCTTACAGCCCCGACGGTTGCCGCTGCTGCCGTTGCCCGCAAATGGCTGGCCTCGCAATACGGTGTACTGATTCGCGGTTATATGTCGCAAGTCGGAGAGATCCCGGTACCGTTTGTGCGTTGGGAAGATGTACAAAGCAATGCATTTTTTGCGGCTGACGCATCCGTTGTACCGCAGCTTGAAGCCTATATGGATCAGTTGCGCAAGAATGGTGATTCGTGCGGCGCCCGGGTTGAGGTGATTGCCGAGAACGTCCCGGTTGGGCTTGGTGAGCCCTTGTACGACAAGCTAGATGCTGATCTGGCTGGTGCGCTAATGGGCTTGAACGCTGTCAAAGGGGTGGAAATTGGCGCCGGTTTTGATGCGGTCTGCGACCTTGGGAGTCAGCACGGCGATTCATTGTCACCACAGGGATTTCGCACCAATAATGCAGGTGGCATTTTGGGCGGGATTTCCTCCGGCCAGCCAATTCGCGCATCAATTGCCATTAAGCCGACATCCAGTATCCGAACGGAACGAGAGTCTATTGACATTGCCGGCCAGTCGGCCGTCGTGCAAACCCTTGGCCGACACGATCCCTGTGTCGGCATCCGTGCGACCCCAATTGCCGAAGCCCTGGTGGCGCTGGTGTTAATGGACCATGCGTTGCGCCATCGCGGCCAGAACGCGGATGTCGCCGTACGCCCCGGCCCAATTCCCGGAGCGGTTGATTAATGGTCCCGTTGGCAATGCACGCGGTTTTTGGTTGACTAAAGCGGTGCCTCTGAGCGAACTCACCAGGTTAAAAGCACTTTTCTTTGCCTACTTTGCCTACGTTGGCATCTTGTCACCCTATCTCAGCCTGTATTTCTCCGGGCAGGGTTATACGGTTGCACAAATTGGCGTGCTGATGACCGTACCAAATCTGCTGCGCATTGTGTCCCCGCCATTTTGGGGCTGGATGGCAGATCAGTCAGGGCGCTCGGACCGACTGCTGCGCATCAGTACTGTATTGACTGTCAGTTGTGTGGCTTTGCTACCGGTGGCCAGCGATCTTGGTTACCTTGCCTGCGTTGGTTTACTTGGCCTGATGTTTTTTGTCAGTGGTGCCCAGGTACCTATTGGTGAGGCCCGGACTCTGGCCCTGACCGGTGGCGATTCAGGACAGTACGGTCGTATTCGACTATGGGGATCGATTGGATTCATCGCCGCGGTGGTTCTTGGTGGCCCGGTTCTGGATGCATTGGGTACTTTATCGCTGCCGTTGTGGGCGGCCCTGCCTTTGCTGCTGTTACTGACCGTTGTCTGGGGCGCGCGTGAACTGCCGGCAACGGAAAAAAGCAATCAGGTGGTTATCCGCCTGCGCGACCGCTTTTTGCAGCCGTACATCGCGGCCTTTTTCGTAGCCAATTTCCTGATGATTTTTGCCCATGCCGCGTTGTACGTTTTGTTTTCGCTTTATCTCGAATCCCATGGTTACAGCAAGTCGGTTATCGGTTTACTGTGGGCTGTCGGGGTGGTGGCGGAAGTTGTTTTGTTCCGTTGTCAGCGTCCACTATTTGAGCGCTTCGGGGCTCTGACCCTGCTGTCATTCAGCTTGTTCATTGCGGCGCTGCGTTTTGCCGCCGTTGGCTTGTCGGACGGGGCATTTGTTGTCATTATTGCGACGCAGCTTATGCACATGGTTACCTTTGGCCTGCATCACAGTGCCGTGATGAAACTGCTTCATCAATGGTTTGCACCCGCTCAGCAGGCCAGGGCCCAGGCAACGTACCTGACAATAGCTTATGGCCTGGGGGGCACAATTGGCGGCCTCGCACTGACCACAGTTTGGTCCACATTCTCTGCGCAGATGGCGTTCTTCGCCGCGGGCCTGATTGCAAGCCTGGGGTGGCTCGCAACCTTGTGCTGTATTCGCTGGCACCCAAAAGTAGTGGCGGTATCCACGCCGCAAAGCGGCGGATGAACAGTAGTTTGTCCGCCGTTTAACCGGGGCTGAGCTGTGGCTAAGCGCCGGTTAATCCCGGGTTAATCCCGGGTTAAGCAGCTGCCCAGCAGCTAATAATCCGCTCACTTCGAGGTGCACCATGGCATAATCGCTGGCCCCGCCTGCCGGAGAATCGAGCCAGAAAATGATTGCACGTACCTTATATGACAAGCTTTGGGATGAGCACGTTGTTCATGATCAGAATAACGGCGTCGCATTAATTTATATCGACCGTCACCTGCTGCACGAGGTGACTAGTCCGCAGGCTTTTGAAGGCCTGAAACTGGCCGGGCGCAAACCCTGGCGTATGTCGGCCAATCTGGCAGTGGTTGACCACAATGTGCCAACCACCGATCGTTCGGGGGGTATTGATGACCCAACCTCGCGTCTGCAGGTAGAGACCCTCGATAAAAATGCCGCTGAGCATAAAATGGTCTACTTCAACATCAGTGACCCCCGCCAGGGCATTGTCCACGTTATCGGGCCAGAGCAGGGTGCCACCTTGCCGGGAATGACGGTTGTTTGCGGCGATTCTCATACCAGTACACACGGCGCCTTCGGCTGCCTCGCGTTTGGCATCGGAACCTCTGAGGTAGAGCACGTACTCGCAACCCAGGTTTTAATGGCACGTAAGATGAAAAACCTGCTGGTGCGGGTTGATGGCAAGCCGGGTCGGGGCGTGGGCGCAAAAGATATTGCACTGGCAATCATTGGCAAGATTGGTACGGCCGGCGGCACGGGGCATGCAATTGAATTTGCAGGCTCGGCTATTCAGGGCTTGTCAATGGAAGGCCGGATGACCTTATGTAATATGTCAATTGAAGCCGGGGCCCGAATGGGGATGGTGGCGGTTGACGATACAACCATCAACTACATCAAGGGCCGCCCAATGGCGCCAACTGGCGCTGACTTGGTTCAAGCAGAACAATACTGGCGCGGTCTGCGCTCCGATGAAGGCGCACATTTCGATAAAGTGGTCACTCTGGATGCGGCCAGCATCGAACCCCACGTCACATGGGGCACGTCACCAGAGATGGTGCTGCCGATCAGTGGCCGGGTACCCGATCCCGACAAAGAACGCGATCCTATCCGGCGTGAAGGTATTGAGCGTGCACTGACCTATATGGGTCTGGATCCAAACACGGCGGTCAGCGACATTAAGCTGGACAAAGTCTTTATCGGCTCGTGTACAAACTCGCGAATCGAAGATCTTCGCCAGGCGGCAGCAATCGTTAAAGGTCGCAAGAAAGCCGATTCCGTTCAGGTGGCCATGGTGGTGCCGGGCTCAGGGCTGGTCAAGGCCCAGGCTGAAAAAGAAGGCCTGGACAAAATCTTCATCGCGGCCGGGTTCGAATGGCGCGAACCGGGTTGCTCGATGTGCCTGGCAATGAATGCCGATCGCCTGGAACCGGGTGAGCGTTGCGCGTCAACATCGAATCGTAATTTCGAAGGCCGACAGGGGGCTGGTGGACGAACCCACCTGGTCAGCCCCGCAATGGCAGCCGCTGCCGGCGTGGCCGGTCATTTTGTTGATATTCGATAAGAGGCACCTTCATGGAAAAGTTTACCGTACACCGAGGTCGGGTTGCCCCGATGGACAGGGCGAATGTCGATACTGATGCCATTATCCCGAAGCAGTTTCTGAAGTCGATTAAACGTACGGGTTTTGGGCCGAACCTGTTTGACGCCTGGCGGTACACCGATACCGGCGAACCCGGTATGGACAACAGCAAGCGGCCGCTGAACAAAGATTTTGTTCTGAACCAGGAGCGATACCAGGGGGCCAGTGTTTTGATTGCGCGCCGCAATTTCGGGTGTGGCTCGTCACGTGAGCATGCGCCATGGGCGCTGCACGAATATGGTTTTCGCGCCATTATCGCGCCGTCGTTTGCCGATATTTTTTATAACAACTGTTTTAAATCTGGTTTGCTCCCCATTGCTCTAAGTGAAGCGGCGGTTGATCGTCTGTTCATGGAGTGCAATAGTTTCATTGGGTTTGAATTGATCATTGACCTCGAAAACCGATTGGTGACAACTGTTGATAGCAGCTTGTCACACCCGTTCGAAGTTGATGATGCCCGTCGTAACGACTTGCTAAACGGTTTGGACGAGATTGGCACCACTTTGCAAAAGGCCGACATCATTCGTACTTACGAAACGCGCCGCCTGGCTGAGCAGCCATGGCTTGGCAAAACCCTGAATCGGTAATTCCGGGGCGACTAGGTAGCAGACAAATCAAGGTAGCTGACATATGAGAATCGCAATATTGCCTGGTGACGGCATTGGCCCTGAAGTGTGCCATCAGGCGACCCGGGTACTTGACCTGCTGCGCCAGCAGGGCATGGCTATTGATACCGAAAGCGGGCTCGTTGGCGGCGCGGCTTATGACAGTGCGGGCGACCCGTTGCCCGATGCAACAATCAAATTGTGTGAATCCGCCGATGCCATTTTGTTTGGTGCAATTGGTGCACCCCAATACGATCAGCTCGAGCGCGCAATGCGCCCCGAACAAGGTTTGCTCCGGCTGCGTAAGCACTTCGATTTATTCGCAAACTTACGTCCGGCTATCGTTTACCCCGAGCTGGCCCATGCATCTAGTTTGAAGCCGGAAGTTGTTGCTGGCCTGGATATCCTGATTTTGCGTGAGCTAACAGGTGATATTTATTTTGGTCAGCCCAGGGGTATCGGCAAAAATGCTGAAGGCCGGCGCGAAGGGCATGACACGATGCGCTACAACGAAGATGAAATCCGGCGCATTGCGCGGATGGCGTTTGAGGCTGCCCGCAAGCGGAGCAACCGCGTGTGTTCAGTTGACAAAGCCAATGTTCTTGAAACCACCCAGCTGTGGCGTGACGTTGTTATTGAAGAGCATCAAAAAGATTTCTCCGATGTTGCGCTGACCCATATGTACGTCGACAATGCAGCCATGCAGCTGGTGCGTGATCCAAAACAATTTGATGTCATTGTTACCGGCAATATGTTCGGGGACATTTTGTCTGACGAAGCGTCGATGCTGACCGGATCGATTGGTATGCTGCCGTCAGCCTCTCTGAATGCTGACGGTTTTGGCATGTACGAACCGATTCATGGTTCCGCCCCCGATATTGCGGGTAAAGGTGTTGCCAATCCCCTGGCCTGCTTCTTGTCACTGGCCATGATGTTTCGCTATTCGCTCAATCAGCCGGGAACCGCCGACCGTATTGAGGCGGGGGTGCGCGCAGCGCTTGCCAATGGTTTGCGAACCGCCGATATTGCCGAAACTGGCAAGTCAGTAGTTGGTACCGAAGCCATGGGCGATGCAGTACTGGCAGCAATGGCAGCCGGAACTTAGTCGCTGAATCTAGCCGCTGAATCAGCGAAACGAGGGATGTTCAAAATGGGAATCAAGGTCGGCCTGGTTGGGTGGCGCGGTATGGTGGGTTCGGTGCTGATGCAACGCATGCAGGCTGAAGGGGATTTCAAATCAATTGATCCGGTGTTTTTCTCAACATCGGACGCCGGTGGTGCGGCGCCGCTTGGATTGGCGCTGCTTGCTGATGCCGGCGACCTGAAAGCCCTGGCTGCTATGGATGTTGTTATCAGTTGTCAGGGTGGCGACTACACCAATGCGGTGCACGGCCCGCTGCGTCAGTCCGGCTGGGCCGGATACTGGGTAGATGCTGCATCATCGCTGCGGATGAATGACCAAGCAGTCATTGTGCTGGACCCGCTGAACCGGAACGTTATTGATTCTGCGCTAGCGGCCGGAACCCGGGATTTTATTGGTGGGAACTGTACCGTTAGCCTGATGATGCTGGCCCTGGGCGGTTTGTTAACCCGTGATCTGGTTGAATGGATTAGCGTGGCCACTTATCAGGCGGCTTCTGGCGGGGGGGCGCAGCAAATGCGCCAGCTGATTGAGCAGATGGGTCTTTCTCACGACTCGGTTGCCAGTCTGCTGGCTGATCCAGGGTCGGCAATTCTTGATATCGATGAAGCACTGACCAGGCAGATACGTTCGGCTGATCTGCCGGTTGATCAAACCTCTGGCGTGCCACTGGCAGGCAGCCTGATTCCGTGGATCGACCAGGATCTCGGTGACGGCCTGGCCAAAGAAGAATGGAAGGGCGGGGCCGAATGTAACAAAATTCTCGGCGCCAATTTATCCCGACCCGTGCCGGTAGAGAGCTTGTGTGTTCGGATCGGCACCATGCGCTGTCACAGCCAGGCCGTCATGATGAAGCTGCGCAACGACTTATCCTTGGCAGAGGTAGAATCCCTGGTGGCCGGCGCCAATGACTGGGTTCGGCTGGTGCCCAACAATAAACAAGCAAGTATCGAGCAGCTGAGCCCCGCAGCGGTCACCGGAACCCTGCACATACATGTCGGGCGACTGCGCAAGCTCAGCTTCGGCCCGGGATATTTCAGCTTGTTTACCGTTGGTGATCAGCTGCTCTGGGGGGCGGCCGAGCCGCTGCGCCGCATGTTGTCGATCATTGTTGAACGGGAAATGGCGAGCACCTGACCCGCGCCCAGTGACTTTTTGGGGCACGTGTTGATTCAAATTCAGGCAAAACGTTGCGAAATGGCTACCGACAGGCTTGACTTCACAAAATGAAACGCGGCTGGCGATTAATAATCGTTAACACATGGAGTAACATACCGGGTTAACCAGTCGATGCGGCAAGCAATTTACCTGCGAACGATATCGGGGCTCTGAGGAGGGTGACCGTTATTGTATTGACGTCATTACAACGTCCGACAAGCTGATGTAGTAGGTCAGCTTGATCGAGTAAGTGCTTGATGCTACGCTGCAAAACTAACGAGGAGAGTTCGCTTTGGGGAAGACCGTGACGACATCAAAACTGTCGGGGGCGCGACTGCATCGGCCATATTCACAGACATTGTTAAGTCTGTCGGTTGCTGCGTTGTTTTCAGCTATCTCAGTGCCATCGGTGCAAGCCGCTGGTCTGGGTCGTTTAACCGTTCAATCAGCGCTTGGGCAGCCCCTGAAAGCCGAGGTTGAAGTCACCTCACTAAGTGAGGATGAAGCTTCCTCGCTTAGCGCCAAGCTGGCAAGTCCGGAGGCATTTCGCCAGGCCGGCCTGGAGTTCAACCCCGCACTGACTTCTCTGCAATTCCGGGTTAATCGCACGAGCAATGGCCGCGCCGCGGTTTCTATCTCCTCGAATCGCCCCATTAACGAACCATTTGTCGATCTGCTCGTTGAACTGAACTGGGCATCAGGCAAGTTTGTCCGCGAATACACCTTCCTGCTCGATCCGCCAGAGTTGCGTCTTGGCCAGAACGAGTCGGTTCCGGGCGGCGCCTCGATTGTCACTGCTGCCCCTGTTCCGCAGCAGCCGGTTGCAACCGCACAGCCACAGCCGGTCAACCAACCGCCGGTAACGGCAATTTCACGTCCGCCGGCAACGGCTACCGGTACCGCAGCAACACCCGCTGCGCAACCAATGGCCAGAACCGAGGCATCGCCGCGAGCCGGTGCCGGCAATACGGGGGGTGTCACTGCGCCGCGCACGAATCGCAGTACGGCGCCTGCTGAATCATCTGGTCCGTCAGTCGTTACGGTTGTCCGTGGCGATACGCTCGGGGATATTGCGCGTCGGCTACAGCCGGGTTCGGCAACCCTTGAGCAGGCGATCGTTGCTATTTACCGTGCCAATCCGGATGCCTTTTTTGGCAGCGTTCATCAATTGCGTGCCGGAACAAGGCTGAATATTCCGAGTTCGGCGCAGATGGCGTCGCTGTCGGCTGCTGATGTCCGTGCCGAAATGCAGGCCAGTAACAAAACCTGGCGTGATTATCGCGCCCGTCTGGCTGAGGCTACCCGGGCCACAACCAAAATTACCGCTGAGTCCAGCGGCTCGTCTCAGGCCAGTGGAACCATATCCGCAGCGCCAACCGATACCAGCCCTGCGACCGACGATGGTGATCAGCTGAAGCTGTCACGAGATACCGCGTCGTCGCAAGTTGCTGGCGGCTCAACGGCGGCTGTTGAGAACAGTATTGCGCGCGACTCAGCACTGCAGGAAGCGCAGAGCCGGGTCACCGAGCTGGAGCGCAATGTCAAAGATCTGCAGCGCTTGCTGGAACTGAAAAACAAGCAGTTGTCTGACTTGTCCGATCAGGTTTCCAGCCTTGAGACCAGTAAGGTTGAAGCCAGTGCCGCGCAGCCTGCTGATGCTCCGGCAGCCCCTGCAACAACCTCTGCGGAGCCGACTCAGGCGGTCACTGACGGCACTCAAAGTACGCCGCTCCCGTCTGTGGCCAGCGAGCCGCCGGCACTTGCTGAAACATCACCTGCCGCGGCGGCGGCTGCTGCTGCGGCAACGGCGGCAGCCAATGCAACTGACAAAGCCGGTGATGCCGTCGCCAGCCCAACACCGGAGCAAACCACCCCACCGGTGGCCAAAGTTGAGCCGGCTAAACCTGCGGCACCAGTAGCTGGCAGCTGGCTGGACTCACTGATGTCGAACCCATTGGTAGCGGTTGGCATCGCCGGCCTGATCGCACTTGTTGGTGGCTTGTTCTTCTGGCGTCGCCGCAAGAGTAAGGACAGCGCAGAAGATTTCGAAGACACGGTTGGTGGTGAGGACGCGTTTGCAGCCAATTCGTTGTTCGGAACAACCGGTGGTCACGATGTGGACACCAGTAATAGCTTGTTCCAGACCGAAGCTGACGCAGCCTCGGTGGGCGCTTCAACGGTGGATGTTCATTCAACCGAAGTTGATCCGATTGCCGAAGCTGAGGTGTATATCGCTTACGGTCGGGAAGCCCAGGCTGAAGAGATTCTCAAAGAAGCCCTCAAGCGCCAACCCGAACGTCAGGCAATTCGACTCAAATTGCTGGAAATCTACGCAGGCCGTAAAGACGCCGGCGCATACTCCAGGCTGGCACGTGAAATGTACGACATGAGTAACGGCCAGAACGAAGAGTGGCCAAAAGTGATCACCATGGGTCTGGCGATTGATCCAGACAATACTTTGTACACTGGTGATGGTGACGGTGTCGGCCCGGAAGATTTTCCAACCACAACAATGGCTCCTCCGCCTCAGGCCAGAGATTCTGCAGGTAAGGGCGGATCATCGACAGGACGTGTTGCCGCTGGTGCAGCTGGAATAGCGGGTGCGGCAACCGCAGGTACGTCAGCTCTGGTTGATGCGCTGTCATCAAATCCCGCTCACGCAAAAGATGATCTGGAGGCTGATGGCAACGAGGCCCTGGATCTCAACATGCCAGACACATTGGCTTCTGAGACATCCAGCGAGCCCAAGCTTGGTGAACCCGATAGCGACGACATTGGTGCGTTGGATTTCGACCTTGATATTGCCACTGAAATGGATAATCAGCCGGACACCATAGCCGCAATATCTGATACGGGGATGGATGCTGGTCTTGCGTTTGAGTCGGACGACACTGCACTGAAGGAGGCGATCAGCAACAGTGTTGAAATGCCGTCTCTTGAGTTCGGTGCCGATGCTTCGGAAAAAGACGCGATTGCTGATCTGAAGATGGATATTCCGTCGCTCGACAGCGCAACAGCCATGGCCACTGATAGTGAAGTGGACTTGTCTGCGATTGGCCTTGATCTTGAGCCTTCGGGCGCCGACGCAGCCCCAGCTGGCAGTGAGCCGGCGCGCTGGCAGGAGATGGCGACCAAGCTTGACCTGGCGTCAGCTTATGAAGAAATTGGTGACAAGGAAGGCGCCCGTGAATTGCTTGATGAGGTGATCAAGGGTGGCGACAATGCACAACAACAGAAAGCGCGAGCGATGCTTTCGAAAATCAGTTAGGTCCAGCCAGGGATCTTTATACGGGGAAGCTTTGCTTCCCCGTTTTTGTTTGTTATCCCATTCAGTGCAGACTCCGGTACATGACTCGATACGCGTTAACGCTTGCCTATGATGGATCACGCTTTGATGGCTGGCAGACTCAACCCTCGGGAAATACCGTCCAGGACAAGCTCGAACTGGCACTGGCGGCAATAGCCGGGCATCCCGTGGCAACAATTTGTGCCGGACGGACCGACGCGGGGGTTCACGCCAATGGGCAGGTTGTGCATTTTGATTCACCGGCAATCCGCCCGGACAATGCGTGGGTGCGCGGAGTCAATAGTCACCTGCCCGGGCAAGTGGCCGTCCTTCATGCGCAGGTCGTTCGTGACGACTTCCATGCGCGGTACTCTGCGGTGCAGCGACGCTATGTCTATTTTGTTGTCAGCTCGCCCGTTCATCACCCTTTGCTAAAGGGGCGAACCGGTTGGGTTCATCGCGAACTGGACGTAACACGAATGCGAGATGCGGCGCAGACGCTGGCAGGGACGCACGACTTTTCTGCGTTTCGATCCTCTCAGTGCCAGGCAAACTCGCCGGTTCGAACCCTTAACTCAATTGAAGTCTCCAGTTCAGGTAGGATGGTGCGGCTGGCATTCAATGCAAACGCTTTTCTTCACCATATGATTCGCAATATCGTGGGTACTTTGATCTACATCGGCGATGGACGACGACCTGTGACCTGGGCACGTGAGTTGCTAAATGCTTGTGACCGTAAGCTGGCGGCGCCCACATTCGCTCCGGATGGCCTGTACTTTGATAGCGTTGTTTATCCGAAAGATGATGCGATTGTGACCCGGCCCGCGGGGTTTGAGCCCGGGCTGTTATCAGGGCAGGCAGTCGGATGAAACGACGAACCCGAATAAAGTTCTGTGGCTTTGTCCGTGCCCAGGACATTCGGGTCGCCGCTGCATTGGGCGCGGATGCGATGGGCCTGGTGTTTTATGAAAAAAGCCCGCGCCTGCTTGATCTTGAAAGCGCGCGCGAACTACGACGGGTGATGCCGTCGTGGGTGGCGTGTGTCGGCTTGTTTGTCAATTCACCCCCGGAGCAGGTTAAAGGATATTCCAATGAACTTGGCCTGGATGTGGTGCAATTACACGGTGATGAAGCCCCGGCCCAGTGCCTGCAGAGTGTGCTGGCCGGCCAGCGTTACTGGCGAGCCGTGCGAATGCGCGAAACAGCGGATTTGTTAAACTCGTGGTCTGTCCATCCGCAGGCGGAGTCTTTTGTGCTGGACGCCTTCAGCGACGGATACGGCGGCAGCGGACAGCGTTTTGACTGGACTGCGGTTCCGGCCGCTCACGGACGCTCACTGATCATATCCGGCGGGCTTGACAGTGAAAGTGTTGGTGACGCAATCACCCGCTTGCATCCTGACGGAGTTGATGTGTCTTCCGGAATCCAGGGGAGTGACCCCAGGAAAAAAGACGCTGAAAAAATGGAATCATTTATATCGGCAGTGATGGCTGCTGATGCCAGTCTCTAAATAGGGGTAGTTAGCTTGAAACCTTACGATCTGCCGGATGCCGCAGGCCACTTTGGCCAGTATGGCGGGCTGTTTGTAGCCGAAACACTGATGCATGCGCTGGAAGATCTGCGTCTTGCTTACGACAAGTACAAAGCTGATCCGGAATTTGTTGCCGAGTTCCAAGACGAACTTGAGCATTTCGTTGGCCGACCCTCACCGATCTACCATGCCAAGCGGTGGTCATCTGAACTGGGCGGCGCCCAAATTTATTTCAAGCGTGAGGATCTGAACCATACCGGTGCGCACAAAATAAACAACACGATTGGCCAGGCCTTGCTGGCAAAACGGATGGGTAAGCCGCGGGTTATCGCAGAAACCGGCGCTGGTCAGCACGGAGTTGCCACGGCAACCATTGCTGCCCGCTATGGCATGGAGTGTGTTGTTTACATGGGTTCAGTTGACGTTGAACGTCAGGCACAGAACGTCTATCGGATGAATCTGTTGGGTGCTCGCGTTGTGCCGGTTGAGTCCGGCTCAAAGACCTTAAAAGATGCGCTCAACGAAGCCATGCGTGACTGGGTGACCAATGTTAACGATACTTTTTACATTATTGGTACGGTTGCCGGCCCACATCCTTACCCGATGATGGTTCGTGATTTTCAGTCTGTCATTGGTAAAGAATGTATTGAACAAATGCCAAAAATGTCAGGTGGACAACCCGACTACGTCGTGGCCTGTGTTGGTGGCGGCTCTAATGCTATCGGCATTTTCCATCCGTATATCGACAATGAAGATGTCCGCCTGGTTGGCGTCGAAGCCGGCGGGGAAGGACTCGACAGCGGGAAACATGCCGCTTCCCTGACTGCTGGTGTTCCTGGGGTTCTACATGGCAATCGTACCTACTTGCTGCAAAGCGATGACGGTCAGATTATTGAAACTCATTCGATCTCTGCTGGTCTGGACTACCCGGGGGTTGGCCCCGAACACGCCTGGCTGAAAGACAATGGCCGAGCGACGTACGAAACCATTGATGACGAGCTGGCGCTGAAGTCGTTTCACGACTGCTGCCGGATCGAGGGCATCATTCCGGCGCTCGAATCGAGCCATGCTATTGCTTATGCTGTTCAACTTGCACCGACCTTGTCCCCCCAGAGGAGCATCCTGGTTAACCTGTCGGGCCGGGGTGACAAAGACATGCATACCGTAGCGCAGCATGACAATGTTCAGTACTAGCAGTTAAGGCTAGTCCAAGTTAACTCCAAGGTAACTCAATGACCGATCGTATTAGCGCAACGTTTAAGCACTTGCATAGCCAGGGGCGAACAGCGCTTATTCCTTATGTAACGGCGGGGTTTCCACAGCTGGATGTAACCGTTACGCTGATGCATGCCATGTCAGATGCAGGCGCCGACATCATCGAACTCGGTGTGCCGTTTTCCGACCCGATGGCAGATGGCCCGGTGATTCAAAAGGCAAACGACCGCGCTCTCGCCAATGGTGTCACGACATCGATTCTGTTTGATATGGTGCGTGAGTTTCGCCAGGACGACGGGCGAACTCCAGTGGTACTGATGGGTTATGCCAATCCAATCGAAGCGATGGGGGTGCAAGCGTATATCGAAGCGGCGCGGGCCAGCGGGGTTGATGGTTTGCTGGTTGTTGATCGCCCGCCCGAAGAGTCTGCTGACTTTGCCCGGATGGTGCGCGAGGCGGGCATGTCGCCGATTTTCCTGGTTGCCCCCACGTCGGGAGATGAACGTATCAAAGCAGTGGCCGAGGTTGGCTCGGGTTATGTGTACTACGTTTCTCTGAAAGGGGTCACCGGGGCAGGGCATCTTGATGTTGATGATGTCGCCCGACATCTGCAGCGCATCCGGCGTTTTATCGAATTGCCTCTTGGTGTTGGTTTTGGTATTCGAGATGCGCAAACTGCGGCAAAGATTGCTGAGCATGCCGACGCCGTTGTTATCGGAACCCGGATTATCCAGTTACTAGAAGAAGATCCTGTCGACGAAGGCAGTCAGCGTGTGCGAAATTTCATCGGGGACGTTCGCGAGGCGCTGGATTCTGTAGATCAGTCCCGCATGGATGCATCATGAGCTGGTTCGACAAGCTTATTCCGCCCAGACTCAAGCGGGCCAATCTGAACGCCAAGAAGGTGCCTGAAGGTGTCTGGGCCAAGTGTCCGTCGTGCGATACGGTGCTCTATTCGGCCGACCTTGGTGCCAATCTTCACGTTTGCCCAAAATGTAGCCATCACCTGCGTATCAAGGCCCGCCGTCGCCTCGATCTGCTGCTTGATGCCGAGGGACGCCAGGAGATTGGTCAGAACGTGAGGCCGATCGACCCGCTTAAGTTTCGCGACAGTCGCAAATATCTCGATCGGATCGACGGCGCATCCAGTGACTCGGGAGAGTCCGAAGCACTGGTGGTTTTTAGTGGGTCAATCAACGGTCAGGGGGTAGTGGCAGCCGCGTTTGAATTTGAATTCATGGGCGGATCGATGGGTTCCGTGGTTGGGGAGCGATTCGTACAGGGGGTCAACACTGCCGTTGCGCAAGGTATTCCTTTTGTCTCGTTTTCCAGTTCTGGTGGGGCGCGCATGCAGGAAGGTTTGTTGTCGTTGTTCCAGATGGCCAAAACGACAGCTGCCCTGCAAAAATTATCCAAGCGGGGTTTACCCTATATTTCTGTGTTGACTGATCCGACCATGGGTGGTGTGTCAGCCAGTTTTTGTTTTATTGGCGATGTGGTGATTGCCGAGCCCGGTGCGCTGATTGGTTTTGCAGGGCCCCGCGTGATTGAACAAACGGTTCGCGAAAAACTACCCGACGGATTCCAACGGTCTGAATTCCTCCTTGAAAAAGGCGCAATTGACATGATTGTTGACAGGCGGTTCATGAAAAATGAAATCAGCCAGTTACTCGCTTTGTTGCAGAACCGACCCACGGTTCAAGTCGTTGAACCAATTTTCAATGTCCCCCCGGACGCGACGGCTGATGTTTTGCCGCCGCCCGACGAAACGACACCGGTCTGAGCTTGTCACCTGCTTCAGCTTTGACGCTTGATCAGTGGCTGGATCGGATTGAGGCCATTCATCCGACTGAAATTGACCTCGGTCTGGATCGCGTTCGAGTGGTTCGCGATCGGCTTGGTATGGCTCTGAGTGGCTGCACAATTACTGTTGCGGGCACTAATGGCAAGGGTTCTGTCTGTGCCTTGCTCGAATCTATTGCGCGCTCGGCAGGGTATCGGGTCGGCACGTTTACATCTCCCCATCTTGTGCACTTCAATGAGCGGGGTCGAATCGACGGGGAGTCGGTTGCCGACGAAACACTGATTGCGGCATTCGAGGCGGTGGAGCGGGCGCGAGCCGAAGTGTCTCTGACTTACTTCGAGTTCACGGCGCTGGCAATCCTGAAAATATTTTCAGATGCCCATCTTGATCTGAACATTCTCGAGGTGGGCTTGGGTGGTCGACTGGATGCGGTCAATGCGTTTGACTCCGACTGTGCCATCCTGACCTGCGTGGCGATTGATCACGCGGCCTATCTTGGTGACACCCGTGAGGCAATCGGCCTGGAAAAAGCCCATGTGTTTCGCCCGAACTGTCCGGCGATCTGTGCTGATCCGGTACCGCCGGCAACGGTGGCGGCGTATGCCAACCAGATTGGCGCGGACTTATGGCAGTTCGGGGTCGACTTTAACTATGCCGGTGATCGCCAGCAGTGGTCTTATGCCGGACGCTCTGTCCGGCGCAATGCTCTGGCTTACCCCGCGTTGCGCGGTGCCAATCAGCTGTTGAATGCGTCAGCGGTGCTGGCGGCTTTTGAGGCACTTCGTAACAAGCTGCCGATAGCTCAGAAAGACGTACGCCAGGGGTTTGCCCAGGTCAGCTTACGGGGTCGCTTCGACATTTTGCCCGGACAACCGGCGGTTATCCTGGATGCGGCGCACAACCCGCATGCCGTTTCGCACCTGGCAGCCAACCTCGACAACATGGGGTTTTTTCCATACACGTATGGGGTTTTTGGAGTGATGGCCGATAAAGACATCGACGCCATGCTGGATGCCATCGGTGGGCGAATCGATCACTGGTATGTCACCAGTCTGCCGGGCAGCCGCGCGGCGCGGGCATCAGACTTAGAAGCCCGCCTGCAGGCACGGGGCCTGTCTGATGGCGGCGAACGGACTGTTACCGTATGTGAGTCACCAGCGGCTGGTTTGCTCTTGGCCAGGGAGCGGGCGGGCGAGAATGATAGAATTGTTGTGTTTGGGTCGTTCTTAACAGTGGCCGACATCCTCGCGGCCAACGCTGAACCGAAACTTAGCTAAAAGAAACCAATTATGGCCAGGCGTAAGTCAGCCCGGAATGAAATACAGGATCCGTCCTTGCCTCTCAAAAAGCGCGCCCGCTGGCGTCTAATCGGTGCCTGCGTACTCGCGATGGGGGCGATGATCGTATTGCCGTTTGCGCTTGAATCTGAGCCTCGACGCGAACTTGGCGATGTTGATATCCGCATGCCGCCCCGAGCTGAACTGGGCAAAATGGATCGGGTTCTTCCGGTTGGCAATCAAGCGGCTCAGGACGCTTCGTCCGGTTCGGATGACGCCAAAGCCAAGGTTGACGCCGGCCCAACCCGCACGGCATCAGATTCTGTGGTCAGCGCGCCGCCAGCCGGGGCGGCAGCATCCGTTTCCAGGGCCAACGAAGCCCCCCGGCCAAGTATTGACCCCCGTGTGCCGCTTGCCTCGCAGGCGCCGGCAATTGCCCGGCGTGCGCCAGAAGCTTTGCCCAAGGTGAAGCCAGCGGTTGCGCCTCCCAAGCTGTCTGCCGCCGGCAGCCCGGGCAAGCCAGAGAAAGTGCCAGCAAAGTCCGCTTCGTCCGGTGCCGCAAAAGCGCCGACTGCCAAAGCTGATGCCGAACCCAAAGCTAAATCCACGGTGGCTACAGCCAGGGCGGGTGCGCCGGCTCCGCCAATTCCAGAGCGCCGTACAAATCCGAACAGTATCAAAGCGGCTTCACCGAGCGGATACGTTGTGCAAATCGGGGCATTTTCGTCGGCCCGAGGTGCGCGCACGCAGGTCGCGCGAGGCGAAAAACTGGGCTTCAAGCCATACACCGAAACAATAAAAACCAAGAAAGGTGACCGTATCCGTGTCCGTATTGGCCCTTATCTTACGAAGAAGCAGGCCAGTGATGCACGGGCGAAGCTAAGGGCTGCGGGCATTGATACTGCCTTGATTGCACCGTGACCATGGACTGGCTGACAGGCTTGACCGGATGGGACGTCATGGTCCTGGTTGTTGCCATTGTGTCGGCTGGGCTTGGCATCATGCAGGGCATGGTGCGTAGTGTCGCGGATCTTGGTAGTTGGATCATTGCGCTGTTTGGTTCTTTCATGATTGCCCCGGCCATCACTGAGTTTATTGACCTGAAGCCCTACCCATGGGTTGGTCTGATACTTGGTTTCATCGTCTTGTTTTTCCTCACCCGGCTGATAGGTGTTGTGTTCGCAAAATTATTGCGCTCGGCCGGATTGGGTGGGGCTGACCGCTCATTGGGTGCGGTCGTCGGGCTGGCGCGCGCGGTTCTTGTCATTGCATTGTTGGCCAGTGCTGGCAGACTTCTGGATATGCATAAGCAACCCGGTTGGCAAAACGCGTTGTCGCGACCCGCGCTTGAGGCGGCGGCAGATCTTGTCGCTCAGTACGCGCCTAAGCTGGAACAATTTAAACCCGCTGCGCTACGCTGAACCGTCGGAGTTATCAGCCGCTGTACTGCGCTCTATTGTTTTGTTATTTCAGGCATTGATTTCATGTGCGGCATACTTGGTATCGTTTCTAAAAGTCTGGTCAATCAAACCCTTTATGACGGCTTGCTGCTGATGCAGCATCGTGGTCAGGACGCGGCTGGCATTGCAACCACCCAGAACAACCGGTTCAACATGCATAAAGGTAATGGCATGGTCCGGGATGTGTTTCGCACACGTAACATGCGCTCCCTGCCGGGTTACTCCGGTATTGCCCAGGTACGTTATCCGACCGCAGGTAATGCCGGCAAGCTTGAAGAGGCGCAGCCGTTCTATGTAAACGCACCGTTTGGCATTACGTTTGCCCATAATGGCAACCTGACGAACAGTCATGAGTTAAAAGAAGAAATGTTCCGCCGGGATCGACGGCATATCAATACCGATTCAGATTCTGAAGTCTTGCTTAACGTGTTTGCCAACGCTTTGCAGGCGTCTGCACCCGGGGTGAGTATCGACCCCGAGACAATGTTCCGCGCGGTCTCCGAAGTGCATGAACGGGTACGTGGTGGTTATGCCTGCGTTGCAGAAATAGCTGGCTATGGCATTGTTGCCTTTCGCGACCCAATGGGTATTCGTCCATTGTGTTACGGCGTGTTGGAAACTGATGCCGGTACCGAATTTATGGTGGCATCAGAATCAGTCGCCCTGACTGGTCTTGGTTATGATCTCGTGCGCGACGTGCAGCCCGGTGAAGCCGTTTTCATCGACCTGGACGGCAATTTCTACAGCAAACAATGTGCTCCGCACTCCAGCCTGAATCCTTGTATATTTGAATATGTTTATTTCGCACGGCCGGATTCGGTCGTCGATGGGGCTTCGGTTTACTCGGCACGACTGAACATGGGCGAGTCGCTCGCAACCAAAGTGGCCGCGGAAATGTCGGCCGGCGAGATCGATGTTGTGATGCCGATTCCGGATACTTCCAGGCCTTCAGCGATGCAGTTGGCGATGCGACTCAACATTCCGTACCGTGAAGGATTTGTGAAAAACCGCTATGTTGGTCGCACGTTCATCATGCCCGGGCAATCGTCACGCAGTAAGTCAGTACGTGAAAAACTCAGCCCGATGGGGGTCGAGTTCAAAGGGAAAAATGTTCTTTTAGTGGATGATTCGATTGTCCGTGGAACAACTTCGCGTGAAATTGTTCAGCTCGCCCGGGATGCTGGCGCCAACAAGGTTTTCTTTGCTTCAGCAGCCGCGCCGGTTCGTTATCCGAACGTCTACGGTATTGATATGCCGACCCGCAGAGAGTTGATCGCCCACGGCCGTGATATCGGTGAAATCAAAGCCGCACTCGGTGCCGATAAGCTGGTCTACCAGGATGTCGACGCGATGCGTAATGCGGTCACGCAAGTGAACCCCTTGTTAACTTCTTTTGATGCCGCATGTTTTGACTGCCACTACCTGACCGGCGATATTGATGACGAATATCTCGATCACCTTGAAATGCGCATGGTTGTGCAGCGCGCCCGGGATCAGGAATCGCAGAGAAATCAATTGGATTTGCAGTTCTCGTCAATGGGCGGCTGACCCCGCCGGGATTGTTGACGGCTCGTGCTTGCAATGGAAACAGACTGACGTATACTCAGTGCTCAGCGCTGATTTGTCCTTGCTTGCGGGCGCTCAATAAGTTCGGCTAAAAGGGACGCCTGCCACTATTGTTGCCCGTGGTGTCAACCGCTGGCTTTAGTAGAATTTGTGAAAGACTCTAAGAGTCTTCGGCAGTGCGGTCCGGTTGCCGCGATTGAGCCCTGAATAGCCCGCTGACATCAGCGGGTTTTTTTATGCCGGTTCATCCGGCAATGGAGCATCTATGACTAAGCCGGGCACTGCTGCCGAGCCGCAGCACCAATGGCAACCGGAAACCCTCGCAATCCGAACGGGTTTACCGCGCACTCAATACCAAGAGCACGGCGAGGCGATTTTTGCGACCTCGAGTTTTGTTTTTGATGATGCCGCCCAGGCAGCGGCACGCTTTGCCAATGAAGACCCGGGCTTTATGTACAGCCGCGCTGGCAATCCGTCTGTAGCCATGTTCCAGAACCGACTCGCGGCAATGGAAGGCGCGCAGGCCTGCCTGGCGAGTGCATCCGGCATGTCTGCCATCATGGCAACTTTCATGGGTTTGTGTTCAGCCGGTGATCACATAGTTGCCGCGCGCGAATTGTTCGGCGCCACGGTCCAGCTGTTTGGCATTCTCAAACGTTTTGGAATCGAATCGACGTTTGTGCCCCTGGCGGACAACGATGCCTGGGCTGCGGCAATTCAACCCAATACGCGCCTGCTGTATCTCGAAACGCCGTCGAATCCGCTGACACAGATCGGAGACATCCGCGCACTGGCTGAGTTGGCTCACAGCCGTGACGCGCACTTAGTTGTTGATAATTGTTTTTGTTCACCGGCGATTCAACGGCCGTTGTCGCTCGGTGCCGACCTGGTAATCCATTCGGCAACCAAATATCTTGATGGCCAGGGACGAATCATGGGCGGTGCTGTTGCTGGCTCGGCTGAACTGGTGACTGAAAAACTCGTGCCCTTCATGCGGACCAGCGGGGCCGTAATGGCACCGTTTAATGCCTGGGTTGCACTAAAAGGAATGGAAACCTTGTTGGTACGGATGCGCCAGCATTCGGCCAACGCGTTGGAAATTGCGCACTGGTTGCAAACGGTCCCAACGGTAAGCCGGGTTTGGTATCCCGGTCTCGTCAGCCATCCCCAGCATCAGTTAGCGTCGAGCCAGCAGGTCAGTGGTGGGGCGATGTTAAGTTTTGAAGTGATCGGCGATTCGGATGAACAACTCAGGGCAAATGCCTGGCAGGTTGTGAATGCCTGCAAATTGTTGTCAATCACTGCGAACCTGGGAGATGTCAAAACCACGGTGACTCACCCAGCCAGTACGACTCATGGTCGGGTGGATCCGGAGGTTCGCAGGGCAGCTGGGTTGAGTGAAGGTTTGATTCGTATTGCGGTTGGCCTGGAAAGCCCGATTGATATTAAGGCTGATCTGGCCCTGGGTCTCGAAAAGTTGGCATGATTCGGGGAAACTGAATTTTGCGATTGTCAGGGGCGGGTAATGCAACAAGCACGACAAATTGAACAACTGATCCGCGGGCAGGCGACCAGCGATGGTGCCGGCGTACGCCTGACTCGCCTGCTTACCCAGGATCTTCAGCGCCGGCTGGACCCGTTTCTCATGCTGGATTCATTTGCAACCGATAACCCGGATGACTATATTGCCGGTTTCCCTGAGCACCCACATCGGGGTTTCGAAACGGTTACCTACATGTTGGCCGGTAATATGCGGCATCGCGACAGTCGTGGCAATGAAGGCTTACTAGCCCCGGGTAGCGTGCAGTGGATGACGGCGGGGCGTGGAATACTGCATTCGGAAATGCCGGAGCAGATTGACGGCCGACTGGAAGGCTTTCAGTTGTGGCTGAATTTGCCCGCTAAAAATAAAATGTTGGAACCGGCGTATTCAGATCTAAACGACGCAGACATTCCGCGCGTAACAACGCCTGAAGGCGTTGACCTTAAGTTGATTGCCGGCCGTGTGGCATTGTCTTCAGCAGATGGCGCAGATGTTGTTTCCTATGACGGCGCTGTGGTCCGGGCGGATACTGAACCACTATTTATTGATCTGAATTTTCCCCGCCAGGGGCGCATAACAATAAAAATCCCCCGGGGACACAACAGTTTCGTTTATGCGATCCAAGATGGCATGGCTGTAGTTGCCGGAGAAAACACACAAGATATACCGGTCTCCCGGCTGGCCGTCTTGAGTGATGGTGACCAGCTGACGCTCGCCGGCCAGCCTGGTAGTCATGCGATCGTAGTAGCGGGCCGACCACTTAATGAACCAATTGCCCAGTATGGTCCGTTTGTGATGAATACCCACGAAGAACTGATGCAGGCTGTTCAAGACATGCGCGCCGGAACACTGGGGTTTTAAATGCCGGCCTTTGAACTCGAAACTCTTTACCCGGGTGGCGGCTTATCTTTTTCCGAGTAATTCGAGGGCAGTCTGCGCCCGTTTGGCAACGGCGTGTTTCATCGAGTTGAGATCAACTGAGCGTCCTGAGCCCATAGCGCCCTCCAGATAGCGCTTATAGACACCCTGACCAATAGCGGCAAGCCGCCACCAGGAAAATGCCCGGTAATAGTTGATGCCGTCGAGATTACGTCCGGTAAGTTTTTCGTAGTGGTCACACAGGGCACGTCGGTCGGTAAAACCGCCGGCGCCGGATGGCGCGACCTGGGCGTCCGGCTCGCCGGGTTGGGGCCACTGGTTTAACAAGTAGCCAAGGTCTGCCAGTGGGTCACCAAGCGTGCACAGTTCCCAGTCGAGTACGGCTTTAATTTGCGCAATCTCGTTTTCATGACCGACAATCATATTGCCCAGCCTGTAGTCACCGTGCACGATACCTGTGCCCAATTGCGGTGGCATGTTTTCTGTTAACAGGCGCACGCATGTCTGCATCTCGGGTACGTCGTGGGTTTGGCTTTGTTCCCATTGGCGGTGCCAGCGGCTCAGTTGACGGCTCAGGTAGGCTTCGTGTCGCCCAAGGTCAGCCAGGCCAACCGAGTCAAGGTCGACCTGATGCAACGTCGCCAGGACCTCAATTACCCGCTCACCCAGTTGCGGGCGAAGACTGAGTGGATAAGCATGCGCTGCCTGTGCGTTATGCAGGACGGCGCCGGGAACAAATTGCATTACGTAGAACGGCGCATCATTAATACCTTCATCGGTGCATATGGCCAGGGCAGGAGCGACCGGCACTCCGGATTTGGACAGGGAAGAAACAATTCGATATTCACGTGCCATGTCATGGGCGCTTTGCAGAACGTGCCCCAGTGGTGGCCGGCGCAGTACAAAACTGCTGCCATTGGCATCATTAAATCGAAAAGTGAGATTCGAATGGCCCCCGGCAATCAGCTCGAAGCTTAGCGGTAATGCCAAACCAGGAATTGCCTGCTTTAGCCATTGGCTGACTGATTCATAGCGGATACCCGCTACTAATTCATCCATGGTGGTCTGGGGCCGAGCGGTTTTTATGTATCAGAATGCCGCACAAGCGCTGAATTGAACTTGTGCCAAATTTACCATCGGGTGGGTGGTTTATCCAATTCGAAAGTGGCTGCCCGGCATTGCCAGCTTCTTGCTAGCGTCGCGTGAGGCTTAATACAAAAAGCAGCGATGCCGCGACAACAATACTCGGGCCGGACGGCGTGTCCCAGGTGAGCGAGCTGAACAAGCCAATAACCACCGAAACCATACCGACAAGTGAGGCGAAGAAAGCCATTTGTTCTGGACTGGAAGCGAAGCGGCGTGCCGTAGCGGCGGGGATTATCAGAAGGGCGGTGATCAACAAAACACCAACAACTTTCATGGCAATGGCAATGACAACGGCCATTAACAACATGAACACGAGGTTGACTGTGTCCGGTTGCATGCCTTCGGCCTGAGCGAGTTCTTTGTTGATTGTGGCGGCAAAAAGTCTTTGCCAGATTAATCCGAGTACAACCAGAACGAGCAAACCGCCGCCGTAAATTATCAGCAGGTCGCGGCTTGAAACTGCAAGTATATCGCCGAATAAAAAACCCATCAGGTCGATCTGAATGGAACTGAGCATTGCCAGGACGACCAGGCCGAGGGCCAGGGCAGTGTGGGAAAGTAACCCGAGCAAAGAGTCAGCCGACATCTCGCCACGTTTTTGCAAGGCGAGCAAACTGAGTGACGCGAGTAGTGCCACGGCAAAGACGGCAAAAGTGATGTTGATATTTAGCAGCAGGGCCAGCGCCACTCCAAGCAATGCGGAGTGCGATAAGGTGTCGCCGTAGTAGGCCATACGACGCCAGACGATAAAACAACCCAGCGGACCAGCTATGATGGCAACCCCGATGCCCGCGAGCAAGGCGCGTATAAAGAAGTCGTCAAACACTGGGGGGCAGATGGTCTTGGGGGTTGTGACCGCTGTGGCTTTCGTGTCTGTTTTGATTGTCGTGGCCGTGCACATGATGGCCGTCGGTGGGATGGCAATGGTCAGTGACAGAGCCATCAGCATGCTGGACCCGCCCATCGGGCAGGTGGGTATGGTCGTGATGATGCTGGTATACGGCCAGGCTGGCGGCTGCCCGGTCGCCGAACAAACGCAGGTACTCCGGGTTGTTGGCGACCGTGCTGGGCGTGCCCTGGCAGCAGACATGTCCATTCAAACAGATCACTCTGTCGGTGGCAGCCATCACCACGTGTAAATCATGCGAAATTAACAGAATGCCGCAGCCTAATTCGTCTCTGATTGTCGAAATCAATTCATAAAGGGCGCCTTCACCCGCAAAGTCGACCCCCTGAACCGGTTCATCCAAAACCAGTAAGTCGGGTTTACGGGCAATGGCGCGTGCCAGCAGTGTGCGTTGAAATTCCCCACCCGATAAATCACGAACGTCGCTATGTTTCAGATGGGTAATGTCGGTGCGTGCCATCGCCGTGGCCAGTTCAGTGGGCCCCAGTTTCTGGGTTAAGCCCATGAACCGTTCGACAGACAACGGCATTGTCCAGTCCAGCGATAGCTTTTGTGGCACGTAGCCGACTCGCAGCCGGGGCCGGCGGTGTGCCTGGCCTTCATCGGGAGTGACAATACCGAGGGCCATTTTTGCCGTTGTCGACTTACCGGAGCCGTTCGGGCCGATCAGTGTGACAATTTCACCGGGGTCAATGTTAAGACTGACCCCACGGACTAACCAGCGACCGTCCCGTTCCAGGCCGGCGCCTGCCAGGGAGACAAGAGAATGGGGGCTAATGGTCAATGGGGCGTCGCCGGGGATTCGAACATTGATTAGTATAGCCGTCGCGGGACTACGGATTACGACCCGTTAAACCAAATGGGGCCAGGCCCCGAAAGGGCAGAAACGATGGGCTATTTTTTTGAGCAGTTTGCCGTGGGTGACACCTACCTCACCCCGGCACGAACCCTTACCGAGACTGACATCGGTAATTTTGCCGGTCTGACTGGCGACTTCAACCCCGTGCATACCGATGAGGTCTTTGCGTCAGCCACCGCGTTTGGCGGCCGAATTGCGCACGGACCGCTCATGGTGGGTATGGCTTTTGGCCTCCTTAGCCGCTTGAATGTTATTGATGGCACTGTCCTTGCGTTACGGCGTATTGAGTGGACGTTTGACGCGCCGCTGCGGGCCGGTGATACGGTTCATGTCGACGCCCGTGTGCTGGCAGTGCGGCCGAGCAGCCGTCATCCCGATCGCGGTACGGTTGAGATGTCGTTAAGCGTCGTGAACCAGAACGGGGAGGCCGCCCAACAAGGTAAGGCCAGCCTGATCATGATGCGCGGGGAGCCAAAGCCTTAGCATCCCGTATCGTTGACCGTCAGACCGTTGCCCACCCGTTTATCGGCTGATTGGTGTCGGTAAGAGGGAACTGTGGTCGACAGGAACTGGCGGGTCGGCAATAATAAGGGTCGACTGACGCAACGCTCAGGACATCCGAAGTGTCCAGTAGCTTCCCGAAGCATTGATAAGGCCTTGCGCGCTGGTACGCCCCTATCCCGCCTTCGCACCAGCAATCAGTTGCAGTATTGAGTTGCTAAAACCAGTCGCAAAAAAAATACCAAGATCTGCCCTGGCAGCGCTTACCCCTCCTGTTGACCCGAGTTTCCCTATCAAAACCGCATACCTGAATTTATTTTCCCTGGTGCAGGCCAAGAATTACCGCACCGAATTATTGTCCGGACTAACCGTTGCGCTGGCACTTGTTCCAGAAGCGGTGGCGTTTGCGTTGATCGCGGGCTTATCACCACTGACTGGTTTGTATGCCGCCTTTGTGATTGGCCTGGTTACCAGCGTGCTTGGTGGTCGGCCTGGGATGATATCCGGGGCGACTGGTGCCATTGCAGTAGTTATTGCGTCGCTGGCAATTGAACACGGTGTTGAGTATGTCTTTGCAACCGTGGTGTTGGCCGGCATTTTGCAGGTAGTTGCGGGTTTGCTGCGCCTGGGGAAAATTGTTCGCCTGGTACCACATCCGGTGATATTCGGTTTTGTTAATGGCCTGGCAATTATTATTTTCATGAGCCAGATTGATCAGTTCAAAGCGCCTGACGGCGGCTGGCTCGCTGATGCCGAACTGATGAAATTTGGTGGCCTGGTCTTACTTGCCATGCTGGTGATATGGGGACTGCCGCGACTGACAAAAGCAGTACCGGCGTCACTCGCTGCGATTCTCACGGTTTTTGGTTTGGTAACCGTCCTGGGCCTGGATACAAAAACAGTTGGCGACATCACATCGATTCAGGGAAGTTTTCCGCCGTTCCATATTCCATCAGTGCCGCTTACCCTGGACACATTTTTTATGATCTTGCCCTATGCGTTTATTGTTGCCTGCGTTGGCTTGATTGAGAGCTTACTCACCTTGAACATTATTGATGAGATAACCGAAACCCGGGGTCACAGCAACCGGGAGTGTGTTGCCCAGGGAACGGCGAATGTTTTGTCTGGATTCTTTTCCGGCATGGGCGGATGCGCGATGATTGGCCAGAGTCTGATTAATATTTCTTCGGGCGCAAGGGCGCGGCTGTCTGGGATTTTTGCGTCGCTGATGTTGCTGGTCTTTATTATGTTCGGTGCTCCACTAATCGAGAAGTTGCCGATGGCTGCTTTAACCGGGGTCATGATCATGGTGGCAATTGGTACTTTCGAGTGGACCAGCCTGAAAATTTTGCACCGCATGCCAAACTCAGACATCCTGGTTATGGTCTTGGTTACCCTGGTGACAGCGGTGCTGCATAACCTGGCGATTGCCGTTGTGGTTGGGGTGATTATCTCTGCCTTGGTTTTTGCCTGGGACAGCGCCGTGCGAATTCGCGCCCGAAAATACGTTGATGAAAACGGATGGAAACATTACGAAATTTACGGCCCGTTGTTTTTCGGATCAACTGCCAATTTCGCAGAGAAGTTCACGGTGCGCGATGACCCGGAACACGTGGTGATCGACTTCGAAGAAAGCCGGGTTGCGGATATGTCCGCCATCGAGGCGCTGAATAAGATTACCGAGCGTTATGCGCGGGTGGGTAAGAAGGTTCACCTTAGGCATTTGTCGGATGACTGCCGGGTATTGCTGGCCAATGCAGCTGCCGTCATTGAGGTGAACTTTTACGAAGATCCGAAGTACAAAGTGGTGACGGATGCCGAGTCGGTGACGGCATTACGGTAGTTGCGGTTGCAGAGCTTTGGTTGAGTTGTTAGCGGAAGTCACGCGAGCGGGTTGTCAGGTTGCCCAGTAAATGGGTGTGGTCTTCAACCCGGCGCGCCACCAGGTGCTGTACCTGACCGGTATCATCGTCACGCTGCCAGACTCCGTAGACAGTCATTAGCTGTGAGCCGAGCACTGCCTGGCGATATTGTTCAATCGTTTTTGGCCACACGATAATATTGATCTGGCCTGTTTCGTCCTCGAGTGTCACGAAGACCACGCCTTTTGCCGTTGCCGGACGCTGACGGTGAGTAACCAGGCCACTGGCCCGGGCTAGACGGCCACTGGGGTATTCATGTAGAACCTCTGCCTTTTGTACTTGAAAACGTTCGAGATGTGGACGAATCAAGGCCATCGGGTGGCGACCCATTGATATGCCGAGTGACCGGTAGTCAGCAACAATACTGTCACTTTCTGGTGGTGGTTTGAGTACAGTCGGAGCTTCATCGAAGACGGTATCAGCGAGCAAGGCCGGCATAGGCTCAATGCCGGCGACTTCCCAGTGGGCGTTGGCACGATGGCCGGCCAGGTTGTGCAAGGCATTGGCGCTCGCCAGTGATTGCAAGTCTTTGGTGTTCAGCGCACAGGTGCGGGCCAGATCTTCAACACTGTCAAAAGCAAATTCAGACAATGGTTCGCCGTGTTCAGGAATCTGGATATCGCGCTCACGGCATCGGGTTGTGCGCCGTTCAATCAGTTGCCGGGCGCCGGCTTCTGATAAACCCCGGATGCGGTTCAGCCCAAGGCGAACCGCGGGTTGTGGCCGGCGATCAACCTGGTCGTGCATGGCCACGTAATCAAAGCCAGGGGTTTCTTCCAGGGTGCATTCATACTGGCTAATGAGTACGTCGGCCGGGCGAATCTGTACGCCGTGTTCGCGGGCATCCCGGCTGAGCTGGGCTGGTGCGTAAAAACCCAGGGGCTGACTGTTTAACATGGCGGTCAGAAAAGCGGCCGGCTCGTGTTGTTTGATCCAGCAACTGACGTAAACCAGCAGGGCAAAACTGGCAGCATGGCTTTCGGGAAAACCGTATTCACCAAAACCTTCTATTTGTTTGAAAATGCGTTCGGCGAATTCCACGCTGTAACCGCGCTCGAGCATACCGTTGATAACTTTATCCTGAAACTTACCCAGCCCCCCTTTGCGCTTCCAGGCGGCCATAGCGCGTCGCAACTGATCGGCTTCCCCGGGGGTAAAGCCAGCGGCAAGAATGGCAACCTGCATAACTTGTTCCTGGAAAATTGGAATGCCCAGGGTTCGCTCCAGGGCCGGTTTGATTTCGTCACGCGGGTATTCAACTGGTTCAAGCCCCTGGCGACGTTTCAAAAACGGATGCACCATGCCGCCCTGAATCGGCCCGGGCCGCACAATGGCTACTTGAATCACGAGATCGTAAAAGCATCGGGGACGCAGGCGCGGCAGCATACTCATTTGCGCCCGGGATTCGATCTGGAACACCCCAACTGTGTCGGCTTTGCAGATCATGTCGTAGGTGGCCGCATCTTCAGCTGGAATATGTTGAATCAGGAAAGGCGGGGTTTCATGTACACCGGGTGGGGTGCGGCGTTTGGTAATGAGATCAAGTGCCCGGCGAATGGCGCTGAGCATACCCAGTGCTAAGACATCCACTTTTAGCAAACCCAGGGCATCCAGATCGTCTTTATCCCATTCAATGACATTACGGTTCGCCATCGCGGCGTTTTCGACCGGTACCAGGCGGGTGAGTTTGTCGCGGGCAATCACAAAACCGCCGGTATGTTGTGACAAGTGACGAGGAAAACCCATTAAGGTGTTGACCATGGATACCCAGTGCTGAACCACTGTAGATTGTGGGTCGAACCCAGCTTCAGCGAGTTTTTCGGCTTTCATTTCTTTGCCATCCCACCATTGATGCGAGCGGGCCATGCGGTCCAGGCGTTGCTGATCGACACCGAGGGCTTTGCCCACATCGCGCAATGCTGACCGGGGTCGGTAGCTGACAACAGTGGCGGTCAGGGCGGCCCGGTCTCTGCCGTACTTGTTATAAATGTATTGCATGACTTCTTCACGGCGTTGGTGCTCAAAGTCGACATCGATATCGGGTGGTTCGTTGCGTTCTTTGCTGATAAAACGTTCGAACAGAACACTCATCCGGGCAGGGTCAACCTCGGTAATACCCAGGCAATAACACACCGCTGAATTGGCAGCAGAACCACGGCCCTGGCACAAAATGCCGCGGTCGCGGGCGAAGCGGACAATATCGGCTACTGTCAGAAAATAAGCCTCGTATCGCAAGTCGGCAATCAGGCTTAACTCGTGTTCGATCTGCGCTTCAACCTGGGCAGGCATACCGGCTGGGTAACGCCCTGGTGCGCCGGCATAAGTGAGGTGGCGCAACCAGCTCCCCGGGCTGTGTTCCGGCGGAACAATTTCTTCCGGGTATTCGTAACGCAGTTCATCCAGGGAAAAATTACATTGCGCCGCGACTTCGAGGGTTTCTTCAAGCAAGTCAATCGGGTAACGCTGGGCCAGGCGTAAACGGTGGCGTAAATGTTGTTCTGCATTGGGTGCAAGAGCAAAACCACATTGATGTAGCGGGGTGTTTAAGTCGATAGCGGTTAAGGTGTCGTGCAGACTTTTTCGAGAGCGCACGTGGTAGTGAACATCACCGCTGGCCACCAGGCGGACACCGGTGCGTTTTCCAATGGTGCGCAGAGTGTCGAGCAAGGCTGCGTCATCACCATGAGTGAGTAGTTCGGTGGCCAGCCACAAGTGCGCGCCGTGAGAATTGAAGCGTTCGCGAAAAAAATTCAGCTGACTGATGCAATCGTGCATGAGCTCACTGTGCACGGCAATTCCAACTGGTGGTATGAGCAGGGCGATGCAGTCCTCGGTTGTATCGAAATCGTCACGCTGTAAACGGTAACTGCCTTTGGGTGCACGCATGCGCGCCCGGGTGATTAATTCGCTGAGATTGCCGTAACCGTTGCGGTTGGTGGCCAGCATAACGAGGCGGGGGTTGTGTTCGGGGCGTTGCAGGCAACGAATGGGTTGATTGTTCAGCCCGCGCGGCCCGGATTTGATTGCGGCATCATTAGCGCCTGAAAGCAGTGACCCGGGCCAGAGGTCTTGTAATGAAAATTCAGCACCAATGAGTAGCGGCATATCCACTGTGCGTGCCTGCAGGTGTGCGCGCACGACACCGGCGAGGGTGCATTCATCGGTGATGGCCAATGCCCCATAACCCAGGCTTGACGCCCGTTGTACCAGTTCTTCCGGATGTGAGGCCCCACGCAGGAACGAGAAGTTACTGACGCAGTGGAGTTCGGCGTAGGGAGTCATGGGCTGTTGCGATTGGTGTCTTGCTATTTATACTGTATAAAATAACAGTAGTGAGCCTGCTATGCAATCGGGCCCCATGACCCCCTGGGGCTTTGCCGGCGGCAAAGCCGGGGGGCTTGGGGCTTCACACCCACCTCGCTGCGCTCGGTACCCTCTATCTAGAGGGTTATTTCATTGGGGGGGCGGTGGTTGGGGATATTCGATACAGGTACAAATTGGGTCGGTGTGATGACTATTTTGACTGACCGGCTTTTGTTGCGAACATTCTGCGAATCAGACGTGCCAGCTTATTCGCGGATTCGAGCGAAACCTGAAGTGGTTCAGTGGCTTCCAGGCGGAGCTGATGCGGCAGCCAACGCACAGAAGGTCGCCGAGCGGGCCGTGAGCATTTTTGATGATGGCTGGCGCAATGGCGGTCATGCGCCCTGGGCGGTCGTTGAGCGAGAAAATGGTCAATTGATTGGACACCTGGGTTTGCGTGTACTGCCCGAATTAAACCATGAGACCGAGCTTCTCGACATGATAGACAGCGACCATTGGGGCAGGGGGTACGCGACCGAGGGAGCGATCGCCGCACTGGGTTTTGGATTTGCCGAATTGGCCCTGCCTTTTGTTATCGCCCCTGGCATTACCAACCAACCTCGCATCGATATGAAATGAGTTGCTTTTTATTTTGGGCCCAACTACATAACAACTGATGACATCAGAATCTCAAGCGTGCAGCCTTCTTTTGTCGAGACCGGGCATGGCGATTACAATGCGCTTTTCGGGCGCAAACAGGGAGAACAGGTTATGAACTGGACGGTATATCTCTCCGGTGAAATTCATACGGATTGGCGGGATCAAATTATCAAAGGCGCACGGGGGCTGGATCTACCCGTGGAATTTGTTTCCGCGGTAACCAATCACGACGCCAGTGATGCGGCTGGCGATTTATTGGGTGCAGAGGCTGATAATTTCTGGCGTGATCACAAGTCGGCCAAGGTCAACAGCATTCGTACACAGACGCAGCTAGCCCGTTGCGATCTGGCCGTGATTCGATTTGGTGACAAGTACAAGCAATGGAATGCGGCTTTTGATGCCGGCCAGTGTGCAGCCATGGGTAAGCCGTATATCACCTTGCATGATGACGACATCATTCACGCGCTGAAAGAGGTTGATGGCGCTGCGATGGCCAGGGCAACAACGCCGGTTCAGGTTGTTGAAATCCTGAAGTACGTGACGGGCAGTCGGGACGCCAGTTGATGACAAACCCGGATAAAAAAACCGCAATCAACGAACACGGTCAGCCGATCGGTTTTGCCGTCGCTGAGTGGCAATCGCCACAGTCGCCATCGGGCGAAACCCTGGTTGGTCAGTACTGTCGCCTGGAAAAACTGGACTGGGCGACACATGGCGCGGCATTGGCAAAAGCGAATCAGCACGACAAGGCTGGTAAAAACTGGACCTATCTTGCTTATGGGCCGTTTCAGTCAGACGCCGAATATCAGCAGTGGGTTGTGAGCAGCAGTAAAAGCACCGACCCGTTTTTCTACGCCATTGTCAGCCAGGAGTCGGGACAGGCCGTGGGGGTTGCGAGCTTCATGCGTGACACGCCAGCGGCCGGGTCGATTGAAGTAGGGCATATCCACTTCTCACCACTATTGCAGCGCACGCCGCTCGCTACCGAAGCGATGTACTTATTGGCCAGCCATGTTTTCGGCCTTGGCTACCGTCGTTACGAATGGAAGTGTGATTCGTTAAACGCGCCGTCTCGGGCGGCGGCAAAGCGGCTGGGGTTCTCCTACGAAGGGGTTTTTCGCCAGGCTCTGGTATATAAAGGGCGCAACCGTGACACCGCCTGGTTTGCGATGATTGATTCCGATTGGCCGGTATTGGCCGCCGCGTTTGAACGCTGGCTGTCACCAGGGAATTTTGACGAATCAGGCCAGCAGCGTGAACGCTTGTCCGACCTGACCAGCGCTGCATTAGCAACAACCCGTGTGGCGTAAGTATAAACAGTGAAGGGTTTTGGATTAACGTTTAAGGTTTAACTTTCTATCGGGTATTCAATGGGTACAACGATCTATCACAACAAACGTTGCAGTAAGTCTCGTCAGGCAATGGCCTTGCTGGAGGAAAAAGGCATCACTCCAACGGTAATTCATTACCTGGAGACGCCACCGTCTGCTGACGAGTTGATGAAAATTGTCGGGATGCTGGGTGGGCCGGCTACGCAGTTGGTTCGATTCAAGGAAAACCTGGCCAAAGAGCTTGGCCTGGCGGGCGGCGACACGCGTAGCGATCAGCAGTGGTGTGACCTACTGGCAGCAAATCCGTCATTGATCGAACGACCCATTGTGGTTCGTGATCAGCGCGCCGCGATCGGCCGTCCACTCGACAATATCGTCGATATTCTGTAACGACACCACAGAAACGGCAGTGTCCTGGTTGTTGTCGCTATGGAGCCGGGTTAACAACAAAAGTAAACGGGTCGCTTAACAGGCCGGGGTTTTGGGCCACGTCGTAAACCTGGGCGGTCAGGCTATACGCACCAGGCGCAAGTTCGGCCAGTTCAAACGTGGTCTCAGCATCGCCACCCAGTGTCAGCAACGGGTCGCCGTTGTCGTACAAAACCAGGGTGTCGCCGGTGTCCAGAACCAGGTCCAGGTCGAGGACAACTGTCGGGCTGGTGTCGATGGTACTGCCGCCATTGGCAATACTCATGTCGATTGGTCCGCTATCGTCGATCAGATCTGCAATACTCACTTGCTGTGCCGGCGGAGTCGTGTCGATTTGAACCTCGCGGGTTGTCGGTTCACTGTCCAGCCCGTTGGCAGTTGCCACGGCAGTGACGATGCTGAGGCCGTCAGCGGGGATCTCGGTGGCATCAAAGGTGTTGGTCCAGTTGCCATCGACATCCACCGGTGGGGTCAACGTGATGCTGCCCCAGGTCAGGGTAACGGTGGCGCCAGGGTCGGCGCTGCCACTGATGCGAACAGCGCCGCTCGCGTCAACAATGTTGATCAAGTCATCGTCACTGACAATGTTGATAAGCGGGGCGGCCGGGGCGACCGCCGGCTCGGCTATGGTCAACGGGTTAACCGTGGCCGGAGAAACGTTGCCTGCCAAATCGGTAGCGTTTGCTGACATCTGAGTGGCGTCACCTGGCGGCAGGCCATCAAAGCTGACCGACCACGCTCCGTCGACGCCCACGGTGACTGTTTGTGTTTCCGATCCCCAGACCAGGTTGATAACACTGTCGGCCTCAGCAGTTCCGCTTACTACAATTGTCGCGCCAGCTTCAGCCACATCAATCGAATTATCGCCGGTTACCGGTGCTATGACCGGTTCTGTCGGCGAGGCGGTATCGACCGTTACCTCCAGGCTGGCTGCAGTACTGCTGCCGCCAGCGTTGGAAGCAATTGCGATGATGTTCGAATCGCCATCCGGAGGAATAGAGCCGGCAGCAAAATCGATTTGCCATCCGCCGTCAGAAGCAGCACTTGTCTGACCGGTTGCAGCTCCCCATTGAACACTGACGTCGGCACCTGGTTCTGCGGTACCGGAAACTACAATTATTTCTCGGGCTTCTGCTGCATTCACCACGTTATCACCGGCAACGTCCAGGATTTCTGGCGGCGCTGGTGGCGCCATCGTGTTCACTGTTACCGTGCGCGTTGCAGGCGCACTCTCATTACCGGCTACATCACTGGCGACAACGCTGACATCAGATGCGCCGTCGGTAACAGGCAGGTTGGCAAAGCTGACCTGCCACAAGCCATTGGCATCTGCATTGGTGTCAAGGTTTGCGGTGCCCCATACCACCGTAACCGCAGCGCCGGCCGCACTGGTGCCGGAGATAACGATCGGCTGGCCTGCTTGTGTCGCGTCGATAACATCATCACCCGCAATCACATCAATAACCGGGGCGGCAGGTGCAATACGGTCAACCGTTACCGACCGGGTGGCGGCAGTACTGTTACCGCCAGCGTTGGACGCAACGACGATAATTGTTGAGTCGCCATCAGCTGGCAGAACGGTCGGTCCGAATGCAACTGACCAGTTGCCCGCGGGGTTTGTGGTACCGGTTCGGGTTGCGGTCTCCCAGGTGACGGTGATATCGGTACCGGGTGTGCTCCTACCACCAACAATGACGTTGGTTGACGCTTCAATGGCGTTGACGATGTTGTCATCGGTAATAGAGTCGATTGTCGGCGCGTCAGGCGGTTCAATACTGTTGACCGTAATTTCGGCACTGGCAACGGGGCTGGTGTTACCGGCATTGTCGGTGGCAACTGCGCTCAGCGTGCTGTTACCTTCGTCAACCGGTAAGCTGGTGTAGGTGACCGACCAGTTGCCATTTGCGGCTGCCGTTGTTTGTGCACTGGCGTCGCCCCAGGAAACCTCAATGGCGCTACCGGCGGCAGCGGTACCAGAGATTGATATTGGGTTTGACGCTTCGGTTGCATCAATTAGATTGTCACCGGTGACGGCGTTGATCGCGGGTGCCGGTGGTGGCGCACGATCAATAACAACTGCCTGGTTTGCGGCTGTGCTGGTACCGCCGGCATTGGTAGCTGTCACTTCAATAATGCTGTCACCGTCCGCTGGCAGATCAGCGGCAGTGATCAGTAGCGTCCACGAACCTGAAGCGGTTGCCGTTGTCTGACCACTGGCGTTTCCCCAGGTCAGATTTATTGCTGAGCCTGGAGCACTGCTGCCGCTAACTCGAACGCCGCTGTTGGCTTCAGCGCTATTAATAATATTGTCGGTAGCCACTGCCGCAATTTGTGGTGATTCTGGTGGTGCCACAGTATTGACAGTAACGGCAGCAGTGGTGGCCACACTGGTGTTACCCAGGGCATCAGTTGCGGTGACCCGAACAGATGTGTCGCCATCGGCCGGTAGACTGGAAAAACTCACCTGCCACCGTCCGGCATTGTCTGCTGTTGTTGTACGGCTCAGGTTTTCCCACTGTATTTGAATCGTGCTGCCGGCTTGGGCACTGCCTTGTAAGCTGACCCCGTTGAGAGCGTCTGCTGCGTCAACGGTGTTATCGCCAGTGACAGCATCAATGGTCGGGGCCAGCGGGGCGGTTGTATCCACAACCACTGTGCGAGTTGTGACGGTGCTGGTGCCACCGGCGTTACTGGCAACAACGCTGACGACAGAATTGCCGTCTGCCGGCAGCGCAGCCGCATCAAAGTTTACTGCCCAGTTACCGTTGGCATCAACGGCGGTGGTGCGGTTTGCGGCCCCCCAATTGACGGACAACCCAGCGCCGGCCTGGCCGGTTCCAGTGATGTTTATTCCGCCGGCGGCTTCTGCCGCGTTGACCTGGTTGTCAATTGCAATCGCGTCAATTTGTGGTGGCGGTGGTGGCAGGGTGGTGTTAACAATCACCGCCAGTTGGGAGGCTTCGCTGCTGTTACCCGCCGGATCAACCGCGATTGCGGTTATTGCCGATTCACCTTCTGCTGGTACCGTTTCGAAGTTAACGAGAAAGAGTCCGTCAGCACCAGCGGTGGTTCGTTGCTCCTGCCCGGCCCAACGAACAATAACGGTTGCTGTGGCTTGTGCCAAGCCGGACACTGGGATACCGTCACCGGCTTCGCTGGCGTCAATGATGTTGTCTTGCTCAACTGGCTGCAGTTGCGGCGCTGCCGGTGCCACCGTGTCGACAGTAACGATGCGTTCTGTGGTGGGGCTGACGTTGCCGCCGGCGTCCGATGCGGTCGCCTGCACGATAGTTTGTCCCTGGCCCGGCACGCCGTCGAATCGAGTGGTCCAGAATCCCGCGCTACTGACGGTAGTTGTTGCTGTTAAGTTTCCCCATTGCACAGCGATGGTTGAACCAGATTCGCCCGTTCCGGCAATTGTCACCCCACCTACGGCTTGCTCAGCGTTAACGATATCGTTAGCAGCGATCATGCCAATACCAGGGGCGCCAGGCGGTTGTGAATCAACAGTTACTGTACGGAATGCTTCTGCAGTGTTGCCGGCGACGTCTGAAACGATGGCCGTGATTTGGGTCAGACCTTCTGCCGGTGCACTGGTATACGTTGTCGACCAGTTGCCGGCGGCATCCACGTTAACCTCACGCAATTGTCCCGCCCAGTTCAGGCTGACCACCTCATTGGCCGGGCCACGACCCGAGACAACAATTCCGTTGGCCGCTTCTGCCGCCGTAATAATATCGTTGCCAGCCAACACGTTAATTGTCGCTGCCGCAGGGGCAGTCAGGTCCAGATTCAGCTCAAATGCCGCGCTGACCGGGCCTGCATTACCGGCAGCGTCAACAACCCTCGCTGTCCAGTTGTTTGGCCCTTCGGGCAGGGCCGGGCCGGTAAACTGCCAGTCCAGGCCGTTGACTTGTGCGGTTCCAATTGGCTGGCCGTTTAAGGTGATCTGAACCGAATCGTCCGCTCCCAGGGCGCTGCTTAAGCGACCGTTTAATTGCGGGGTTGCATCATTGGTCAGTGCGCCGCTGTTAAGGACTCCGGTAACCGCCTCTTCAGAGTCGGTCGCGCCAGTGATGGTGGCGACCTGAACCGGGACAGACGAGTCGACCAGGACAGCGACCACAGGCCCTTCAACAACCTGACCCGCAAAGTCGGCAATTTGTGCTTGTAACTCATAGCGGCCATCGGCCAGGGCGCCGGGTGCAAAACTCACCGCAAAGCGGCCAACGCTATCGACGACACCTTCAGCGGTTATCGCCTCGCCGCCATTTGTGGGGCGGAAAGACACGACAATTGCATTACCGGGATCGGCTGTGCCTGTAATCGAAAAACCGCTGGCCGATTCGTTTGCATCAATTGCCGGGATTTCTCCGCCCAGGCTGATGCTGTCGACATCAATGACTGGTGCGGCAGGTAATCCGGTGGCGATGTTGATTTGCCTTTCGGTGCTCTCACTGACATTACCAAAATTGTCAGTTGCGTTAACCCGTACTGCCAGGCTGCCGTTACCTGGCAACTGCGAGACGCCAAAGTTGACGGAATACACACCGTTCGGGTCACTGATTGTCGTCTGGGTGACCGCGCCAATTTGCACGCGCACCTGTGCGCCAGCCTCTGCTGCACCGGAAATCACAATCCCGCTTTGCGCTTCGAGCAAAGTAACAACGTTGTCATCTGCTATCGGGTCGATAGTCGGTACCGCTGGGGCAAGGCCATCGACGGCGAGTCGAATGCTGGTGCTGGCCGCTGATGAATTTCCGGCAGCATCAGTAACCTGGGCAAAGTACACGTGCTCGCCAGTGGGTAAATCGGAATCCTGAAAAGTCCAGTTCAGTCCGGTAACCTGCGCCTGTCCAACAATTTGACCGTTGCGCACAATAACCAATGCGTCACCAGGGGCCAGTGGTCCGCTGATTGTTCCTGTGAGCAAGGGGGATGTGTCGTTGGTGGCATCGCCATCGCTGAGATTGCCCGGGGCGATGTCTGTTTCGGTGTCACCCGCAGGCGCGCTGGCATCCGACCGGATCGCCCCCAGTGAGGCGGTGACGATTGGCGCAACGCTGTCGATCTCGAGCAAACCGTTGGCTACCTGGCTGTTGCCGGCGGAGGTTGCCGCTATAGCGGCGACGGGTGATGGCGCGTCAACCGGCAACCCGTCATCTGGCATCGTGCCCACCAGTGGGCTTGCGGCAGCCGTATCTACCGACCAGTTACCGTTGGAATCAGCAGTGACCCGGTAGCTGACACTGGTTCCGGTGCCGCCCAGGTCGATCACAAGCGTAACCACAGCGTCAGGCGGGGCGATACCGCTGATCACCGGAAAGCGCAAAGCAACCAGCTGGGTTTGTATCTCTGGCCGGTCCGGGGTCTGATCGGAACCAACAGCTGAGTCGCCACCGCTGCCGCCGCCGGCGCCGGCAACAACGGCAAGGCCGGCGGCCGCGCCGGCATAAGGTTTCCAGTTAAATTCTGTTTCTGGCGCGACCGGCATTGCCGTGTCCAGGGTTGGTGATGCCCATAGCAGGAAGTCCCCGGTACTCAACGCAGCAATTGGCTCAGAGCCTGGCGTAATGCTCTCCCAGCTTTCACCACCGAGTGGGGCAAGCTGAAGCGCGCAACTCGATTCGCCCGCGCCACAAACTGAGAAGAAGCCTGTGATTGTCAGCGATTCACCATTGGGCAGATCCAGAACTATTAAGTCATTGTCCGCGCGGTGTATTCGACCACTGAAATTTTGGCCGGCTGGGCCGTCAGCATCGGGCGCGATCAGCTGGTAAATTGCACCGGCCTGCGCCGCGAGTTTGCCCTGGGCATCTGCCAGCGATACCCGGTTCACCGCGCCATCCGCGGTGGTGATTTCAATGACTAGAGCCATTGCACTCCCTCAGTTTGTTCCGGAATCAACAACATAGCGAAACGCCACCCTGAGTTGCACCGGAATCAGTCCTCGTTATAGCCGCGATCCTACACAATCGACCAGGGTTTGGGCAGGGAAAGCTGATGATCTGAAGTATCCTGACAATCCAGACCGCCAGACGATGATTCCCCGGGGCATGGCATTTCCCGCGTATGGCGCTGTGTATTTGCTACAGTTAGAAGCCAGACCCGAATATGGCAGATCAGGAAACAATGGCGTGGCGGCTGGTATTTGGGCAGATCAGGCGATTTGGACAAGGCAGGCGAATCGGGTGGTTGGGACAATCTCGCATTGGCGACCCCCTTTTTTGGGGCGGCTAGGCGGCATGCCGCCAAGCTTCTGACAACCTGAATTGGTGGGTGTTTTAATGCGAGTCGCTGGTGGGCAACAGTAACAATCATTGATGAGCAAATTTTGATGAGTCAATTCAAAGAGATTCGATTGGATCGGGCAGGCGGGCCGGCACCGACCCGGGGCGCTGCTATCTGTTCACAGGTGTTCCGTGCAAGCGTGACTTTTTTAATATTGATAGTTGCCGGATATCCGGTGTATCCCGAGTCTCCGGGTCTTGGGCCCGTTTTTGCGGCGGATGCATCGTCGGGAGCTGCAGACACTAAAAATCGACCCGTCGAAGCGGATCGGTTGAAGTTCAAAGACAAGCTTCAGTATTCCGACAAGCTCCAGTACAACGACAAACTCAGGCCCGGCCTGGTCGATCAGGTTGATTCAGCCGATCAGCTCAGTCCTGAAGTCATTGAAAGAATTCGGGCTGAACGCGACCAGCTCAACTTTAAGAATCGTGTTAACCGAGATGGGACGGCACAAACGCGTTTGAGTGGTTCCGGGGCGAGGTCGGCGCCAGTGCCGCAGGCTGCGTTTCCGGTGAAGGCACCGCGACCGTTGAGCAAACCGGGCCTGCCCGTGCCAACCCAGCCGCGCTGACGCAGATCGGCAATCCGTAAATATTGCGAATGACGAACAACGAATGACAACATGTAAAACGATAGTGAAGCGACCATGATTGATTTAAACCGGGCGGCGCAGGTCATCAGCGATTGCTGGCAAGACGGCACGGTGATTGATTCACTGGGCGCTGATAGTCCGACAACCCCAGCTGACGGATACGCAGTTCAGGCTTTGCTTGCGCAACTGCGTAACGAGACGGTTGTTGGCTGGAAAATTGCAGCCACCGCCGAAGCTGGCCGGCAACACATCAATGTTGACCGCCCTCTGGCCGGCCGATTGTACGAATCGATTGTGTTTGGCAACGGAGCACGCGTGGCGCTGGGTGCCAATCGCATGGGGGTAGCGGAAGCCGAAATAGTTTTAACGCTTGGACGCGACTTACCGCCGCAAGACTCACCGTACGATGAAGAACAAGTCGCTGGTGCAATCGCATCGGTACATCCCGGTCTTGAATTACCCGATTCGCGTTTCTCCGACTTTACACGGGTTGGCGCTGCGTGCCTGATAGCCGATAACGCCTGCGCCCGCCAGTTTGTGATTGGCGATGCGGCGGCTGGTCCGGTTGATCTTGCAAGCCTGGCAGACCATCGCACCGCGCTTTTCATCAATGGCCAACAGGCAACCAGCGGACAAGGTAGTGATGCGCTTGGCGGGCCGTTGACGGCACTGGCCTGGATTGCCAATACGCTGAGTGAGTTAGGGTTGACCCTGAGCGCCGGCCAGTTTGTCACGACCGGGGTGACCGGTTTGCCGTCACCGGTTCTGTGCGGAGACA
>JBAUID010000171.1:0-24053 GCA_049680625.1 Burkholderiaceae bacterium | reverse complement strand
CCAGCATGTTGAAACCTTTTTGTTTTGCCCAGGCAACCCATTTGGCGTCACTGGCCATAAAGCCGAGCGCCTTGTTGTGCTTACGTGCGGCGGCAACAACTTTGTTCACCGCGGCATCAAACTCGGGTGAATCGAACTGCCCGGGTATGCCCATGAAGTTGGACAAATCAAAATGGCCCACCCATAGAACATCAACCCCGTCGGTGGCGGCAATTGCGTCAACCGCTTCAATGCCGCGCTCTGACTCTATTTGTGCAATCACCAGGTTGCGCTGGTTGGCGAAGGCCACTTTGTCGGTTACCGGCCCGGCCATGTAATGGTCGTGGGCAAAACCAAAGGCTGCACCGCGACGCCCGTCTGGCGGATAGCGGCAGGCTTCAACAATTGAGCGCGCCTCCTCGGCCGATTCAACCATTGGCACCATGACACCTTCGGCGCCGGCATCCAGGGCCCGGGCCAGCCAGGTATAACCCGTGGTGGGTACCCGCACCATTGGGCGCACCGGCAGGCCACGACAAGCCGCCACATTCCATTTCAGGGTTTCGTAGCTGGCGCTGGCATGCTCCATGTCGTAGATCACGTATTCGCAACCCGCGTTACTAAGGATGGCTGGCATGCCCGGCACTTGAAACTCGAACACCATCGCGCCGGTGACTTGCTCGCCGGCCAGTACTCTGCTTCGAATGGACGGCTGACCCGCCGGCGTCCCATGTGGATTCCATTGTTTGCTCATGTGTTCTCCCCCCTGAATGTTTGCCATGATTGTGAACGCAAGCGGTTATCCTGTCACATACTGGGTTTTGCTTCAGATGCAGGCAGAACAACAACCAAAGCACATCGGTCAAACACCGAGCAAACACCGAGCAAACACCGAGCAAACACGAAACACAGGAATCTCAACCATGACTACCGCCACTGAAAGCCGCACACACACCGTCGACGGTGATGCTTTGCAAGCCATCGACTTTTGTTATGAACAGGGCTGGGCGGCTGACGGCCTGCCAGTTGTGCCCCCCGAAACCAGCCGGGTGCAGGCCATGTTGATGATGGAGGGGCGCCCACCGGAAACCATCATTGCCCACCACCCGGCCACCGGCAATGAATGTTCGATTCAGGCTGCCGCGGTGAATGCGGTCATGGCGGGTTGTATTCCCGAATACTTCCCGGTGATTGTTGCGGCCCTGGAAGCGATGAATGAGCCGGCGTTTAACTTTCACGGCTCTACGGCCAGCACGGGTGGCTCGTCGCACATTGTCATGGTGTCCGGCCCGGTGGTCGAGGATATCGGCATGAATTCAGCGGGTAATTGTCTGGGCCAGGGCAACCGGGCCAATGCCACGATTGGCCGCGCGATCCGGTTGATCATCATGAATGTGTTTGAAATGATCCCGGGAGTGTCGGACCAGTCCACCCAGGGGTCACCGGGCAAATACTCGGCTTGTATTGCCGAGCGTCAGGATGTGTCACCGTGGGCGCCAATGAACGTGGAGTTGGGTTATCCGAAAGAAGTCAGCAGCGTGACCATGTTTGCGGGTTCGGGTTTTATCAATTGCGAAAACCATGGCGGCAATACCCCAGAGGCAGTGCTTGGCAGTATTGCTGATGCCATGGCCAACCTTGGCAGTATTTCGATTGGCCAGTGTGCGGTGATTCTCTCACCCGAGCACATTGGGGTGATTGCCAATGCGGGCTGGTCACGACGTAATGTCCAGGAATACTTGTTCAAAATGGCTTGCCGGCCGGTATCCGAAATGAAGCGGGTCATGAAGTACATCGAGAAAGATGCTGAGAAACAAAACCTGCCGGATATCCACAGGGGTCTGGGGCCGGATGATATTTTTGTCATGGTGTCGGGCGGTCTTGCCGGTGGACACTCGACGGTGATCACCTCGTGGAGCCGCTCCCGGCTGTCACTGATGCAATCCAGGCCAGTTGGTGTTTGCCTCGATTGCTGAGTAACTGACAGTACTAAAATACCGAAAATCAGCCGTAGGAGATTCAACAATGGCAATGACCCTGATCAGCCCAAAAGGCACAAACAACCAGACGGCTCGCGAGGCCGCAAGCCGACTCGGCTCGCTGCAAGGTTTGCGTATTGGCCTGCTGTCCAACGGCAAGTTAAATGCCGAGCTGTTATTACGCGAGACCGCAGCCGTTTTTGAGCGCCATCACGGCTGCGTAGTTACCGAATTAGTAACCAAGGCAAGCGCCTCCAAGCCAGCGGCGCCAGAAGAGCTGGCTCAGCTCGCCGGAAAATCCGACTTTCTGATTACCGCCAACGGTGACTGAGGAAGTTGCTCAACGTGCAGTTTGCATGACGGCATCTCTTTCGAACAATTTGGTAAACCGGCGGTGGTTATCTGCACCTCACCTTTTATACCGACGGCTAGAAATATTGCCCGGGTTCTTGGTTTGCCGGATTATCCGTTTGCAGTTGTTGATCACCCGATTGGCAGTCTGACACCTGAGCAAGTGCGTGAACGCGCTGAAGATACTTACCAACAGGCCCGACGCTTTTTGCTCGACCTGGCGCCTGCCTGATTGCAAGGTTGAAGATCCGGTTGGCGCACGTTTCACCGTCTTTTCGCTATAGAGTATTTTGTGGTCGGTGCTTCGGGTTTGACTGATACCAACGTAGACTGTGTTTGAAGCCGCCGGAAAGCGGTATTTAAAGAAAGCCAACATCAGGAGGACAGAAAATGTTTCATCAGAAGTTGTCAGTCACTTTAGCCGGTATCGCTTTGTTATCCGCGTCGGCATCCGTCAGCGCTGCGGGCTACCCGGATAAAACCATCACCATGATTTGCCCGTATTCGGCCGGCGGCGGCGGTGACACCGCAACCCGGATGATCGCCAAGTTGGCCGGTGACATGATGGGTGTCAATATCAATGTCGAAAACAAAACCGGCGGCGGTGCCACCATTGGCATTAATGCGGTTGCCAAGGCGAAACCTGATGGCTACACCCTGGGCTTTATTTCGACCAGTCCGATCACCATACGGCCCCACATGACCAAGCCGCCGTACGATCCGATTAAAGATCTCACTTACGTCGGTCAGTTTGTTGCCAGTAACCAACCCCTGGTTGTGAAAGCCGGCAGCAAGATCACCTCATTAAAAGACCTCATTGCCTACGGTAAAGCAAACCCGGGCAAGTTGCGCTGGTCTACATCGGTGCAGCGCGGTGGCCCGCACCTGGCGGTTGCCGCCATGTTCAAAGCAGAAGGTATTGACGCCACTTACGTGCCGTTCAAAGGGGGCTCAAAAGTGCTTGCGGCATTGCTCGGTGACACCATTGATGCAGCGATGATTGCCGAGGGCAACAAAGCCACTCTGGATGGCCAGACCGTCATTCTGGCCGAAGGTACGCCGAACAAGAATCCGGTTGCGCCCAAGGCGCCCACCCTGACCGATGCGGGATATCCGATTGCGCCGGCCATCTTCTTTGGCCTCGCCGGCCCGGCTGGTTTACCAGCCGACGTACTGGCCAAATGGGATGATGTGCTGGCCAAGGTGGTGGTGTCTGATGAGTTCAAGCAACTCGCCGAGAAGCGCAAATGGACAGTCGACTTCGCCAACAACAAAGCATTCACCAGCATTGTGCATGCCGATTACAAAGCGGCCGGCAAAGCCGTTGCCGCCGTTGGTATGAAGTAAGTCAACGACAGCGCCGTGCAGTTGTCGTTGAAGCCACGCCATGACAAGTCGGCGGGACGTCTGCTCTGATGTCCCGCCAGGTAGAACTTGTTGAGCTTGGCTTACTGCTGGGTGCGGTACTGCTGTTTTATTTCTTTGTGATTCCGGCCGGCATTATCGACCCTGACGGTTTTGTTCTGGATGAGGGTTTACCACCCAGCTTCAGTGCCCGCCTGGTGGCGGTGCTGGCCGGCATCATCTTGTTGGGCCGAATCGGGCGATTGCTTTTTGGCCCGCTCTTTACCCAACAACCTGCCGCAAAACCACCGACTGGTGACACTGCGGATTCTCTACCCGATCTGGCCGATGACAACAACCAACCCGTGCATTTGACCCAACGGGTGTGGGTTGGTGTAGTGGTCTCTTTGCTGTTCGCATTCGGCCTGGTGCCCGTACTTGGCTTTGGGGCCGCCAGCCTGATCACCCTTAGCGTGATGTTATTTGTTCTTGGTGAGCGCAGCCTGCCCCGCTTAGTGATCTTTCCCGTACTGGTCAGCGCCGGTGTCTGGCTACTGTTCACAAAAATACTGTCGGTCAACCTGCCCCCGGGCTTGCTGATTCCACTCATTACCGGATCCTGATCCTGCCCTTATGCTGATCGACCAGATTCTTGAAGGCGTGGCGCTGGCGATCAGCTGGCAAAGCCTGCTAGCTATTGTGATCGGAGTTGCCGCCGGCCAGGTTCTGGGCGCAATTCCCGGTTTGACGGCATCGATGGCGGTTGCCCTGCTGATTCCGTACAGTTTTTATTTTGAACCCTGGATTGGCATACCAATGTTGCTGGGGATGTTCAAAGGCTCACTGTTCGGTTCAAGTACAACCGCCATCCTGATCAGAACACCGGGCACCCCGGCGGCATCGGCAACGGTGCTGGACGGTTATCCGCTGGCGCAGCAGGGCAAAGGCGCAAAAGCAATCAAAATGGCGCTGTATTCGTCGGTATTTGGCGATACCTTCAGCGACATATGCCTGATATTCTTTGCCAGCTTACTGGCGCTTGTGGCACTGAGTTTTGGCCCCGGTGAATACACCTTGCTGATTGCCCTGGCGCTGACCTCGCTGGGCATGTTGTCGAGCACCCCGGCGTGGAAGGGTTTGATTGCCATGCTGGCAGGGGTGACGATTGGTCTTATCGGGCTGGACCCGATGACGGCCAGCGAACGACTGACGTTTGGCAACCCGGAACTCGAAGAAGGCATAGGGCTGATTCCAATGCTGATTGGATTTTTAGCCGTTTCAGAAGTCTTTCGGCAAATGGGTGGCTCACTGCAGACACTCGCGGGCCGCGCCATCAGCTACTCGGCCAAACGGGAAGACAACCGGGTGTCGTGGGCAGAATTCAAAGCCTGCGTGCCGGTGCTGTTCCGATCATCGGGCATTGGCACAATTATTGGTGCCATGCCCGGCCTGGGCTCGACGGTAGCGGCTTTTATCGCTTACGGTCAGGCGCGACGCACTTCCAAAACGCCTGAAATGTTCGGCAAAGGCGCACTCGAAGGTGTTGCGGCACCCGAGGCAGCGAATAATGCGGTTTCCGGTGCCAATCTGATTCCACTGCTGGCGTTTGGCATTCCCGGGGATATCGCAGCGGCGCTGATGCTCAGCGCCTTCATGATCCAGGGGATTGATGTCGGCCCGTTGGCCTTCTCCGAAAGCGCCGTCCCGCTGTATGCGATTTATGCCGCGCTGCTGCTGGCCAACGTGGTCAACCTGGTGCTTGGCCTGTTTATGGTTCATGTGGCGAAGTTTGCTTTTTCGGTGCCTCAGCGTTTGCTGCTGGCCAGTGTTCTGATCATTGCATCAGCCGGCAGTTACGCATTGCGCGGTTCGTTGTTTGATGTGCAAATGGTTTTTGTATTTGGCTTGCTGGGCTTGATCATGGTGCGCTTTGGTTTCCCGACGGTTCCGCTGTTAATTGGTTTTATCCTGATGCCCATTCTCGAAGAGAATTTGCGTACCGTCTTGTTACTGGCGACAACCTATGATGCCGGCTTGTTGTTTGTCTTTCAGCGCCCCGCCTTTCTGACCATGAGCCTGCTGCTGGCAACGGGCATAGCCTGGTATTTGTGTCGGCGGTGGTGGCAGCGGCAGCAACAAAGCGCGCCCTTACCGTCACCGCCGGCGGATTCCTGAATGGTTTTAAGCAAACACAAAACATGAGCAAATTTGACCCGTTACAACTGGGCATCATCTGGCAGCGCTTATCAGGCTTTATCGATGAGTCGGCACAGGTTTTTCTGCGCACGTCGTTCTCGTCAGTTGTCCGTGACAACTGGGATATGGCGGTTGGCCTGCTGGACAGCCAGGGCCGGCAGATTGTTCAGTCCGCCAAAAGCGTGCCGTCCTTCATCGGCACCATGCCCCGAACCCTTGAGGCCATGCTCGAGGCGGTACCGGCAGCATCACTACAACCCGGTGATGTCTTAATTGGCAACGATGCGTACCAGGGCACCGGCCACTTGAACGACATCACCATGGTGATGCCCATTTTTCGGGGCAATGAACTGATCGCTTATGTCGGATCAACTTTCCATAGTGTCGATATTGGTGGCGCCCCGTCGGTGCAGGCCCGCGACGCCTTTGAAGAAGGATTACTCATACCGCCGTGCCGGATTGTTGAGCAGGGTCGGGAAAACCCGGTGGTGCTCGCTTTTTTGCAGCAAAACCTGCGCGCACCGGCCGAAACCCTCGGCGATATTCGCGCCCAGTTCTCGGCTTATAGCCAGGCACAGACCCGTTTGCTTGATCTGATGCAAGCCGAAGCCATTGACGACCTCGACACCCTGGTTGACGACATCCTGGACCGCTCTGAAACCAGCATGCGGGCTGCCATCGAGGCGCTGCCCAACGGCAGCTACCACGACTCAATCTGGCTGGACGGCTTTGATGAACCCCTGCAGATTCAGTGCGCAGTGACAATTGACGGTTCGAATATTGCAGTTGATTACACCGGGACGTCACCGCAAGTGGCACGACCGATAAATTCGGTCATGAATTACACGGTTGCGTATACCAACTATGCGTTCAAATGCCTGCTGGATCCGGCAACGCCGAACAACGACGGCACGTTTCGCCCGATTACGATCACCGCACCGCAGGGCTGCCTGGTGAACCCGCGCCGCCCGGCGCCGGTTTGGGCCCGGCATTTGTCCGGTCACTACTTACCGCCGGTGATTTTTGGGGCCTTGTCCAAGGTGATGCCCAACCGGGTGGTCGCCGATTGTGGCTCTCCACAGTGGAACGTGTATTTTCATGGCCGTCACGACAGTGGTCAGAACTTTGTGAAAATGTTTTTTATGAACGGCGGCCACGGTGCCCGCGACGGCCACGACGGCGCGCCTTGCCTGTCTTTTCCATCGAACGTGGCAACGGTTTCGGTCGAGCGTTTTGAGTGCACAGTGCCATTGCTGATTCGCGAGAAAGCCTTGATTGCCGGTTCCGGTGGTGACGGGCACTTTCGCGGCGGTGATGGCCAGCGCATCACGTTTGAAGTGACTGGCAACGAAGCAGTGGCAGCCACCATCCGCCATGAACGGGTGCGTTTTGCGCCGCGGGGCCTCAACGGTGGTGGCCCAGGCGCCCCGGGTCGTGATCTGGTCAACGGTGAACTGGTTGCGCCCAAGGGGCGATATGTACTGACACCGGGTGAAACGGCCACCTTCGAAACACCGGGCGGTGGCGGCTTCGGCGGTGACTATACGAACAAACCGGTGGCCGGGCGACCCATTCATCCCGACGAATCATCCGATGGATTTGCCGACGCATTTGCCGGCAATCCACCCGCCGGAGCAAACCGATGACGACCGTGCAGCGCTATCGCATTGGCGTGGACATCGGCGGTACCTTCACCGATTTTGTCTTGTTCGACAGCCAGAGCGGGCAAATTCATAACGAAAAATTGCTGACCACTGCCCACGACCCGTCGCTGGCAGTCCTTGATGGCATCAGCCGCTTAATGAGCCGCCATCAGGTAACGGGCAACGAAGTCAGCCAGGTAATTCACGGCACCACCCTGGTGGCCAACGCCTTAATTGAACGCAAAGGTGTACCGACCGCACTGATTACGACGCTCGGCTTCAAAGACGTGCTCCGAGTGGGCCTGGAATGGCGTTACGACACCTATGATTTATCACTCGAACTACCGCCACCGCTCGCCGCACAAGACCAGTGCTTCGAGGTCAATGAACGCGTCGGGCCGGACGGCGCAACCATTAATGCGCTGGATGAATCGTCGGTTGCCGCGATCGTGCCCGGCCTGAAAAAATCCGGTGTGCAAGCGGCCGGTATTTGTTTGCTGCATGCGTTTCAAAACCCCGATCATGAGCGGCGGGTGGCGCAGTTGTTAGCTGATGCTTTGCCGGGTTTAGTCACCTGCACATCGAGCGATGTCGTGCCGGAGATTGGCGAGTACGAACGCATGTCGACAACCGTCGCCAATGCGTATGTGTTGCCGATTTTTCGTCGTTATATCTCCGGGATCACCGATGGGCTAAAACGGGCCGGCATCGCCTGCCCCCTCTACCTGATGTTATCCGACGGTGGCACGGTGCATGAATCCACCGCGATTCGTCATCCGATTCGCCTGGTTCAGTCCGGGCCTGCCGGTGGCGTGCAGGCGACCTCGGTGATGGGCGCTGCAGCCGGCTTGAACAAGGTGTTCTGCTTTGACATGGGCGGCACCACGGCCAAGGCCTGCCTGATCGAAGACGGTGAACCGCTACGCGGCAATGAATTTGAAGTGGCCCGGGTATTTCGGTTTAAAAAAGGCAGCGGCCTGCCACTGAGAATCCCGGTAATCGACATGATCGAAATCGGCGCCGGCGGTGGCTCAATTGCCCGGGTTAACCGCCTGGGCCTGCTGCAGATCGGGCCGGACAGTGCCAGCGCCGACCCAGGTCCGGCGTGTTACGGACGCGGCGGCAGCCTGCCGACAGTGACTGACGCCGACCTGGTGCTGGGCTACCTCGGTGCCGACAGTTTCCTTGGCGGCGATATGCGGCTCGATGTCAGCGCGGCCCGAGAGGCGATCGCCAAAACAGTTGCCGAGCCCCTGGGCTTGACGGTTGAACAAGCGGCCGCTGGCATTCACGACCTGGTGAACGAAAACATGGCGCGGGCATCTGCGATCCACGCATTGGAAAAAGCGCGCCGCATCGACGACTATGCCATGCTGCCCATTGGCGGTGCCGGCCCCGTGCACGCAGCCCATATTGCAATCAAGCTTGGTTTATCCACTGTCATGTGTCCGGTTGGCGCCGGGGTGGCGTCGGCATTTGGTTTTCTGGCATCACCCATGTCGTTTTCGTTTGTGCGCGGGCGTATCGAAGCCCTCGACAGCTTGTCATTCAAGACGGTCAACCCTTTGCTCGACAGCCTGCTTGCCGAGGGCAAACAATTGCTAAGCGATGCCAACGTCACCACCGAGCCGCGAGTCCAGGTGGCCGCAGCGATGCGCTACCAGGGCCAGGGTTATGAAATTGATGTACCGCTGTTGCGAGCAACAATCCAGCACGGAGACACCACCGCGATTGCACAAGCATTTGAAGCAAGCTACCAACAACAGTTCGGCCGCATTGAAGAGAAGCTCGCCATTGAAGTGGTGTCCTGGCGGCTAATGGTCAGCGGTCCACGTCCCGACGACTTACTCAGCCAGAGCGATTCAACCACTGACAAGACAAGCCGGGCAACCGGCGAGTCGGTGTCCGCAGAACCGATTGGTTCTCGCCCCGCCTGGTTTGACGGTGCCTTCCGCGACACACCGGTTTATCGACGCGACCAGCTGGCCCCGGGGTTCACCTGCGTCGGCCCGGCATTGGTGGAAGAACGGGAATCGACCCTGGTGATCCCGGTAGACGCAACTATCGAATGTGATGCGCAGCGCAATTTGCGCATTACCTTGTCACCGATCCATCAAACAAATGAACAACCAACAAACAACTAAGCGCCTGTGCCAGAACGCCGATGACCCACGACCCCAGCGACCCCAGCGAACCCGCTTTCACGCAACCCCTGAGCACCGAGGGTGAGGCTGCATTAGCAGCGGTGCGCAAAAAGCGCGGCTACACACTGCCGTACCACCGCTTGTTTGCCGCCCATGCCCCGCAACTGCTCAACCGTTACGATGCGTTTTACCAGGAACTGACCCTGGTGCCCCGGGTATTGACCCCCTTTGAGCGCGAAACGGTGTGGGCGTGTTTACTGGCCGCGGCCCGTGAGGCACACGGCTTTATTCATATGGAACGCGCTCGGGCTGCCGGCCTGAGTGATGACAACCTGGCAGCCTGCGTTGCCATGGCGGCCCAATGTGAAGGTTTTGCCGTCAACAGCTTTGCGGCCAAACACTGGGCAGCATGGACAACCGCTGATACTTTGCTGGCCAGATACTTACGGGTCTTCATGGTTGCTGCTGACGGTCTGCCGGACGGCCTCGCCCACCTGGCCGGCACCACAGCGATGGCAGCGCGGCGCAACGATGCCGGCCTGGTATTTCACCTGCGCCATTGCCTGGACGCCGGCATCGAAACCGTTCAAGTTGTTGAAGCCCTGAGTTACGTATTGATTCCCTGCGGCGGCAACGTGTTAATTGATGCTGTCGCTGCCTGGGAAGCAGCCGCCGCTGAAGGCATTGTGGTTGCCCCTTACTAAACAAAAACCTGGTTCCAAACAGACACCACCACAATTACATATGTCACCAGTCAAACGCGCCACCGATCTCAAAGACAAACGCATCGTCATCACTGGTGCGGCAACCGGTATTGGCCGTGCCGTGCTGCAAACCGCGCTGGATGATGGTGCACGCGCCGTGGCACTGGTGCTGAACCAGGAGCAAGCCGAGTCGCTGACCGCTGCATTGCCAGCGGATCAAATACTGGTCGGTGATTTGGCGCAGCCCGGGACTGCCCAGACACTGGCGCGAAAGGCCATTGCGACGCTGGATGGTATTGACGGCCTGGTCTGCGCAGCCGGCATCCTGCGCCGTCTTGGTCTGCTCGATGAATCTGATGACGGTTATCAACAAACCATCAATACCAATCTGACCGCCAGCATGGTGCTGGCCCGCGAAGCCGGCCAGTGGATGCGGGCCAATCAACACGCCGGCGCTCTGGTCATGATCTCCAGCCAGCTAAGCCTGGTAGGCCATGCCAGGGCCGGTGCCTACGTGACGTCAAAAACTGCCATTAACGGGCTGGTGCGGGCCCTGTCACTCGAACTGGCGGCAACCGGTGCCCGGGTTAACGCGGTGGCACCCGGCCCAATACGGACGCCCATGACGTCCGCCAATCTCGCCGACCCGGTTAGCCGCGATGCGGTGCTGGCGACGATTCCGATGGGTCGGGTTGGTGAGCCCGAAGAAATTGCCAGCGTTGTTCGTTTCCTGCTGAGCGATGCAGCCAGTTTTGTGACCGGGCAAATCTGGGCTGTTGACGGCGGCTTCACCGCTATTTAACGAATCGAACCCAATGAAACCCAGGAAGGTCAGATCGACATGAGCAGTCAGTCAACCACGCCAAGCCACGGCGTGACCAACAATGTGGCTGATGCCCTGGTCCGCGCATTCAAAGCCACTGGTACACAGCGGATGTTCGGACTGCCCGGCGGCGGCAGTTCACTCGATCTTATCCGGGCCGGGCAAGACCAGGGTCTGCCATTTGTGCTCGCCCGCCATGAATGTGCGGCCGCGATGATGGCCGCCACGACTGCCGAGTTGGACGGTTCGATTGGCGTGGCCATCGTGACCAAAGGCCCGGGCACAGCCAATGCGGCCAACGGGGTTGCCCATGCGGCGCTGGACCGCTGCGCACTGGCCATGATTACCGACGGCTTTGCCGATTCGCTGCGCAGGTACGTGACCCACCAGTGGTATGACCAGCAGCAGTTTCTTGGCCCGCTCGTGAAAGCGCACAGCACCTTGATAGAAACAAACGTGTCCCAGATTGAATCACTGGTGGCGCAAGCCCTTGCGCCACGGCGCGGCCCGGTACACCTGGAGTTGACTGGCGCAGCGGCGCGGGCATCGCTGACAAGCCCGGCAACCGGCACACCACCGCAAGCAGCAGCCAGTGCCACTGTAATTGGCGCGCCTGATCCGGACAGCTTAATAACCGATTTAAAGGCCGCCAAAAAACTGATTCGGTATGCACGCAAACCAGTGATTGTGGTTGGCCTGGAGGCGCGCGACGCGGCGACCACTGCCGCCGTTCGCCAATGGGCAAGCAGCCTGGGCTGCCCGGCACTGGTGACGTACAAAGCCAAAGGTGTGATCGCGGATAACAACCCCGCCTACGCGGGCATCTTTACCGGCGGGGCCGCAGAACAACCCGTGGTGAATGAGGCTGATCTGATTGTCCTCGTGGGTGTTGACCCCGTCGAACTTATTTTGCAGCCCTGGCCGTATCAGACGACCGTGCTCGAACTGAGCCTGACCCAGCACCCGGTGCACTACACCACTCCGGCCTGCCTGGTGACCGGCGATCTTTCCCACAGCGTGAATGCGCTGGCTGCCGAATCTAAGCAATCGCGCTGGCGGGCCAGCAAAATCAAACAATTACGCAAAGCCGCCATCAAGGCACTGGGTTACCCCAAAGTGGACTACGGCCTGAGCCCCGAACAAGTGGTTACTGTAGCGGATAAACAAGCCGCTGCCCTGCCGGTGCGGCCCCGGGTAACGGTGGACGCCGGTGCCCACATGTTCTCAGCCACCAGTTTCTGGCCGTGTAACGAACCCAATGACTTGCTCATCTCAAACGGCCTGGCCAGCATGGGTTTTGCACTGCCTGCTGCGATTGCCGCCGCCTTGCATGAACCGCAACGGCCGGTGATTGCCTTTACCGGCGACGGTGGTTTGCTGATGTGTCTTGGTGAACTGGCCACTGCGGCAGAGCAGCAGGTGAAGGTGATTACTATTGTGTTTAACGATGGCGCCTTGTCCCTGATTGATATCAAACAACAGCAACGCGAACTGGCCAGCGACGGCGTGCGCTGGCCGCGATTAGATTTTGCCGGCGTGATGAAATCCCTTGGTGGCCAGGGCTACCGTGTGCGAACGGCATCGTCTTACCGGGCGGCGTTGAAGCGCGCTTTTGCGTATGACGGTCCGTCGGTCATTGATGTCATTGTCGATCCGTCGGGTTACCCGGCCCAATTGCGTGCCTTACGTGGATGAGCGCAGCTGATATCGACTGAGCGCGACTGATAAGTCAAACCCAAACAACTAAGGAAGAACCCATGTGGAAAGCCCGGCAAATTCTGGTCAACGGTGAGCTGATGCCGTTTGAACAAGCCAGCGTACACCCGTTATCACTGGCCATGGCCTATGCAACAACCGTATTTGAGGGGATTCGCGCTTACCATCAGCCGGACACGGGGGAGTTCTTTCTGTTTCGCCTGGATGACCATCTGCGCCGCCTCGGGTACGGCATGAAAGTCATGCGCATGAATGCCAGTTTCAGCCGCGCCCAATTGGCCACTGATATCAACCGCGTGATCCGGGCCAACGAACCGGATGACGACGTATACCTGCGTTTGCTGGTTTACGTTGAAGCCATCGGCATGCTGGCCACCAGTGAACCGATTGGCTACACCATCGCCGCCATACCGCGCGAACGGCCAACGACTGCTAAAAGTGGGGTTTCACTCGGGGTCAGTTCATGGAGCCGTCTGCCGGATAACGCCAGCCCGCCAAGAATCAAAGCAACCGCCAACTACCACAACGCCAGGCTTACCCAGTTACAAGCCAAAGCCGATGGTTATGACGGCGCCTTGATGCTGACCCCGTCCGGCAAGGTCTCCGAAGCACCAATTGCCTGCTTTTTCATGGTCCGCGATGGCCAGTTGATTACCCCAGGGGTGACCAGCAATATTCTCGAGAGTATTACCCGCGACACAATTATCCGGCTCCATGAAGAGGCTGGCGGCACAGTGGTGCAGCGTGATGTGGATCGCAGCGAACTCTACCTGGCCGAGGAAGCTTTCATCTGCGGTACCGGTCAGGAAATTCTGCCGGTGACCGCTGTCGACAAATTGCCAGTGGGCAACGGCGCGGTTGGGCCAATTACACAGCAGTTGCAACAGCAGTATTTTGATACAGTGCGCTTCGGCAAAGGCGGTCAGCCGCAATGGCGCACGCTTGTCCCGGCAGATTAGAATTCTGGCCAAACATACATTGTTCGCATGTCGAACAAGAGGCAGTCAGCAATTGCCCACTATAGTTATCCGAGATATCGAATCAACCCTATACCAATAGCAACCAGGCAGGCCGCGATAATGCGGGCGCGGCCAAAGGGTTCTTTAAGCCACAACACGCCAATCACGGCAGCAAATATCACGCTGGTTTCGCGTATTGACGAGACCGCCGCCAGCAGGCCAAAACTCATCGCATAAATCACCAGGCCGTAAGCCGCCGATGAGGCCACCCCGCCGGCCACGTTCATCAGCGCGCGGGATTTCAATTGCTCAAACCAACGGCCCGGCTGAGTCGCCAGCAGATAAATTCCAATGGGGATAACTTCGAAGGTAAACAGCCAGACAATATAGCTGGCCTGACTGCCTGCGAGACGAACACCAATGCCATCGGTCACGGTGTAACAAGCAATCAGAAACGAGGTGGCCAGGCCCCAGTTTCGGGCAGTGGCGGACATCTGGCCAAAGCGCCCGCCGGCAAAGGCAAGACTGATAATGCCCAGGCTGATTAAGCCGATGCCCACCGCGGCACCAAAACTGAGCCATTCGCCGACAAACACCGCGGCCCCTATTGCCACCAATACCGGTGCGAGGCCACGAAACAGCGGATAGACCTGCGACAAGTCGCCGGCTCGGTAAGCCGACGACAAGGTGAAGTAGTAGGCGTTGTGAATCAGGACGGATGCCGCCAGATACGGCCAGCTTTCGACCTTCGGGTACGGCACGAACGGAATCAGAGCAGCGCAGACCAGGCCACCAAATAACTGGTAGCTCGCAATGCTTAGCTCAGGCGCTCCGCCCCCCTTGGCCATGGCATTCCACATGGCATGCAGCAAAGCCGCCGCCAGCACAATCAGTACCAGCGAGGCGGTCACAATCGATCAGCCCAGGGAACTGGCTAAAGCAGTGCGACATTCATCTTCGGTTCGCCCGGACCGGTTGGCCATGTCGGCTACCTGGTCGTCACCAATTCGCCCGACGTTAAAGTAGTCAGCATCCGGATGTGAGAAGTAGAAACCAGACACGCTGGACGCGGGCAACATGGCAAAAGACTCGGTTAACGACATACCAATTTCATCGGTGTTCAGATACTCGAACAAGTCGGCTTTGACCGTATGCTCCGGGCAGGCCGGATAACCCGGTGCCGGACGGATGCCACGATACGACTCGGCAATGAGTTCATCGTTGCTCAAAGCCTCGTCGGATGCAAAACCCCACAGATCGGTGCGTACCCGGTGGTGCATACATTCGGCAAAAGCTTCGGCCAGGCGATCGGCAATGGATTTGAGCATGATGCTTGAATAATCGTCCAGCAGGTTTTCAAACTCAGCTTCTTTCTTTTCGATGCCCAGGCCTGCAGTAACGGCGAACATACCGATGTAATCGTCGATATTTGATGGCTTGCCATCGATTGAACGCGGCGCAATAAAGTCAGCCAGGCATTTATTGGCGACCCCGGATTTTTTCACTGTCTGCTGACGCAGGTTACGCCACACAAATGCGACCTCCTCGCGGCTGTCGTCGGTATAAATTTCAATATCGTCCTGGTTGATGGTGTTGGCCGGGGCAAAGGCAACAACAGCATTGGCCTTGAGCCAGCGCCCGGCGATAATTCGCTCGAGCATAGCCTTGCCATCACTGAAAACGCGACGTGCCGACTCACCAACAACGTCATCATTAAGCAATGCCGGAAACCGCCCGTGTAATTCCCAGGTCTGGAAGAACGGACCCCAGTCGATGTATTTTGCGATTTGCGCCAGGTCGTAATTTCGAAACACACGGCGGCCGATGAATTTTGGTTTCGGCGGCTTCACCGCGACCATCGGATGCGGGCCTTCACCAGGATGGTCATCTGCCGGCATCTTCCAGACGATAGGTGAGGCATTGGCCCGGGCCTCGACCAGGGTGGACAGTTTTGGACCCTGCTTACGGGCATGCTGGGCCCGAACCTTGTCGTAGTCACGCTGTATTTGCAGCAGGTATTCGTCGCGGCCCTCGTCCGAGATCAAATGCTGGACAACCGGTACCGAACGGGAAGCATCGGTCACATGAATCACGGGGCCGGAGAAGTTAGGTGCAATTTTCACCGCAGTGTGCACCCGTGAAGTGGTCGCCCCGCCAATAAGCAACGGCGTTTTGCGCTCACGGAAATAGTCGCTGCGCTCCATTTCGCGGGCGACATGGGCCATTTCTTCCAGTGATGGTGTAATCAGGCCGGACAGTCCGATGATGTCGGCATCTTCTTCGATTGCCTTGGCCAGGATGTCGCTGGACGGCACCATGACCCCCATGTTGACGACGTCAAAATTATTACACTGCAGCACAACGGTGACGATGTTCTTGCCGATGTCGTGCACATCACCTTTCACGGTAGCCATCACCACCTTGCCTTTGCTTGAGACGTCTCCGCCGGCGGCGGCAATTTGCAGTTTCTCTTCTTCGATGTAGGGGATTAAATGGGCAACTGCCTGCTTCATCACCCGGGCAGATTTCACCACCTGCGGCAGGAACATTTTGCCAGCGCCGAACAAGTCGCCAACCACGTTCATACCGGCCATCAGCGGGCCTTCAATCACTTCAATGGGCCGGCCATCACGAGCTGAAATTTCCTGCCAGGCTTCTTCGGTATCCTCGACGATGAACTTGGTGATGCCGCGAATCAAGGCATAGCTCAGTCGGTCAGACACCGGGGCCGGGTTATCCGGCGTACCGCGCCATTCAAGATTCTCTTCCTGCTTTGTCGCCCCACCTTTCAAGGTGCCGGCAAACTCGATCATGCGTTCGGTACTGGTTTTATCCCGCTCGGGTGAGTCAGCCGGCTCGTCCGCCGGTAAGGTGACGCCACGATTGAGCACAATGTCTTCCACGCGCTCACGCAGTGGCGGATCAATCTGGTCGTAAACACCAACCATGCCGGCGTTCACTATACCCATGGTCAGGCCTTGCTGAATCGCGTGATACAAGAAAGCGGTATGTATTGCTTCACGGGCCGGTTCGTTACCACGGAAGCTGAAGGACACATTCGATACCCCACCCGAAGTCTTGGCATGGGGCAGGTTGTCGCGGATCCAGCCGCAGGCTTCGATAAAGTCCACCGCATAGTTGTCGTGCTCTTCAATGCCGGTGGCGATGGCAAAAATATTGGGGTCAAAAATAATGTCTTCCGGCGCAAAGCCTACCGTGTCGACCAACAGCCGGTAAGCACGCTCGCAGATCTCGGTTTTACGGGCAAAAGTATCCGCCTGACCTTGCTCGTCAAAAGCCATGACAACCGCAGCCGCGCCATAACGCTTGCACAGGACTGCCTGGCGAATAAATTCTGCCTCACCCTCTTTCATTGAAATCGAGTTCACGATCGACTTGCCCTGCACGCACTTCAGGCCAGCCTCGATCACCGCCCACTTTGAACTGTCGATCATCACCGGCACCCGGGCGATGTCGGGCTCTGACGCAATCAGATTCAGAAACCGAGTCATCGCGGCGACTGAATCCAGCATCGCCTCGTCCATGTTGATGTCGATAATCTGGGCACCGTTTTCTACCTGCTGACGGGCCACGCTCAAGGCTTCGTCGTAATCTTCATTCAGAATTAAGCGGGCAAACGCTTTGGAGCCGGTTACGTTGGTACGCTCACCAACGTTAACAAACAAGGACGACGAGTCGATATTAAACGGCTCCAGGCCGCTCAGACGAAGCACACCTTCCGGCAGGGTCGGGACTTTGCGCGGCTTTTGTTTTGCCACTGCATCGGCAATGGCTGCGATATGCTCCGGAGTCGTGCCGCAGCATCCACCAGCAATATTCACAAAACCGCTCTGTGCGAACTCACCGAGCAACTCGGAGGTAACGGCCGGGGTTTCATCAAAGCCGGTATCCGACATCGGGTTTGGCAAGCCGGCATTTGGATAGACACACACAAAAGTGTCCGCAATCTTTGACAGCTCTTCGATATAAGGCCGCATCAGGGCCGCGCCGAGCGCACAATTCAGACCAATACTGATTGGCTTCGCATGGCGCACCGAATTCCAGAAAGCCTCCACGGTCTGCCCGGACAATATCCGGCCCGACGCGTCAGTTACCGTGCCCGAAATCATGACCGGTATGGTTTCCAGGCCATTCGCCTGACGCTGTTCATTCAAGCCGGATAAGGCAAACAATGCGGCACGCGCATTCAGGGTATCGAATATGGTCTCTAGTAAAAAGACGTCAATTCCGCCCTCAACCAAACCATTGGCTTGCTCAAGGTAGGTATCGTGTAATTCGTCGAAGGTAATGTTGCGTGCCGCCGGGTCGTTAACATCGGGCGAGATAGACGCGGTTTTTGGCTGCGGACCAAGCGCCCCGGCGACGAAACGCGGATGCTCCGCAGTAGACACTTCATCACAGGCGGCCCGGGCCAGCCGGGCCGACTCGCGATTCAGTTCGTACGCCACATGGGCAAGGCCGTAGTCGGCCTGGGCGACCGTGGTGGCGCCAAAAGTATTGGTCTCGACAAAGTCGGCACCAGCCCGAAGATAGGCGAGGTGAATCTTACGAATGACATCGGGTTGTGTCAGGGACAATAACTCGTTATTGCCTTTGACATCGCTCGGATGGTCGGCAAAACGTTTGCCACGATAATCAGCTTCAGTCAGCATTTCCTGCTGAATCATCGTTCCCATGGCACCGTCGAGAACCAGGATTTTCTCGGTCAGTAGCTGGCGAAGTTGGATTTCAGCTGGGCTCATATTGGTCTTTGGTCTACTCAGTGGCGAATGCTCCAGTGTAACAATCAAACCCGCGCTAAACCGGGGCATCCCTCACGAATCCCGGTGGAATGTGATGTCATCGACCGCATTACGCCATATCGCGCCGCATTGATGACGGTTGGCTACCCATCAGCAACGACTGGTGCAAACACCCATCAGCATGCTTTGTTTGCTACATTTGCCGCTCAGTTCGAAGCGCTCTTTCAGCCAAATTTATTAGACGATTAATTCACGGCATTAATCCGCGATCACTTGTCAGGAGAAATTACATGGCCGATACGGTCATCCCCGTACCCGAAGTAACGGCAATTGCCGTGCAAGGCACCGCTGCCACCTTTCCTGTCCGGCGCATGTACTGCGTGGGCCGCAATTATGTTGAACACGCGAAAGAGATGGGTTTTACCGGCCGCGAGCCGCCATTTTTCTTTATGAAACCTGCTGATGCACTCCTGCCGGTGGCTGACGGGGCGGTCGGCGAAATGCCCTACCCACCTGGGACGTCTGAACTACACCACGAAATTGAACTCGTGGTTGGCCTGGCCAAAGGCGGGAAAAACATCAAAGCCGCTGACGCAATGGGCTTGATCTACGGCTACGCAGTTGGTCTGGACATGACCCGGCGCGACTTACAAGCTGAGGCAAAAAAACTGGGACGGCCCTGGGAAATTGGCAAGGCATTTGATTACTCTGCCCCGATTTCGTCCATGGTGCCTGCCAACAGCATCAAAGACATTACAAAATCTGCAATAACACTGGAGGTCAACGGCAAAGAGCGCCAGGCCGCAACCATCGCCGAGCTGATCTGGAACATCGGTGAAATTATCGAACACCTGAGCAGTTACTGGACCTTACAACCCGGCGACTTGATATTCACCGGCACCCCCGCAGGGGTAGCCGCGGTTTCAGCCGGTGATACTTTGCGCGGATCGGTAGCTGGGGTTGGGGAGTTAACCGTCAAGGTTGTATCGCTATGAAAGAACATCAAATATCAACCCCGGCCATCCAACAGTGGGTGCAAAACTTATTCCTGGCCGCCGGCAGCGACGCCGGTGAAGCGCAGATCACGGCCCAAAACCTGGTACTGGCCAATTTATCCGGCCACGACTCGCATGGCATCGGATTGGTGCCCCGCTATGTCAAGTCGTTTCTCGGCGGTGAACTGAAGCTGAATCAGACGATTGAACTGGCTGTTGATACCGGGCCGATGGTTATTGCCGACTGCGGCATGGGCATGGGCCAGTCCGTCGGCACACAGGCGATGGATGTGGCGATTCAGCGCGCATCAGAGCACGGCGTAGCCTTGCTTGGCCTGCGCAATGCCCACCATATCGGACGAATCGGACACTGGGCAGAACAGGCAATCAATGCCGGCATGGTGTCTATTCACTTTGTAAATGCCACGATCAAAAAGCCGGTTGTTGCGCCACACGGGGGCAGCGAAGCACGCTTTCTGACCAATCCGTTTACGGTTGGCATCCCGCGCCGTGACGGTGACCCGCTGGTGCTGGACTTTGCAACCAGCGCAATTGCTCATGGCAAAGCCCGGGTTGCGCTTAACAAAGGGGTTGGCGTTCCGGAAGGTACAACAATTGATGCTGACGGCAACCCAACGACAGATCCCCGCGTGCTCTACGACGACCCGTTAGGCGCGATTCGTACTTTTGCAGCCCACAAAGGCCACGCGCTGGCTATTGTTTGCGAGTTACTTGGCGGGGCTTTGACCGGCGGCCGCACAACCCACCCGGCCAGCCTGCCCGAGGGGCTGGGCATTGTGAACAACATGTTGTCCATCGTGTTTGACCCGGCCCGCCTGGGCACCCAGGACAACTTCGAATCGGAAACCCAACTGTTTATTGACTGGGTTCAATCGGCGCGCCTGGATGAGATCGGCCGCGAGCTCGGCGGCATTCTTTTGCCGGGTGATCCGGAGCGCCGTATGCGGGCCGCGCGCGCCAAACATCTGCCTGTTGACCAGGGCACGATGGATGAACTGAGCGAAGCCGCCCGGGAGATCAGTGCCTATAGTGGCAAGACCGTGGCTGACCCGTCTGACCTGATTGCACCTTAATGGCGTCTTAATGACGCCCCAAACGTTTAGCAACAGCAAACCGATTGATTGTGATTCAAGGAGAACCCCGATGAAACTCGTCTTCACCCGACCATGGCCAGCGTTGCTGGGCTCCACAGCAATGATGATTGCCGCCATTGCCACCATCGCGATTAACGCAGCCCCGGCCCAGGCTGAGGAAAAAGAAATTAAAGCCGCCTGGGTGTACGTCGGCCCGGTTGGTGACGGTGGCTGGACTTTTGCGCATGACAACGGGCGCAAAGCAGCCGTCAAAGCATTTGGTGACAAGCTTAAGTCATCATTTGTTGAAAGCGTCCCCGAATCAGCAGATGCCGAGCGGGTATTGCGCGACCTGGCCAGCCAGGGCAACAACATGATTTTTGGCACAACCTTTGGCTATATGCAGCCAATGCAAAAGCTCAGTCGCGAGTTTCCGAACATTCGGTTTGAACATGCCACTGGTTATAAGTCGGGCAAGAACATGCGGACTTATGACTCGCGCACTTACCAGGGTGCGTATATGGCCGGCATTATTGCTGGCGCAATGAGCAAGACCGGTGAGCTTGGGGTAGTGGGGTCAATTCCGATTCCGGAAGTGATTCGCAACATCAACTCGTTCACCATGGGCGCCCAGTCGGTGAACCCCAAAGTCACCACCCGCGTCGTCTGGGTGAATAAATGGTTTGACCCGCCACGCGAAAGTGAAGCGGCGCAATCCTTGCTGGATCAGGGCGCGGACGTTTTGTTCCAGAACACCGACTCGCCGGCAGTATTGCAGACCGCACAAAAAGCCGGTAAATACGCCTTCGGCTGGGACAGCGATATGACAGCCTACGGACCAAAAGCCCACCTGGCATCCGCGGTGATTAACTGGGGGCCGTACTACACCAAGGCCGTTGGTGATGCGCTGAGCGGCACCTGGAAAAACAACGGCAATTCCTGGTGGGGTGTGGCCGAAGGTGCAATCGATATCGTTGCGATTGCTGATGTTGTGCCAGCTGATATCAAGGCCAAAGTGGAAAAAGTAAAAGCCGGCTTGAAAGATGGCAGCTTCAAGGTCTGGACCGGGCCAATCAAAGACCAGTCGGGCAAGGAGTTACTGGCAAAAGGTCAGTCAGCTGATGACAAGTTTCTACACGGCGTAACCTTCTATGTTCAAGGGGTCCAGGGTAAAGTGCCGGGCAAATAAATATGTGAAGCAGCACGCATAAAAAAGCCCCGTCGTTTCGGCGGGGCTTTTTATTGGTTGTTGCCCTGGTTTGCAGAGCAACAACGCGCTTGGATTTACAGTCCGGTATGGAAACCGTCGCCAGTCATTTGCAGGATGATGTCGGCGGTGCCGCCAATGCCGGTGGAAAGATCGTCAACGCTGTCGTACTGTCCCGCCCCAGCACCAAAGCTCACTCCGGTCAACACCACTGAACCCAGGCTGCCGCCAGCATTCGAGAACCCGAGCTGAACATTGCCGCTGCCATCATCTGTCACGGTAATTTCCTGGGTGCCGTTGACTATTAAATCATTGAAATCCAGGTCAACATCCGACGACGTGCCATCAGCCTGTGCCGTGGTTGCGCCGGCGGCGTTAATCACGTCGGTCAGTTGAACGCGATCACCGTTCGCTGAATCAAAGTCCATGATGACGTCGGCACCGTTGTCCATTTGCATGGAATAGACAAAGGTATCCGCGTCGGTATCCGCTGCACCCGAGGCACCACCGTACAAGGTGTCGGCACCACCCTGGCCATAAATCAGGTCAGAGCCGGCACCACCGCTGATCGTGTCATCACCGTCAGCGCCGGTGCTGCTCATCGAGACATTGGTAATAATCACACCCTGGGCGTCACCTTCATCACCGCCAGTGGCGTTGGTATCACCGTGACGATCGTAAGCCGCAATCGTCAAGTCGGTTGAGCCAGTGGCCGCAGCCGGTAACGTAAAGATCCAGTCGACTGTTGTTCCCGGGGTGGCATCGACGGTTGGCGCATTACTGCCCGTCCATAAGCCGTCCGGCCCGCGGGTCGCGATGATGTTGCTGTCCCAGGTCACTTGAATCATGGTGTCCTGGAAGTTCGCACCTCCCACATTGCCGGTAGCAGCATCAGCCGTCACCGTTAAGGTGTAGACCTCGCCGGCTACGGTGTTGATGTCCTGAGTCAGGCCACCGCCGGCATAAAAGTTGTTCGACACAGTATCCCAGTCCTGAACGCCGGAGCCAATCGGTGCTGCAGTCGAGAACTCGACCACCCGATCTAACTGGTTTCCGGGGAATGGTGCTGCACTGGAATGGTTAAAGTAGTCTTGAGTACCGCCGGTTTCCGTACCGGGCACGTTGTCCGGGTCCAGCGCCGCCGTGCCCGGCGCGATGGTCCAGCCAAGGTTTGCCGTCGTGGCACCAACTGCGGTAAAGCCGCCAGACGCGCCAACCCATTGCACAGCCCCGGCTGAGGTATCCCAGAACTCAAAACTTCCGTTGCGAATATTGCCGCCGTAGTCACCAATCAGTACTTCAGCCCCTGTGTCACCATTGACAACGGTTGCCGAGCCTCCGACTGCGGTACCGTTAACACCTGCATTGACATCCATTGCAATAGTGATGCCTGTGGTGTTCGGGAAGTCACTGACCAGGCCATTATTTGTCGTGGTGGTCTGCAACACGTAGCTACCGTTAGCGGGTAGAGGCGCCGCAAAATTTGCGGTAAATGCCCCGGTTGTTGGATCGGCCACTGCGCTTGTAGTTGCGACCTGGGTACTAAAATTGCTATTCCACATCACGACATTCACGGTCGCGCCCGGCTCGGTGTTTCCCGAAATATCCAGTCCGTCAGCACCTTCTGCCTGGGTAACAACGGTGTCACCGCCGCCTTCGACCGCTATAGAGTTCGGTGAGGTTGGCAGGATAGTGATGTCGGCCATTGTTGCGGCTACGCTGGTGCCATCAACCGTTGTCTGGGTAACAACCGGCGTATAGACGCCACTGTTCAGGGCAAGGGCATCTGCCGCAGGTACGCCGACAACAAATGAACCATCACCAAGCGCCGTGGTGGTGACCGGCGCCGCGAGAACCGTCGTTCCGCCCTGCTGCAAGTCCAGGGTTACGGTTGCACCGGCAACCGCACTACCAGCACCACCAATAAAGTCGATATTTCCGGTTTCACCGACGTTACCACCATTGGCCTCGGGCAAACGCTCGGCAACACCAATCGTGTCATCAGGGCCTTCCGACGTAACACTCTGCGGTGCAGCCGGCGGTGTTGGTGTTGGTGTTGGTGTTGGTGTTGGTGTTGGTGTTGGTGTTGGTGTTGGTGTTGGTGTTGGTGTTGGTGTTGGTGTCGGTGTTGGTGTCGGTGTCGGTGTCGGTGTCGG
>JBAUID010000170.1:0-3846 GCA_049680625.1 Burkholderiaceae bacterium | reverse complement strand
TTGCAAGGCCTCGCGTACCGGTGTTCTGCCAATGCCAAGTGAGGTCGCCAGAGCGTTTTCCGACAATACCCGACCCGGTTCCAGCACCAGGGTGACAATGTCTTCTTCCAGGGCCCGATAGGCGCGTTCAGTGAGGGAGGACGGGGTTTGCTCTGTACTCATCGGCGAATGATATAACAGGCATCAGACGTTGTCGGCAATTGATATATCATGTGTCGACTATAAAAATTTTCTGCACAACAGGGCAAATTGATCAGGCGATGAAAACCTACCGGGGCGAGCGAACTTTTGACGGCATTGTTGTCACTGTTGACGGGCAGGCACTGGATGAACAACGCGATCTGAAGAATTTCTCCGACAACAGTTTTGAATGGGGCTACGAGGGCAATGAATCGCGGCAACTGGCGCTGGCGATTCTGGCTGACTGCATGGACAGCGAGGCGGTCCTGGCCCATGTCGAGGGTTTCATGCGCGAGATTGTCGCCAACTTCAGTAACGAATGGGAAATCACCGACGCGCAGGTCGCAAAAGCGGTCGCAGATTTAAGCAGATTAAGTAATCCAGCCGCTGATCGGTAGCCTGTCATTTTGCAGGTGCTGCCCGAACCATCGGCGCCATAGGTTTATCGGGCTTGTGATTCCAATAATTGGGGGAGACCAATGAAACGTTTTAAATATAAAGTGCTGACGGCTGCTATTGCAGTGACGACTTGCATTGCATTGCCATTTTCCGCTAACGCCGAAGATAAAAAGCATAAGTTTTCTATGACAGCGTCTTGGGGTGGCGGGCCGTTGTTTGATGTGTGCATCAAGAACTTCACCGACAAGGTTGCGCAGTTCACCGGCGGACGAGTCACGATCGAAGCCTTCCCGCCGGGAACTTTGGGCCCGGCGCTGAAAGTCTCAGAAACCGTTAAGAATGGCATCGCGCAAATGGGTCACACCTGGATCGGCTACGACTGGGGCCAGGATCCAACTGCTGTCTTATTTGGTGGTTTTGCCGGCTCAACCGATACCGAAAAAATGCTGCACTGGTTGTATCGCGGTGGCGGGGTTGAATTACAAAACGAGTGGCGCCAGGAGAAATCCGACCTCATCTCAATGCCGTTGTGTGCGCGAACTGCAGAGGTTTTCCTGCATTCTCGTAAACCAGTCAAATCGATGGCCGACCTCAAAGGTTTAAAGCTGCGCACGGCCGGCGCCTGGCTGGAGATCTCAAAAGGCATGGGTGCTGCTCCGGTCACCATGCCTGGCGGTGACGTTTACCCGGCGCTTGAAAGAGGGGCGATCGACGCGACGGAATGGGGCACGCTGTGGGAAAACATTGCACCCGGTTTTCACCGGGTCACCAAGTACGTGATTATTCCCGGCGTGCATCAACCAACTGCACCGTTTGAACTCGTCATCAACAAAAAAGCCTGGGAGGGTTTGTCTAAGGCAGACCAGACGTCGATCAGCGATGCGGCTTTCATGACAACCATGAACTATTGGCTCACTCTCGGACAAGAAGACGCCAAGGCACTGGCGTTTTTTGAGAAAGAAGGTAACGAGATAATCGAACTTGATGCCGAAGTTCAGTATGGTGTTTACGAAGCCGGTCAGGCGTGGGCAGAAAAGAAAGCAGAGGGTAACGAGTGGTTTAAGAAGGTTTTTGACAGCCAGAAAGAATTTGTCAAACTCTGGTCGCGTTCGAGTAGTTATCGAAACGTAAAAACCCGCAAGTAAACCTGCTTTCAACATAGGCAGCTTTTGTTGCACTCATCATCCAGCAGCCGTCCGACCTGTATCCGGATGGCTGCTTTTATTTCAAGTGACTGATGCAAACACTCATTCGAATTATTGAGAAAATCACCGACAGCGTCGGCGGTATTGCCGCGTTAGTGGTTATTCCACTCACGCTGGCAACGTGTTATGAAGTGATGGTGCGATACGTCTTTGGTGCACCAACAATCTGGGCGTTTGAGCTGGGCTATACCCTGATGGGTATTCACTTTCTGCTTGGTGGCGCACTTACCTTGAAGCACCGCGCCCATGTGCGAATTGATCTGATCTATGCCCAGTTACCCGTAAAAATTCGTGCCGCAATCGACCTGACTTTATATGCGATGTTGGTTGTACCAGCCTTGTGGTTTCTGACGGCACGCCTCGGTGAATTTGCCTGGGGGGCATGGCTGAGCGGCGAACAGACCGGGCAATCTGCCTGGAACCCGCCAATCTGGCCACTACGGTTTCTGATCACGGCCAGTTTCGGTTTGCTGTTGCTTCAGGTTGTGGCCGAGTGCCTTAAGTGCATCGAAATATTGCGGGGGCGGGCAGGCAGTGACGCAACTGGCGATGATGCGGCGGTTTTCGAGGGGGTCGACAAATGACTGGCCTGATGATGTTTCCGAGCCTGTTCCTGTTGATTTTTTTGGGCTTCCCGGTTGCCTTTGCCCTGTTGTCTGTCGCTTTTGTCTTTGGCGTTATTACTTTTGGTGACGCGGTGTTTTTTCAGTTTGTTCAAAAAACTGAATCGGTTGCCACCAATTTTGTATTGGCGGCTGTGCCGCTATTTGTTTTCATGGGCGCCATGCTCGAGCGTTCGGGTATCGCCAGTCAGCTATTTAATGCGGTACATATCTGGACCCGGCGTCTGCCGGGTGGTATGGCGGTTGGCACAATCATCATGTGCATTATTTTTGCAGCCTCTACCGGTGTTATTGGCGCGACTGAAACAGTCGTCGGTTTGCTGGCAATACCGGCAATGCTTAAGGTGAACTATTCCAAGTCGTTGATCTCGGGCACTATTTGCGCCGGCGGCTCACTGGGCACCATTATTCCGCCATCGGTTGTTGTTGTCGTGCTCGGGCCAATTGCCAATGTTTCTATTGGCGACCTGATGGTAGGTATGATTTTCCCCGGGCTGATTCTTTCCGGCTTGTATATCGTTTATATCGTTGTACTTTGCCTGGTAAATAAAGACGCCGGCCCGCCGATTGACAGCGATGAAGACGATCTCGACTTCCAAACCAAGATCGCCATCACGGTAAAAGCACTGGTCCCACCACTGATCATGATCTTTGCCGTTCTCGGTTCCATCATGTTGGGCTGGGCGGCCCCGACCGAAGCCGCAGCCATTGGTGCCTTTGGTGCTTTTGTATTGACGGTTTTATACGGCCGGTTTTCATGGCGTACATTTTGGGAAGCACTGATCAAGACAATCACGGTTACTTCGATGATCATGTTTGTTGTGCTCGCCGGTAGTTACTTCACCGGGGTGTTTACCGGTGCCGGTGGCATGGGGTTGATGCGCGAGCTGATTAACAATTTGCAGCTTGGCCCGTGGGCGCTGATTGCTGTTTTTCTGGTGCTGGTGTTTATTGCCGGCTTTTTCCTGGAATGGGTGTCGATCCTCTTGATCTTCGTGCCCATTTTCATGCCGTTTGTGCTGGGCGCCGGTTTCAATCCGGTCTGGTTTTGCATGCTGCTGCTCATCATGATTCAGACCAGCTACCTGACCCCACCCATGGCCCCGGCCATTTTTTACCTGCGCGGCGTGGCGCCGCCCGAAATTACCCTGCGCGATATGTATGCCGGGGTGGTTCCGTTTATTGCCATTCAACTGGTGGCCCTGGCCATTGTTGCGGCATTCCCGCAAACCGCCTTATGGTTACCCGAGCAGTTGCTTGGCTTCCGATGATGCCGTCGTTGCGCTGCGTTTCGATGCGATGTGCTTAAATTGACGGGCTCAGGGTCGTGAAGTACCATTGATATATCAGTGGTGCCGCGCTGGATGTTTCCTAAACAGCGCATTCACTGAACACAGCACCGAGCACCGCACTGAACATAAGAGGGTTAAGCATGAGTA
>JBAUID010000169.1:0-60516 GCA_049680625.1 Burkholderiaceae bacterium | reverse complement strand
CGTGGCCGAATGTGGGGCAACACGGTCACTTATGCCAAGGGTAAGTTGCTGATGGTTGGCGGTCATGATCGAACTTTAAGCCAGGCGACAACCCAGAGTAACGTCTACCTCGTCGACCTGAACGGTGCGGCCCCACAGGTGACGGCTGGCACGCCGATGATTATGGCCCGAAGCCATTCTGATTCGGTTGTCCTGCCGACCGGCGAAGTCCTGGTTATCGGCGGCAACGCGACTGGTCAGGGATTCACCGATGACGCATCAGCTTATCCGACCGAAATCTGGAACCCACAGACCAACCAATGGCGGATGGCGGCAGGGATTGCGGATGCAAGAAATTATCATTCGATTGCGCTGTTGCTAAAAGACGGACGAGTCCTGGCTGCGGGCGGTGGCGGGCAGGCGAATAGCCCGGCTAATCATCTGACCGGGCAGATTTTCAGCCCCCCGTATTTGTTCGACACCAATGGGCAACTGGCGTCGCGACCTGCAATTACCAGCGCACCTGCTTTTAGCTCGTCCGGACAAAGTTTTCCCGTCAGCACCGCCAGTAACGTCACGCGATTCAGCTTGCTGCGCCTCGCGGCCACAACGCACTCCAGCAATACTGATCAGCGCCATCTGGACGTCGCGTTTACCGGCAGCAATGGCAACTACAACCTGAGCATGGAGAGCAATCCGAACGTTCTTATTCCGGGCTACTACTGGTTGTTTGCAATTGATGCGCAGGGCCGGCCGTCGGTGGCCCACACTATTCAGATTATCCGCCCTGATTCTGATAATGATGGTGTACCGGACTCGGAAGACGAATTTCCGAACGACCCCAACGAAACGACTGATACCGATGGTGATGGTGTCGGCGACAACGGTGACAGCTTTCCCGCCGACCCGTTGGAATCGGCCGACACTGATTCAGACGGGGTGGGTGACAATGCCGATCCGGCGCCCAATGACCCGTCAATTCCAGCCGGCGTTACCTACCGATACTACGAGGGGGCATGGACGGTGTTGCCTGACTTCGCCTTACTGGCTCCTGTAGCGTCCGGCAAGGTTCCCGGTTTCAGCCTTTCCGAGCGAAATCGGGATACAAATTACGGCATGCGCTTTGACGGTTTGCTCCGTATTGATCAGGCCGGTCTCTATACTTTTTACACAACCAGTGATGATGGGTCGAGCCTGTCGATCAATGATCAACTGATTGTCGATAACGACGGAGCCCACGCATCCAGGGAGCGTTCGGGAAATATCAGCTTGCCGGTCGGTTTGCACACAATCCGGGTCGAGTTTTTCCAGGGTGGTGGCAGCCAGACGCTGCAGGTCCGTTATGCGGGCCCGGGGATCACAAAACGCTTGATTCCTGATGACGCGGTCAACGGGGTTGCGCCACCCGATTCAGACGGTGATGGCGTGTATGACGCTAACGACGCGTTTCCGAATGACCCGAACGAGACCACCGACACCGACGGTGACGGCGTAGGTGACAACAGCGACTTGTTTCCGACCGACCCGGCCCGTGCCACGCTGGAGCCTGCGCCGGTGCGCAATTCCACCACCCTGTGGGTCGACAACAGCTCGGGGGCAGACCGCATCTGGAATGTGAACCCGGACAACAATTCGGTGACAGTTTCGACGCCAGCCGGCGCGGTCATTGCTGAAATTTTGGTAGGACAACAACCCGAATCGCTGACCCAGAACCCCGCCAACAATCGAATGTACGTCACTAACAAGGCAGCATCCAGTATCACTGAAATCGATGCGAGCAGCCTGGCGGTGTTACGGACATTCACGCTACCGGTGGGTTCGTTGCCACATGGCATCGTTTTTGCAGCAGCCCAAAACCGCTTATATGTGGCGCTGGAGGCCACCGGCAACGTGGTAAAAATCAACCCGAATAGCGGACTGATCGTTGCCTCCGGATCGGTAAGCGGTACCCCCCGTCACCTGGCCATCAGCCCGGACGGGATGGAGTTGTATGCACCGCTATACATCACGCCGCATCAGCCTGGCGAGGATACAACGGCAATGAACGTGGCGGATCTGAATGCTTTCGTTCGCCGTCTCAACACTGCCGATATGACGGTGATAAGTTCGGTCTTACTCGGCCATCGCACACTTGGCCAGTCTGAAAGTGACGGCCCCGGCTTGCCGAATTACCTCAATGCCCCGGTACTAACAGCTGATGGTAGCCAGGCTTATCTACCGTCGAAACAAGACAACATTACTGGCGGCTTTGCCCGAAGTGGCGCTGGCTTTACTTTCGACCAACGGGTGCGGGCGAGTACGGCACGGATCAACCTGACAGCCAACTCAGAGAATCCAAACGCGCGGATTAGTCACGATAATGCCAGTAATGCCACGGGTGCTGCCCTGACAGGAGATGGCAGTCATCTGTTTGTTGCTCTGGAAACGAGTCGCGAAGTTGTTGCCTATAACCTGGCCCTTGGCTTTCCGGTTATGCGTATCGACGTTGGTCGAGCACCACAAGGGGTTGCTTTGTCGTCAGACGGCAAACGCCTCTATGTCCACAATTTCATGGATCGCACGATTAGTCGTTTTGACATTACTAGCTTGTTGGTCAATGGCTCGGCTTTTGTCACCAGTCTTGGCGTCACTCAGACTGTAGGCAACGAAAGGCTATCTGCGCAAGTCCTCGAAGGCAAACAATTGTTCTACGACGCAGCTGATAACCGGCTCGCCCAGGACAATTACCTGAGCTGCGCGAGTTGTCATAACGATGGCGGCCATGACGGGCGTACCTGGGATATGTCCCACATCGGGGAAGGCTTGCGTAATACGATTGACCTGCGCGGAAAATCCGGTACCGGTCACGGCAATGTTCACTGGAGCGCAAATTTCGACGAAATACACGACTTCGAATTTGATATTCGCGCCATGTTTGGTGGAACCGGATTAATGAATAATGCCGACTTCGCGAACACGGTTGAGCCCCTGGGCGCCACCAAGTCTGGTCTGAGTGCCAGCCTGGATGCGCTGGCTGCCTATGTCACTTCGTTAAGCGACACCGGTATTAGTCCGAACCGCTTAAACAACGGCGACTTTACGGGTCAGGCGAGTGCAGGTCGGCAGGTCTTTATCGACTCGGGTTGTGCCAGTTGTCACAGCGGCAATACTTTTACCGACAGCCCCCAGGGTTTTATTCATGATATCGGGACCATCGATTCGGCGTCGGGTCAGGGTTCAGGGGCTACGCTTATCGGGCTGGACACACCGACCCTGCGCGGTCTGTGGCTAACGCCTCCATATTTGCATGACGGTAGTGCCGCTACGGTTCAGGATGCCATTCTGAGTCATACCAGCAATCAGGTCGGTTTTGATCCGGTATCACTGAGCAGCGCTGAGTTGAATAATCTGTCGGCATATCTCTTGCAAATTGACGACTCAGAATCCTCCGCTCCGGCACTGGACAGTGATGGCGACGGGCTACCCGATGCGACCGATCCGGATGATGACAATGATGGTGTAAACGATACGCAAGACGCGTTTCCGCTTGATCCGACAGAGTCGCTGGATACCGACGGTGATGGCATTGGTAACAATACCGATACCGACGATGATGGCGATGGGGTGCTTGATATCGATGATCTTGATCCGCTGGATCCGAACGTTGGCGGCGGCGGTGGCGGTGACAGCTGCAATGTCCTTGCTGACGGAGGCTTCGAATCGGGTATCGGAGATTGGTTCACGAATGTGGTTCCAACCCGGGTTGGCAACGCCCACAGCGGCAATTTTGCGCTACGTTTTGGCGATGGCTTCCTGGGGCAGGTATTTGATGCGACTCCCGGCACCCAGTACACGTTCAGCGGATTTTATAAGAGCGATGGCAATTCAGGATGGGCTGGCTACGGGCTTGATTTTGTTGCGGCTAACGGGTCCGAAGTCGGAGAACTCGTCCGAACCCTGGAAATTGCCGGTACCTGGACTGCATTCAGTCTTGATGCCCAAATACCGGTCAATGCGGTGTTTGTCCGCCCCTGGTTTTATACCAATACTGGACGAACCGTCACACTCGACGATATCGATTTGCGCAAGACCGGTTGCCTGGACGGTAATCAAGGCAATCAACCGCCTTTCGTTCCGAATCCGGGTAACCAGATTGGCTCTGTCGGCGACGTTGTTAACCTGAACATCGACGCAATTGATCCGGAGAACGATGCGGTTATTTTCTCGGCAACCAATTTGCCCGCTGGTCTGAGTATCGGTGCCAACAGTGGGCTGATAACCGGGACACTTAACGGCGATGGCGCCAGCAGCGTAACGGTGTTTGCTGATGATGGCCAGAACACCGGTGAGAGTAGTTTTGTCTGGACGGTGAGCGACCCGAACGGTAGTGGTAACTGCAATAAACTGGGCAATGGCAGCTTCGAGTCCGGTATGGCGGGATGGAGTTCCTCGATATCACCTGCTATTGTCAGCAATGCGGCGGTTGGGGTCAGTGCCGCACAGTTCTCAGGCGGATGGATTTCAATTACTGTGCCCGGCGCTGCCACGACGGAGTACTCGTTCAGTGCGCAATACCAGAGTCAGGACGGCAACGGCTGGAGTGGATTTGGTATTGACTACCTGGATGCCGCGGGGAATGAAATTGGTGAGGAAGTTCAAACTATTGATGCCTCAGCGGCGTATACCCCCTTTGTGTTGAGCGTGACGTCGCCGGCGAACACGGCTTCTTTGCGAATCTGGTTTTATGCCGATGCCGATCGCCGACTAACACTGGACGCAGTTGATTTACGCGAGGCCGGTTGCTCAGGCAATGGTGGCGGTGGCGGCTCATGTAACGCGGTGACCAATTCGGATTTTGAGGTAAATACTGCTGGATGGTTTACTAACACCGCCCCAACACTGATCGCGCAGGCAGCACAGGGGGATCAAGCGGTTCGAATCAGCAATGGCTGGTTCAGCCATGTCATGCCGGTTGTGCCCGGTAAGAGTTATACCGCCAGCGCCATCGTCAAATCCACCGGAAACAGCGGATGGAGTGGCAGCGGTATTGACTTTGTTAATGGCAACGGAGTCAAACTTGCTGATGCGGTCCGGACGATTGAACCGGGTAACCCGTATGCGCCTGTCACCATGACGTTGACGGCACCACCCGGTGCCACTGAGGTTCAGTTCTGGTTTGCCGCTGATGCCAGCCGCACGACCGACATTGATGCCGTTGACTTTCGGGAGTTTGACTGTACCGACTAGTGAACCCGCTATGTGCGATAGAAAAATTTCTGCCTTCCATCACGGCGCAATGGTTTCCTAAGAAACCATCGCGCTGCTGGTGCCAGAACACCAGCAGCTTGGTTCGGTATGTTGGTTGGGTGATTTGCCGAGCGTTCCGACGTTAGCGGAACCGCTTGAACTCCCCTGAATTTACCTTGGCCAGGAACTTGTTCAGTTCTTCTTTGACGACCGGCATCAGGAAGTACAGCCCAATAATATTGAAGATGGACATGGCGAATATTGCAGCATCGGAGAAATCAATCACAGCACCGAACCCGACTGAACAGCCGATAACCACAAAAATGCAAAACATGGCTTTATAGATCAGTTCGTTCGTTTTTCCTTCGCCAAACAAGTAGGTCCAGCCTTTAAGGCCGTAGTAAGACCACGAAATCATTGTCGATACCGCAAACATTAGGACTGCCAGCGCCAGTGGGTAGCGGAACCAGTCAAAAGTCGCCTGAAATGAGGCTGCAGTCAGGTTGACACCAGTGAGACCGTCGGGTGCGGGGAAGGGGCCGGCATTCAGACCCGCAATGGTGATGACCAGGGCAGTCATGGTACAAATGATCACGGTGTCGATGAAGGGTTCCAGCAAAGACACCAGGCCTTCTGTGATCGGTTCCTTGGTTTTCACTGCCGAGTGTGCGATCGCTGCGGAACCGACGCCGGCTTCGTTTGAAAACGTCGCGCGTTTAAGGCCCTGGATCAGTGCACCAATGAAACCACCTGCGACACCGGCACCCGTGAATGCGCCGTCGAAGATTGCACCGAAGGCCGGACCAACTTTATCCAGATTTAGCCCGATAACGGTAAGCGCCATCAAGATATAAAGCGCAGCCATGAATGGCACCAACCGGGAGGTGACAGAGGCGATCGATGGCATGCCGCCAACGATAACCGAGAATACGAAGGCCGCCAGAATCACGCCGGTCACCCAGCCGTAGCCGTCTGGCAAGCCAAATGTCTGCACCAGCATCGCATTGGCCTGATTTCCCTGGAACATGTTGCCGCCGCCTAGCGCGCCCAGGATAACCATGATCGCAAACATTACCGCCAGGACTTTTCCTAATCCGCCCATACCGCGCTCTGCCAAGCCGCGGCTCAAGTAATACATTGGGCCACCAGAAACGGTTCCTGACGGCAGAACTGTTCGGTACTTCACGCCCAGTGTGCACTCGACAAATTTGGATGCCATGCCAAGCAGGCCGACGATAATCATCCAGAAAGTAGCCCCGGGCCCGCCGATGGCAAGCGCTGCACCGACACCGGCAATATTGCCTAGCCCAACCGTGCCGGATAGCGCTGTCGCCAGCGCCTGGAAATGCGAAATTTCGCCGTCCTCTTTGGCGTCTGGGTCTGAGTAGCGTCCGCGGACAATGTCCAGGGCCAGCTTGAATTTTCGAATTTGCAAGAAGCCAAAATACAACGTGAAGATTAGTGCGGCCAGAAGCAGCCAGCCGGCAATAAGTGGAAAGGCTGTGCCACCTAGCGGTACTGACGTGAAAATCAGGCTTGCAAACCAGCCCAGATAATCATTGAAAAACTTGTCAACAGCGGCATCAATGCCCTGGGCCGAAGCCGTACTTGCGATCAACGTAAGCACTGTGCCGATGACTGCAGTACGTGCCTTTACTTGAACTGTTCGCATCGTGAAGTCTCCTGTTATTTGTTGGGTTCAGGAAAACGCTGTGCGCCCGGTATCGTTTGCTCGGACCTAGCTTGCCGGGAAACGATTGTTGCTCGCGATCGTTAGTCTATTGGGTCGCAGACTGCGTTCTCATCAAGCAATACTAGGCGCTTGACGGCAAGCGATCCACAAATTTGTCAATAAAACCAACAAAGTTGCGTATGAAATGGTCCAAAAAACTATTCATGAAGGGCCCGCAAGGTGATGGCGTTCCATTTCTTGGGTAGCGCTGTCAGTGGCGGTCGGACTGCTCCATATCTTCGAGTTGGGCGCTCAGGATTCGACCGGTTTCCCGGTAATGTCCAAGCAACAACTCGACGGCACGATCCGCATCGCGCTGAACCGCGGCTGCGCAAAGCGCTGCGTGTTCTGAGCTGACCAGACGGTGTTTGGGTGTGCCGGCAACCGCCAATTGACGATAGCGGATATTTTGATCGTACAGTTGCTCGCAATAACGACTCATGATCGACGAGCCGCTGGCTTGTACCAGGCGCAGGTGAAATGTTTTGTGGTGGCGTTCCCATTGCGGGTTACTGATTCGGGCGGAACCGTTCAGCCACCGCGGCTCCCTGCACAGTCGGTGATGAGCCAGTACAACAGACTCTTCCCAGTGCACGTCGCCGTGGGAGATAGATTCGCGTAACGCACGCTCTTCGAGCCATTCGCGGGTTTTAAGTAATTCGATAAAGTCGGCCAGGCTGGCCGGCTTCACCCGAAATCCCCGTTGGTGCAGCCGCTCGACCAGTCCGTCTGATACCAGCAAACTCAAGCCTTCGCGAACCGGGCTGCTACCGGTGCCGTAGCGAGAGCATAAGTCACCAATCTTAAGCTTGCTGCCAGGGGCCAACTCGCCGGACAAAATATCAGTACGCAGTTGTTCAACTATTTGCGCGGTGATGGTTTCCGAGGGTACCAGCGAGGCTTCATCCACGGATAAATTTTGCCGTCCCATCTCAGCTTCGCATCCAGGCATTGCCCCACAGATTGAGAGTGCGCTCTTCATGGGTCCAGCTGCGGGGAGCAACATCTGCGGTTAGGTGCTCAATTTCAGCGGACAGTTCCAGTTTGTATCCCTCGGGGTCTTCAATCATGAAAAACAAGTTGTTGCCCGGCCCATGTCGCCCCGGGCCCCACCACAAACGAATACCGCATCCGGCCATGTGATCGGCCCAGTCACGAATGTCGTTCCATTCATTGGTTTCAAAAGACAAATGGTCGGCGCGGTTTTCTGGCGAGAGAAAGGCCGCAAAACTGTGATGTTCCGGGTCTGAGCGCAAAAAAGTGGCGGTGATTTTTCCGGCTGCCGGTAGTCCGTCGTACACGTGATCTGACGCTCGAAACCCGAGCTTATCCTGGTAAAACGCAACCATTCCAGACAAATCGCGGGTGGCAATAACCACGTGTTGCAAGCGGCCGGGCAGGGCAGAAGCTGACGAAGAGGTCAATTCTTCTGGCCATTTGTCGAGTCCAAATACTGCCTGGCGATTGTCCGGGTCGGTGACGGCGAAAGCATCAGCCAGAAAAGGATTATCGGTTGGTTCGCAAGCGATGCCTTGTTCTGTGCAATGTCGACGCAGGTCGTTTACCTGGGTTGTGCCACCCAGACGGAACCCGTGCGTCGGTTGTTGGCAGGCACGTCCTCGCTTAATCAGCAAGCGCCGCCCCGGGGCAGTTAGCGCCCAGCAATCGTCATTCAGTTGTGAACTGCGTAATCCAAGTGTCCTGGTGTAGAAAGTAACCAATGCCTCGGGCTGATCACTTTCGCGGCTGACATGGTCAAGGCGGGCCGGCCACAATGGTGAACTCATGATTCACTCGTCAACTATTTTGTTGGTCAGCAGGCCGATGTTTTCAACCTCTATTTCAATCGTGTCACCGGCTTTCATGAACACCGGTGGTTTACGTGGCCAGCCAACACCACCCGGAGTGCCGGTGGCAATGAGGTCGCCTGGCATCAGGGTGGAATACTCCGAAACAATTTCAATGATGCGCGCAACCGAAAATATCAAGTGTTCGGTGTTCGAGCTTTGCATCACCTGGCCGTTAAGCCGCGATTCGATCTTCAGCCCGCTTGCGCCGGCCGGCAGTTCGTCCGGGGTTACTGCCCACGGTCCGACGGGGCCGGTCTGATCAAAATTTTTGCCAGCGGTCCACTGAGCACTTTTGCGCTGATAGTCGCGAATGGAACCGTCGTTAAACACCGTATAGGCAAATACGGCATCAAGGGCATCAGCCTGTTTGATATGTCGCCCACCTTTGCCGATGATGATCATCAGCTCTGCTTCGTAGTCAAGTTTGTCCGAACACTTCGGGCGGATGATCGGATCGTTTGGGGCTGCCAGTGAATTGGCACCGCGCATGAACAAAGCCGGGTAAGTTGGTATCTCATGGCCGCCTTCGGCAGCATGGTCAGCATAGTTCAGGCCAACGCAAATAATTTTTCCCGGGTCGGGGACCACCGCACGCAGGCTGACCGAGTTCAGCGGCATTCGTTTTGCGCCAGGTTTGCCGGCCATCGCCGCCTGAAGCTGTGATGCTACATCGGGCGTGCCGGCTAAACCCTTCATCGAATTTGGCATGCCAGGCGCCAGCTCGCTGAGCGCGATCACGTCCTGATTGTCAACAATGCCGATCTGGTCCGCGCCGTTGGCGGTGAAGGTGACAAGTCTCACGAAAAGTTCTCCTGTTGGGGGCAGCTGGAAAGCTAAATTGGTCGGGTTCAGAATATCGGTAAAAAATATTCTGGTCAATTTTTGTCGATAATATTTGACGGTCAGGCTAAACTGCGGTCAATGCCTATGCCATGTCTACGCGTATGCGTATGTCCAAGCCTGCCAACCCCGAGATCCATTAAACCGGAGCCCCACATGACTGAACCCATTATTCGTGTCGTTGACTTGGCCTTCGTTCGTTATCGGACCAACAATCTGGACGCAATGCAAACGTTTCTGACAGCGTTTGGGATGCAACTCGTGCAGAGAACAGATACCCGTTTGTTCATGCGGGGGACCGAGCCGCATCAGTATTTGTACACCACCGAATTAGCATCCGAGCCTGGATTTATTGGCCCGGCCTTCGAGGTTGAGTCCATGGCTGACCTGCAAAAACTGGCTGATGAACTGCCAGGGGCCAGCCCGGTGTCAGCGATTGACGGGCCGGGTGGGGGGCACCACGTGACGGCGATTGATCCGGACGGTTACCAGGCTGAATTTGTATTCGGAATAGAGCCGTTGACGGAAATTAAGGTTCGCGAAGCTCTGGTCTTTAATACGGATCGTAAGCGCCAGCGTCACGGCCGGTTTCAGCGGCCAGATAGTGGCCCGGCGCATATCCGCCGGATTGGCCATTTAATCTTGCGCACCGGAGATTTCGAACGCTCCCTGGCGTACTACCAGCAATTTGGCTTTTTGGTCACCGACTCGACTTACGACCCGGAAGATGAATCCCGAACCCTGGTGGCTTTCATGAAGTGTAATCGTGGCAAAGAATGGACCGATCATCACACGATTGGCCTGGCCGTACGAGAACCGATTGCGGTGGATCACACCGCTTACGAATGCATTGACCTTGACGATATTGTCATGGGTGGCAAACATCTTGAGTCGCTTGGATATACCCGCTCCTGGGGGGTTGGCCGCCACATTCTGGGCAGTCAGGTGTTTGACTACTGGCGTGACCCGCATGGGTTTAAAGTTGAACACTGGACCGACGGTGATCTGGTTAACGTGGATACCCCGAGCAGTCGTGTACCAGCAGGTGACGACGGTCCGGGCGCTATTTCGCAGTGGAGTTCGATTCCCGAGGACTATCTCAAGGTTTATCCGAGCGCGCGTTCGATTGGCCCAGAGGCCTGAGTAAGGGTAGATGCAAAACACGACGGATTACCCGGTTGCCATCATCGGGGCAGGGCCGGTTGGCCTGACTATTGCCAACCTGCTTGGCACTTATGGGGTGGCGTGTGTGCTGATCGAGCAATCGCCTGGCACTTCAGCCCACCCGCGCGCGCAAACTATTGACGACGAATCCATGCGTACCCTGCAGGCTTTCGGATGTGCGCAAAAGTTCATGCCACTGGTGCGGCCTGCAAACGGCTCAGACTATTACGATGAGAACGGTGAGCGTTTTGCCCATGTTGGACCAGGGCCAAAGAACTACGGTTTTTCCAAGCGCAGCTACATGCTGCAACAGGAGCTGGATAAGATTCTGCTTGAAAACCTGACCGGCTTACCATCGGTAACCCGGCGCTTCAACAGCAAACTGCTTTCCTTTGATATCGATGATAGCGGGGTTAATCTGCAACTGAACGGTGGTGAGTCACTGCGCTGCCAGTACTTGCTTGCCTGTGATGGCGGGCAAAGCTCGATTCGCAAGGCCCTCGGCATTGCGATGAAGGGTTGGACCTACGAACAAGACTGGATTGTTCTGGATGCCGTCGACGATCCGGATACCGATACGGTGTCCCGCTTCTTTTGTGACCAGGCCAGACCAATGGTGAGTATTGCGTCGCCAAACAATGGACGGCGTTACGAATTCATGTTGTTGCCAGGTGAAAGTCGCGACGAAGTTCTATCGGATCAAAACCTTGCCCAGTTGCTCAAACCGTACCGCCCGTGGGATCCATCAAAAATTACCCGTCGTGCGGTATATACATTTCATGCCCGAATTGCCGAAAAACTCAGCGAAGGTCCGGTGTTTTTACTGGGTGATTCGGCTCATCTGACCCCGCCGTTTGCCGGACAGGGTATGAATGCCGGCATACGTGACGCTCAGAATATGGCGTGGAAACTGGCAGTCGTTTGTCAGCATGGTTTGCCTGCCAGTTTGCTTTCTTCCTACGAAGCAGAGCGGCGCGGGCCAATCTGGGCAATGATCCAGGTAGCCGTGGCTATGGGGGAGTTCGTGATGCCAGTCGGTGACGAACAAGTCGCCTTGAAAGCGTCAGTCCTTAAGGCGCTTGAGCGCTTTCCGCAGGCCAGGAGTTGGCTTTTTGAAATGCGGTTCAAGCCGACTCCGCGTTACGATGCCGGAATCTTCGTCAACCTCGAAAACCAGCTTATTGAAGCATCTCTGGTTGGCGAAATGATGCCGCAGCCGCAGGTAATTTGTGCTGACGGAGCGACCGTTTTGCTGGACGAATTACTCGGTGCCGGCTTCAGCCTGATTGTTCAGGATGCGGCCGGTGCCCAAGCCCTGGCACGGTTAACCGGCCCAATCTGGTCGGTGCTCGCACCAATCCGGGTTTTTCTTAATTTTGGGGCGGCTGGCCCGGTGCCAAATCTGTTTGGTTGTGTGATGGCACAAATACCCAAGGCCGCAGAGCTGTCTGATAACGCGCGCAAGGCTAATGACTCCTACGCGCGGCCGTTGCGTAGTCATCGGGGGCAGATCTTGTTAGTGCGTCCTGATCGTTATGTTGCCGGCGCGTGCTTTATCGAGGACGTTGATGCTTTTAATCTTGCGGTGGCGGCTGCGTTCGGACTATCGACTACTTAAACAGCGGTGTTCCCCACTGATCTAACTGGGCCATTTCCGGCGTGCGATTGCCGGCTGGGCGGGCAGCGTCGAGTGGCCCGCGTTTCAGGTATCGCCCACGCCCGCGTGCAGCATGTAATTTGCCGTGTTCGACAATCACATCACCACGCGACAATACCGTGTGCGGCCAACCCGTCAGCTGTCGACCCGCATACGGCGTGTAGCCAACGGCATCGTGCATCATTTCATTGGTAATGGTCACTTCGGTGGTGGGGTCCCAGATGGCAATATCAGCATCAGATCCAACTGCCAACTCACCTTTGGCCGGATACAAACCGTAAATCTTCGCGTGCCGGGTTGAGGTCAGGTTAACAAACTCCTGCAACGAAATCCGACCCTGGCCAACCCCTTCGGTGTACATCAGTGGTAATCGAAGTTCGAGGCCGGGGACCCCGTTGGCAATATCTTTAAACGTCGTTTTGTCTCCCTTGGGTAGTTTGCCGCTGGCATCAAATCGGTACGGTGCGTGGTCGGACGAATACACCGACAGACTGCCATCTTTTAAACCGTCCCAGCACGCCTGTTGGGCTGCCTCATCGCGAGGAGGCGGGCTGCAGCAAAACATCGCGCCGTCCAGACCGCCGCGATCAAGGTCTTTGCTGGTTAAGAACAGATACTGTGGGCAGGTCTCAGCATAGACTTTAACCCCGCGTGCCTGCGCCTGGCGGATGGTTTCAATGCCATCAATAGTTGAGACGTGCACAATCAGAATTGGCGCATCAACGAGTTCAGCCAGGGTGATGATTCGGTTGATGGCTTCGGCTTCTGCGCCGCGTGTGTGACAGATTGCGTGGTAACGGGGTAAGGTGTTCCCGGCGCCCACCATCTTCCCGGAAAGCCAATTGATGATGCCGTGGTTTTCGGCATGGACCATGGTCAGTGCGCCATTGGCGCGCGCAACCGTCAACACGTCCAGGATTTCTTCGTCGGTCAGGCGCATCCGGTCGTAAGTCATGAATAACTTGAACGATCGCACCCCGTCATCAATTGCAGCAGGCAGGTGTTCGCCGATCGTCTGGGTTGACGGGTTGGCTACGATCAGGTGGAACGCATAGTCGATAACCGCTTTTTCCGCGGCGCGTTGGTGATAGTCGGCCAGGACATCGGGAATCAGCATGTCACGATGCTGGGCCGCAAACGATAGGGTTGTCGTGGTACCGCCGAAGGCTGCAGATACTGTGGCGGAGTAAAAATCATCCGCGCACATCAGGCCAAAGGCCGAGACTTGTTCAATATGCGTATGGCTGTCGATACCGCCGGGCATCACCAGCATGCCGGTGGCGTCGATGTCGCGATGCCCGTTGGCGAGATTGGCCCCAATGGCGCTGATTTTCCCGCCGCGAATTGCCAGATCGGCGTGCCAGGTTCGCTCCGCGGTGACCAGGCGGCCGTTGCGAATAACAAGGTCAGCCGGCTCCGTATTGGCGTTGTCGGCGTTGTCGGCGTTGTCGACGTTGTCGACGTTGTCGACGCTACTGGCGCTACTCATGTTCTTCTCCTGAGTGTAGGGCTGAGGCAGGCTGAGTGTTGGCAATTCTAACTGCGGATTCCCGGTTCCCGATGTTGTCCATTATGCAGGAGGAGATTGCTTTTCTCAGACCGTCGAAAACAACTTATCATGTCGTGACAACTTACCTGAGGAAACCTTATGTCCCGATTCATCGATGGCAGTACGCGGGGTGTGTATGCAATCGCACCAACTCCGTTCAAGGCAGACGGTGAACTCGACCTGCACAGTGTCAGAACCATGTGTGACTTCTTCGTTAGTCATGGGGTGTCCGGCCTGACCATTCTCGGCATGATGGGGGAGGCGCCAAAACTGTCTGCTGAAGAATCGCTGACGGTTGCCCGCACCGTGTTGGAACATCTGAACGGAGCGATCCCGGTGGTTGTCGGGGTGAGCAGTGCAGGCACCGATTCACTTGTAAACCTGAGCCAGGCCGTGATGGATCTTGGTGCCGCGGGTGTCATGGTGGCGCCAATTCCATCTTTGAAAACTGATGAATCCATTCACGGCTATTTCGCTCAGGTGTGTCAACGACTTGATCAGACGCCGGTTTGTCTGCAAGACTATCCCCAGACCCTCGGGGTGCATTTCTCAGCGCCGCTACTGACTCAGATTTTCCACGATTGCCCAAACATCGCCATGTTGAAACATGAAGACAATCCGGGTCTCGGTAAGTTGTCGCGTTTTCGGGCATTGTGTGAAGAAAATCTGACTCGGCGGGTGAGTATTCTCACTGGCAATGGGGCAATGTATCTGCCACAAGAGATGGCCCGTGGCGCCGATGGCGCGATGACTGGCTTTGCTTTCCCGGAAATGCTCACAGAAGTGGTTGACTTGTTTAGCAAAGGGGAAAACGAGGCCGGCGAAACCTTGTTCGATGCCTTTTTACCATTGGTCCGCCACGAATTGCAACCGGGGGTTGGACTGGCCATTCGCAAATACGTACTCGCCCAGCGTGGTGCGATAGCCGACGCGAACCTGCGCAGCCCGGGGCCAGGGCTGACTGCCGATGATGTGGCTGAGGTGACTGGCTTATGGCAACGCCTGAATCGGCGCCTGATCGAACTGGGTCGGCCGCCAGTGGCCGGGGTGGCCACATAGTTAATTCCTGTCCGGAAATTGGTGTTTCGAAACAGAATGCCGGGAATTGCACGAAACGTGGCGATCCAAAGTCCCCGGGATCGGGGATTTAGGGGGCGAGCCCAAAAAAATGTAGTTCTTGTCCGGATTTTCCGGACAGGAACTACCTAGGTAATACCCGCCAGGTGTGCCTGCTCATCCGCATGATAGGACGAGCGAACCATGGCACCGACAGCAGCATGGGTGAAACCCATTGCATCGGCCGCTTGTTCGAAACGCTGAAACTGGTCCGGGTGCACATAACGCTGCACTGGCAGGTGCGAATTGCTTGGCGCCAGATACTGGCCAATGGTCAGCATGTCGATATCATGCTCGCGCATGTCGGCCATTACGGCGAGAATTTCATCATCGGTTTCGCCCAGGCCGACCATTAATCCCGATTTAGTCGGGACGCCAGGCACTTGCTTCTTAAAGTCAGACAATAACTGTAACGAGTGTTGGTAGTCCGAGCCTGGCCGGGCCTGCTTGTACAAACGCGGAACTGTCTCCAGGTTGTGATTCATCACATCGGGCGGCGCTGCTTCCAGGATGGCCAGTGCGCGATCCAGTCGGCCGCGAAAATCTGGTACCAGTACTTCAATGCGGGTGCTTGGAGACAGTTCGCGGGTTTGGCGAATACAGTCAACAAAATGGGCCGCTCCGCCGTCGCGTAAGTCATCCCGGTCAACACTGGTGATCACTACGTAAGCCAGCTTCAGCGCGGCAATAGTCTTAGCCAGATTCACGGGTTCGTCTGCGTCCAATGGGTCGGGTCGGCCGTGGCCCACATCGCAGAACGGGCAACGCCGGGTGCATTTGTCACCCATTATCATGAAAGTGGCAGTGCCTTTGCCGAAGCACTCCCCAATATTCGGGCACGATGCCTCTTCGCATACGGTGTGCAGGCGGTGTTCGCGCAAGATGTTTTTGATTTCAGAAAAACGCGAGTTCAATGCCGGCGCCCGTACGCGAATCCAGTCTGGTTTTTTCAGGGCCGGGCCGCTGGCGACCACTTTGATTGGTATGCGTGATGTCTTGGCACCGGCCTTTTGCTTGGCTGTTGCATCGTAGGCAGAGTCTTTGCGTTCGGGCGCACTATGTGCAGATGCTGTTGGGTCGGAAGGCTGATTTGTTGTCACTGCGTTAATCCTGAATAGTTGTGACCAGAATGTTTCCCAGCCGTGATGCTTGCTCTGCAACATTAACCGGGCCAACCAGAGTTTGCAGGTCGGTTACCTTTAACCCTGCCATACCGCATGGATTGATTCGGTCGAAGGCATCGAGGTTCATTGCCACGTTCAGTGCCACACCGTGAAATGTGCGGCCGCGACTGACTTTCAGACCCAAAGAAGCAATCTTACTGCCGGCCAGCACATTTGGGGGCGCGATATAAACCCCGGGAGCCCCCGCTTTTCTCTGTGCGGGGACAGCTTGGCTTGATAAGTGGTTAATGACGGCTTGCTCAATGCGACACACGAGGTCGCGAATGCCGAGGTGCCGGCGCTTGATGTCCAACAATAAGTAGGCGACTACCTGTCCGGGCCCGTGGTAAGTGACTTGTCCGCCGCGTTCGGTTTTTATCACCGGAATTTCACCAGGGTCTAATACGTGCTCATCTTTGCCGGCCAGACCCTGGGTAAATACCGGGGGGTGCTCGACAAGCCAGATTTCATCCGGGGTGCTGTCGTCTCTTTGTGCTGTGAAAGTCTGCATTTCCCGCAAGGTTATTACGTAGTCGGCGGGCCGAAACTGTCGGACGGTGATGTCGTGGCTCATCCGGTGATGTCCCGGGTTTGTGTCAGCAACGGGTTGGCCCGGCACCAGTCTTCGGCGGTTGCAATGTCCAATTTGTGCTCGCGCCGCGCTCGTCCGGCGAGTTTGAGCAAGGCCTTATCCTGGGTTAAAAGGCAGTTTGCGCGACCGGCAACTGCGAGTTCAAGAAACTGCTGATCATCACTATCCGTACAACGCAAACGGGTCATGCTGTGCGCTGGCAACGGCAGCAAATGCACCCGGTTGTCAAAATTAAGAAGGCAGTTGAGCTGAGCCGCTTTGTCCAGCGCAAACTGCGGCCGGCAAAGAACCCGCGCAAGCTCAGCACGCATGGATTCGCAGGTGATGAAACGGATTGACGACGTTTTCAGTTGTTGAACCCTGATGTCATCAAAAACGAGCCAGTCAAGCCATACGTTGGTATCGAGTACAGCGACCGGTTCCGATCGAGTGCCCTCAGTCATTGACCCGGTTGGGTCGTGAGCGAGGTGATTTCCGGCTCATGTCGCCACTCTACAAAACGATTCGAACGAGCTTGTGATCGGCCAGCGCTTCGTACAGCGATTGCAGTTGTTCGCGAGACGTTACTTGCACTGATACTGTCAGGCTGATGAACTTGCCAGTGCGCGACGAGGTCTCGACAATGCTGGCGGCATCAAAATCTTCGATGTGTTTGGTCACTAACTCGGTAATTGACTGAACGAACAGTTCATGCTGATTGCCCATGACTTTGATCGGAAACTCTGCCGGAAAATCGAGCATTTGCGCGATTCTCTCGAAGGTATTGTCATGGTTTTCCGGGTTCGGAGTATCCGGATTTGTACTGTCTGAATCGTCCGCTTCACCCATTCATGTTGCCTTTCTATCCTGGATTTCAGGCCTTTATTGCCCGCTGATAGGCTGCATGCAGACGTGAAAAAACCGGCCCTGGTTGGCCGCTTCCCACCGGGTTGTCGTTCAGCGACGTGATTGGCACTACCTCTTTTGTCGCCGAGCTGACCAATAACTCGTCAGCACCCATGACTTCTTCACGGGTAATGTTCCGTTGCTCCAGAGTTAATGACTCACTGGCACACAACTCCTCGATTAAACCGATTCGTATGCCCTCCAGTATGCGTCGGTCGCGTACCGGAACCAGCACCTTACCGTTGCGGACGACCCAGATAGTGCTGGCGGAACCTTCAGTCAGAAAACCATCCCGAAACATAATGCACTCAACCGCATTGGCGTCAACTGCGGCCTGTCTGGCCAGCACGTTACCCAGCAGAGAGACTGACTTGATATCACAATTGAGCCAGCGTTCATCTTTCAGCGTAATCGCCGCAATGCCTTTACTCAGGAGCTCAGCAGCTGGTTTGTGAAATTCGCTGCTCATTGCAAATACGGTTGGCGTGGATTGTTCCGGGAATGCATGGTCTCTTTTTGCCACGCCGCGCGTGATCTGCATGTAAACGAACTGATCGTCCCAGGGATGTCGGTTGATCAGCTCACTGACGAGTCCTGCCCAGCCGTCATCATCGAGCGGATTGCTGATGCCAATGCGAGTCAGGCTGCGCCGCAAGCGGGTCAGGTGTTGGGGCCAGCGAAATGGTTGGCGGTTATAAGCGGGGACAACTTCGTAAATGCCATCACCAAAAATGAAACCGCGGTCCAGAACGGGAATTCTGGCTTCAGATAAAGGCATGAACTCGCCATTCAGATAAACAGTTGGGTCGGTAGACATGATGACAACGCCATGAGTGGTCAGGGGTTAACTTTCAGGGGTTAATGCTAGCGCGATACCCGCATGCGCAGTCCGTCCCAAAGACGGGCAAACCAACCTCCCTGGGTTACGCTGGATTGCGCGATTAACTGTTGCTCGAGTAACTGTTGATTATCCAGTCGTACCCGCAGGGTGCCGATCCGCTGGCCTTTTTCAATAGGGGCAACCAACGGCTCGATTCGCTCGATTTCTGCACTGACACGCTGATTGGCACCTTTCGGAATGGTGACAATGACATCATGGGCCACCGATCCCTCGACCTGGGCAATTTCACCTTTCCAGACCCGGTACGAGCCAGTGCTCTGGCCCTGGCGATAAATGCGCAGTGCATCAAAATTCTGGAAGCCATAATTAAGCAGCTTCTGCGATTCTACAGCCCGGCCCGAGGCTGATTCGGCCCCTAGAACCACTGACAACAGGCGACGACTGAAACCGCCGCCAGGCTGGTCACGTTCTGCCGACGCAATCAGGCAGTAGCCGGCTGCCTGAGTGTAACCAGTTTTGACCCCGTCCACCGCCGGGTCAATAAACAGCAGGCGATTGCGGTTTTGCTGCTTGATATTGTTATAGGTGTACTCTTTTTCCGAGTACATCGGATAGTGTTGGGGGTGGTCGATGATCAGCCTGATTGCAAGAGTTGCAAGATCGCGCGCTGTCGAGAAGTGTTTTGGCCCGGGCAGGCCGGTGGCATTTTCAAAACTTGAGTTTGTCATACCCATTTGCACAGCCGCGCGGTTCATGTTTTGGGCAAACGCCTCCTCACTGCCGGCAATCGCTTCGGCCAGGATGATCGAAGCGTCATTACCCGATTGCACGATCATGCCGCGTAGCAGTTCGTCAACTGTCGCCGGTTGCAGCGGGTCGACGAACATTCGGGACCCAATTGCTTTGTAGGCTTTCGTGGAAACGGGCGGCCGCAACTCGGGCTGCAACCGCCCCTCGCGCAGCGCACTAAAAGCAAGATAAGCCGTCATCAGCTTGGTGAGTGATGCAGGTTCAAATTGGTCGTCTGGCTTATGTGACGCCAGGATTTGTCCGCTGGTGACGTCGACCAGCAACCAGGACTTGGCTGCAATAGTCGGACCGTCAATTGTGTCAGCGGCCAGCGCCGTATTCAGGGTGACGGTTGCCAGTAATGTTGCCAACAGGCCAGGCAGGCGGAGATTTTTCAGGCTGGCGCTTGCCCGTGATGTGGCCAATATCGTGGCCACTAACACGCCCACAAACACGCCCACAAACACGCCCAAAAACGCGGCCATAAACACGCCCACAAATGCGGCCATTAGAACTGCCAGTGAATCAGCTGGGATTGCGAGCCGCACCATTGAATTCAAACTTGCTTACTCCGAAACATCTGGATTATAGAGTGTTTGGTTGTGTTTGACGGGAGAGGGTTACGTCTGTCGGCGACGGCGGAAGATTGGTCGGACTGCATCAACAATGCTACGTGCAACGATGGCACCGGACCGAAAATATGCAACATCGATCGCTTCGCGCAATACCCGCCGTAAAACATCAAGACTGACGCAATCGGCAACCCGCGCATCCCAGACTTCTCCGGGGTTACCCATCTCACGGGTGAATAGTCCGGACAACTCTGCTTTCAATAACACCAATTCACTGTGTTCTGCCTCAGTGCGAGCGCGTAGTTCAGCTTCAGTCTGACCGTCGTTCCGGCCTGTGAATCGAATCAGGCCATGGGTCTGCAGCTCAGTAATGGCGGCTTCAAGGTCACCAGGGCGAACGGTGTCCGGCAGGTCGGCGACTCGGCGACGCCCGTCAATTAGTGGCAATAAGCGGCGGGCAACCTGTCCGAGAGCGGCAGCGCCGGCCCGCATTAAGGCTTCGCCGCGTTCGGTACGCTGGTAAACGATTGCCGGTTTTATGTTGTCAGTCATGGCACCAGCACCGATTCTGTGAATTTTCGCGCCGCATCTTTACCCTTGCATACTTCCACAACCGATTCCATCGCTGGAACCAGGGTTTCTAATTCTGGCCGGCTCCGGCATTTGGCGATACGCAGTGCAAAATGTTCCGCTGCGCTGCCCAGGGTGGTCAGAAGCTGGTTTAGTGCCCGGTCGCGTAGCGATTCGAGTTCATTCGCTGGCGGCGCCGCGCAGACCGGTTCGTCCAGTTGAATCAAGCCCTCAGCCTGCAGCAGCGCAAGATAGGCAGTGAGTTCGTGATTTGCAAAGACCCGCGCCAGGCGGTCGAAATCCCGACGACTGTCGACTAGCAATAACAATTGCCTGGCCCTTGGGCTCAATGGGTGGCGGCGGGTGCGTAATTCCAGTTCGCCTTTGCATGTGCGGGCATAACGTACCCCGCCATGGTGACGCAGAGCCAGAACCTGGGCAGTTTCGGGCGCACTCCCCGGGGTTTGTCCCGAGGCTGATCCGATTGTTTGTGCAGGCTGAGCTTCATTTCGCATAGACCCTATTGTATTTTAATAGGAGGTAGTGCAGGTTTCTTCAACCTGACAATTTCCTGGTCGCGGGCGCCAGCAGGCTATGATTCCGGCGTGACCAATGACGTATCCCACCCCGACCTGCAAGCGCTGCTTTCAACCGGATTCAATCGGGTTGAGCGGATCGACGAAACCGGATCGACAAATACCGATCTGCTAGCTATGCCGTTTACCGGTCAGGCGCAGGCTGCAGCCTTACGATGGGCGAATCATCAAACTGCCGGGCGTGGCCGGCGCGGCCAGCCCTGGCTCGACGAACAAGGGGCATCGTTGACCTTCTCCGTGGCTTTCGAATACCCGACCGATGTGCTCAGGCAGACCCCGTTATCCGCATTTACCCTGGTGGCGGGTACCAGCGTTTTGCATGCACTGACTCGTGTAGTGCCAGGTTTGGGCGAACGGCTCGGATTGAAATGGCCAAACGACGTACTGTTGGATGGTGCCAAACTCGCTGGCATACTGGCTGAGGCTAGCCAGCAGGCGGGAATCAGCCGACTGGTGATCGGCTGTGGCCTCAATTTGCGATTGCCCGCCAAGCTGCAGCAACAGCCAACAGCCTTGCCGGCAATTGGTTTGTTGCAAGCTAATGGCCAGTGGCCTGATGATCAGTCCCAGAAACTGGTGGCGACTATTGCTGGTTGTCTGATGAATGACTTCGCCGAATTTGTATTCAAGGGCTTCGAGCCATTCCGGATGGCCTGGGAGTCTGTTAACGGATTTGCCGGTCAGCCTGTTGTCCTTAGTCAGGACGGCAAGATCATTGCCGACGGTGTCTGTCGCGGAGTAGACGCAAGCGGCGCGTTACAAATCGAATCTGCCGGTATCATCAAGGGATATTCTATTGGTGTCCTTTCAGCGCGAATGCGGGCTGGCCCTGATGATGCGGGCAAGCAAGCTGCGCCCGAACCCAGACTATGATCTCAAGCCGAACCTTATTGCTGTTTCTGATTGCTTTGAATCTGCTGGCCCTGGCCTGGTGGTCCGGCGCAATGCAGCCACTGCTGGGGTCGGTTCGCGAACCGGGGCGCGTGGAGTCGCAAATTGAACCTGACAGCCTGGTTGTTGTTCAGGTGCTCGCGTCCGCGAAAGATCAGCCAGGCCAGGGTATGGTGAGCCCAGCGGGCGGACAATCCAGGGATACATCACAAATCAGCGGCGGTTTTGTGCCGCAACCCGTGCCATCTGCAGAGCCGTTGGCAAAAAGTGATATCACCATTGCTGAGCGCACGTTATCGACGACCAATGCTGCCGCCACCATGCCCGATACCCAATCAGGTTTGACTGACAAGACAACCCCAATCGATACGGCGGCCGCAGCGCCGCCACCGATTACCAACCCCAGGCCTGACGCAGCGGACATCGTAGGCCAGTCTCTCGCTGTATCTGCGTCGGCGCATGATTCCGAATTTACGCGCAACACACAATGGTTCGGCAATAGCAGTGCCAACCCGGCACTTGTCACCGATAAAGTGCTGACGCCAGCCGCTACCGCTGACGACATGATCGAGAATGCACAATGGCAGAACAAAACCCCGGTTGGCGTTGAAGGTTTGCCGTTAGTTGCGGCTGCGCTCAGCGGTTCCGGGTCGGTGAACGAGGACCGCTCGACCACCATTGACGAAGAACCACTCGCTTGTCAGCGTTTTACCGGCTTGTCATACAAAGTTGCGCTTGAGGTCGAAGAAGATCTCGCCCCGTACGGTGTTCTCACCGAGCTCAAACGGGTAGACAAAGGTGACTTTCTGGTTTACATCGAGCCCTTGCCAAGCTTTCAACTGGCCAAACGCAAGGAAGAACAATTGCGCGGCCTGGGCGTTCAGGATGTGCACGTGATTCGTGCCGGATATTATCGCAACGGTATCTCGCTTGGCATGCTGAGAAATGATGAACTGGCAACCCAACACAAGTCGCAAATGGCTTCATTAGGCGTCACAACGATGCGCATTGGTCCTGTCAACGTTTTGTCAGCCCGTTACGACCTGACCGTGAAGTCAAACCCGGTCACAATGGACAGCAAAGTTCGCGGTCACAATGTTCTCGGTGCCATTCAATCCTCGCCGTGTCGCTCGTGAAATGAGTGCGGTCTTTACCTACGGTTCGTTAATGTTCGAGCCGGTATGGTCGATGGTTGTCAGCACCCCGGGCCGGGCGCCTATGCCGGCAACGATTAATGGCTACCAGCGGTTTTGTGTTCGCGGGGAAACCTATCCGGCAATTGTTGCTGTTGCTGATGGCCAGGTATCGGGCATGTTGTACGTCGATGTGACCGACGAGCAACTCGCTACCCTGGACGCGTTTGAAGGGTCGGATTACCAGCGTATCGAAGTGGCGGCCGGTCTGACCGCGCCGTCGACAGAGCAAAAGACGCAGCCCGCCGCAGTTTCTCCAGCGGCGTCGGTGGTACCAACCGACGTGCGCGCCTGGGTTTATTTGTTTCTTAATGAGTCGGCCCTGGACACCAGGATGTGGGATCCGGTTCACTTTGAGAGCCGCAACATGGCCGGATTCATGAGAACTTATCGGCCTACCGGGAATCGCCTCAAGCCGTAGTGGGTAACGGCAGGCTAACAGCGGGTTAGCGGGGCGTTTACAGCACTTTACCAGCGCTTTAACGGCGGGTTGTTGGTGGCTTACCCGGGATGCCGCTTTGGATACTGTGCGCCGCCCAGGGTTTTTCGGTACCGATTCAGCTGTTGTACCGTTTCAAAGCTTTGACCAAGTAACAGGCTCAGATTATGGAGAATACGATCGATGACTTTTTTCTCCCAGGTCGCATCAAAATCGATCTGTGAGTCCAGCCAGCATTCCAGCCAGTCAGGATCAGGTAGCCGGCTCTGAATCGTGTCGTTGGGAAACAATGACGCGTTCACATGCAGGTTGGTTGGGTGTAAGGGTTTGGACTGGCGGCGTGCACTGGCCATCAATACGCCGGTTCTGGCAAAGGCGGCGCGCGCGGTATCACCAAATTCTTCGACCGCCTTCTTCATGTACTTTAGGTAGGCACCACCATGGCGTGCCTCATCTCTGGCAATCGTGTCGTAAATATGTTTGATGACCGGCTCGGTATGCCATTGACTGGCACGTCGATACCAGTGGTTAAGGCGGATCTCACCGCAAAAATGCAGCATCAGGGTTTCATAACGCGGCGCCGGGTCAAATTCGAAGCGCACCGCTTGCAATTCGTCTTTGGTAGGGACCATTTCGGGGCGAAAGCGTCTGAGGTATTCCATTAATACCAGCGAATGTTTTTGCTCTTCGTAGAACCAGACCGACATAAATGCACAGAAATCACTGTCATCATGGTTGTCTCGCAGAAACATCTCGGTGGCCGGTAAGGCTGACCACTCGGTAATTGCGTTCATCTTGATTGTCTGCGCTTGTTCGTCTGTCAGCAGGCTGGCATCGAATGATGCCCAGGGTATGTCTTTGTCCATATCCCAACGCACAGACTCGAATGATTTGAAAAGTTCCGGGTAGAGCATATATTCGCGCCGCGACCAGGCGGCTTATCCTGAGGCCTTCTGGGATCTTAGCAAGCTATTCTCTCTCCCGGGCAATAGCCTTCCGTGGCTTGCTGGCAGCCCGGTTCTCAACCTGTAGATGACAATTTCTTACGCAATCTGCGCATCACCATGCCGATGACGGGTAATCGTTCGTACAGTTGATGTGCCGCATCCCAATAATCGTGGTGGACACTCAGTTTTCCATTTGGAGAAAACACGAGATGGCTGGAGCCTTTGACTGTCTGCAGTTCTGACGATTTGTACCGTTTGAAGCGGAAGGTGAAATCCCAGGTGACAAACGCTTGATGTGTTGCCAACGCCTCAACTCCGGGTTCATTATCAGTTGCGATGGCGGGTACTTCGAAGGCTGTTGTAATGACAAAGGCCGGACTGTCGAGCTGCGCGAACATATCAGCGAAAATGTGATTAATCGCGTCTATACCAATGACGTCATTAAACGGATCACAAAACCTTGCGTGCGACTCATATAAGCGCGGTATTTGGTCCAGGGATTTTTCACTGAGGTTTTCAAAAAACGAAATTGTATTTTTGAGTGCGTCTGTTTGAATTTTGGCGCGCATTATTTCGTTGCCCGACGCATCGCCGCAAAATACCAGCGATATGGAAGAGTTCTCAGTAATTTTAAGCTGCGGGTAAAACGCTTTGGAAAATGGATCTCAAAGACACCATCGGCAAAGCCGTCGATGATCGCCGTTGCTGCTTCATCGGGTTTCAGCAATGCCGGCATTTTGAACTGATTTTTGCTGGTCAGTGCGGTTTCAACAAAGCCCGGGTTGATGACCCAGATACCAACGCCGCTAGCGTGAAGATCCAGGTAAAGCGACTCAGTCAGATTGGTTATTGCTGCTTTGGTTGGTCCGTAGACCATCGATTGGGGGAGGCCGCGATAACCGGCCACGCTCGACACCATAGCCAGACCTCGGCAGCGACCCGACGTCATCGGATCAAGTAACGCCGCCAGTCCGTTTAACGGGCCGACGATGTTTGCATTGACTGTTTCTACTGCTTTTTCAAGACTAAAACTGGATACCTGAAGTGGATGGTAAGTTCCTGCCAGCCAAACGACCAGGTCAATATGGCCCCAGTGTCCGAGCAGTTGGTCGGTTGCGTTCTGTACGGCTTTGGCATCAGTCACATCCAGTGCAATTGCCATCGATCCCTTGCTGGCCCCGTGCAGACTTTCTTCGAGGGGGGCCAGCCGGCGAGCGCTTAAGCACAATACGGCTCCGCGGCGTCCAAGTTCGCTGGCCAGCGCTGCGCCAATACCACTGGACGCGCCTACCAGCCACACGTTTTTTCCTGCCCAGTCGGCAATTTTGGGATTCAGCGGCTTCATGACCGGTCCTGGCGCTTCTTAAACGTTATCAATACTTCCCCGAGCTTGAAACCGAACTTGGACATTTGTGCACGATTTATCATGACCTGGTCGTTGATCAAGTACATCCAGTCATCGAGCCTGACCTCGTATGTCTTGTCACCGACCGGGAGCACCAGCGTGTATTGCCAGTTCAGGGCATTGCCGGCTGCACTGCCCTGCGCGGTGCCAACAACGTCTGCTGCTGTTCCGGTGTACTGACCGTTTTCGCCTTTGGTGATTGTCCAGACCCGCCGCTGTTTTTCACCATCGTCGTACACAAAATCTTCTTCAAGAACGCCCTGATTTCCCTGCCATGTACCGGTCAGAACAACGGTAAACCGTCGGACTACTTTGCCTTTTCTGTCCTGGAACATTCCCCAGGCATCAACAGTTCCGTTGAAGTATTGATCGAGTTGCAGCTCCGGACCCGCGTTTCGATAATCATTGGGACTGACACTGGCGCAGGCGCTGAGTACCAGTAGCAGGCTAGAGGTCAGGTACAGCATTGCGCGCTGCCTGGTCAGGCGCCAGGCGGTGATAAGAGATGTCGATTTTATAGTTTGCAGCTTTAAAGTTTGCATTTGGCGGGCGAAGAACTGTTAAGTGGGTTGAATTGTTACGTTGTCTGGAATGGGTGTGACCCATAAAACCGCGGCGCACAAGAGCTTCATGACGCAGGGCAGGCCAGCGTAAATGATCACCAGACTGGCAGCCCCGGGGGTGCCAGGCACGTAACCGGCTAGGGATAGGGCTGGCAGGGCGAGCCCGGCGGCAGCGGCGAGGTTCAGCTTGGTTGCAAAACTCCACACGCCAAAATACGCACCTTCGTTTCTGCCAGAATCACCGTGAGCTGCAATGACGGACGCCAGCAATGCAGGCGGCAACGCGAGATCGGCACCAAGGGCCAGGCCGGTGAGCCCGCAGATCACCATAAAACTCTGACTATCACCCGGTCCGAGTGTTAGCGTCCAGGTAAACGCAGCCACCGATACGCCAATGCCGACGATCCAGGTTTTCCGCAGCCCAAGGCGGTTCGAGAGCCGAATCCATACCGGCATGCCAATAGCACCGGCGACAAAGTAGATCAGTAAAAACAAAGGCGCCTGGGCCGCGTCACTGAGTATGTCCGTGACAAAAAACAATAACAAAGTCGCTGGAATTGCCGTAGCGATACCGTTAATCAGTAGTGCGGCCAATAGCCACCGGAACGGGCGGTTTGCCCGGACTGAGCGGAAGCTGTTTTTGATGTCGTCAGTTACCCCAACTGTTTTCAATTCAGATTCAGTTAGCGTGTTCCAGCTTCGCGGTCGGTTGCCAGTCGGGGCGAATAACAACAATCCAGCCGCAACGGCTGACAGACTGACAAACAAAGCAGTCAGTATTGGAATGCCTGAGGGCGTGAGCCAGGCAGCGGCCAGCAGTACACCGGCCAGGCCGAATGCCTCGCGAAAACCGGTGACTTGAGCGCGTTGCGGGTCGGTAGTGCCAATTTGTGAGCCCCATGCCTGATAGGCAATTGAGGCGACCGAATAACCCAAGTAAGTGACTATTGACATTCCCGCCAGCCACCACGATAGATACGCCAGGTTTTCTGGCGGATGCATTAGCGCGACAAAGCCAATTGTACTGACGGGCAAAGACAGCCAGATCCATGTTCGGAAGTGGAGATTTTTTTTCCGGTCAATCGCAGTACCAATTGCCGGATCAAGAAAGGCGTCGAGCAGTCGGGTGGTAAACAATATGCCACCCACGAGGCCAAGCGGAAGTCCCAGGGTGTCACTGTAAAAATTTGGCAGGAGTACAAATAATGGCAATTCAAGCAATGCCAGGGGCATACGCAGCCCGCCGTAAGCGAGCAATGGCCAGACAACCAGCTTGCGTTCGATCACCGGTTGAGCCCGGCTAACAATTTTTCGCGCAAGCCAGGGGCAGAGGTGTTAATGTTAAGCCAGATAGCAAAAAATGCCGCTGTAAATGCAGGATCATTAACCCGGGACAACAAATTTCCGTTCAGAAAGAAGTGTGTCGCACCTTCAGAATCAGCAATACCTGTCAGGCTGTCCCCTTCGCGAACGTCCGGGAAAATACCTGACATCTGATCTTGCCACTGGCTCAGGGTTTTTTCATCAGTGAGCTTCAGTGCGTGTATTTCTTCCGCGCTACGCTGGGCAATATCTTTGCCTTTTAAAGGACGTGCGTAAGTCAGTTGTAGTGCAATCGGTGATCGGGTTGGGGCTGCCGAATCTATCTGCCCGTTGCTTGCCCACAGCCGTGCTGAGTAAACCCGAAACCCGAACCAACGGAACAAACCTTCGCCGATCAGTGCAGGCCTTATCAGTTGTTCCGCTATAAATCCGGGCGGCGCCGCTTGTGCGGTTGGCGCAGTTTGCGCAGGCGAACTCCAAGAAATCACGCAGACAGCCAGCAGGCAGCTAAGGACCACGCGGTAAAACGCGACCGGCCGCCGGGGTATTGCGCAACGCCTCGTGGACACGGTCATCGCCTTAGTCCGCAGTCTGCAGCGTAAACTGGCACACGTTGGTGTTTCCACCAGTAAACGCCGCCTCGCAATATGCGAGGTAAAACTCCCAGGTGCGAATAAATCGATCATCAAAGCCCAATTGCTGAACCTCGTCGAGACGGCTCATGAAACTGTTTCGCCACAAACGCAGCGTTTTTGCGTAGTCCGCACCAAACGTGTGCTGGTCGACCACAATAAGGCCTTGTTTGCCTGCCTGTTCAGTGAAACGCTCTATTGAAGGCAGCATCCCACCGGGAAAAATATATTGTTGAATAAAGTCAGTGCCCCCCTGGTAACGCTCGAACAGCGATTCGTCGATGGTAATGGTCTGCACCACTGCCCGTCCGCCTGGTTTGAGGCAGCGGCGGATCGATTCGAAATACTGTGGCCAGTATTGCTGACCAACGGCTTCGAACATTTCAATTGACACAATGCCGTCGAAGCGACCTGTCTCGTCACGATAGTCTCGCAATTCAAAGTTGACATCGTTCGATTGAGTATTTGCCTCTAACCCTTGCAAGCGTTGCTGCGCGTAATATTGCTGCTCTATTGACAGGGTCAGCCCAGTCACCGACAGTCCGGCTTGCACAGCGACTTGTGCAAAGCCGCCCCAGCCGCACCCGATTTCCAGAATTTTGTCGCCGGCAGCGCATCCCGTTTGGCGCAGCATGCGTTGGTATTTTTCCGCCTGGGCTTGTTCCAGAGTTTGCTGCGCACTGGTGAATAACGCGGACGAGTACGTCATGGACGGGTCCAGCCACAAGGAATAAAAGTCATTCCCAAGGTCGTAGTGGCTGTGAATGTTTCGTTTTGCGCCTCGTTTCGTGTTGCGATTGAGTAAATGCGTGATTCGATGCGCTAGTCGCCCGAACCAGCTGCCGTAAATCGCCTGTTCTAACGGTGCGCGGTTCGCGATTAACAGGTTCAACACGTTTACTAGAGAGTCGCTGCTCCAGTCGCGGCGAATATAGCTTTCAGCAAAACCGATATCGCCGCTGCGCAGACTGGCATTAAATACATTCCAGTTCGCCAGATCGATAGCCGCAGTCTGGTCACCGTTTCCGAACCGCCAAGATTCACCAGTTGGCCCCGTGATTGACAATTGGCCGCTATCGAGTTTCGCGAGCATGTTGAGCGCGATCCGGGCAGACCGCGGTGGTTTGCGTGGGCGATGGTTGGCGTTCTGATGGAGCGTTTGTATTACCGGAGTCATTTTCCAGCCCTTTGCGTGTTGCCGGCAACTGTTCCGCTGGAAACGAATTGTGCCGGTGGTTCAGGTTTGGGTACATAGGGCACGCGTTTAAGCCAGAGCTTGAACGCCTGCCAGTGAATTCTGAAGATCACCCCAAGCGTAAAGAGCGGATAAAACGCCAGCGCTTTTAGCACCCGGGTGTTGCTGGTGGCCTCTAAGCGTCCACTCATACTTGTTTGGAGTAATGCACCCTCACTGTTCTTATGATCGATTCGCACAAGATTTCTGTCGGAGGCGTCAACAAAGCGAAATTCATAATTCCCGGTTACCTGGCAAAAAGGAGACACGTGAAACACTTTGGCGGCCTGTAGCAATTGGCCGTCTCGCAAGACTCCGCCGTTGTCGGCGAGCAGGTAGCAATGACGCTCGCCAAAAGTGTTGTTCACTTCGGCGACGATCGCATAGCGCTGACCGGACTGATCGTGGCAAAACCAAAAACTGACTGGCTTGAATGCGTAACCGAATACCCTGGGAAAGCCGCGATACATAATCGCTGCGGGAGACGGCAGACCAGCATCCAGCAACAACTCAGTGATCCATGACTGGGCCGGCCGACCGTCGCCGTGATCATCTTCATGCATTGAAAGCAGCGCCGCCTGGTTGATTCCAAACAGGCGATTCCCCTGCGCTTGTCCGCCGATCGACGTGACATCGCCTTGTACGTAGAAACATCGGTAGTGAAACTCGTTTTCTACCGGACGCGACCGACTATGCCGAATCTGTCCGAATCCCAGCTGCCAGTTGGTTAGGTTTGTGTTCATGCAGCAACCGTTGCCGGCCATTGCTGACGGTTCGATGCCAGGATGCCGGCCGCGGCCTGCTGACCAGACATCAAACCATCTTCATGAAATCCGTAGCCAAGCCATGCGCCGGCGAACCAGGTGCCGTGACTGCCTTGTTGCTGCATGATCTGCTGCTGCGCATGCTGGGTGCCAAGGTCAAAAACCGGGTGCTCGTACCGGATCGACTGGATAACGGACTCTGGTCGGGGCGATTCCAATGGATTCAGGGTGACAAAAACGGGTGTTCGAAACGGCAGCGGCTGAAGCTGGTTGAGCCAATAAGTCAGTGAAACCCGTGCCTCCCCGTCAGAAAGCGGGTCTGCCGCAGGCGAGCCGGCGTCAGCCAGATAGTTCCAGGCAGACCACGCGGTCCGGTTTTTTGGCATCAGCCCCGAGTCTGTGTGCAGGCAGGCGGTGTTAGGTTGGTAACGGATTGCTGCTAAGGCAGTCGCTTCCGTATTGTCAGCATCGCTTAGCAGGTTAAGGCTTTGGTCGGAATGACAGGCAAGTACTACGGCATCAAAGGCCTGCGTAGTGTTGGCGGTACGGACGTGGACTTTGCCGGTCCGCTGATAGTCGCGTCGTGAAACCTCCAGTACCGGGGTTGCCAGGCGTACTTCATCGATACGATTGATGATTTTCTCAACATAGCGACGTGAACCCCCGTCAACCGTGAACCACTGGGGACGGTTGCTGACCTGAAGCAAGCCGTGATTGTGAAAGAATCGTGCGAAGGAGCCAACCGGAAACTGACGCATTGTTGCCATCGGACACGACCATATAGCAGCTGCCATTGGCAGCAAATACCAATTGCGAAAGCCTGGCCCGTATCGGTTCTCGATTAACCAGTCACCCAGCGGGGTGTGTCTTTCGCTTGCGCTGGATTTGTCTTGTGCCATTGCCAGATGAGTTGCCTGTTTATTAAAGCGCAGGATGTCTCGTAGCATGCCCAGGAAAGTCGGGGACAACAGGTTGCGCCTCTGCGCAAAAACAGCGTTAAGGTTCGAACCCGACCATTCAACTCCGGCCGGGCGAAGAGACGCAGAGAACGACATGTCCGAGGCGGCCAGCGGTACATTGAGTTGTTCAAATAAGGCCAGCAACCGGGGATACGTACGTTCGTTAAGAACCAGAAAACCGGTGTCCACCGGGTGTTGCATACCGTCCAGAGTCACGTCGACAGTGTTTGCATGGCCGCCAGGCCGGGCCTGAGCTTCGAACAAAGTCACCCGCCCGTGTCTGGAAAGCTCCAGGGCCGCGCCAAGCCCGGCTACGCCTGAACCAATAACTGCCACGTTCATAATTCACACCGCTCCAATTGCCGGGAAGGTCAGGTAAAGACCGTAAGTCAGATTATGACTGAAAAGTCACTAAATGACCATTTGGTTTGGAGAGAGGGTACAAGCCGTTGGGGAGAAGGCTGTTTCGTGGTTTTCCGACCAATGACCGGGGTTTGCAAATGGTGGAAAACCCACAGATTGCCCGACTGTCTTGGTCAGACCCCCGGGGGCACTCATATACTGATGCCTCGGGCAGCGCATCTGCCGTCCTGTCCTGGACAGCAAACTATTCCCCTGGGTGTATGAACGATAGATTGTTAAGCCAGCCATCTTTGCCACCCATGTCGATATCGGCGGTAGAACGCGATACGGGGATTTCGAAAGATACGCTCCGAGTCTGGGAGCGTCGGTACGGCTACCCAACTCCGGAGCGGGACAGTTTCGGCGAGCGAACCTACAGCCCGGAACAGGTAGATAAGCTGCGCTTATTGCGCCGTCTTCTCGATCAGGGGCATCGTCCGGGGCGAATCATCAACCTCGGTATTGAGAAGCTGTCCGAACTCGCGCAGCAACTAGAGGCCGGCCAGCATGGCGGTGAAGCGCCTGTGCCGGCCGAGCCTGTCAGCGCAGTTTTCGAGCTCATCCGAGGCCATCGAATAGACGAGTTGCGGCGTGAACTGTCTCAGTTGGTGCTTCGCCTGGGTATCCATCGCTTTGTTAACGAGGTTGCCGCGCCGCTAAACCGGGCAGTTGGTGAGGCCTGGGCGCGGGGTTCGCTTGAGATATTTGAAGAGCATTTGTATACCGAGTCGATGCAAGTGGTGATGCGCAATGCCATCAGCAGTATTCCGTCACCCGGCCGGTCGCCGCAAATTCTGCTGACGACTTTCCCGAATGAACCCCACGGCCTGGGATTGCTCATGGCCGAAGCACTGATGGCCCTGGAAGACTGCCAGTGTATTTCTCTTGGTTGCGAAATGCCCGTCAATGAGATACTGCGAGCAGCCCGGGCGCAATCGTTTGACGTTGTTGCATTGTCTTTTACCAATTGCCAGGGCGTGAACCAAGTTCTCGATGGCCTGGCCGACTTGCGTAGCGGTTTACCCGAAACGATACAAATTTGGACGGGTGGCTACTGTCCGGCTTTGCAGCGCAAGCAATTTGACGGTATACGGGTGATGACGGAACTCGACGAGATTGCCGGCGCGGTTGCCCAATGGCGGGCGGAAAACCGCACTGGACTGAAAGGCTAAGCCCGAGGGAGCGGATCTTTTTCGACGTTATGCCAGAAAGTCGATGATCGAGACCCGGGATTTGTCAGTGGGGCTTCCATCATGGGTAAACCTGAAGGTTTTCGGAATCAGGCGCCGCGGGTTGGCCTGAGCCCCGCTGGACAGGATCTCATGCCCGGAACCCGTGCAGTCGCTTTTCGGCCGCTAGCAAAGGGGTATCGCGATGTTATAAGACGTGTTTGCAATGTCCATTTTGATCGCGTTCGCATACATCCATCCCCTCTCAAATAGCGCGTTGCACGCCCCTTTTAGTTTTACGCTTTGAAGGGCATTGCCCATACCAGCCAGCCGTTCGGCAATATCGTCGGGGAGACCTGCTCACCACTTGGCGATGTCACCATATTTCAACCCAGCGGCGGATCTTTTAACCGACCGCAGGTGGGTTGGACATTTTTTCACCTCTTGGCGCAATAACCTTCTCGCGTGCGGCTTCAAACGAGAAATTCGCGACCTCGGCGGAGGACAGATTAGTGACTGTCGCCAGTGCGAAAAGCATGAATGCCTGCGCAATGCTTAAATTAATCTGAGCGCATGTTGGCCTGAAAGACTTGGCTGGACGATGGTATTTCATGACCAACAACCCCAGTTAGAAAGTGCCATTTGGCACTAATGGCCTGCGTGTTCCGTCGGTCCGCGAACGACCGGCTGCATTCAAGCACTAATGCATTCCAAGTATGTTGGTCGAATGCTGACTAGGGTGATCATTCTGGCAGGTATATCGAACGGACGTATGACGGTATCGAATGAATACCAATTAGGTTCTCTGTACCGTTGAAAATACTACCAAGTATCGGCCCGGAGCCGATAACCGATAACCGATAAGTTCGTAGTGTGGTCAACCCCCATCACTGCACTATGAACCAGATCAGTTACCTGGTTGCCGCCGTAAAGCCTGAAGAACCCCGGTTGTGAGCCCGAATAAACCTTGGTCTTGATTTCCGACTGGTGGGTTGCGCTGGGCTTGTATTCAACCTTCACTACCAGTGAATTGCCATCTGCGCTTGCTACTTCCCAGGTCTGCCCTGCGGTGGCTTTCCCGTCACCCTCCAATTCTGACTGAAGCTCGATATGAACCGTACTGGCCTCATACACGCCGTAGGCACCCGCGACAGATTTTCACCGGTGATACTACCAACGACCATGACACCGCGATCTTTGGCACCGGATTCTTTAGCCGGGATTGCCAATACTGCGAAAGGGCTCGATGGGTGTTCCGTTGGCGTCCAGGGCAAGTAACGAATCGATGAGAACAACAACAAGGTTGAACCTTTTTAAAGGCTCTTTCGGCGGATATTATGATCATCGACTGCCGCTAACTATCTTTGCGTCGAGCGTAAGCAAAACCAGAGAAGCGCAACAATGGCAAATTGTGCGAGGATGACCGCCGGCCATATCTTCGGAAACGCCGGGTTAAACCACTTCTGCGGGCCGAAACAAACCAAGGCAAGGGCAGCAGTCGCCAGCGACGCAACCCGGCCGGTGCTTGTGCGTGACGTGCCGAGGATTAGTCCGGACCGGACAGTAGACGGCATCTGCGTGTTCGGGAAAATTCGTGTTTGTTGTTGCAGTTGCTAAATATCGGACGCTCGAACCGATCGGACTCAGGTCACGAAGACTGTTGGGTTGGTCTCAGCCGGTAGTTCCAACAACTCCGGATGCAAGCTGTCCGCATCGGTGGGCATCTAGAGGTTGACCCGCTTGCCTAAAACCTTTGGCAGCTTCGGCGAAGTAATTTGCCGCATCAACAGAGCCTGAATTGCGCGCAGCGGCAATGTGACCACAAACCTCTGCATGCGCTGCGTACCATGCTGGCAAGCGCATTACGACGTCGGCAAGATAGGCGCATTGTGCTTCGTGTTGTTCGGCCAAATCTAATTCTCCTGCGCGGGCTGCTGCAATTGCCGCAGGAACGGCAAAGGTAATCCTGCACCCCGGGCAGGTTTCCCTCGGACCGCGCACAGATTCACTGGCATCTTCCATGACATGAAGCGCAGCTTCAGGGTCTTCATAGTGTAAGTTGATTCTGGTGCCATAGATACGATCGAGCAAATGAAACCCGACATCTGTTTGGCGTGCAACATCAAGGGCATCATCGATCATCGCTCGCGCCTCGTTTTGTTTGCCCTCAAACAGCGCAACCTCGGCCAGGCGCTGTAACGAGAGCGCTTCACCGACCGACCCGCCGATGGCGCGATGCAGGCGTGCACCCGCAGTGAGATGCTCGCGCGCAGCGACGAGGTTGCCGGCTAACCATTCAGCTTCGCCACGCAAGGTAATTCCAAAGGCGTGACCTCGGGCGGCACCCAGTCTTTGCGCCTCGACGGATACAGCTTCAGCAAACTGAATTACACTGGCGTATGGCTGCGAGCCGTACAGAAATCGTTGTGTGATACAAAGATGCCCGTCAAAAACTCGTAGGGCGAGGTGTGGCACATGTCTCGTCTCCTGCAAATCGGCCCACACGCTTTGGTGCAGCTGGCCGCGCGCATGGGCGGCTGCAGCTTGCGCCCATGATGCAATCACTAGCGACTCGGTGTCTCCGGATTCAATCGCCAGGCGACGCGCAATAGCAGCCTTTGTTGTGCCAACGGCTGGATCGCCGGCACCGAGGGCGGCGGCGCCTGCATAAGCAAGAGCTTCATTGAGTCTTCCGTTCACGGAGGAGGGTTGTAATCCCTGCAATGCAAGCAGTGCACCTTTCGGGTCACCCTGTTTCACCTGGGCGAGCGCGGCGTTGGCCAGTAGGTTATGACTTTCTGTGGCGTCAGCAACGTCTGCGGCCAATCGGTAGGCCGCCATTGCGCCCGGGTCTCCCATCGCGTCGAGTGCCTCGGCGCGCAGTCTTAATGCCTCCGGGTGACTTTTCTCGGTGGCCAAAATCGGCGTGAGGTGCCGCAGGGCGTCGCTGAATGCAGCAAGGCGAATCGCATCACGTGCGGCGGCCAACAGCCACGGAATAGCGTCGCGCGGACGGTCGCCATCGAGCCAGTGTCGTGCAATATTTGCCGGTGCGGCATCCCTCTCTGCCAGCTGAACGGCAATCTCGCGATGCATTTTGATTCGCCGATGAGGGGGTATCTGGTCGAGTAGCGCCTGGCGCAATAGCTCATGCCGAAAGCGGTAGCGACCATTGCCGAAAACCAGCGCACCGGCTTCCAGGGCTTGGTCGATTCCGGTAAAAGGAGCGGCAAGCGCGAGTGTAGCGAGCGACTCTATCGTACGCACGCTCCAATCGCCTCCGCCCAATGCCAGCCAGCGCAATAAGGCCAATGCATCATCGGGCACATCGCACAGACGCTCAGTGATGGCTTCTGCCGCATTACCAGGGAGTCGACCCGTCTGATCAACAGTGCAACGCGCCAGTTCTATCAGTGCAAACGGATTGCCATCAGCCGCTTGTACGACGTAATCGACAGTGGCATCGGGTAGCGGCTTGGGTAAGGCGCGAATCACCAAACGGCGGCTCTCATCCTTGTCCATTGGAGGAAGATCAATCGTCTGCAACACGCCTGTACGTTGCAGCCGGGATATACCCTTGGATAATGCGGTTGATGCGGCTATTGGTCGCGAAGCTAATACCAAACATAATGGGGCGCCGGCAACAGCCAGTTGCACCAGAATATCGACATCCGCATCGTCGATTACGTGGGCATCATCCACTTGCAGGAGGACGTCAGAGGTTGGCGCAGCCGCCAGTAGCAACCTTCGCATGGCTCCAACCACCTGGTGACGTCCGAGTGGCCCTTGTGGTTTACTGGCCGGTAAGGCCAGCGGGCTGAGCAGTGCCAGCACAGCCCGCGCTGGAGCGCCGATGTGGTCAAGCACGTTGCGGTCAGCGAGAATAATCTGTTCGGCGATCGCGGCAGTGGCACCGTAAGTCTCCCCAGTTTGAACGGCTTGCAGACTCACCGTCGTCCAGCCGCGCCGACGTGCTTGTATACCGAGTTCCCGGCACAACGCAGTTTTGCCGATGCCGGCCGGACCGCGCAATGCGATTGCCCCCGGGCGATTCGTCGGGGCCATATTCAGCCAGGCGGTCAACTGGCCAAGGGTCTGTGCACGTCCGACAAAAGTCGGCCCTACTGCCTGAAGATCAGCTATGCAGCGTTCATACACAGCCTCGGTGCGTGGCTCGGGCGTGACGCCCAATGTTTGCTCAAGTGACTCCCGTAGACGGCTGTACCACCGCAGTGCGGCTGAACGATTGCCAATTTGTAGTTCGTACTCCATCAGCGCACGGTGCGCGACTTCATCGGTTGGTTCTTGTCGGGCCAGTTGCTCCCATTGCTCACTGGCCCGAAGTAAATCCAGGAACAGCGCGCGAAGCCGCTCTCGACGCGATTCTGCCCAGGGCTCGTAGCGCGCGCCGGGCAGCAAATCACCGCCGTATTCGCCGGCCACCGCTGCACACTCGGTGGGGTCTTTTTGGCGCAGTGCCATCAATGCATGAGTTTCAAAGAGCGTGCTGTCGACAATCAGTGGGCGATCTGACCAAAGCACCAATTCTCCGGCGTGTAAGACGATGCCATCATGTCGACCGAGTGCCTGGCGGCTATGGTGCATGGCCTTGCGCAGATTTGCGGCGCCGGATTCCGGACTCAGTTGCGGCCATAGCGCGTCGATGGCAACGTCGCGTGGCATGCGGTAGTGTGGTTGCAGACTCAGCATTTGTACCAGGTGGCTGGCGCGCAAACTGGGCCAACTCTGGGGGGCGATGCGTTTGCCATCGACGGATACCTCGAATCGACCTAAAAGGCTGATTTCAAGCCGTGACAAATGTGATTGCATACCGGCGAGTCTGACCCATATAAGCATGGTTCGCAAGCAGGTTCTTGACCAGGAACACTTCAGGAACGCCGGCTCGTCATGATGTGCGCAGCGGGTCAATCTTGCCCGCCAGAACCTTCAGGAGTACATCATGACCCCAATCGAACTGCGCGTTCCTCTGACCGACAGCCCACCAGCCGTCTTGACAATGCCTCGCGATTTGCGAGTGGATTCCCTGCTGGAACTTGAGCACTCGTTGGTGACGGTTCTGAGCAAACTGCGTCGCCAAATCAGCGCTGAAGGGCTCCAGCACGGTGAAATCGAATACCTGTCGTGGATGCCGGTATTTGGTGAAAGGATGCCTGGTTGAACTGCTGCTGCGGATCTGCCGGGGTGCCAGGAAAACCAAACTACACTAAGGAAACTTGATATGAGTGAACTCACTGCATCGACTTTGTACAGCCGCCTCGGTTGCCGGGATGGCATTACGCGAATTACCCAAGAGCTGATAAAAAACCATTTGGCGAACCCGCTGGTTAATAGTCGATATAGCCAGGTGAAGGATATGGACCGGGTCGAAAAGAACGTAATCGACTTTTTTTGCGCGGGTTCAGGTGGGCCGGAGGTCTACTCCGGAAAAGACATGCTCAGCACACACCGTGGTATGAATGTCAGCGAGCAGGAGTTCATCGCTGTCATCGATGATGCGATGGCGGCTTTGGAAACCTGCGGTGTTATCGCGCCGGTTCGCAATGAAGTGCTGGCAATTCTGTGGTCCCTGAAGTCTGAGGTGATTCGGGTCTGATTGCGACGACGAACGGTTGGCATCGGGGCAAACACCCGGTGCCAGTTGCTGACTGAAATATTCAGAGTTACTTGCGAATCTCGCCGCTTATGCCGGATTGTTCGCTTCGACAAACAAGGTCAGCACGCCGGTGTACGCATAGACGCGCTCGCGAGCGATTTCTCCGTTAGCGTAAAAACCAATAGTCGGAACGTCGCCAAGGTTATGTCGCAATAGTGCCGTTTCGGCCCCAACCGCACCAAACAACGATTCACCGCGCGCAACACAGGAAACAAAATGTGCCCCTCGAATGCTTAGGGATTCGGACTCCACCTCATCCCGCAACTCGGTACATACTCTGATTAAGTCGGTGCGAGCGGCTTCCCTGTCACGGGTGCAGAAGACCAGTCGGTCACCGTCGGCTGGCTCTGCGCCAATGGCGATCAAGCGGCTTTGGGGGTCAATGCCAATCAGGTTGCGGACCATATAGTCGCCAAATCCAAGCCGACGGTCCTGCACGGCGTCGTTTAATCCAACCAGCAAGCCGTTGGCCAGGCGCTTGCCTGACATGGCCTGCAAGATTTCGTCGCCGTCAGTGGATTGACGGACGCTTTCGTCAACCCCAAGATCGCGGAGCATCACGTCGAGGGCGGGCTCGTTGTCCAGGGTTTGAACGTAATTTGCGTTGCAGCTGGTGATCACGTGTTCGGAAGCAAACGGTGAACAACCTTGGGTAACCCGGGACAGCAATCTGATGTTTTCAGTGAATCCAACCCCAGACAAAACATCACGAATTGGCTCGCCATCTGAAAACTGGCCAACGATTTGTGGATCGCCCAGTGTCAGACCGCCAAATAAGTAACCGGTTTCGGTGCGCTGCGCTAATTCGTCGATCAGTCCGGGCAAGTCGGGAGCCATTGGGTCGGCGTGTACCAGGGCGGTATGAATCTTCTCGCCAATCGGGCGATTACCGGAAAACGACTGCCAGCTGTGTTTTGGCAACGGCAGGAGCATTGCTGTTATAGCGGGCTCGCTGCCCAGTTCCAGTTCGCCCGCAATGACAGCGTCAGCGACCGCTCCAGACCATTGCACCCCGGGGTAGCGATCATTCAGTTCTTTCAGTACCAGGTCGGATTGCGTACTTGCTGCACGATTCAGATAAAACAAGCCAAGGCATTGTTGTCTCTGTGCAGCAACTTGTTCGCCGAATTGTTCACATAAGGCCTGGACCGCCGACTGCGCCGAATGACTGCTGCCGTGAGCCATGGGAAATTGGGTCACCGCGGCTTCCTTGTGCCGGGCGTCGGCTTTGACGTGGATTGATCCCCGGCGTTCTTTGTATTGGCGCCAGCACCCGAACCAGGGTGTTTTTCCTGACTCGCTTGATTCCCGGCGCTGACCGCCAGGGCGGCGCGGGCGACCGATTCGAATTGTTGCTGCAATGAATTCCAGAATGCCATCGGGTCAATTTCAGGCGGCTGTGCTGATGGGGCTTGTGTGCCGGATCTGCTGGCATCTGATGACGGGCCAGCCGTGTTCTGCCAGGCGTTGCCCATCTCATTTAAGTTGGCCAGGGTTGTGCGTTGCATCTGAAGCCCCTGAACAGTGGTTTGCAGCATGGTCAGATTCATCGACAGCCATTGTTCAACGGCTTTTAAGTCCCGAATCCGTTTATCGAGATCTTCAATGCCGGCCGCTGCGCCCGGGCTGTCGCCAGCGGCCGCAGCCAGCCACGACTGCTGCAGGGTTTGAAACGACTTCATTAATTGCGCAGGGTCCATCCCTTCAAAGCCAGGACCAAAACCCATTGATGAGAAGTCTGATGTGGTTTTCATTTGGATGTGCTATCGCCGAAACATGAACATTAGTCCACGATAACACCAACTGACGCCAACGTTGAAACAAGCCCGTGATAAGCCCATTGATCCTTGTGCGATGTTGAACCTTGATCCTTACTTGTGGCGCACAGGCATTTCCGGGGTCGAACCGAAATAGCCGTCCGATTCAGCCCACATACTGGCAAAATAACGGTTGTTACCCGCCGAGGCTAAACAATGTCAGACATCCCAACCCTGCGCCGCATCCTGGCGACGAACCGCACAATTGCCGTTGTCGGTTTGTCTGGTGACTGGTCGCGTCCGAGCTATTTTGCGTCCAAGTTTATGCAGGAACACGGCTACCGCATCATTCCAGTCAACCCCCGCTACGACTCAATTCTTGGTGAAGTGTGTTATCCGTCACTCACGGATATTCCGGTCCCCGTAGATATGGTTGATGTTTTTCGGAAAACCGAAGACGTCTTCCCGATTGCCGAGCAGGCAGTGCAAATTGGCGCTCGTTGCCTTTGGCAACAGCTAGGTGTCATCAACCATGAGGCATCAGCGCTGGTGGTCAGTAAGGGGTTGGATGCCGTTGAAGACCGATGCGTGAAAATCGAATTTGCACGTTTGTTTGGTGGTCTTGGCTGGGCCGGGGTCAATACAAAAATCATTTCATCGCGTCGTCCCGAGTACTTTGCTACCGGGGCGCTGCCGCGCAAGGAGACGGACAATGGCTGATCGCGATTTTGGATTTGAAACCTTATGCCTGCATGCGGGCCAGGTGCCCGATCCAACAACCGGTGCGCGCGCCGTTCCTATCTATCAGACAACCTCTTACGTTTTTGATAGTGCCGAACACGCGGCCAGTTTATTCAATCTGCAGACGTTTGGTAACGTCTATTCGCGGTTATCTAATCCGACAACTGCCGTCCTTGAAGAGCGTATCGCTGCGCTTGAGTCGGGCCGGGCCTGTATTGCTGCGGCTAGTGGTATGGCCGCTGAAATGCTGGCTTTGCTGACCCTATTGCGAAATGGTGATCATCTGGTTGCTGCCAGCACCTTGTATGGCGGCACTTTTTCGCAATTTGCCGTCACATTTGAGCAATTTGGAATTGACTGCACATTTGTAGATCCGGACAACCCGGAGAATTTTGCTGCCGCAATCAAGCCAAATACCCGAGCCGTGTTTGCCGAAACCGTTGCCAACCCGCGGCTTAACGTTTTGGATATTGCTGCCGTCGCAGACATTGCCCACGCACACGACTTGCCTTTGGTTGTTGATAACACGATGGCATCACCGTATTTGTGTCGTCCTATTGACCACGGCGCTGACATTGTTGTGCACTCGGTGACCAAGTATCTTGGGGGCCACGGCACCACAATGGGTGGTGCTGTTGTTGAATCCGGGCGCTTTAACTGGGCGAATGGCAAGTTTCCGCAAATGACAGAGCCAAGCCGGGGTTACCACGGGGTTAAGTTCTACGAAACCTTTGGCGATTTTGGGTTCACCATGAAAGCCCGTATGGAGACAATGCGCACCCTCGGGCCTACGCTTTCACCAATGAACGCGTGGTTGCTGTTGCAGGGTATCGAGACCCTGCCGTTGCGCATGGATCGTCATGTCAGTAATACCATGCGGGTTGCTTCGTTTCTCGAATCAGACCCGCGGGTTGCGTGGGTGAATTATCCCGGCCTCAAGTCCAGCCCGTATCACGCTTTGAGCCAGCGATACCTGCCCAAAGGAGCTTCCGGCATTCTGACCTTTGGTGTGAAGACACCTGATTCATCAGCCACCCAGGCCCAGCGTGCCGGTGAAAAGCTGATCGAAGCCTGTACTTTTCTGAGTCATCTTGCCAATATTGGTGACGCTCGGACCCTGATTATCCATCCCGCGTCGACAACTCATCGGCAACTGACTGAATCAGAGTTGCAGGCAGCCGGCGTTGGCCCGGATCTTATCCGCTTGTCGGTTGGGCTGGAGTCCGCTGATGACATAATCTGGGACCTCGATCAGGCACTTGATGCAGCAACCCGCGATTAATCGATTGCTTGTTACATCATTGTTGCCAGAAAGCCCCAAAAATGGGGCTTTTTTGTATCCAGGTCAGGATTTGTCGCGGTTTGCAAATAAGCTATCAACAACAGAGGTCGGGCAAAGCGGTTGCGCTTAGCAATACACGAAGTCGGCCGGTCTGTCCTCCCCCCTGCTTTGACGTTGTCTAATTCTCATGCCTTGGTTTTTTGCCCAGAGTCGCTTCGCCCTTAGTGCCGTTTTGCAAACTGGTTCACGGGCACTTACTTGTCTGGTACTTATATTTTTGGTGACCGCGTGCGTCACCCAGTCACAGTCGTTTTACGGCACTGATCGCATCTCCGAGTTGCGACAGGCTTTGACCGACAGTGACCTGAACCGCGCTGACATTCTGGTCGAACGCTACAACACCGTATTGTCTGAATTAGTCGCCCTTGACCTTGCTATTCAGGTTGGCAGCGTCAAAGCGGTGCGCCACTTTGTGACCAGCTCCCGGGTCAATCGGGCGCTTGACCCGGATGGGGTAACCCCGCTGATTCGTGCCGTACAGGAAGCACCGGCGAATGCCCGTGAAAAAATTATTCGGGCCTTGCTCGACGCTGGCGCCGACCCGGAAATTAATGACAATTTTGGTCGCAACGCGGCGAACTATGCAGCTGTTGCCGGTGATCTGACCCTGGCCGCCTTCCTTGAGAGTCAGGGCCGTAGCTTCTACAGTAGTCAGCCCGCCCAACGTACCGCGTGGCTCCCGCAAATTGATATCGACCGGGCGCTCGATGCAACCCGTAAACGTAAGCTGAGCAAATCTGAAAGAGCGAACCCCGTGCTGTCAAAATCGCCCTTGCAACGCTCACGGACGGGCCGCCCCGACTTATTGTTCGCCACGGCCTGGGTACCTCAGGTGCGCCGCGGTCAGCCGGGTCCTTTTGCAGGTCTGCGGTTTCACGCGGACGGAACGGGTGAGGTGATGCAGTATTTTCCTAGAAACGCCCGCATCGAAAACGGTAAACCTTCTTACCTGGCCTGGGACTACCATCGGGATGACTTGTACTTCATGGTGCTGACCGAGAGCTACGCCTCGTATTGCAAGAGCATCGCTGGCGGGCCAGGCAGGTTCGGGGTCAGTTGTACTGACTACTCTGCCGCCGGAGGCAATATCAGGGCGGCGCTTGGCAAGAGTGTGAGCCCGGATTCGGTGAAAGCACTGCTTGATAATTCGACGTCACGGGCCAAATTGCAAGAGGTCGGCAGTACGAGCTCAGTGCTTGAACCGTCTGGTAACAAGGTCTGCAAACCGGTGCGCGCCAGCGCCTCGACCCGTCGCGGTAAACCGTTAAGCGCAGCAAGCACCCGCCAGACGGGTGAATGGGTTGTGTTTGATGCGCGCCGATTCACCAGCTATTCCGCTGAAAAAGAACTGGTGTGCACCCAGCGTGAAGCGCGTACAGCGGCTTTTAATATTTGCAAAGCGGCGGGTGGAAACTGCCGCAGCGTTGGCGGTTGTCGTAAAGGACAGGCGACGGTTGTTGCTTCAGTCCAGGGACACGACTGGGCCTGGGTTGGCTGCGATGCGAATATCGAAGCGGCTAAACAGCAGGCCTTACAGCAATGCCGCGATAAAGCGGGCTGTGATTGCCAGGTTGTCTACGCGGCGGCATCTGTGCCGCAGGGGCCGAACGCTGTCTGCAAAAGCCGGCGTCGCTCATAGTGCATCTGCCGGCTGGCATTGTTTGGCAACCGGTGTAGTCATTACCATCCATGGCAAAATGTCCTCGGTTCAGCCAACGAGGTGATTTTGAGCAAAGAGCAAGTTAGAGCGAACTACAACGCCGCCGGCATCGACATCATCGAGATGATGTACACCAACGACTACTTGTCAATCGGGGGTGATGCTTCCACCCGGGCATTGGCTGAGGCTGCGGGCATCAATTCTCAGAGTCGTGTTCTGGATATTGGATGTGGATTGGGTGGGCCGGCCCTGTTTTTGGCACAGAACTATCAATGCCATGTGACGGGCCTGGACTTGGTCGACGTTAATATCGACGGTGCGATCAAACGGGCGAGTCAGCGTGGCCTGCAAGACAGAACAGACTGGTATGTCGGTGACGCCACGGCGTTGCCGTTTGCCGAAAAATCATTTAATACAGTTTGGGGTCTCGATGCCTGGTGTCATGTCGATGACAAAACCAGGTTAATTGCAGAATGTGTGCGAGTCACTGAACCCGGCGGATTAATCGCATTTACCGATTGGCTTTTAAAGGCTGACATGTCGCCCGCGCAGCGCACAGCGGTGCTTGAGGCATCGGCATCACCTGGTATGGCGCCCGCTGCCACTTATCTTCAGTTGTTCAGCGATTTTGGATTGGAGCTTATCGAATTCACCGACGTATCAAGTACTTTTGTCGATCAGTATCAGCAGGTGATCAACAGGCTGCCCAAGATAAAAGAACTAATCTCTAGTCGCTTTAGTCCAAAAGTTTATTCGATCATTGTCGATAAAAACACGGCAATTCTTGACGGCTTTGTCAGCGGCGGTATTGGGGGAGGGCGCTTCGTTGTGAGGCGTCCCGCCTGAGGTTTTGTGTGACATGGCACGTTCCGATTCGATAGGTGTCGATTATTCCAGTCGACGTCAGCAAGACCCAATCCCCACGTCTCATATTTACGGCGCCTAAGGTAATGCCAGAACGGTGGTCAGCATTGGCGCCGGGGCCCGCTCGTCAGGAGCCATGAATGCGTTCTGTCCGGTTTCAGGGTCAGGCAGCTTCATCCGGGCATGTGGAAAACGCGTGGCAGATTTTTATCGGCTATCGAAACGGACCGGGCACCTGGGAGAGGTTGCCGGAAAAGAATAAATCCCGTTTCGTCGCTGTTACCGAAGCCACTGTTGATGGCTTTCATTCAAACCTGAACAATCCACTCACGATTGACGATCTGAAAAGAATGGATTTGCCGACGCTTGTCGTCTGCGGTCTGAAGACCAGGCCACCTGATTTCCGGGTGTCAGAGATAGTTGCTGCAACCATACCAAACTGTCGTTACGAGATCATTCCAGATGCCGAGCATATGTCGCCGTTGACACATCCGCAGGTTGTTGCCGCGCTTATTGAGTCAATTTGACTGACCGGTGATTGTTTAGTCGCCGGCCGCCTCTCGGCCGGCCTGGCGGATGGCGTCTTCTTTAATTGCATCATCAATCACCTGCATGACTTCGTCCAGATCGACCGCCTCATCAGAGCCGTTAAACTGGCCGGTCAACGGGCTGTCGGGTAACAGCTTGCCAGATTCATAAAGTGCCCAAATCTCCGGCCCAAACTGCGAGCTAAGAAGCTCAGGTACAAACTGTCCGAAATAGTCGGCAAGGTTCTGGACATCACGCTCCAGCATTCGCTTGGCATTGTTGTTGGCCGCAGCATCAACAGCCTGTGGCAAGTCAATAATGACCGGGCCTTGGGTATCAACTAACACATTGTATTCAGACAGGTCACCATGGATGGTGCCCGCGCACAGCATCAGCACCACCTGACGGACCAGAAATTCATGGAACTGGCGTGCGGTTTCCGGTTCCAGTTCAATGTCATTAAGGCGTGGTGCAGGTTGACCGTCTTCGTCAACAATCATTTCCATGAGCAGCACACCTTCATGAAAATCGAATGGTTCGGGTACCCGAACCCCGGCGCTCGCCAGCCGGCGCAGCGCATCAACCTCGGCACTTTGCCAGGCAGATTCCTGCTCGCTGCGACCGTAACGCGAGCCCTTGGCCATGGCCCGGGCCTTGCGGCTGTTCTTGATCTTGCGGCCTTCGGTGTAATCGACAGCTTTGTGAAAGCCCCGTTTATTGGCTTCTTTGTAAACTTTGGCGCAAATCAGTTGGTCGCCACGTTGAACTGCGTACACCGTCGCTTCTTTGCCGCTCATTAACTGGCGGGCCACCGAATCGATCAGGCCGTCAATAGCAAGCGCTTGCAGTCGTTGCGGTGTTTTCATAGGCACGGCCTGATTTGCCGCTGGCGGGCGCTGCAGCTCTTGGATTAGGGTTACTGCGCCTACGGGGCAGACGGGTGCGGCCGGCTAACGGCCGCAGGATTAATGGTTATTATCCCGGTTTTCTCGGGTCCCGGGAAAAATCCCGTCTATTCAGGCTTACGCCTTCTCTTTTGCGTCAACAACGCCGCGTCGCATCTGGTCCAGTTCAATAGACTCAAACAGCGCTTTGAAATTGCCTTCCCCAAAACCATCATCACCTTTGCGCTGAATCAGCTCAAAGAAAATTGGTCCGATTACGGTTTTGGTGAAAATCTGCAACAACAAACCACCACCGGGTGATCCGTCCATCAAAATTCGATTCTGTTTCAGCTCATCAACACGCTCGCCGTGCCCTGGCAGGCGGGTGTCGAGTAGTTCGTAATATGTCTCAGGGGTATCCAGAAAGGTCACGTCGCTTTTACGTAGGTTGGTTACCGTACCGTAGATATCGTCCGAACCCAGGGCAATATGCTGAATCCCTTCACCGCGGTACAAGTTCAGGTACTCCTGAATCTGACCTTCTGCCTCGTTCCCTTCTTCGTTAATCGGAATCCGAATTTTGCCGCAGGGGCTGGTCATGGCTTTTGACTTTACCCCGGTTACCTGGCCTTCAATGTCGAAGTATCGAATTTCGCGGAAATTGAAATAACGCTCATAAAACTCTGCCCACTCGTCCATGCGTCCGCGGTGTACGTTATGGGTTAAGTGGTCGATATAAGTCAGCCCTTTACCAACTGGATGAGGGTTGACATCAGCAAGCGGCGCAAAGTCCACATCATAGATAGAGATATTCCCGATGGCATTGCGGTCATCACTGTCTTTGCCGCGCCAGCGGTCGACAAGGTAAATCAGGGAATCGCCGATGCCCTTAATCGCCGGGATATTCAATTCGCCAGGGCCACTAGTAATGTCGAAACCCCAGGCGCCTAATTCCAATGCGCGTTTATATGCATAGGCGGCGTCATCAACCCGCAATGCGATTGCACAAATCGATGGTCCGTGCTGACGCGCAAAACGCTGGGCAAAAGAATCTGGCTCTGCGTTCAGAATGAAATTGATTTCGCCCTGCCGGTATAAGGTGACGTTTTTGCGGCGATGCTTGGCGATCGCCTCAAAACCCATTTGTTCAAACAACGCACCCATTTCTTCAGGATTGGTTGCTGCATATTCAACAAATTCAAAGCCGTTGGTACCCATTGGGTTTTCCCAGGGCGTAAAGCTCTCAGTCATTCAATTTGCTCCGCATTGTTGGTGCCCGCTGGGTTGAGTCCCGGGCGATCCGCCACTGTACGGGCAATCAGTGCGCAGTAAATTGCGAATCGATGGGAAAAATTGAGCAACATGGAATAAAATTGCGCGATATTCAGTGTTTGAGAAATAAAATGCCTGAAACTAACAAAGCCGCGATGAACTCACGTGGTCTGGACGCAACCGACCGCCATATTCTTGCCGTACTGCAACGCGATGGCCGGATCAGTAACCAGGACCTGGCAGATCAGGTCTCGCTGTCGCCATCACCGTGTCTGAGGCGGATCCGCCGACTCGAGCAGCTTGGCTTCATTCGCCACTACGCGGCAGTGATTGATCCGGCCCGAGTTGGCGTGAGCTTGCTCGCCTATGTAAACGTCAAGCTGGAAAAAGCGGCCAGTGACAGCGGCGGGCAAAGCAAGGCGCAACAATTCACCCGCCTGGTGGAGGCCTGGCCGGAAGTCATCGCTTGTTATGCAATGACCGGTGACCTGGATTATTTGCTGCGGGTACAAGTGCCAGATCTGGACGATTTTTCCCGTTTCATGATGGACACTTTGCTAGCTGCCCCCGGGGTACTTGATGTGCGTAGCAGTTTTGCACTGCGCACAATTAAAGAAGGTGCTGCATTGCCAATTCCCTGAGCTGCTGAGCGGTGTCAACTCAATGAAGCAAACCACAGCTCTATGGCGATATCGGCAAATTCGTCATAAGTCATCGGCCCGTCCGGTCGCAACCAGGCGAAGGTGAAATTAATCATTCCAAGTAATGCCATGGTTGTTGGGGTGCGTTTCGTTTTGTTGATTCGGCCCGGGAATGCGGCATCAATTGCATCGGCAACATGGCTGACAACTTGTTTCTCCTGGTGCCGAATCTGGGCTGCCTGCTCAGCCTGCAGGAACTTGACATCGTGTAACAGGCTCACGTGATAGTTACGTGAGTGCGCGTATTCGCGCAGCAATTCACGGATTAAATCGCGCAATAGTTCTTTCGCCTCTGTATTGGGTCGCATCTGGGGTTGCATCTGATTTTCTGGCGAAAACCGTGTCGTCAGGGCGAGCAGACGACGCGTGTAGTCGTCCAGGCATTCGAACAGCAAGACTTCTTTGCTGTCAAAGTAGTGGTACAGGGTTGCTTTTGATATGCCGCAGGCATTGGCGAGATCAGCCATTGATGCGCTCGCATAACCTAGCCGGGCAAAGGCAGCAACAGCATGCTCTCTGATCGCCGCTCGCTGTACGTGATGGTCAGCAGCGCGTGGGCGTGCCATAAACTTTCCGGCTGAAAATCAACAACGCCCAGACTTCGTCGAGCCGCAGACTCCTAGCGCTCGTCATAACTGACAACGACGCTTTCGGATACCGGATGGGCCTGGCAGGTGAGTACAAAACCCTGGTCAATTTCCCATTGCTCAAGAGTATAGTTTTTGTCCATTGAAACTTCACCTTCGAGCACTTTTGCGCGGCAAGTGCAACACACGCCGCCTTTGCAGGCGAACGGCAGGTTGGCCCCTTTCATCAAGCCAGCATCCAGAATGGCCGGGCCATCAAACGGCAGATGCAGGTCACGCGTTTTGCCATCAGCAATGATCCGAACCCGGGCACCGGGGGCGTTGTCGTCGAGGACATTGCTGGCGCGCGGCGCGCCGGACGGGTTAGGCGTGCCAAATCGTTCGATGGAAATCTGCTCGGGGGTCAGACCGGCACCAAGCAGGGCGGCCTCTGCTCCGTTCATCATTGGCTCCGGCCCGCAAATGAACACGTGGTCAATAGTTGACGCAGGTATCAGTCGCGCGATCAACTCGGTACATTTTTCCTGGTCCAGCAAACCGTTGAAAATTTCAACATCCTGCGGTTCATCCGACAAGACGTGTATTAAGCGAAATCGATCCAGGAAACGGTTCTTCAACCCTTCCAGCGCTTCTATAAACATAATTGAAGCGGATGAACGATTGCCATAAACCAGGGTGAACCGGCTGTCCTCTTCGGTGACCAGTGTGCTGGCAATAATTGACAGCATCGGGGTGATGCCGGAGCCGCCGGCAAAGCCAACATACGATCGCGGGCAAGCCGGGTCCAGGGCAGTAAAGAAGCGACCGTCCGGGGTCATGACATCAATTGTCTGACCGGCGGCGAGTTTGTCATTTGCCCAGTTTGAAAACCGGCCGTCTGCGACTCGCTTAATTGCTACCCGCAGTTCGCCGGATTGATCGTAGTCACTGGTTGCGGTGCAGATCGAATACGAACGTCGCAATTCTTCGCCGTTCACCTCGGACTTCAGGGTAAGAAACTGTCCTTGAGTAAAACGATAATCTGTGCGCAGAAGTTGTGGCACATCAAACAGTACGGTGATGGCGTCACTGGTCTCCGGAGAAACATCAATAATGGTGAGCGGGTTGAACCGGGGAGCGGGCATCGGCGAACTCAAAACGGCTTGAAGTAATCGAAAGGTTCACGGCAGGACAAACATCGATACATCGATTTGCACGGGGTTGAGCCAAACTCAGTCAGGCGCTCAACCCGTGCGCTGTCACAGCGCGGGCAGGGGGGTTGAACCATGGTGTTGGTATCCGGTTTTTGCGGCATGAAGTGAAGTACAGACTCTCCGGTGGTGGGCGCCGCGCCAACCGAATGACAGGGCGGCGCAATACCGTAGGCGCGCAGTTTTTCGCGAGCGGCTCCGGTAATCCAGTCGGTAGTCCAGGCAGGTGCTAACACCAGTTCTACCTGCCCGTTGGGGTGTCCAAGACGGTGCAAAGTGGCCTGGACATCGGCAGCAATCGCCTCGGTTGCCGGGCAACCGCTGTAGGTTGGGGTCAGGATGACGGTCATCCGTCCATCCACTATTACAACTTCGCGCAAGATGCCCAGCTCTGCCAGGGTGACAACAGGGATTTCCGGGTCGGGAATCAGGCCGACTTGCTGGCGCACTTGTGCGAGACTGGCGGCGCTCATCGAATTCATCAACTACCACGTGGCGCCGGGATGCGCCCGCGCCAGAGACTGCATTTCAGCCAGGATCAAGTCGAGGTGTTCGGTATGTTGCCCTTGTTTTCCTGTCGATAAAAACTGGGTAGGCGCAGGTTGGGACAATGTTGCCTCGGCAAGAATAATAGCGACTTCCTTGTCAAATTCCGGCTTGACGCTTGATGGCAACGGTGCAATTTGATTGCTTGCCGCTTCCTGATCTATCGCATCATCGGCAAACAACTCATTGGTATACGGCCATAATTTGTTGAGTGCGGTCTGCATACGTTGATGAGATTCCTCAGTGCCATCTCCGAAGCGCACAACCCAGTCACGCGCGTGGCGCAAATGACCCGTGGCCTCTTTGACTGCTTTCATCGCAATGGCGGCTAACTGTTGGTCAGAAGACTCTGCCAGGTGTTGCCACACCGGGACCATGCGCGCTGAGTGCAGCCAGTTTTTTGTAATTGTGGTGGCGTAGTCGTCATGGGGCCCGTTGCCGTTGGGCAGTTCCGTCAGTGAGTGATTTCGAAATTCGCTACTGGTTCGAAAGTAGGCGAAATGATCTTCGTCACGTCCCGCGCCTTCGAGGATGCCGGCATGGGTATATAACATCCGCGCCTGACCAATCAGGTCAAGGCCAATGTTGGCCATTGCCAGGTCTTCTTCCAGCGCCGGCCCATGGCCACACCACTGGGCAACCCGCTGCCCGAGGATCAGCGCATCGTCAGCGAGTCTGACAACAGTTTCAAGATGCCATGACGGCACACTCGTGGGTTTGCTCATTGGGTTGTTGCCGTGGTTAGCCAGTTATTGGGAACGAAAACCTGCTGATGATTGTCGCTGTTGCCCATGCAAAACTACATGTGGTCAACTTCGTCCGGCAGGTTGTAGAAGGTTGGATGCCGGTAGACCTTGTCAGCCGTTGGATCAAAATCCACCATCTTGTCTTGTGGCCTTGAAGCAGTGATCTGCGCAGACGGCACAACCCAGATGCTCACCCCTTCATTGCGGCGGGTGTAAACGTCACGGGCTGCCCGTAACGCCATTTCGGCATCGCTGGCATGCAGGCTGCCGCAGTGTTTGTGCTCAAGGCCTTGCTTGGAGCGTACAAAGACTTCCCATAGCGGCCATTCAGTGGCCACCGCTTTGTCTTCGCGAGATGGCTCAGTCGCCTGTGTCGAGTTTGTCGGATTGGGCGCGGATCCATTAGTCATCGGGTTTTTCCAATAAATTTGTTCGCATTCCGGGATTGTCAGGCGGCTTGTTGCTGTCGGGCTGCTTTTTTGCGGGCATAGGCGAGAGCGGCATCCCGTACCCATTGACCATTGTTTTCCTTGTCACGCTGGGCAGCGAGACGTTCGGCATTACACGGGCCATCACCTTTGATCACTGCCCAAAAGGCATCCCAGTCAATCTGGCCGTGGTCGTAGTGACCGGTTGATTCGTTAAATTTCAAATCCGGGTCCGGAACCGAGAGGCCCAGCAGTTCAGCCTGGGGAACCGTGGCATCAATAAACCTTTGACGCAGGTCGTCGTTGGATATTCGCTTGATTCCCCAAGCCGTGCTTTGGGCTGAGTTCGGTGAATCTGTATCGGGTGGCCCAAACATTTCGATTGATGGCCACCACCAGCGATTCAGCGCATCCTGGGCCATGGCCTTTTGCGCCTTAGTGCCATTACATAAGGCGAGCATCAACTCAAAACCCTGGCGCTGGTGAAATGATTCTTCTTTGCAGATTCGAATCATTGCCCGCGCATATGGCCCGTAAGAGCAACGACACAATGGAATTTGATTCATGATGGCGGCGCCATCAACCAGCCAGCCGACGCAGCCAATGTCAGCCCAGGTCAGTGCCGGGTAGTTGAAGATCGATGAATACTTGGCCTTGCCGGTCAGCAAGGCGCTCACCATTTCGTCGCGTGACGTACCCAGAGTTTCTGCAGCTGAATATAAGTACAAACCGTGACCGCCTTCATCCTGGACTTTAGCCAGCAATATGGCTTTACGCCTGAGACTGGGCGCGCGACCGATCCAGCTTCCTTCGGGCAGCATGCCGACAATTTCGGAATGGGCATGCTGCGAAATTTGGCGGACCAGGGTCTTTCTATAGGCCGGCGGCATCCACTCCTGGGGTTCGATTTTCTCATCCCGGGCGAGGCGTTCATCAAAATTACGCTGTAAATCTGCGTGATCCGAGGCGGTGGCCGGGGCTCCGCCGTTCTCATTCGGTTCAGCTGGTAAATCGATCGCTTGGGTATACATAAGGGGTTTGCGCTCAGGATTGGCTTGATCGGTTGAGTGATCCACTGATCGACTGATTGAGTCTTCCCCGCATTATATTGGCCAACCGGCCGGTCGGTCAATAAACAGACAGGAGGCATCCGGCTGGGGCTGGAAGCGCCAAACGAGTGATTTACGCGACAAAACTCCCCCGTTTAATCAGTTCACTGATCCGGCTGTCTCGCCACCCCCGGTTTACGGACCGCTATCACCAAAACTACCGGGATGACCCGTCAAAACACGCGCATCCAGACCAGCCCGTTTGTCGTAAGCGAAGATATCGAGCCGCGCATTCTGTACTCCGCTGATGCCGCTGTCCTTGCCTATGTTCCCGATTCTCCTGCCCAGGACATCACCAGCATTTCGCTGCTCGGCAATGTGGAGTCGAGTCGTGGTGCGCAGCAGCTGGACCAAAGCCCTGCCCGCCATCTGGTGGTGCTGGATGGTTCGGTCGACGATCTTGAGGTTCTTGTCGACGACTTGGCCGCTCGACAGGCAGATGGAGCACCAATAGATCTTTTTGTTATTGATCCGACGATGGACGGTATTTATGCACTGTCCGACTACCTCGGCTCGGGGCAGCAGCAGTACTCGGCGGTTCACCTGATCTCTCATGGGGACGCCGGTGAGTTTCAATTGGGTAGTCAGTTCGTCACGAATGACAGCATTCGGTCGCGCGCTGCTGAGTTCTCGGCCTGGGCTGAGTCATTAACCGATAATGCAGACCTGCTCATTTACGGTTGTGAGCTCGGGGCGACCGGTGCCGGCCGCTCTCTTGTTGACGCCCTGGCCGTGTTGACAACAGCTGATGTTGCGGCGAGCGACAACAGCACGGGGCACGGGTCATTCAATGGCGACTGGCTGCTCGAAGTACAAGCCGGCGACATTGAAGCCGGCCTGCCATTCAGTACCGCGGCAATTGCCGCGTGGCAGTACGAGCTAAATCTGGCGCCAGGTTCGGTTGAGCAGCGCTTGAACACCACCACTGACGGGGATCAGTCGTTGACGGTAGGGGTTGGCCACCAGATTGCGAGTAATGACACCCAAACCGTCGTTGTCTGGCACGGTGATGATGCGGGAGAACTTTTCTATCGGGTTTTTCAAGCTAGCGATCCAACGACTGGTACCGAGCAACTGATTCTAAACAATACCGATATCGACCGTGACGCGGCGGTTGTTGCGATGTCAGCAGACGGTAGTTTTATGGTCGCATGGACGGGTGTAGACCGTTCCGGTTCAGGTACGGGTTCCAGAGAAGTTTTTGCGCAACGCTTTTCATCCGACGGCTCGCCAATAGTGCGTGCAGCTGATGCCTACACCTACGCTTATGCCAATCCGTACGAGTTCCGGGTGAACCCCACCGACGCTGGCGGCATATCAGACGCCGATGCCTATGATCAGTTCGAACCGTCGGTAACCGCAACCAGCGACGGAGGTTATGTCGTCACCTGGACGGGTCAGGAGCTAGTGTCCACAGTGCCGTTTACGATCACCAATGAAGAAACCTTGCTCTCTCGCTACGATGCCAGTGGGCTTCGGGTCGTGGACATTGCCAGACCCTTTGTCGGCAGCACTGTGTACAACACCAATCAGGCAACGTTTGCAGTCAGTCCGGATGGTAGTTATCAGGTTGTAGCTGCAATTATTCACGATGTATTTGACGATGACTATTTGCAGCTGCGCTCAGTTGATAATACGGGTCAGGCCGACGGTCAGATCGCTCTGAATTTTGCGATTAGCGGCGTCGACCTGAGCCGGCCGTCTATTGCTGTCAACGACGCCGGGCAGGTTGCCGTAATGGTCGAGGCGAACAACGGCAGCTTAATCCTGACTCACCTTGAGTGGGATGGCACCGAGAACTACACGGTGACCAGCGGCGGAACCGATCCGGATATTGTGATCAGAAGCAATGGCGATGTTATTGCCGCCTGGCATAGTGGTGGCGATGTTCGGGTTGCTGATGTTGCGCTAAGCGCGCCTGAGAGCCCAACAATTCTGGCATCGAATACCGTTGTCACTGGTTCCCGGCTTGCACCTTCGCTCGCATTTGTCAGTGATACCAGTGTCAGCGCCGTTTGGAGTGGTGATGGGCCGGGTGACGCAAGCGGTGTCTTCATCCGCAATTTCAACATTCTGCCGCCGGGGATGAAGTACACCGTTTCCGGTAGCACAACGGACGAATCAGGAACAGCGGTTACCTTATCGGTGGCCCTGAGCACACAACCGATAGCTGCTGTTCAAGTGCAGGTTGCCGCGACCCTGCCAACGGAGGCCGGTGTGAGCGCAAGCACCTTGTTGTTTAACCCGACGAACTGGGATATTCCGCAGCAAGTGGTCGTGACCGGATTATCAGACGGCGTGCCGGATGGCGATCAGGCGTACGCGATCAGTCTGGACCCGGGCGGTTCTCTGGATACTCAGTACGGCTCTTTGTCAGCGCAACAGATTCCATTAACCAATCTGGGCATTACTGACATCGTTGACCTTGATCCAACCATGCCCCACATGATCAGCGAGGTTGCCGCTGCCGGTTCCCTGGCAGGCATTACTGTCAGTGCCACCCATACCGGGCAGACCGTTTCGTATGTATTGATTACGCCGGGTAGCAACTTTCAGGTTGAAAGCAGTACCGGGGTAGTATCCGTTGCGGCGGGGGCGAACCTGACCCCGGGTATGGAGTCGCTGACAATTGAGGCAAGCTCCACGGCTGGAGCAAGCGTACAGCGTAGCTTTAGCGTAACGATCAGCGATGCCAACAACAACCCACCGGTAATCGACCCGAACCAAGGTGTTCAGATTCCAGAACATTTCCCAGGGCCGGACGTACTCATCACACCATCGGTAACTGATGCCGATACGTTGACCGTTTTCCAGGACTGGACAATCACGGGCGGTTCGGGACAGGCGTATTTCAGCATCGACCCGGCCACTGGAGAGATCCGGGTCGCCGACCCGGGCGGCCTGGATTATGAAGTGCATCGGTCGGTAGCACTCGAATTGCAGGTCACAGTATCAGATGGTGCGAACACATCTGCAGTGCAGACAATTTTAGTTACGCTGACAGACATCAACGACAACAAGACGGTGGTCAATCCGAACCAGGTCTTTTCAGTCGCGGAGAACTCACCTGACGGTACCCTGGTTGGCACAATTCAGACCTCTGACCTTGATACGCTGGTTGTCCCGTTGAACTGGACGCTGGTTGGCGGCAGCGGATCCGCAGACTTTGTGCTGGACCCGGCCACAGGAGCGATTCGGGTTTCCAGCCCGGGTGGGCTGGATGTCGAAGCCCTGGCGGGATACACGTTAACCGTGACGGCCAGTGACGATTCACAGGTTTCCGATCCGGCGGATGTGGCCGTGAACCTTGTTGATACCAATGAGGCTCCGCTCGGGGCCAGCAACACTTCGACCGTCTCTGAAGACAGGGTGCTGATCTTTTCAGCGGCCGATTTTATATTTAGCGACCCCGATGCCGGTGACGGTTTGAGTGCGGTTCAGATCGCATCTGTTCCGAATGCCGGGCAGTTGTTCCTCAACAATATTCCGGTGCCGCCGTTGGTTGGGCCGATGACGGTTTCGGTCGCCGAAATTCAGGCCGGACTGTTGACTTATCGTCCGCCCGCGGACTTTGCCGGCACAACGAGTTTCAGCCTGCAGGTAGCCGATGCGGCGGGTCTGTTGTCAGGGGAAAATTTGCAAACGATTCTGGTTCAGCCGGTTAACGATGTGCCAGTGGTCAGTGGCTCACTCGATGTCCTGGCGGCGGCCGGCGAGACAGCTGCAGTTGGGCCGGCAGTAATCAGCGCATCTGATCAGGAAGATGGAGCAATCGATCTTATATTTCGCGTTGACGCCGTGCCGCTGTTTGGCGAGTTGTTGAAAAACGGTAACCAGCTGGCGGCAGGGCAGTCTTTTACGCAGGCTGATCTGCTTTCGGGGCAAATTGCCTATCGCAGCGTGGTACCCCCAAGCGCGGGAGAAAGTTTTACCGTGTCTGTTTCGGACAGTGATGGGGCCACAGTTGGTGCGATAGTAGTGACGGTTAATGTTGGCTCACCGGTTTTCAACGATCCTGGCCAGGGGCTCGCTGGCCCGGCCGACGAGATGGCAGATTCAACCGGCGACAGCGATGATGCCACCGACGTCGGTGAAACCGCTGATGGGGTGACATCCGAAGACATGCAATCACCGGGCTCGGCAGAACAATCACCGTCGGCCGGGTCTGTTGCGCCGCCAACGGACGGCGCGGTTAGCTCGGGAATCCGGGCAGTCGCTGGGACCGGCAACACTGACAACGCTGCCGGGTTCCGTATGGCTGACGAAGCGACCGATCGTTCACAAACAGCGGGACGTCATTACCTTACAACAACCGAGACGGACTACGATGCTTACAGGGTAGGAGACTTGTGGCCTCGTGATATGGCACCTGCCGATATCCGGTACGACACAACATCAGCGCAGCCGGGTGAAATTTTCCAACGCGACTTTAACAGTGCTGACTGGCGACGATCGGTTCATGTGCTTGATCAGCAGTCTGACCAGGGGGTGATGATTGAGCGCCGTTTTGTTGCTTCCAGCGTTACCGTCAGCACGGGCCTGACGATTGGTTATGTGTTGTGGCTGCTGCGTGGCGGCGCATTGCTGAGCAGTGTTCTGGCATCAATGCCAGCCTGGCGATCGATTGACCCGTTACCGGTATTGTCGTCTCTGGATAGGGCCGGTGATCGAAGCGGTGATAGTAGTGATGATGATTCACTTCAAGGGCTGTTGCGTTCTGCCGCTGAGAAACCCGGTGAGCCGGCATTCGCTGATGAAACGGCTTCCAGCTCAGCTGTCGGCAGCGTGCCTGCAGACCAACATTCAGCAGCCAGCAATTCGACTGCTTAGTTCTATTTGCTGCCGCCAGTCGGCAACTGATTACCAGCAGGGTGGTGGTTTGCGAATCGCTGATCAATTCGGGAGATAATCGGCTGCTCAGGCGGCTTCATTGCAGTTATCGCATTACCGCTCAACCAATAACCACTGGCTGGACACGATGAATCGAAGTATCGCCCTGTTCTTAAAGGGCATGGCCATGGGGGCCGCAAACGTCATACCCGGCGTCTCCGGAGGCACAATTGCCCTGGTAACCGGCATCTATGAACGCCTGATTCACGCTTTGAAGTCGTGCAATTTGTCAGCGGCCCGCTTACTGCTAAAAGGCCGCTTCGGCGAATTCTGGAATCACATTGACGGTGGTTTCCTGTTGGTGCTTCTGGCGGGGGTGGGCATCAGTATTGTCAGTCTGGCGCGCTTGTTTAAATACTTGCTCGCCTATCACGAAATTCCGACGATGGCCTTTTTCTTTGGTTTGATTTTATTGTCCGTCTGGTATGTGGGCCGTACAGTACGACAATGGAACTTCATCAGCGTAGCGGCCTTGTTGGCCGGCACGGCGATTGCGGTTGGCATCGCTTTGCTGGCACCGGCCAGCGAAAATAACGCGCCGATTTACTTGTTCGTTTGCGGGGTTGCCGCAATTTGCAGCATGATTCTGCCGGGATTGTCCGGCTCATTTGTTCTGATAATCATGGGCAACTATGCACTCGTGCTGGGTGCGGTCTCGAGCTTTGATTTTGGTATTCTGATTCCAATGGCTCTTGGTTGTGTTGTTGGCCTGATCGGTTTTGCCCAGGTCTTGTCGTGGATTTTGCGTCGCTATCATGATCAGACGATTGCCCTCATGACCGGGTTTGTCCTTGGTTCACTGGCTGTCATTTGGCCATGGAAAGATAAATCAGTTGTCATGATTGAGCGGGTTGGCAAGCCGGTTAAAGAAGTGGTCACCGGATATGACTGGTATGTGCCGGTCCTTGCGGATGCCCACACGTTACTCGCGCTGTCCATGATGCTCGTCGGTGCCCTGACCATCTGGCTGACTGAAAAATTGGGCCGCAACAAGTAACCCGTACCCAGGTAAGACAGCGTCCCGAATTAACGATTGCCTCCAAAAGTCTCCGCCAGGTTGTCATAGGGCAGGCTGATCCCTTCGGCCAGAGCAGCTTGTTCCCAGGTTTGCATGGCATCCAGGCCCAGCATGGTCTGCTGATATTCGCCCGCTAACCCGGGCAACGACACGTTATACGTCTCAAAACGCCAGACGACCGGGGCAAACATGGCATCGGCGGCACAGAACTGTCCAAACAGAAAAGGCCCGTCACTATCAAATTCTGAGCGACAGTTTTCCCATATTGTGGAAATTCGATCCAGATCGGCTTGCTCTGGTGCGGTTAGTGCCCGTCCGGCTAACCGCAGTTTTATATTCATGGGCATTGCTGATCGGATATCCCCAAAGCCGGCATGCATTTCGGCGCTGACAGAGCGTGCTCGGGCGCGGGCCTGGCGATCCGCTGGCCACACGGCGGCCTGAGTCTCGTACAGATACTCACAAATTGCCAGGCTATCCCAGACCCGGAGCTCGCCATCATGCAGGCACGGCACCAGCCCGTTGTCTGAATACGGGCGATGGCCGTCATTCGGGCCGGTTCCAGCCACCCTGACCGGAACTTCATCAAAGTCGATAGCCAGTGTTGTCATTAGCAGCCAGGGCCGAAGTGACCACGAGGAATAGTTCTTATCGCCAATATATAGTTTGAGCATATCCGCCTCCGTTGACGAATACTAAACGCCGGGGCGGGGTGACTACTCATGAAATTGTTTGACAGGCTGGACCACACCCTGTGATAATTGCGGGTTCCCTTGGGAGGGGTGTCCGAGTGGTTAAAGGAGGCAGACTGTAAATCTGTTGGCTATGCCTACGTTGGTTCGAATCCAACCCCCTCCACCACCTCTGAGCAGTACCGGTGGTGAGCGTGTTTTTAAGGCTAAATAATGTTTTCAAGTTAAACATAAAAGGTCAGGCTAAACATAAGTTCAAAGGTCAGGCGGGTGTAGCTCAACGGTAGAGCAGAAGCCTTCCAAGCTTAAGACGAGGGTTCGATTCCCTTCACCCGCTCCAAAAGGCGGAGTTTTCGCCTGATTTTGGTGATTTTTGATAGTGGTACTTAGTAGTAAGTTGGTAATAAGGTTTCCAATAGGGTTTCCAGATAAGGCATTGCGGTAAACGCCCATGTGGCTCAGTGGTAGAGCACTCCCTTGGTAAGGGAGAGGTCGCGCGTTCGATCCGCGCCATGGGCACCAGATTTGTTGTTCAGGTCGGGGTGACGGTCGGCGCCGGCAGAAGCAGTCAGAAAGTAAGCAGTCAGAAAATACTAAGCGAATAAGAAGTCAGCAATACAGAAGTCAGAAGTCAGCAATGAAAGTCAGCAACGCGAATTGGAAGTAACCACAGATATATCGACCCAGACTTGGTCGACCCAGACTCGGGAGTTCTCAGGAAATGGCAAAAGGCAAATTTGAGCGTACGAAGCCGCACGTAAACGTGGGTACGATAGGACACGTTGACCACGGCAAGACGACGTTGACGGCGGCGATCACGACGGTGCTGACGAAGAAGTACGGTG
>JBAUID010000168.1:0-21268 GCA_049680625.1 Burkholderiaceae bacterium | reverse complement strand
GGCTGCCCAAGCGAAGAATTCTGCGCCGACGCCACCAGGGGCAGCATTCCAACGGCCGTCACGGCCAGCATCTTTTTGTAACCCATGTTTCTCCCGCGGCGTAATCGCCAGCCTCGTCACCAAAAATGGTGACGCACTTATCTGCATGACTCAACCGGCGCAACGTCAGCTACCGCTCACCAGGCCCCATAGCGACGCACGCCGCTAGTTTTGTTTCATAGTACACAAGCGGCACCATGCTTCAGCGCTGATTGTCGCGTGGATACAGAAATCCAACGACTTGTGCCGCAAAGTCACGGGAATGCTGTTGCCATCCCACGACACATTACCGGTTTAGCGAGCTGACTCCGCTAGCCGGGTCCGGCATCCCGGTGCGCCATTTCCTGACCGTGAGATGCATTGTTGTATGGTTATTCAGTCAGCTGCGCCGGACGGATGTTATTGCGCTAGATTAGTTTGGTTAAACTCACCGCAGTCACAGCAGCCCAAGGAACTGGAATGGCCCTGGTAATCGAAGCAATTGATGCAAACGGCGTGGTCACGCGCACCGCGGTAGAACCCGGCAGCCCGCTCGCGATTCAGGCCGAACCCGGGATCTTGTATCGAATAACAGATGATAGCGGCCGTCCCATTGGCGCCGGACCGCGCGCGATCCGGCTTGACGGCGACCTGGTGATTGACAATTTACCGGGTAGCGAAAAAGTCGTTATCGAAAACTTCTTCACCGCCTGCACCCCTGACACCCCGTGTCGCCTGTCGCTTGAAGATATTGGCGGCGGAATCAACGAAGCCATCACCCCAGCCTCCGAACCAATCGCCGCGCTGACCGACGGTGGTTACCTGATGAACTCCACTGGCAGCGCAGCGCCGCTGCCTATAGAACCCGGCACCGAGCTCAACTGGAAGCCAATCGCTGCCGGGGCCGCCGGCCTGCTGGTGGTGGCCGGCGCTGCGGGCGGCGGCGGCGGCGGCGGCGCAGATACAACGGCACCGGTTGATCCGACCCTGACCACGACAAACGTCGGCAGTGGCACTCCAATACTTGCCGGTACGGCCGAGGCGGGCTCGCGGGTTGTCGTCGGTATTGACGTTGGCGCTGGCGGCAATCTGGTCACCTATCAGGTAACCGCTGATCAGGCGGGGGCCTGGTCCCTGGACCTGGCCACGGCAACGCCGTTAAGCGGCAGCCTGCCCGCTGGTGGTTTACCCGCCGGAGTCTCATCCCCGGTCAGCTTGCAGTCTCGTGACAGCGCCGGCAACCTGAGCGGGCTGGTGAGTGAAACAGTCGTTTTTGACAACACACCACCGGCCGCAATTGCAATTATTACCGGTGCTGACGATGATGCGTCGCCAGTAACCGGGCCGTTGGCCAGCGGCGGCGTCACCAATGACACCTCACCAACGCTGGCCGGCAGCCTCAGTGCAGCCCTTGCCAGTGATGAGAGCGTGCAAGTACTGCGCAATGGCGTCGTGGTTGGGCAAGCAACCGTCTCGGGCCTGACCTGGGCGTTTACCGACGCTAACCTGGCTGACGGCAGCTATGCGTATTCCGTGCGCACGATTGATGCCAGTGGTAACGCCAACGGAGAAAGCACCGCGTTTTCGATTGTCGTTGCGACCAACGCGCCCAGTACCACCGCCGTCATTACGGACATTGCGGACAACCTGCCGCCTGGCGTTGGTTCAATTGCATCTGGCGGGCTGACAAACGATGGAACGCCTGTGTTGTCCGGAACAGTCAGCGCAGCCCTCGCCGGCGGCGATGTTGTGCAGGTGCTTCGCGACGGTGTCGTGGCTGGCGAAGCAAATGTCACGGGCACCAACTGGACATTTCAGGAAGTAGCACTACCCGACGGCACCTACGCTTACACTGTGCAGGTTGCGGATGCAGCCGGCAATAGCGGCGCCGCCAGCCCGGCTTACAGCATCATTATTGATTCCACCAATCCGGATGCTGCCGCGACAATCATTAACGCAGTTGACAATACGGCCCCTGTCACCGGTGTATTACAAAATGCCGACGTCACTAACGACACCACGCCTGAATTGAACGGTAGCCTGAATGAGGCATTGGCGCCGGGCGAATCGGTACAAATCCTGCGTGATGGCGCCGTGGTTGGCACTGCAACAATTAATCCAACCAACAACCTGGCCTGGAGTTTCCAGGAAACCGGGCTGGGCGACGGTACTTACGCCTACACGGCGCGGACAATTGATGCCGCTGGCAACACTAGCTCACCCAGTGGCACTTTCCAACTAGTTGTCGATGCCACCCCCCCGGCAGCGGTTGTTGCCATCAACTCGGCAACCGACAATATTGGAACAGTAACGTCGCTGCTGAGCAGCGGCGACCCAACCGATGACACCCGACCACGCTTAAACGGCAACCTGAGTACCCCGCTGGCCGCTGGCGAAACGCTCGAAGTCTCTCTGGACAGCACTGTTGTAGCAAGCCTGACCCCGGCCGGCACAACCTGGACGTACACCGCAACCCCCGCGCTTGCTGAAGGCACCTACCAGTACACGGCCCAGGTGGTTGATGGTGCTGGTAACACGAGCAATGCGGCTACTTTTGATGTGGTTATTGACCTCACTGCACCGGCCCAGGCCGTAACTATCGTGTCTGCCACCGACAACGTCGGCGGCGTCACAGGGAGCCTGGCCACCGGCGACACTACAGACGATACCCAGCCGGCCCTGGTCGGCACAGTCGGGGCGGGTTTGGCGGCCACAGATTCAATTGAAATTCTGCTTGACGGTACGGTCATTGGGTTAGCAACACGTACCGGAACCAACTGGACGTTTACACCGCCAACTGCAATTGCGGACGGTAATCGTGTGTTTTCCGCCCGGGTTATCGATGCCGCCGGCAATCCCGGCACAGCTGATACCTTTAACCTGACTATAGACACCACCGGCCCTGCCACCACCGCCACCATTTTGAGCGCAGTGGATTCGGTTACGCCACTGACCGCAGCCCTCGGTGATGGAGACACCACAAACGACACCACCCCTGTCCTGCAGGGCAGCCTGTCGGCTGCGCTGGCCACCGGCCAGGCGGTTGAAATTTCAAGGGATACTATTGGGGTCGCCAATTCAACCGTGGTCGATACAGCCACTATTGCCGTGGGCGCATCCGCGTGGACGTACACCCCAAGCCCTGTCCTGGCCAACGGTCAGACTTATCTGTATACCGCCCGGGTTGTCGATGCCATTGGGAATCCAGGCACGGACAGCGCGCCGTTTGAACTGAGCATCGATACCATCGCACCCACTGCAACCGTTAGTATTACCAACCCGGATGCGCAAACCGCTGATACAACACCGGCGATTACCGGCGCGATTACCGGCACTCTGGCTGCCAACGAAGTGGTTCAGGTTTTTCGCGGCGCCGTCCTGGTTGGTGAGGCAACTGTCACCGGCTCTACATGGTCGGTGGTCGACACGCCGGCCCTGGCTGAAGGACAGTACAACTATACCGCCCGGGTTGTTGATGCGGCCGGCAACCTTGGGACGGCCAGCACGGTATTTGCGCTGACCGTTGACACCACCGATCCAACCGCCACCGCGGCAATCACCAACACGGTTAACGACACTGCAGATTCCACGCCGGCAATTACCGGCTCAGTTACCGGCGTCCTGGCTGCCGGGGAGGTGGTTGAAGTGCTGCGCGACTCGGTGGTGGTTGGTGAAGCCACGGTCACCGGTGCCACCTGGTCGTTTGTTGACACTCCGGCGTTAGCCGACGATACCTACGTCTACCAAGCGCAGGTCAGTGATCTTGCCGGTAACAGCAGCGCCCTCAGTCCGGCATTTAGCCTGACCATCGATACGGTCGACCCGGCGGCAACCGCTGACATCACCGGCGTCAACGACAACGTACCGGCAACCATCGGGGTCATTGCCGACGGCGACCCGACCAACGATCCGTCACCGGAAATCGAAATCACACTGGACGCGTTGCTGGCCGCCGGCGAGACGATTGAAGTATCACGCGACGGTGCCGTTGTCGGCACCGCAACCGGCAGTGGGCTGGCCTACACATTTACCGACGCCGGCCTGACGGTTGGCACTTATGTTTATTCGGCTGAAGTGGTTGACCTGGCGGGCAATACCGGGCCGGCTGGTGTCGACTATACGATTGACTTTGTTAACGACCCGTTGGCCGTGGGGCAAGACAACAGTACCAATAGCGGTGGCGCCGGTGGTACAACACTGTCCATCAATGATTTATTCGATATCAACAATGGCACTGAACTGGCGGTCGATACCGGCGGCGTTTTCAGCTCAACAACCAGCGACCCCTTCGACATCAACAGCCTTGGCTTAAACCAGCCCGGGACAGGGACTATCTGAAACAAGCGGCAGCCGCAATAGTCCCACTGAAGCCAGGCAATAGTCCCAAAATTGCCGGAAAATTTGTGTGAACGGCAGGTGTTAATCTCGTAGTTAACCGGGAGGATAATGCACCCCCCAGGGGTGGTCTTACAGATGTAACTGACCCGATTTAAGACTTCCCGCCAGCCTTGTTAGCATTAGGCCTCCTTCTTTTGGTAAATACCAATGAAACTGGTGCTAATAATTACCGGGCCGGACGGAAAAGTCACCGAGCTTCCCGTCGACGACGCCCGTCTCGAAATCATCACCCAACCCGGACATCGCTACCAACTGGCTACCAGTGAGCCTGGCGATCCGACGGGAGCCAATCCCCAGAGAGTCGCAACAGGCCCGTTTAGCCCACGCGCCGTGCGTGTTGGGGACGACCTCGTGCTTGACCAACTTCCGGACGGTTATCCCGTCCAACTCAGCAGTTTTTTTGCCAATTGCGGCCCACAGGCCAGTTGCGCGCTCGACATTGACGTGCCGGGCGGGGAGATCGTAACAATCTCCCCGCAAAGCGAACCCCTGGCCGCTTTTGCTGAAGGCGGCTTCCTGATGTATACCGCCTCTCCGGTCGCAAGCGCAGCAATTCCGGCACCACCCGAAGCAGAGCCAGACTTCAACTGGCGGCCGATTGCCGCGGTGGGTGGCGGTGTGGCCGTGATTGCCGGCGTGGGTAGTGGCGGCGGTTCGGTCGCCAGCGACTCGACCGCGGCAAACGCGCCCGAAATTACCGGTGGAACGCAGACAAATTCGGCGACCCCGGTGTTCACCGGCACTGCCGACCCAAACAGCTCAATACGGCTGACACTGCAAATTACCGGCCCAACCGGAACGTCGACGGTCGGTTATGCAACCGTGGTCGATCGTGCCGGCAACTGGACAATTGACACCCTGACCGATACGCCAACGGCTGGCCAGTTTCCACAAGGCGGTCTGCAACCGGGGCAAAATGCCGCCATCAGTGTGGTTGCCACCAACGCCGCCGGCAACATCAGTACCGTGGTCAATGACACCGTTGTGCTGGACCTCACCCCCCCGGCCCAGCCGACAATCAATACCGCCGGTGACCTGAGTGCTTCGGTCAGCGCCGCACTGGACGGGGTTCCGGTAGTGAATGCTATCGAAGCAGCTGACGGGGTTGTTATTGACGGATTATCCGAAGCCGGCAGCACGGTTGCACTCAGCATTATTGCCAGTAACGGGTTCACCGTAACCGAGCAAGTGATCGCCGGCGCTGACGGCAGCTTCAGCCTGACTATTGCGGGCTCTGACCTGCCGGCGAATGGTGAGTTCACACTCAATGCCCGGGCAACCGACCTGGCCGGCAACCAGGGGCCGGCGTTTCAAACAACCGTCATTGTTGATCAAAGCCTGTCAGACGCAGTAGTGGGTATCAGTGCCATCAGTGATGACCGCCCCCCACTGGTTGGCGAGATTGCGAATGGCGGCAATACCAACGACACCACCCCGACGATTGCGGGCTCATTGGTCAGCGCACTCGCCGCAGATGAACAAATTGAACTGCTGCGTGACGGCAACATTATCGGCACGGCGGATGTTGTTGGTGCCAACTGGTCATTTACCGACAATCTGAACGCGCTCGCCGGCGGCCCGCAGGGAACATACGAATACGTTGTTCGTATCGCAGACAATGCGGGCAACTGGGGTAATGGTGGTGCCATTGGCTTGAACAGTGCGGCCGTAACCGTCACCGTTGATATCACGCCACCGGCCCAGGCAATCAGCATCGATGCTGTTGTCGACAACAATGGGGTACAACCCATTACTGTCGACCGTGGCGGCACGCTGGCTGACCCTACCCCGCTGATTGAGGTATCGATCAGCGACGTCCTGGCTCCCGGTGAAAGCCTGCAACTTGTGCGCTCTCAAAGTGGTGCTATTTCCCTGGTTGGTCAGGCAGTCGACGCTGATGGCTCTGGTGAGCTAAGCTTCACCTTTGACGATAACCTGGCTGACGGGCGCTCGGTTGTCGTCTACCAGGCCCAGGTCGTGGACGCTGCCGGTTTAGCCAGCTTGCCCAGTGCAACCTACGCAATTCGGATACTCGACCCCCTGGATAACCTGCCATAAGGCGATCGGGTCAATAACAAGATGTTCAGGGAGAAGCTGCCGTTGACAAAAGCGTCAGTTCGCGATTGCCGTGTTGCACGCTCGCGCGGTGCCATCGGCAATGCGGGCCGGTCGGCGCTCGGTTTGCTGACCGTTCTTATTGTGGGCAGCAGTCACCCCGACGCCCAGGCGCAAACCCCGAGCCCAAGGCAGGCCCAGGCTCAAAGCCCGGCTGATACTCAAACTCAGCCTTTGTCACTGCGAAAAATGGTGCGCTATGCAATCGACAACTATCCGTCGGTCATTGCCGCACAGGCCGACCGGCAAATTGCGTCATTCAACATAAATCGCGCCCGCGGAAAACACTATCCGGTTGTCGATGTCGCTGGTGCGCAGCGCCTGCGCGGCGACTCCACCAACCAGTTCGGCCCACGGATACGCATGAACGTGTGGGCCTCCGGTGCAATTGAGGCTGAGATTGAACGGGAAACCTGGCGCGAACAATCGCTGGCCAGCGTGAGCCTGCAGACCCAGGAAGAAGTGGCCTTTGACGTGGTGACGGCTTACCTCGATTTGCTCGGCGCGATTGGTCAGGAAAAGGTCGCCCGCCAGAACCTGGAACGTCACCAGGCACTGGTCGAAGATTTTCGTGAGATTGCCCGAATTGATAAAGGCCGACGCTTCGATTTGGTCCAGTCCCTGGCCCGGATGTCCCAAGTCCAGTTTTCCCTGGCACAGCGCCAATCCGATATCATTCGCGGCCGTGAAGTCTTGTCACGCTTTTACCCGTTTCCGTTTGATCCGGCCCGTCTGCGAGAACCGGCCGCCTTATCCGAACCAGTGGGTTTGTCGAATGCCCGGTTGCAGGCAGTTATTGACCAGCACCCGTCAGTGCTTGCCGCTGCCAACCGGCTGCGCGCAGCCGAGGCCAACATCAAAATGGCCAAAGGCGAACGAGGCCCCCGCGTTGATGTTGAAACCAGAACCGGCGCGGACAGTTTTTCTCAGCTGACGTTTTCCTGGCCAGCTTTTGACCTCGCCGCCGGTGCCACCGAAGATGCCGCCGTTGCGGGCCTGTCGAGCGCCAAAGCCAGCCTGGATGAGCAACAGCGACTGGTTGCCGAAGAGCAGAAAATTGCCTGGGAAAACTATAAGTCGGCACGTGAACGGGAAACCATCGCTTCGGGGCAAGTCGACATCGCCAAACAACTGGTGACGGTTTATCGAGAGCAATTCGGCATTGGCCGGCGCAATCTGCTGGACCTGCTGAACGCCTATGCAGAACTTGCCAATGCCGAATCATCAACCCATGGCAGTAGGATAGAGGCGCTGTTGGCACGGCACCAGATGGAATACTCAGCGGGCCGCTTATCACTACTGTTTGTTGAGCGAACCCGTTAAATGGCAAACCCAAAGGCCATGCAGCGCAGACTGCAGGACACCATAACCAAGCGGTAATGTGACTGATGTGTAGACTGACCACAAGATGAGTAAGGAACCCAACAATCTGCTTGAAGGCCTCTCGCAGCTCGCCCAGGCCCGCGGCCGACCCATTTCAGTGGTTGCTCTTCGTGCCCAGGTGACCCACGAACGTGATGGCAGCGTGAATATGAATTCACTGCGTGCCGCTGTTGGTGCAGCCGGCCTGCTGATTCGCCGGGAAGACGCCTCGCTGACGGCAACAACGCCCGATATCCTGCCGGTTCTGGCCGCTTGTCGTGATGGCTCGTTTCGCGTCGTCAGTGACCCACACCAACTGCAGCAAGACGACTTACCCGGTGGCTACGCGGGCTACTACTTGTCGATCACTCAGCGCGCAGCGCCCGATATGCGCAGTGAACTGCCCTCGCAAAAAAAGGCGGGTGCCTGGCTATGGCAGGTTTTGTGGAAACTCAAACCGTTTTACCTGCACGTGGCTATTGCCACTTTGGTCGTGAACCTTCTGTCGATAGCCGTCTCACTGTACGTAATGAATGTTTACGACCGGGTAGTACCCAACCGGACTTATGAAACTCTGTGGGTACTGACAATTGGCACCGCCCTTGCCCTCGGTTTTGACTTCATTGCCCGCATGCTGCGTGGCTGGCTGATCGACACAGCAGGCAAACGAGCTGATATCACCATCAGCTCCAACCTGTTTCAACGCATGCTGTCGATGCAATTCATTCAAAAACCGGTGTCCTCCGGTTCATTTGTGAACAACCTGCGTGAATTCGAATCGATTCGCGAAGTGCTGACCTCAGCCACCATGACTACGCTGATTGATCTGCCGTTTTTCCTGTTGTTCGCATTTGTTATTGGCATGATCGCGCCGCCTCTTGCGGCAGTCCCGCTGGTTGCCGCAGTACTGGTGCTCATTGCCGGCCTGGTGGTTCAACGACCCCTCGCCCGGCACATACAAGACATGATGAAAGAAGGGTCACAACGCCAGGGCATGGCGGTTGAAACCGTTGAAGGCCTGGAAACCCTGAAGGTGAACAACGCGCTTGGCCTGATGCAGCAACGCTGGGAATGGCACACCGGGTCGGTGGCGATTTCATCGATGAAGGCTCGCAACCTGTCCAACTTTGTTATCAATGCTACTGCCTGGGTGCAGCAGATGTGCACCGTGGCAACCGTTGTCATTGGTGTCTACCTGATTCATGCGGGTTTGTTGTCGATGGGTGGCCTGATCGGTGCCGTCATCCTGTGCGGACGTGCGATTGCACCGCTTGCCCAGGTAGCCGGCCTGGCGGTCAGAATTCAACAGGCCCGGGCGGCATTCTCCGGCCTGCAGGCCATGATGGATAAAGCGGTTGAGCGTGAACCCGATCGAACTTACCTGAGCCTGCCCCGGCCCAAGGGCAATATTGGCTTCAGCCATGTTGAGTTTGCCCACGATGCCGATGGCGCGAGCCTGTTTCGCGATTTGAATCTGCAAATTCAAGGTGGCGAGAAAGTTGCCATTCTGGGTCGTACCGGCAGTGGCAAGTCCACCTTGCTGCGTCTGGCCAGTGGCTTGTATGCGCCAACTGCTGGCATGGTTTCTTTCGACGGCCTGGACCTGCGCCAGATTGACCCGGCGGAATTGCGCTCTGCGATTGGCCTGGTGCCACAAGATGCCCGGCTATTTCTCGGTACTCTGCGCGAAAACCTCGAAATGGCCCGTTCCGATCGGCGCACCGGCGACGAAGAACTGATCGATGTACTGCATCAGTTTGGGCTGGACCAGATGATTGCCCGTCATCCCAGGGGTCTCGACATGCAGTTGGGTGAAGACGGCATGGGGTTATCCGGCGGACAAAAGCGCCTTGTTGCCCTGGCCCGCGTAGCCCTGCGCAACCCGATTGTTGCGCTGCTGGACGAACCCACCAGCGGGCTTGACCCGAACACCGAAAAAGCCGTGCTCGCCAGTTTAAGCCGCTGGTGCGCCAAACCAATTGAAGATGGGCGCAAACGAACCATTGTCATCGTCACCCACCGACCGCAGGTTCTTGATATCGTTGATCGGGTAGTAGTTGTTGATGCCGGGCGAATTATCATTGACGGCCCCAAAGAAGCCGTGATGCAACAACTGGCCAAAGGAATCACCGTGCCCACTTCCGGCCCCCAGGCCCCTGTTATCGGACAAGTCCGCGCAGCCCCAAAAGTCGTTCCCAAGGCACAGACTAAATGAATGACTCACTAAACAAAACCATTGCCATCGACGAGGGTGAGAACCCCTGGCTGGCCTATATGTCGGTTGGCCTGCTGGCCGTGATGCTGGTGACTTTTTTCTTCTGGGCTTCGGTCTCTGAACTGGAAGAAGTCACCCGCGGCCAGGGCCGGGTTGTTCCGTCCAGCCGCGAACAAGTCATTCAAAGCCTGGAACCCGGCTTGCTGACCGAACTGAAGGTTCGTGAAGGCGACAGCGTCGACAAAGACCAGCTTTTATTGCGCATCGATGACACGCGGGCGTCCGCTTTGTTCCGCGAGCTTGAGGCAAAAACCATTTCACTGGCAGCATCATCCGCCCGCTTGCGCGCCGAAGCATACGGCGGCGAGCTGGAATTTCCGGAAGAAGTGCGCAACGACCCCAAGGTTTTGAAGCGTGAAACCCGGGCCTATGAAACCCGGACTAATGCGCTTGAAACCAGCCTGGCAGGCCTGAAACGCGGCATTGCGTTGCTCGACCGTGAAATACGCATTACCCAGCCAATGGTCGAGCGCGGCCTGGTGTCTGAGGTCGAGTTGCTGCGTCTGCGCCGCCAGCGTAACGATCTCGCTCTTCAGGTCTCTGACCGTCGCAATGAATTTCGCTCCGATGCCGCCAACGATCTGAACAAATTTGAGTCCGAGCTGGCACAGGCGCGTGAGTCGCTGATTGCCCGCGCAGATACATTCAAACGCACGGAAATTTATTCACCGATGAAAGGGACGGTAAAAGCAATCCGGGTCAATACAATTGGCGGCGTAGTGTCCGCCGGACAGGAAATCATGACCATTGTGCCAACCGAAGAGAACTTATTCGTTGAAGCCTTTGTTCGCCCGGCTGATGTTGCCTTCCTGCACCCCGGGCAAGACGCCGTCGTGAAAATCAGCGCCTACGATTATGCAATATACGGGGGCCTGGCCGGTAAGGTTGAAAACATCAGCCCTGACACCTTACGCGACGAGCGTGGCGGTAACACGCCAGTAGCTGATGTCGCTGATGAGGCCAATTCGTATTATCGTGTCCTGGTGAAAACCGAAGACAGTGTGCTGACAACCCCGGACGGACGCCAACTGCCAATAATTCCCGGTATGACAGCCTCAGTCGAAATGCTAACCGGCCAAAAAACGGTCTGGCAGTACCTGGTCAAACCGCTGAATCGTGCCCAGGAGGCATTGCGCGAGCGATAACACCACAGGCAAATCGGCGGGTATGTCTGAGGAAGCTTTACTTCGCATCTGGGTCTGAGTTTCTGTCCGAATTTCTGTCCGAATTCGATTCCGAAGCTGAGCCCGACACAGCCCGGCGCCGCCGCCGGCCAAGCGCCGCCCGAATAATCAGCCATAGCAAAAATATGGAGGCGGTTGCACTCATCGCAAACCACTGAAAAGCATAGCCGTTGTGACGGTCCACATCATTGCCCGGCTGCGGCCAGTCACGAATCAGGCCGTCATCCAACTCACTGGTTTGCCGAAGTACAAACCCATGCGTCGGTAGCCCAGACCAGCGACGAAACTTGGCCACATCAAAATACTGCCAGATCACATCATCGGGGCCGGGTTCGACATCCGGGCCCAGTTGCATTGCCTGCGGCAACGCAACTTCCGCTAACCCGCGGATAGTCTGAAGTCCGGTTGGAAATACGATGTCCGGCACCCGATTACGATTGCCGCGATCAGCTGGCACCCAGCCACGCAACACCAGTACAAACTGAGCCGAATCGTCAGTTACGCCACCAGCCCGATGAATTCGAAACGCAGACACAACGTGAAACCCAGCCACACCCTGGTAACTACGATTATCAATAAAAATCGTTTTTTCTGACTGCCAGTCTCCGCTGACAACAAAGGGATGGCCTTCTATCGAGGGCGCCTTCTGTAGGGGCGCGATTCCTAGCCGGGTTGGCTCGGTGCGGGCAGCAGTCTCACGAAGCTGCTCGAGTTGACGTTTGTACTCAGCACGGTTCAACTGCCAGTTTCCCAAGGCCGCGGTACCGCCAATAATCGCGAGCAAGCCAACAACAGCCAGGATACGCTTCAGATCTGGTTACTCCCGGTGGGCTTAACCTGGACACCGGCAATTCGCCACTGACCGTCTGGTTGCCGCATCATGGCATAAATCGCAATCCATAAAACACCGTCCACATCGCTGATACCAATTGGTTGCAATGCAAAGCCAGGAGACTGGTAGTCAAGGGGGCCAAATTCGAGCTCGCGTGCCCGGTAAATCATCGGGTAGCCTGAAATGACCATTTCCATGAACCGCGTCGCGCTGCCAAATTGCTGCTGAATAGATGGTGCCGCGAACGAAAAAGCAGTAAGGCCATCGTCGCGCGAGAAGGCGCTAGTTTGCGCGCGGACAATTGCTTCAATCGCTTTCGCCGCGGCTTGCTTATCTGCGCCCTGATCAGCGTCTTGCGCTATACGTTTTTGCGCTTGAGTTACCGACGCCTCGCGCGCCAGCAAGCCCGGCGGACCCAGCAAAGAGCCCGCCATCAACCCAACGGCGATTACATCCAGTAAACGACGATGTACAAACCGAGCCATACGACGTCCACAAAATGCCAATACCAGGCGGCGGCTTCAAAAGCGAAATGGTTTTTTGGGGTGAAATGGCCGCGCATGATACGGACCAACACCACGGTCAGCATAATGGCCCCGATGGTCACGTGAAAACCGTGGAAACCGGTCAGCATGAAAAAGGTTGATCCGTAAATCCCGGAAGTCAGTTTCAGGTTGAGCACAGCGTAGGCTTCGTAGTACTCATAAGCCTGCACGACCATAAAGGTGGCACCCAGTAAAATAGTAGCCGCCAGCCAAAACTGCAACTTACCGCGCTTGTCGTCTTTCAATGCGTGGTGAGCAATGGTCAGCGTCACCCCTGAAGCCAACAGCAAGGCCGTATTTACAGTCGGTAGTGGCCAGGGGTGTATTACCGAGAAGCCCTCGGCAATGTTGGCCGGGCCGGTATTCGGCCACAGGGCGGAAAAGTCCGGCCATAACAAGGCTTTATGATCCAGGTCGCCGAGCCACGGCATGCTGATCACCCGGGCATACCAAAGCGCACCGAAGAAGGCCGCAAAAAACATGACCTCTGAGAAAATAAACCAACTCATCGACCAGCGGAAAGATGCGTCGACTCTCTCGTTGTAACGCCCACCTTCAGATTCTCGGGCAACAGTGCCAAACCAGCCGAAGAACATGTAAATCAGGATAGCCATGAAGATCGCAAATACATACGGCCCCCAGGCAGCGCCATTGACCCATCCGGCCATGCCAAAACCAAAACAAGTCAGTGCAACCGCACCAACTGCCGGCCACTTGGACGGGTCTGGAATAAAGTAGTAAGGCGCTGTGCCGTGTGCTCCTGAGCTCATTGTCGAGTTCCCCTTGGTTCCCAGTTTGCTGTGTTGATGTCGTAATGCATTGACTGTGGCTTTAGCCCGATTGTGAGCTCAGCCGACGACCCAATGCACGATAGTAATTAAGGTAAAGATAAAAACAGCGGCCATTACCAGGCCGGCAATAATGACGTGTACCGGATTCAGACGCACTGTATCGGCTGCATGATCGGCACTTTTTCGTATGCCAATAAACGACCAGGCAACAGCTTTTAGCGTTTGCAGCATGGACGCGCTGCCTTTTTCCGCAGTGTTCTTGTGGATGCTCACGATGCACCCCCGTTAGTGCTCGCAGCGGCAGCCGGCGCGGGTGCTGCAGGCAGCCCTTGTTCAAAGTACGTGTAGGACAAAGTTATTGTATTGACGTCTTTTGGTAGTTTCGGATCAATCACAAACACCACCGGAAACTGTCGACTGGCCTTCGGGCCAAGCTTTTGCTGGTCAAAACAAAAGCACTGGATCTTCTTAAAATACGCTGCCGACTGGGTTGGCAGATAGCTTGGTATCGCCTGACCAATAGTTTGCCGATCTGATGTGTTGACCAGATCGTAGACGATGGTGACCAGTTCACCGGGGTGAACCGATACGCTGCTGTGCTCGGGCTTGAAGCGCCAGGCCCCCCGGCTGTTTGAATCGAACAACACGGTTACTTTGCGGCTGCTGTCGATCTGCGTATTTTTAGCAAACTTATCAGCATCATCGTCAGGCCGGGTCAGCAAATTAATGCCCGTGACCTCGCAGATCGCTTTGTAGATTGGCACCATCGCATAACCAAACGCGAACATTGCCACAACCATGATCAGCAGCTTGCCAACGATATGGCGATTGGCGGCCAAATCGTGGTTCGACTGGTGATTAGCTACCCGGGTCACCCGGCGTACCACCGATTCAATATGACCGCGCAGAAAAAACCCAGCGCCACCAGTACCAATGCCAGCGCCGTCCATTTACTGGACGTGCGCTGTGCAGACTGGGGACCGGTAGTCACTTGGGGTGCGTCCGGCGCGTTCGCCGCGTTGGATTTCACTGTCGCCAATCGATCACTTAACAACCGGCGGGGTTTCGAAGCTGTGATACGGCGCCGGGCTGGGCAACTGCTCCCATTCCAGGCCGGTTGCCCCTTCCCACACACGGTCGGTAGCTTTCTGGCCACCTTTGATGCACTTGATCACGCAGGCCAGGAAAATCAGCTGGCTCAGGCCAAAGCCAAAAGCGCCAATTGTCGCCACCATGTTGAAGTCAGCGAATTGCATCGGGTAATCCGCATAGCGGCGCGGCATACCGGCCAGACCAAGGAAATGCATCGGGAAAAAGGTGATATTGAAGAAAATCATCGACGCCCAGAAGTGCCACTGCCCCAGCTTCTCGTCGTACATATTGCCGGTCCACTTGGGCAACCAGAAATAAGTACCAGCGAACAAGGCAAACAGAGAGCCGGCAACCAGTACATAGTGGAAGTGCGCCACCACGTAATAAGTATCGTGAATGGCAATATCCAGCGGCGCAACCGACAAGATGATGCCGGTCAGCCCACCCATGGTGAATACAAAGATAAACCCAATAGAGAACAACATCGGGGTTTCGAAGGTCATCGACCCACGCCACATGGTGGCGACCCAGTTGAAGATTTTTACACCGGTTGGCACAGCAATCAGCATCGTGGCGTACATAAAAAACAACTGACCCGTCACCGGCATACCCGTGGTGAACATATGGTGGGCCCAAACGATAAACGACAGCACTGCAATTGACGCTGTTGCGTACACCATCGAGCTGTAGCCAAACAAGCGCTTGCGGGCAAATGCCGGGATGATCTCTGACACGATACCAAATGCCGGCAAGATCATGATGTAGACCTCGGGGTGGCCGAAGAACCAGAAGATATGCTGGTACATCACCGGGTCACCACCACCGGCGGCATTAAAGAAGCTGGTGCCAAAATGGCGATCGGTCAGCACCATCGTGATGGCTCCGGCCAGCACCGGCATCACAGCAATGAGCAGGAAGGCCGTAATTAACCAGGTCCACACGAACAGCGGCATCTTCATCAGGGTCATACCCGGTGCGCGCATGTTCAAAATAGTGGTCACGATGTTAATCGAGCCCATAATCGAGCTGGCACCCATGATGTGCATTGCAAAAATGCCCAGATCCATACCGGGGCCCATTTGCACTGATAGCGGCGCGTACAAGGTCCAGCCAGCCGCGGTGGCACCACCGGGTACCAGGTAGGACGCCATCAACAGCAAGGCAGCCGGGGGTAACAACCAGAAACTGAAGTTGTTCATCCGGGCAAACGCCATATCAGCGGCGCCGATCTGCATTGGAATCAGCCAGTTCGCAAAACCTACAAACGCCGGCATGATCGCGCCAAACACCATGATCAAGCCATGCATCGTGGTCAGCTGATTAAACGTCTCGGGTTCAACAATCTGCAAACCGGGCATAAACAATTCAGAGCGCAGCAACAGTGCATTGAGGCCGCCAACAATAAACATCGTAAAGCTGAACCACAGATACATCGTGCCGATGTCTTTGTGGTTGGTTGCATATAACCAGCGACGCCAGCCCGTCGGGACATGGTGGTCGTGATGGTCGTCATGTGCGTGGCCATGGTCACCGCCAACTACTGCACTCATTTGCTGCTCCTGTCAGATGATGCTTGTTTCTTATCCGGCGCGCTTTCTAGCCGAATACTTTAACTACTGGCAATTCGTTCAATGCGCCAATTAGCGGGCGGCCGTAAATTCTCTTGGCTGAACGAGGTTCTTTTCGGCCTTGTTGTCGAACGCGCTACGGGTATACGTAGTGACCGCACTGAGTTCAACATCAGACAAATGCTTGAACGATGCCATTGCCGTGCCGGTTTTACCCTTCAGCAAAATTTCGATTTGCGCGGCCGGATCGCCAAGAACAATTTTTGACCCTGCCAATGCCGGGAACGCGCCGGGAACCCCTTTACCAGTCGGTTGATGACAGGCTGCGCACTGCGCGTCATAAACGGTTTTACCGCGCGCCGTTAATTCTTCTAGCGTCCAGTCGCGGGTTGGGTCGTCCGCATTGGCCATCATTTCGGTGTTCTTGGAAGCAACCCACTTGGTGTACTCATCCGGAGTCTTGACTTCCACAACAATCGGCATGAACGCATGGTCTTTACCGCATAGCTCTGAACACCAGCCACGATACAAACCCGGTTTATCCACTTTGAACCACAGATCGCGAACAAAACCGGGAATCGCATCTTGTTTCACGCCAAAGGCAGGAACGGCCCATGCATGAATAACGTCATTAGCAGTAGTAATAACGCGAATTTTCTTACCAGCGGGGACAACCACATTGTTGTCGACCTCAGACAAATAGGTAACCGACTTAGGATCGCGGCCATCAATTTGTGAGCGTGGCGTGGTCAGAGTAGACAGAAAGCTGATGCCCGTGCCTTCGCCATTGACATAGTCGTAACCCCACTTCCACTGATAGCCGGTTGCCTTAATCGTCACGTCGGCGCTGGCGGTATCTTTTTGCGCAATAACGTCTTTGGTGGCAATAACACCGAGAACCACCACGATAATCAGCGGCACAACGGTCCAGGCTATTTCTACCGCCGTACTTTCATGGAAGTTAGCCGGGATTGCGCCTTTCGATTTGCGGTGGGCAAATATCGAATAAAACATCACGGCAAATACCAGGATAAAAATAACCAGGCAAACCCACAGCAGAACGTTATGCAGCCAGTACTGACCTTCAGCAATCGATGTCGCGCCAGTACCCAGGTTAAGTTGGTTAACCCCCGGCCCGCCCGGCATGTCATCAACTTTTGCGCACCCGGCACCCAACAGCAACAAACCAAATAAGGCACCAACCAGCTTGGATTTATTCATCTTCTCCAGACCCTGCTTCAAAACCTGCTCCGACTACGAACCGGCACCATTCAGTGCCGTCCTGATTTCCCGTGCCAGTAAATTCCTGCGATCACAGGATACAAACCGGCCGACTTGTAATAATTCATTCCCGGCGCCAACGCAGATCAGCTCGCGTGGCCCACCGCCATACTCCACCCTAAACCAGGGTGAAGCCTTCTCACGCCGGCTGACACTTGGACCAACACCGGTTTCTACTACCAGCCTTCCCCGCTGTGCCGATATCCGTTCATAGTCAGCCGCATGGCGACCAAACCAGAAGAATGCGGCCACCAGGCCGAGATTCTCGATAACGGCAAAAGGCAAAACAAGCCAGGCACCTTGTAGCGTAAAAATAACGGCTATAACCAGATTCAGCCCGCCTAAACACAGAAAACAAGTGCCAGCCTGCCAGGGCGTTAGCGCACAGTTGCGCTTTAATAGCCATTCGCGGGAAGCTGTACCGGAATCCGGTGACCGACCTTGCGGCCGAGGTTGCATCATTTTTACTCTGTCGCTACCAAACCGAGCTGTAATCCGGAATCTGTATCCAGAGTTCAAAGCCGAAGTTCCGGCAACGCACTCAACTTCTGAGATCAATACCAGTTTCGGATTATTTCGGTCAGTAACAGATAACCTGTCCATTAACGTCTAATAACCAGTCGATTGTAGGTCGGCTTTCGCACCGCCGCAAATAATCTGCAACGAAATACTCGTCAGATTGGCTTGACAACGGCGCCGTGTATCCCTGCGACCTAAAAACTGACAAATTGTCATCCGCCCCACGCTTGTCTGACCACGTTATCTGCTGACCTTATCTGCCGGTGGGCTTCGGTTGAAATTCAACCCGGGCCAGCCCCTTGGGCAAACGCTTTGGGTCCGGGCACCAGGCGTGCCCGAAACACACCTCAAAGCTCAGTGGAATCTGACCGTCGACCTTGTCTCTCATCTGCAACAAGGCATCGAGCCACAAAGCGCGCTGTCCCTTACCCGAGAGTCCGGAACAGCGACCAGCCAGCGCATTGCCACCGAGGGCATGTACATCCGACAGTAATTTTTCAGGCGAACTGAAATTCACCGTCACCATGTTCATATCCATCACCGGGTCGGCAAAACCAGCTGCTACCAGGGCATCGCCAATGTCGTGCATGTCGTTGAACGGCATCACGCCGGCGCCGGCCGAGCGCAATTGCGCCAGCGTATCCACTCCAAACATTGAGAACATAAGTAAACCACCGGGCCGGACAATTCGGTGCCACTGATCAATAACAGCAAGCGGGTCGTCACTCCAATGCAGGCACAGGTTTGACCAGATCAGATCAACCGTACTGGCGGCGATCGGCAGGTGCTCCTGGTCGGCGGCAATCAGCTCAGCCAGGTGGCCGGGCTGGCGCGGTCCGAGGTGGCGCCGCAACCGCTTGAGGAAACCACTGGCTGGCACGGCCAGACGTGACCGGGCAATATTCAGGTTTGGTACTGAACAATCGATTCCGAGCACCGTGGCCTGCTGAAACCGTCGCCGCAGATCCAGCAAGCCATGGCCATGGCCACAACCGATGTCAACGATGCGGGCGGGATCCAAGCGGATAACATCCAGGCGTTCGAACATCTGACCCTCAACCTCGCGCAACAGAAAGTCTGCCTGCGCCAGTTGATTCGCACGTCTTGAAAATTGCCGCCTGACTGCTAGCGGATCAAGGCCGGGGCGGTTCAGCATTGCAACACGTTAATCGGCCGTCACGCTAACTGGCCTTTAGCTGCTTGCTGCCAAATTGGGCAGCAAGCAGCCGAAATGGCAACAGTGCGAACAAGCCCAGCGCAATCTTCACCATGAAATCAGCGCAGGCCAGGCTCATCCATAATGGCAGGCTGGGGCCAACTCCCAGCAGGGGAAGCACTTTGTTTGCCCATGACACATCAGTTGCCGGATCGATAAAGCTCAGCGTTGCCGCAAATGCAAACGAGAAGAACAACGCAGTATCCACCGCCGAGCCGACTACGGTCGATGCCAGTGGTGCCTGCCACCAGCGCCCTTTTCTGAGGCGGTCAAAAATACCAACGTCAACCAGCTGAGCCACCAGAAAAGCCAGTCCCGATGCGAAAGCCACCCGGAAAGTCACCAGGGGTCCGAATTCCCCCATGATCTGGGTGCCGATTAACGAACAAGCAATACCAACAATAAAGCCAATGACAACCACCCGGCGCGCCACGGCAGCCCCATAGGTGCGATTCATCAGATCGGTGACCAGAAAGGCAAAAGGATAGGTGACGGCCCCCCAGGTCAGCCAGTTACCTAACAAATGCTGGACCAGGATGTTCGACGTTACGACGATAATGGCCATGGCAGCCACCCCAATCCAAAATCCCTGTTTCATTGCTAACCCTTTAGATCAACCGCTGTTCAGTACCTGACGACTTCGGGCGCATATTGCGCAACCAGTGAATTAGGCCGTCCGTTCAAGGGGGGGCAGATTACACCAAGCCCGCGCGGTTATGGTGACGGCGATGAATCTGGCGACAAAAAATATGCCAACCAAACCACGCAGTCTCATCCTGTTGCACCGCCTGCGCCGCCTGCTAATTGCCGCTGCAGACTTCACTTTGCCGCAATATTGCGTCACCTGTCGAAATCCGGTGGCGGCGGGCGATCACATGGCACCTGGCAGGTGGCTTGCTGACCGGTCGCATCCTGACGGGTTGTTTGCTGCCTGGCCGTTTGCCATATGCCAATGGTGTCGGGCCGCCCTGCCCGGTGTTAAGACCGGTGTTAAAACCGGCGCTAACCAACATCGCTGCCCCGTCTGTGGCCTGCCAGGCTCGCACCGTCAAATTTGCCATTTTTGCCGCGAACAACCCCCGGCATTCTCGGCAACCGTTGTGCTGGCTGACTACGCTCCACCGTTGAACCACTGGATTCACCACTTCAAATACCGGCAACGGGTCGACCTCGGCCGTGCTTTTGGACAATTGCTGGCGGCCCAACTGCTCGATAGCCTGCCCACGCCTGCCTGGCCCGAGTCCATAGTGGCCATTGCGCTCAGTCCGGCCCGCATGCGTCATCGTGGCTACAACCAGGCCATCGTTCTGGCCCGTGATCTGTCGAAACGCCTCAAAATCAAAGCCGACTTCACAGCGTTGCATTTGGCCGGTAACCCGGTTGCCCTTGACGGTAAGTCCACCCAGACCAGACGGTCACGGGCGGATCGATTGAGCAGCCTGGCCGGCCGCTTTAGCGCAACGCAGGCAGTGGCCGGCAAGCGCGTCTTGCTGGTCGACGATGTCATGACAACCGGCGCCACCGCCCGGGCTGCAGCCGGTGCCCTGATACAAGCGGGGGCCACACGCGTCACCAACGCCGTCATCGCCCGAACCCCATCAGCCGCATGGACATCAGCGCCCGACGAATCAATACACACAGTGTCACAATGACTGGCTTTAAACCAGCCAGTCCAGCATGCCTATCAACGTTGTTCTCGTCGAACCGGAAATTCCGCCAAATACCGGCAATATCATTCGCTTGTGTGCCAATACGGGTGCCAGACTGCACCTGGTTGAGCCGATGGGTTTTCCGCTGGATCACTCACGCATGCGGCGTGCCGGCCTCGATTACCACGAATTTGCCAGCCTCACGGTACACACAAGCTGGGCCGCATTTAATGCACTGGTTGAATCCATTGAGTCCGATGTTGGTTCCACTGCCGGCACTGCAGTTTGCGCCCCGCTTGGCACTCGATATGCAATCACCACAAAAGGCAGTCGCAACGCATTCGAATTACAGTACACAGCCAACGACTGGCTTATTTTTGGGCCCGAAACCCGCGGCCTGTCAGCTGAAATCCTGGCAGGCTT
>JBAUID010000167.1:0-12473 GCA_049680625.1 Burkholderiaceae bacterium | reverse complement strand
TCGCGTCGGATCGGCCATGTGGACGAAGGCATTAATTGGGTAAACATGACCGCGTAGATGTCTTCTTCGGGGTCGAGCCAGAAGAAAGTACTGGCCGCCCCACCCCAATGATGTTCGCCCGGTGACGTAATGATTTGCGCTTTGGCCGGGTCCAGTACCACCGCAAAACCCAATCCGAATCCAATGCCGTCGTAACTGGTTTCGCTCCAGACCGGCTGGCCCATCGCAGCCATATCCTGGTCGTCGGGTAAATGGTTGATCCGCATGTATTCAACCGTCTTACGCCCAAGCAGCCGTTGCCCGTCCAACTCTCCACCGCTTAACAACATCTGGCAAAACCTTGCGTAATCGGTAATGCTGCCGACCAGGCCGCCACCGCCAGAAAAAAGTTGTGGATCTTTCAAGAATCGACTGCCGGCAGACGCTTCAAGCAGTTTGATCCCGGTAGGTTTCGGCGGTGCAATGCCCGGGCTGCTGGTTTTGCCAACACTACTCATGTCGGCGCCCGACTGCGGTCCGTATAAAGCGGCGAATCGTTCGGCTTTTTCGGGTGGAACAAAGAAGCCGGTGTCATTCATGCCGAGGGGTTGGAAAATATGGTTTTCGAAATACTGCGCCAGGCTCTGACCCGACCAGACTTCAACCAGGCGGCCCAGAACGTCGCTTGCCACGCTGTAATTCCATTGACTACCGGGCTGGCAGATCAGTGGTGCCTGGGCAAGCCGTTTGACCAGCGACTCAAGTGACTCCCGGGCACCGGGCATATTCAGGCCGGCCTCCCGGTAATGTTCATCCACAACATTGCTGTGCATGAAGTCGTAGGTCAGGCCGGACGTATGGGTCATCAATTGGCGAACAGTAATTGGTGTTTTTTGTGGATGAACCGAATCCAGCCCTGCTTTACCGCCGTCCCAGACCGGCGTGCTGCGAAACTCCGGCAGGTATATCGCAATCGGATCATCCAACTGAAAGTGACCTTGCTCGTAGAGCATCATGGCCGCCACCGTTGTAACCGGTTTGGTCATTGAATAAATCCGCACCAGGGTATTGACATCAAAAACCTTGCCTGTTTCAACCTCGGCAAAGCCGGCAGTGTCAAAAAAGGCGTGACTGCCGTAACGCCCCACCAGCACACTGGCGCCTGCCAGGCGTTGCTGGTCAACTTGCTGCTTTAGCCAGTCACTAATTCTGTTCAGTCGCGGTGCGCTCAGGCCAACCGACTCAGGGGGAACACATTCAATCATTGGGATTTCCTTTCAACCTTCGGGTTACGCAAGCAGTTCAACGATCGAACACGCACGCTGAACGCCAGTAGATCTGTCAGTCTATGCCTTTCAGACTTCGAGCCATTCCTGGCGGACTAGTTCGTCTTCGCGCAACTGGGCTGGCGTGCCTTCAAAGACCATCTTGCCATGCCCCATAACGTAAACGCGATGAGAGATGCTTAGCGCAATCGTGAGCTTTTGTTCGACAAGCAGGATGGATAGACCACGACTCGCAATTTCTTCAAGCAGCTTACCGATTTGTTCCACAATTTTTGGAGCCAGCCCCTCTGTGGGCTCGTCAATCATGATTAATTCGGGGTCTCCCATTAAGGCCCTGCACATAGTCAGCATTTGCTGTTCTCCGCCAGATAATACGCCGGCCGGCGTATCGGCTCTCTCGCGCAGGTTACTGAACATGTCAAACATATCGTTCATTTTCCACCGACCTTCGCGGCGCGCATGTTTTTGGCCCAGCAACAGATTCTGACGAACCGTCAGGGTCGGAAAGATGTCCCGGTTCTCCGGCACGTAACCCAAACCCCGGCGGGCAATTTCATGGGCTTTTAGACCGGCGATTTCATCACCCTTGAATTTGATCGACCCTTTTGGCGGAACATCACCCATGATGGCTTTGCACGTGGTTGAGCGCCCCACTCCGTTGCGTCCGAGCAGGCTGACAATTTCCCCTTCCTGCACGTTAAACGTAACGCCCTGTAGAATATGACTTTTGCCGTAGAACGCATTCAAATCATTGACGTCAAGCAAGGCTTACCCCTGAAGAGTTGATTGTTGCCAGTTGCCGGTCGCCGCAGCAAGATGATGGTGAATTGTTTGCAGATCAAGACTCAACCTCCTCGCCAAGATAGGCTTCCCGAACCGCCGCATTACCGCGAATTTCATCGGGCGTTCCCGTGGCAATAATTTCACCGTATACAAGCACAGAAATTCGATCGGCCAGCCCAAAAACAACCCCCATATCGTGTTCGACCATCACCAGGGTCTTACCCTCGGAAATCTGGCGAATTAAGTCGATCGCCTGATCGGTTTCCGAATGGCTCATGCCGGCAGTTGGTTCATCAAGCATGATGACGTTGGCGCCGCTGGCGAGTGTGATGCCAATTTCCAGCGCTCGTTGCTCAGCGTAAGTGAGTACACCCGCCGGAACCTGTGCCCGGCCATACATATTGATTTGTTTCAATATTGCCGCGGCACGCTCGTTAACATCATCGAGCTTATCAACATTTTTCCAGAACGAGTATCGGTAACCCATTGACCACAGGACGCCGCATCGAATGTTCTCGAATACCGATAACTTCGGAAAAATATTGGTTACCTGAAAGCTGCGCGACAAACCCTTGCGGTTGATCTCAAACGGTTTCAAGCCGGCAAGGCTTTCGCCACGCAACAGGATCTGGCCTGATGTGACCGGAAAACGCGCAGTAATCAGGTTATACATCGTGGACTTGCCGGCACCATTAGGGCCGATGATGGCATGACGTTCGCCATCGGCAATCGAGAGATTTACCCCGCGAATAATCTCTGTACTGCCAAACTTTTTGGTGACATCAATAATGTCAAGCGCAGGAGGGCTGGATAGTGTCATCAGTCGATTAGTCCGTAAGCTTTTGCACTGGCGGTTTCGAAGGCTTCGAGCACGGTCGGGGCTATGCGCCGGCAAACCATGAAGCCACCAACTGTGAGAATGCCAAAAAACAGCCAGGGCCAGAATGTGTCGACGGCCCATTCGACTCCGAATAAAGTGGCATTTGATTCATCCAGTGCACTTTCGGCTATGAAGTGAAAAAGTTCGAGGATGCCAACTACCCCGATGAAACATACCAGCCCCGGCAATAAGATTGCGAGGTAGGGTTTGATTAGTAAGTTCAGATGTCCACTCTTCCAGATTGGTATATGCATCATTACCAGCCCGGTGAGCCCGGCTGGTGCGTACATAACCGTAGCGACAAACACAATGCCAACGTATAGGGCCCAGATCGCCGTGTAGTTCGACAACAAGGTTGATAACAACGTAAATATAATGGCACCAACGATTGGCCCGACAAAGAATCCAACCCCGCCAATATAAGCTTGCAGCAGCACGACCCCCGAGGTGATGGCATTGACGGTTTCTTCGGTAACAATTTCGTAGTTAATTGCAAACAAGGCGCCGGCGATGCCGGCAAAAAAGCCTGATGCGCAAAACGACATATACCGAATACGACGTTGTGAGTAGCCGACGAACTCGGCGCGTTCCGGATTGTCGCGAACTGCGTTAGCCATTCGGCCAACTGGGGTGCGCGAGAACTTATACATCAGCCAGATACTGAGTAGCATCCAGCCGGCAATCAGGCAGTAAACCTGGATTTCTGCGCCAAACTCGTATCCGAAGAACGCAGGCGGATCCATCCGGTCGGCGGTCACCCCTTCTTCACCACCGGAGAACTTCACAAAGATCAGGGATGACGCGGCGATCATTTCTCCGATACCAAGGGAAATCATTGCGAAAACGGTGCCAGCCTTGTTGGTTGAAAAGCTGCCGAAAATAAAGGCAAACAGCAATCCGGCGAGGCCACCGGCAATGGGGACAAACGGCAGTGGAATCGGCCATTGACCGTCGGCGATCATGTTTATCAGGTGAATACAAAAATACCCACCCAGCCCAAAGTAAACAGCATGGCCAAATGACAGCATGCCACCCTGCCCGAGCAGCATGTTGTAGGCGACGGTGAATAAAATCATGATCATCATCTGATTCATGACCGCAATAGTCACACCGGACGGAGAGACGATTGGGATTAGCACGAGTACGACGATCGCAAATATCCACGGGATCGTTCGTTTGCGAAATCCCGGCCGGTTGACAATTGGTGGGTTGTCGATAGACGGGAGCTTATCTGCCGATGTACTCATGATTCACGGTTCCCCAGCAGTCCGGTCGGACGAAAGATCAGGATCAGCACCAGCAGCAAATACGGCAGAATCGGCCCGATCTGGGCGACGGTTACCGAGTACAAATCACTGAGGGCGCCATCTGCATCGAATGAAAGGCCAATCGTGCTAAATAGATCGGACAGCGAATAATCAATAGCAACTGCAAAGGTCTGAATCATGCCGATCAGCAGGGATGCGACGAATGCTCCCATTAGTGATCCGAGGCCGCCAACCACGATGACGACAAAGACAATGCTGCCCAGCACAATGGCCATGCCCGGGAAGGTACTGAGCACCGGCCCGGCAATCACACCGGCTAGTCCGGCCAGGGCTGAGCCAACACCAAATACACCCATAAATACCAGCGGAACGTTATGCCCGAGCATCGCTACCTGGTTCGGATGCGTAATTGCGGCCTGGATGATCAAACCAACTCTCGACCGGGTCAGCACCAGCAGGAGCATAATGAAAATTGCGATGGAGACGAACAACATGAAGGCCTTGTAGGCCGGGAACTGGGTGCCAAACAAAGTGAATAACGGAAAGTCCAGGGCATCCGGAATTACATAGTCCACATTATTTTTGCCCCAAATCAGGGTCACCAGTTCTTCGATCAGGTAGGCAACGCCGAAGGTGAAAATCAACTCGGGAACATGGCCCCATTTGTGCACCCGGCGCAATCCGTAACGCTCGATGATGACCCCGATCATACCGGCCAGCACCGGCGCAATAAACAAGGCCGGCCAGAAGCCCAGCTTCTGGCTGATGGAGTAAGCAAAATACGCCCCCAGCATATAGACGCTGGCGTGAGCGAAGTTCAATACCCCCATCATCGAAAAAATCAGGGTCAATCCACTGGACAGCATGAACAGCAGCAATCCGTAGACCAGTCCGTTCAAGAGAGAAAATATTATTAGTTCGGCCAGGGCCATACGGCACTCACTCTGATCAGGCAGTTAGTTTTTGTGTGAATGGGCCGCCACAGGTAAACGAGAACTCTGCGCGGCTTATGCGACAGCCAAGCCATCCGGGGGGCTCCGGATGGCTTGCTCAAGGCAATTCCATGCGACTTGGATTGACCTACTTCGTGGGTCGTTCCATTTTGCAGGTCGTCGGTGTTGAGGCAGCCTCACTGGTGATCGTTGTTTCGGTCACCAGGCCGATACCAGAGCCATCTGCATCGAACTTGACGTCTTTGTCGGTATGTACCGAAATCCGGATTGGGGTCTGGATCTGATGGTCGTCGGCCCGCATCATTAATTTGTCACCCCAGATGGCCGTGTGTTCCATGCCTTCCAGGGCGGCAGCCACTTTAATCGGCTCGGTACTGCCAGCCTTGGTAATGGCTTTACCAAGCATCGCCAGTGTATTGGTAATGCGATATTGCGTAATATCAGCGTTGTACTTGGCTTTAAATCGGGTGACGTAATCGGCCCAGGCATCGGTTAACGGCGGGTTGTCCGCGCCTTCTCCAACCAGCCGCACTTTGCCAACCCCTCCTTTGCCAATTGCCTTGGTAATACCAGTCTTGGCTGCGTAATAGGTATACAACGGCACCTGCAGGCCCGAGTCACTGACGGCGTTGGCCAGGCCAACCATGTCGGCACCCCAGTTTCCAGTGATGATGCCGTCAGCACCCGAAGCCTTGATCTTGGCAACATAGGGTGAGAAATCTTTCACTTTGCCAATTGGGTGCAATTCGTTACCAACAATCTTGATATCGGAGCGTTTCTCGCCAAGATATTTCACGGCGGCGGCGGCGACGGCTTTACCAAACGAATAGTCCTGGCCAATGATGTAAATGCTCTTGGTGTTCTTGTCTTTGGCAATGTGATCTGTCAGCGCATTCATCTTCATGTCGGCGTTGGCGTCAAAGCGAAAATGCCAGTAGTTACACTTTTCGTTGGTCAGCGCCGGATCAACCGCCGAATAGTTTAGAAACAAAACGCGTTTATCCGGATTACGTGAATTGTGCTTATTGATTGCATCAGTCAGCGCGTTAGCAACCCCAGACGAATTGCCCTGGGCGACAAATTGAATACCGTCGGCAATCACGCGCTTGAGCTGAATCAGGCTTTCTTTGGGGGAAATTTTGTTATCAAAGCCGATCACTTCGATTTGTTTGCCCATAATGCCGCCTTTGGCATTTATCTCTTCGGCCATAAACTGGAACTCTTTCAGGCCGTTGGTACCGGTTGCGGCAAACGGGCCCGACAACGGGTCGATAAAGGCCACGCGGATCGTGTCTGCCGCGTAAGCGGAAAAGCTGGCAGCGCTCAGCATTGCCGTCGTCACGCCGGCAAGAATTGTGCGTTTCATATTATTGTCTCCTTGGCTTGTTGCCCGGCAAATTGCCGGACACGTGCGAACATTTAGCCATAGGAATGCCAACCTGCCAAGTGACGGTGCGATAATGATCGAACACTATGAAAAATATCTTCTATGGCTGGCGCATGGTTGGCGCAGCAAGCGGCATCCAGTTCTTGCAGGCAGGGCTGCTTTATCAGGCATTTGGTGCCTATGTTGCGATTCTCACCGAGGAACGCGGTTGGAGTAAGACCGCTTTATCCGGTGGTTCTGCCGTGCAGGCAATGGAAGCAGCAGTTCTCGGGCCGTTGCTTGGCTGGATCATCGACCGTTTCGGCCCCAAATGGATGATTCGCGCCGGTGTTTTGCTCATGGGCGCCGGTTTCATGATTCTCAGCCAGCTTGACAGCCTGATGGGTTTTTACGGCGCCATCATTGTCATTGCATTTGGTTCCAGCCTGTGTGGCTTTTTCCCGCTCAACGTGGCGGTCATTAACTGGTTTGACCGGCAGCGCGGGAAGGCCTTGTCGGGCGTTGCCATGGGCCTGGCCCTGGGCGGGGTGGCTGTGCCCGCCGTCGCCTGGGCAATGGTTGAATTTGGCTGGCGTAATACTGCGTTTGGCTCGGGGCTGCTGATCATGCTGGTGGGCTTTCCATTGGCAACCGTCTTTCGTTCGCGCCCTGAAGACTTTGGCGAGGTTCCCGACGGTAAGGAGTTTGTTGCCCGGGCGGAAAAAGACGAGACGATGGGTCCACGGCGCCTGTCCCCCGGTTTCACCGCAACCGAGGCGATGCGCACATCAGCATTCTGGTTACTGGCCTTTGGCCACGGCTTCGCCCTGTTTGTTGTGACCGCCGTCAATACACATGCCATTTCACACATGAAAGAAGGCCTGGGGTATACGGTCACCCAGGCGTCGTTAGTGATCACGATCATGACCTTGTTCCAGATTGCCGGTGTGGCTCTGGGCTGGTTTATTGGCGATCGATTTCCTAAACGCTTTATTGCGGCCGGTTGCATGGTTGGCCATTGTTTAGGCATGCTGTTGCTGACTTATGCCAGCAATCCGGTAATGCTGGTGCTGTTTGCCGTTGTTCACGGCACTGCCTGGGGCTTACGTGGCCCCTTTATGCAGGCTTTAAGAGCAGATTACTTCGGGCGCGAGGCAATCGGAAAAATTATGGGCTTTTCTTCGCTGATCATCGTAATTGGTCAGGTTGGCGGACCGGTGATCGCCGGCTATCTGACCGATGTGACCGGTAATTATGAGCTTGGATTTACCGTATTGGCGCTTGCCGCTGGCGCGGGTACTCTCATGTTTCTGAACGCGCGACCTCCCGCACCACCAGTTCGACCGGCGGCCGCTGCTTAACAATTGCCTGCATCCTATAACGCCCGATAATGCCCTGCTAAGCCACCCACTACGCAACACTAAGCGGTGGCCTTGTGAGCCCGGTGGCTGATGGCAATAGCGCTGAAGATTTCAAACAGCATGTGGGCGCCTGCCTGTGCGGTATTGGTTGTTGAGTCGTATTGCGGTGCCACCTCAACCACATCCCCACCGATCAGATTCAGGCCGGCGGCCGCACGAATAATCTGAGCCGCCTCCCTGGTCTGCAGACCACCTATTTCCGGGGTGCCGGTACCGGGTGCAAAAACCGGGTCGAGGCCGTCAACATCAAATGTGATGTAAGTTGGCCCATCACCGACGACCCGCTTCATGGTGTCAATCGTCGCTTGTAATCCATCCCCGAGCAGATCTTCCGCATGAACAACCGTCATCCCGCTCACGTAGGAAAATTCCCACAGAAATTCAGCATTGCCGCGAATGCCAATTTGAATACAGCGTTCCGGGTCAAGCACACCGTCCAGAACCGCCTGGCGAAATGGGCCTCCGTGCTGGAACTTTGAGCCTTCCAGGGGCGGCGCTGTATCGCAGTGGGCATCAATGTGGATCATCCCCATGGGTTGTTTCGCACCCAGTGCCGCCATGATGGACTGGGTAATGGAATGGTCACCGCCGACTGACAACGGTATGACACCGGCCGCCGCAACCTTATCGTAATAGGCACGAATATCGTGATGACATTGTTCAAGACTGAAGCGGCTGGACATCAATACATCACCAACGTCGCCGGCTTTTACCAGGGTTTGCGGCATGCAGCGATGGGTATGGTGAAATGGTCCGATGCGTTCAACGGCGCGAATCGCCCGCGGCCCAAATCGCGCACCGGGGCGATTAGTGACGCCAAGGTCCATAGGCACACCAATCAGCGCTACATCAAGACCGCCAAAGCCTGGTTGGTCCGATGCATCGGCCAGGTAAGGCAAATCCAGGAAAGTGCTGATTCCTTCCCAGGGCTTGGCGCGGCTGCCGCCCGAGAACAAGTGATCAAAGACTTCACGAAAAGCCGGATCCTGTACTTCGTCGGATGAACCTGCAAGAAATCGCTTGCGCAGTGCGCTGAGTTTTGCCTGGTCCATAAAGAAAGCTCCTGAAAATAATGCCGGAAACGTTTCGCTGCATCAACATATCAACGTATCAACGAATACGCCCCGCCACGCGTCGAATACTGCCGGGCCGCGCAAGCCAGATAAAACCGCACGAAATCACGCTGCTGACAATGCAAAGTGAAAATGGCACAGTATATGAGCCGAGCCAGTCGTACAGGGCACCCGCACCCCACGGTCCAATAGCCGCGCCTATGCCGGCACCGGCACTGAGGACACCAAAAATGCTGCCGTAGTGGTTTCCCTTGAACATCTCGGCGGGAATGGCTCCGAAGTTCGGCGTTAGTGCGTATCCGAACAAACCCTGCGTAACAATCATGAAAATCAGCATGCCGGCACTGGCCGACTGCCCCAGGGACAACAAGGCCAGGTAACACAGAACAAATCCAGCGCAGCCGATTGTCCAGCCCCATTCGCGGCCAATCCGGTCCGACAGACCACCGAAGCCAATTTGTCCGACAACACCCAACAACGGGACGAGGCCCAGGGCCAGTGCGGCCCGCGCAGAATCGATACCAACGTCAATCAGGAACTGAGTCTGGTGGACAACCGCTGTATACCAACTGATCATGCCACATACGAAACCCGCAAACACATACCAGAACCGACGAGTTCTCATGGCCTGGGCAAGCGTCCAGTCGCGGGCCGCCCACTCGACGTCGACGACGTTTGCCGGCGTTGTTGGCCGGGCTGGCTTGGTGGGCTTGGTTGGATTAGTTGAGTCAGCAGCTTCGCCACAGTTGTGTACTTGATGCGCATCGCCATCGGGAAGCAACCCAAGGTCAGACGGTTTCTGACGCTGAAAGGCCAGGTTGATCGGCACCAGAAGCACTACAACGATCAGCGCCAGCCACCAGCAGGCCGCCCGCCAGCCATGAGTGTCAATGAGCCATTGCAGCCATGGGAACATCACCACGGCACCCAGTCCAACACCGGAGAAGGCGATGCCAACCGCCAGGCCGCGGCGGCGCTCGAACCAGTTCGGTACAAAGGCACCATGACCCGTGTAACTCAGGCTTACGCTGCCACCGACAACCAAAACACCCAGAGTGGCGTACAAGTGCCAGGGTTTATAAATGAACGTGGTCAGCACCAGGCCGAGCCCGACAAGAACTGCCCCCAGACTGATCACCCCGCGCGGCCCCCATCGATCCATCATGCGACCGATTACGGGCGAGTACAGAGTCGAAGACAAGAAGCCCACTGAGAACGCGGCTGCGGTCGCACCCCGGTCCCATGCGAACTCAGCCAGGATTGGCGGATACAGCAGCGAAAACGCGCTGCGGGCATTGACCCCAATGGCCATCGTAAAAAACGCGACGCCGACAACCAACCAACCGTAGAAAAATGGCAGTTTCATCAGTCTTTGATTCATATGACGCCGATGGGTTCAAAAATAGCCAGGACAGGCGGGCGACGGAAGATGCGTGGCCCGGTAAGATATCGATCAGCGAGATAAATTGGCAGAGATGACCATGATTCGCGATTGAACCTCGACAGGATACCGGATACCGAATGCCCCAATCCCTAGTTTCGCCCAGTCAGCGGTCGCTGAAGATTGGGACTATCAGCTATTTTGGTGCGACGTTTTTCTGGGGTATGAACATCCCGTTGACCGCTGTCTTGCTCAGCACCTGGGACCCATACTTTCTGGCCCTTATCCGCGTCCTTCTGGCGACCGTGACGTTTGCGATTGTTGTCCTGATTTCCGAGAATCAGGGTTTGCGAGTCGTCGGGATTTCCCTTGGCCGCCTTTGCCTGGCTGGCGGGGCATTCGCCTGCTTTCTCTTGCTCTACAACATGGGCCTCAAATTCAGCGACCCAATTACCGCCGCAGCCATTATGGCGGGAACGCCGGTATATGCAGCGATCACTTTGCGCCTGGTGACGGGGTCACCGCTTGAAAAGGGTTTTGTTGTTGCCGCGACGCTCACTGTGGTGGGCGGCGCAATTGCATTGTTTGCCGGCCAGGAAAAGACAGCTTCGGCCGGCGTTCGTGGTGGGGAAGTGTTTATTTTGTTGTCTTTTGTGTTCTGGAATTTGTACACAATTGCAACGCAGCGTTGGTTTGAAGCGAGCATCTCACAACTGCGCCGGACTATGAGTTGTTTTGCAGTTGCCTCGGTGTGGATTGCACTTGGCTGGGTTATGTTGCGCTGGTCTGGTATTGCACCAGAGCCGAACCTCGAACCAGGCACCACGGCCATTGCCCTGTTGTTCATTACCGCTACCCTGGCAACCGCCGGCGGCGTTTTACTATGGAACATTGGCGTCGCCCAAATTGGGCTCGCTACGGGATCTTTATGGCAAAACATGGTCCCGATATTTGGGGTCTTAATTGCCGCCCTACTGGGCTTTATACCCTCAATGGGGCAAGTTGTCGGTGGTCTCGTGGTGTTGTCTGGCGTGCTTTGGATGCAATGGAAAAAGTCGACTACTTGACTAGATTTGCCGCATCTGTTTCCATTCAAGCGCACGACAGATGAAGCATGTTAGTCAGGGCCTGTTGACAAGGCATTTATTGCACTACGGTTTGCACTACGGTTTGCACTAAGCGTCTGCCCAATATCTCCCGGTTTGCGTTCTTGTCTCAGTGCTTAGCGGAGTTGCCATTGGTTTGCCAGCGGCGGCTCATCTTCAAAAAAGTAATGGTACAAGGAATATGTCTACACAGACCGGTGTTGTAAAGTGGTTCAACGAATCAAAAGGTTTTGGTTTTATTACGCCGTCAGATGGCGGTGATGACTTGTTTGCGCACTTCAGTGAAATTCAGGGTGATGGTTTCAAAACCCTTGCTGAAAACCAAAAGGTTGAGTTCGAAGTCACCCAGGGAAGGAAAGGACTCCAGGCCAGTAAGATTCGCCCAGTGTAATTTTGTTCTCCCGAACATAGAGGGCGCACCGCCAGTCGGTGCGCTTTTTTTTTCGAGTCACTGATTATTCGTTGGTTTCTCAGCAATTTTTCGAAATGCCAATGCCAGACGTTCGCAGAACGGCTGCAATTTGCTAACGCGCTTGTTACGGGCGGTGTCATTACTTGCCGTTGCGTTGAACAGATCCAGGTAGGTGTGATCCCGGCCGTACCAGAAAAACGCAGCGAATTGAGAAACTCGTGGTCTCAACTGTGGCAAGGTATCGAAGTTTGCCCCTGGCTGACCATTACGGCCCGGCATACACCGGTGCTCGCCAAGCCAGCCCGAAACACACATAACGCGTCGTGCCACTCGCCGCTGCCCGGAACCAACTGTCAGAAGAACCAACGAACAAGTGTCATGGGTATCGCTTCAACATAAGTTACCAGAAAAACAATCGTCGCAAGGACGGCAATAAAGGGCAGATTGGTTCGGGTTGTTTCCCAGATTTCTGTTTTGGCAATCGAGCACGCTGTCGCGAGCACGGAGGCCACCGGTGGGGTTTGTTGTCCGAGCGCAATGTTCAGAGTCAGGATGATGCCAAAGT
>JBAUID010000166.1:0-6623 GCA_049680625.1 Burkholderiaceae bacterium | reverse complement strand
ATTATAGTCTTGGTATCTGTCAACTCGCAACACTTCAATACGAGATATTTAGGGTCGAGGCCAATCTGCCAGAATTCAGCCCCCCCAGTCGGGATTACCCCCGGGGCACGTCACAGGAGAATCTCTTCAGACTCAGGACCTGTCTATTTGAAGTGGCGGGCTGACCTTGCCGGCTACTTACTGGGTTCGCAGCTTCGGATCGAGGGTATCGCGAACCGCATCACCAAACAGATTGAAGCCAAACACTCCCAGGGTTATTGCCAACCCGGGGAAAACCGCAATCCACGGCGCACTTTCGGCGTATTCCTCTGCGCCGCCCTGAAGCATCAGGCCCCAGGCCGGTGTCGGCTCCTGGACACCCAGCCCCAGGTAAGACAACGACGCCTCAAGCAAAATTGCCTGGCCGACAAAAGCAGTGATCAGGATCAGATACGGTGCCATAACGTTTGGCACCATGTGTCGCAGGATAATCCGGGCATCAGAAAAGCCCATTGCCCGGGCAGCGTCAATATAAGGCACCTCGCGAATAGCCAGGGCGCTGGAACGCACCACCCGTGCGCATCTGGGAATAAACGGAATCGTGATCGCAATAATGACGTTTTGCAGGCCTGCGCCAAAGATTGACACCACGGCAAGGGCCAGGATGATCAGCGGGAACGCCATGAAGACGTCCATTACCCGCTGAAAAATCAGGTCAAACCGACCACCAAAATATGCACTGGCCACCCCGAGCACCAGACCAAGCGTCGCGCCGACAAAAGCCGATACAAACCCAACGATTAAGGCAGTCCGTGCCCCGTACATGATGCGCGAAAGCAGATCCCGGCCAAACTGATCTGTACCCAACCAATGTTCAGCCCCGGGGGCCTGGTGCATTGCGGAAAAATCGTTGGCCGTCGGATCGTAGCTGGTGAGCCACGGCGCAAAAGCGCCGGCGAAAATCATCAGCAATACAATCAAGCCACCGGCAGCACCCAGGGGCTGTTTACGAACCCACTGAAACAGCCGGGCAACCGCTGAGGGCTTTTCCGGTGGAACTTCGAGTTCAGAATCGATTGTGGGGATAGCAGTTGATGACATAGTTATTTAGGCGAAACGAATACGTGGGTCTAACCACCCATACAGGATGTCGACGATGAAGTTGGTGACAACAAAGACACTGACCACCAGCATGACCAGGGCCTGGGTCATTGCGTAATCGTGATTGGTAACCGATTCAACAAACAATTTGCCCAGTCCGTTCAGGTTGAACACTTGCTCGGTCACTACCAGGCCGCCAAACAAGAATGCAAATTCGATTCCGATCACGGTAACAACCGGTAGTAGGGAATTCTTGAGGGCATGACGCCGAATTATCAACTTTTGAACCAGACCTTTCGCTTTTGCTGTCCGGACATAGTCTTCGCGCAACACTTCCAGCATTGCCGAGCGTGTCATCCGGGTTGCGACCGAGGAGTATCGGTAACCGGTAGCCAGCGCCGGCCAGATCAACATGCTTAAGTTATGTATCGGGTCTACCCAAATGGGCACGTATTGGATAGGCGGCATCCATGCCTGGCCGAACACACTTTTTGTGGTCACCAGTAGCCCAAGAATAATCAGGATGCCCAACCAAAACGACGGCATCGCGATACCGGCGATTGAGACAGCCCGCACAACATAATCTACCCAGGTATTCTGGCGAATTGCCGACAAGGCGCCCAGCGGAATCGCAATAACGATGGTTACAAATGTAGCCATCAGGGCTACTTGCAATGACAGTTGAAAGCGCAGGGCAATTTCTTCAGAAATTGGCCGGTTCGTGTACATCGACGTGCCAAGGTCGAAGGTAAAGAAGCCGGAGATAAAGTCCCAGAACTGAACGACAACTGGTCGATCGATGCCGATTTCGGCGCGGCAAATAGCCAGCGCAGCTTCGTCTACATAAGACCCGGTGCCAGCCATGCGTAGTTCGCACACGTCACCCGGAATTAAGCGCATCAGGAAAAACACGAGTATTGCCGCACCCAACAACGTGGGGATCATCAGCAACATGCGTTTCAGAATGTATTGGGCCATAAGACTCTTATATTGCGGCGGTGACCAGACCTGCAGGCCTGGTCACCTGGTACTACAACTACAACTGTCTTTTACGAATCAATCGCGTTACTGATCCAGCCAGATACCGGATAAATCCTGGTTCAGGTAATGGCTGGGGCTGATTTTCCAGCCTTTAACGTACGAGCGATGCGGAATGATTCGATACCACCATAGGGTGATCATCGAGTTAACCTGCTCATCAAGCGCACGCTTTTCAAATTTCCGCATGATTTCGCGTTGCTTGCCTTCGTCAGCCTCCTGATTCATGGCTTCAAACATCTTATCCATTTCCGGATCTTCGAACTGACCGTGCTGGTTACCGGTTTTGCTTGCAGACACAAACTTTGCGACATCAAGCAATGGGTTCACTACAGCCTGACAGTTGAAGTCCAGCGACACATCGAAGTCTTTTGAGCGGCGCAAAGTGGCATAAAAGGGACCGGTTGGCTGCACACGTTGTGTCGCCTGGATGCCAACCTGCTTCCATTGGTCGATTAGCCAGGTACCAACAATCTTGTACGGCTGATCAACACCACGGTTGTTCAGAGTGAACTTCAAGTTCGGCACACCAGCTTCTTTGAGCAGGCGCTTGGCTTCTTCGCGTGACTTTTTGAGGTCAGGCCAGTAGCCGGCGAGCTCTTGCAGCTCTTCTTTTGTCGCAGCCAGCGGATGCCCCGGATAAACAACTCCACCCGCAGCCTTGACGATAGCAATTTTCGACAAATACTCAGACCCACCCCAGCGGTCAATCGCCAGTGTCATTGCCCGACGAACCCGGACATCATCAAACGGCTTGACCTTATGGTTAGGAGTAATCAACAGAACGCAGTTCCAGTCAGATTCCTGAACCGTCACGTCTTTGCCGAGCGCCTTTACGAGGTCATCACGACTCTTTGGCGGAAAGCCACGAAACTCGATCGCAGCCCGATCACCCTGAACCGCTTGCACGCGCAGAGACTGCTTTTTCGCGAAGATGGCTTCGAAACCATCCAGGTAGGGTTTGCCAGCATGATAGTAATTGGGATTCTTTTTGCCACGAATCACCGCACCAGCTTCACGAGAGTCGAACAAGAACGGGCCGGAACCCATGATGTTTTTCTCATACCACTTCATATCTACATCCAGTTTGGCCTTGGAATAGATGAAGTTATACGGATTGGCCAAGGATGCCAGGAAAGCGCCAGATGGGTACTTCAGCTTAAACGTAATAGTTTCCGGATCGGGTGCACTGATACTGTCGACCATGACAAAAAACGCTTTGCGCGCGCTGGGAATCCCTTCGGGCGGAAAGATAATCTTGTTATAAGTAGCGAGTACATCAGCAGATGTCAGATCAGACCCGTCGCTGAATTTCACGCCTTTAAGCAACTTGAACGTGTATGACTTACCGCCGTCCTCAGCCTTTGGCATTTCTGTGCACAAATCGCACACAAAAGTGGTCGACGCCGGATCTTCGGGGTTTACACGAATCAGTACGCTGTAGAACGGCGCAATCGGATGAATCAATGCAAACGATGTTTCCCGATGTGCATCGAAACTGGGCGGCTCAGCAGGTACCACGTACTTGAGCGTACCGCCCATTTTTGGCTTGGTGTCAGCATAGGCATCGGACGATGCGCCGATGACCGATGCGATCCCAAAGGCGGCTACCGCCGCGATTTTCAGACCTAAGTGTTTCATGTCTCCCTCCTTAATGAGTGGTCACAATACCGTGGCCACGATTCAGACTAGTCAATCGCCCGGTTCTTACTTTTACACTTCCGGGCACGAGACCCAGTGAGCTTGTTTCCATTCGCGCAATTCGGGCACACGCTGACTACAGGCATCTACCGCGATCGAACACCGAGGATGGAAAACGCATCCACTCGGCGGATTAATCGGACTTGGAATTTCGCCGACAATTGTTTGATGGGGCCGACTCAATTCGATGGTCGGATCAGGCACAGGCACTGCATCAAGCAGCGCTTTGGTATACGGATGAGTCGGATTGTCGTATAACTCGTCACATTCCGCCATTTCGGCAACCTTGCCCAGGTACATCACGGCAACCTTGTGACACAGGTGGCGCACGACGCTCAAATCGTGGGCAATGAACAAATAAGTCAGGCCAAATTCGTCGCGCAGATCTTCAAGCAAATTGATGATTTGGGCCTGAATAGACACATCGAGCGCAGATATCGCCTCGTCGCACACAATAAATTCGGGATTTAACGCCAGCGCCCGCGCGATACCGACCCGTTGACGCTGCCCGCCACTCATTTCGTGCGGATAACGATCAGCAAAGCGGGTATTGAGGCCAACCGTATCCAGCAACTGCAGTACCCGTTTCTGACGGGCCGCCTTGTCGGTGATGGTGCCATGAACCATCATTGGCTCACTGATAATGTCACCGACCAGCATGCGTGGATTCAGTGAACTGAACGGGTCTTGAAAAATAACCTGAATGCGTTGGCGCATGGCCACAAGCTCTGCGCGATCAAGCTTGGACAGATCTTTTCCGTCATAAATGATCTCGCCGGCAGTTGGTTTCTCGAGCTGCAGAATGCAGCGCCCGGTCGTGGTCTTTCCGCAACCGGATTCACCCACCAGGCCCAGTGTTTCACCTTTGCGAATCGTAAAGCTGACGTCATCAACCGCTTTAACATGGCCGGTAACGCGCCGGAACATCGCACCCTCGTAGACGGGGAAGTGCATTTTCAGATTACGCACTTCCAGCAGGACCTCGTCGGAACGATTGTCGACCTGGGTATAGGGCTGAGTACCGGTGGGCTGAGTACCGGTGGGCTGAGTACCGGTGGGCTGAGTTTCAGTGGCTGTATTCACGATTTATTGACCGCTTCCAGGCGTACCCGATCGGTATGGAAGCAGGCTGCAGTATGACCGTCATCAACTTCGCTCAAAGGCGGGAACGACTGGTTGCATTGCTCAGTTCTGAAGGCACAGCGCGGCCGGAAGGCACAACCGCCATCAAGACGGGTGAGATCGGGTGGCTGACCATCAACCGGGTCTAGCTTGGCTTTTCTTGCCTGGTCCATGCGCGGGACGGATCGCAGCAGGGCAAGCGTGTACGGGTGTGATGGCCGGTGGTAGATATCTTTGGCACTGCCGCGCTCCACAATCTTTCCCGCATACATCACGTTGACCCGGTCAGCATAGCGTGCCACGACCCCAAGATTATGGGTAATTACGATCAGAGCGACCCCAAGCTTGCGGGTGAGCTCTTTCATCAACTCGAGGATTTGCGCCTGAATCGTAACGTCCAACGCTGTGGTGGGCTCATCAGCAATGATCAGCTTGGGCTCACAGGACAAAGCCATGGCAATCATTACCCGCTGGCGCATGCCACCGCTCAAATGATGCGGATATTGCTTGAGTCGGCGTTTGGCATCGGACATACCCACCAGACCAAGCAACTCTTCAGCGCGAACATCAGCTTGCGCCCGGGTGAGCCCAAGGTGTTGTTCGAGGGTTTCGGTTAATTGCCGGCCGATGGTCAGCACGGGGTTCAGCGAGGTCATGGGCTCCTGGAAGACCATGCCAATTTCACCGCCACGCACTTCGCGCATTTCCGCTTCACTGATCTTGACCAGGTCACGCCCTTTGAACCGGACTGCGCCGCCGATGATCCGGCCTGGAGGCCAGGGGATCAATCGCATAATAGACAGTGCGCCAACTGATTTGCCACAGCCGGACTCGCCGACTATTGCAACCGTTTCACCTTCTTCGACATCATACGAAATGCCATCTACCGCTTTTACGGTACCTACTGACGTCAGGAACTGCGTCTGCAGGTTGTCAACCTCTAACAGGGCCAAGCTGGTGTCTCCTCCATCTTTCGCGCTACCTCAGAACAGTCCGGGCAATGCGGTGGATTGACGGAGTGTACACATGGATTGAGATTCGAATGCAATCTTTCTGCACTTCGATACTCGCATCACGTGCTGCGTCGCAACAATTACGTCAGTAAAACAATGTTCGCAAAAAATTAAAAGAAACGGACCCCGCAGAGTCCGTCTTTAGCGCTTACTTACCATCATCTCTTGATTTGCAATGCGTCAGGCGGATTGTTTAACCACTTGCGGCAAAACCCAGTCGGGCCGGGGAAAATGGCAGGTGTAGCCGTGAGGAATCCGCTCGAGATAATCTTGATGCTCTGGCTCAGCCTCCCAGAAATCACCGACGGGTACCACTTCGGTGACCACTTTTCCGGGCCAAGCAGCTGACGCATCGACATCGGCAATTGTGCGCAATGCTTCATCATGCTGCGCATCATTTTCATAGTAAATAGCCGACCGATAAGACATGCCGGTGTCATTCCCCTGTCGGTTTTTTGTCGACGGATCATGAATCTGGAAAAAGAACTCGAGTATCTGTCGATAGGTAATTTGCGTATTGTCGAACAAGATCTCTATGCCTTCGGCATGTGTACCGTGATTCCGATAGGTCGCATTTGGGACATCACCTCCGGTGTAGCCGACCCGGGTGTTTTGCACCCCTGGCAGCTTTCGGATGAGATCCTGCATACCCCAAAAACAACCACCTGC
>JBAUID010000165.1:0-33391 GCA_049680625.1 Burkholderiaceae bacterium | reverse complement strand
GCAGCCACCACCTTGCCACCGGCATCACCACCATCTGGACCCATGTCAATAATCCAGTCGGCTTCCGCCCAGATATCCAGGTTGTGCTCTACAACGATCACTGTGTTGCCACTGGCTACAAGTCGATGCAAGACGCTGATCAGTTTTTCAACATCAGCCATATGTAAGCCAACTGTCGGCTCATCCAGAACATAAAGCGCGTGTTGCCGTGCCATGCGCGCCGCCGGTGAATCGTCTTGTGGCTCCCAGTGACGAATACGGGCCAGTTCGGTGACCAGTTTTATCCGTTGCGCTTCACCACCAGAAAGTGTTGGGCTGGGCTGTCCCAAAGTGAGGTAACCAAGACCCACATCGCATAACAATTGCAGCGGGCGCGAAATTGAAGAATGGGCGCTGAAGTAGTCAGTTGCTTCATCAATACTCATGTTTAACACGTCACCAATACTTTTTCCGCGCAGAACTATCTCGAGAGTCTCCCGGTTAAAGCGTTGGCCATTGCAGACGTCACAAGGCACTTTGACATCCGGCAGAAAACTCATTTCAATTGTTTGTTGACCCTGACCATCGCAGGCTGGGCATCGGCCGCCAGCGGTGTTAAACGAGAATCGTCCGGGCCCATAACCGCGCAGCCGCGCTTCGGCAGCGTCGGCGAACTGCTTGCGGATGGAGTCCCACAAACCAATATAAGTCGCCGGGCAGGAGCGCGGTGTTTTACCAATGGGTGTCTGGTCAACCTCTAGTACCCGGTCGAATTTCTCCCATCCGGTAATTTCTTTTACCCCAACAGGGGCGGGCATCTTTTTGCCCCGATGCCTACTCGCTGCCACGAACGCACTAACGTTCGCCTGTAATACATCGCGGGCCAGGGTTGATTTACCCGATCCGGACACCCCGGTTATTACCGTCAGCGCACCAATTGGTATTTTGACGTTTACCGTTCTGAGGTTATGCAAGTCCGCGCCAATCAGCTTCAGCCATTCGGTTTCCCGGTTTTTATCGGCCGGTTTGGGCAGCGTCTTGCGCAGCGGGTGTTGTAGTGGTGAGGCCAGGTAACGGCCGGTGATACTGTTTTTTGCTGACTCGATATCTTTGATCGAACCGGTTGCAATTACTTCGCCGCCCAGTCGTCCCGCCGCTGGGCCAATATCAATAATGTGGTCGGCGCGACGCATCGTGTCTTCATCATGCTCAACAACAACCAGGGTATTGCCTTTGTCACGCAGGGCTGTCAGTGTTTTGAGAAGCACCTGGTTATCGTGGGGATGTAAGCCGATAGTGGGTTCATCCAGAACATAACAAACCCCTTGCAGGTTAGAGCCCAATTGGGCGGCAAGCCGAATCCGCTGCGCCTCGCCGCCCGATAATGATGGCGCCGAGCGGTCAAGTGACAGATAGCCAAGCCCAACTTCTTCAAGAAAATTCAGTCGCGACTCGATTTCAGTGAGTAAGTCGCGACCAATGGCCGTTTCGCGCTCGTTCAATTGCCATTGTTTTAACCACTGACGCATATCACTGATGGGTCGGGTGGTTGCCTGGGTAATGGACTCGTCGCGTAACAATACCGATAGTGCAACCGGGTTCAACCGATGACCGTCGCAGGACGAACACGTCTCCCATTCCTGGCTGGTTTGTTCATCAGATTTTGCTGCGGATTTATCTGAGCGTTTGTCTGATAACTTATCTATCAGGCGCTCAGCAAGCGCCCCAACGGCATCACTGGTGGTGTCTTCATCCGATCGATTAGTGCGACCGACTTCCGGCATATAAGGCAGGGTGACACCCGTGCCCACGCAGGACCGACACCAACCCAGGCGCGAATTAAATGAAAACAGCCGGGGGTCCAGCTCGGCAAAACTCGTACCGCAGGACGGGCAGGCACGACTGGTGGAATAAATTCGGGTGTCAAGTTTTGCCGTGGCACCCGCGGCATCCCCATTTTTAATAGCCGTCTGCAATTTGCTCAGGTCGGACGCAACCATGACCACGCCTTTGCCAAACTCCAATGCGTTGGTCAGCCCCGTGCGTAGTTCTTTTTCGTTTTTAGGGTCGACAATGAAGTCCGCAACCGGAAGTTCGATGTGGTGTTCGATATAGCGGTCGATACGCGGAAAACCGGTGGTGGGTAAGAACTGCCCATCAACCCGTAAGTGGGTGAAATTTTTATTCCTGGCCCACTTCGCCAGGTCGGTATACACCCCTTTGCGGGCCACGACCAAGGGAGACAGCAAGCCGATATGCCGTCCACGGTATTCGCGCATGATGCGCGCGACAATCGTGTCGAAAGACTGCGGCTCAATCGGTAGCTGGCAGTCCGGGCAATGCTGGGTGCCCAGTTTCATGAATAACAAGCGCAGAAAGTGATAGATCTCGGTTAAGGTGGCAACCGTGGATTTTCTTCCCCCCCGGCTTGTACGCTGCTCTATTGCCACGGTTGGCGGAATACCAAAAACGCCGTCAACATCTGGCCGGCTGGCCGGTTGCACGAACTGGCGGGCATAAGCATTGAGGCTTTCCAGGTAACGGCGTTGCCCTTCGCCAAAAACCACATCAAATGCCAGCGTGGATTTGCCAGACCCTGATACACCGGTAATAACCGTCATCGCGCCGCGCGGAATACTGGCCCGAATATTCTTTAGATTGTTCTCCCGTGCGTGATGTACGTAGATTGCATCGCGGGCGAGATCACGCAATTCTGTATTGCCGCCGGGTACGACTTCTATATCTGAAGCCACCAGGTTTTGAGCCGCGTTGGCTGAGCCGGATGCCAATGCCTCCTGGTAAGCCTGTAAGGCCAGACCGGTATGTGAACCTTTCACTTTGATCAAGTCGTCTGGTGTCCCCTGGCCAACCAGATAACCGCCGGTGTCGCCACCTTCCGGGCCCAGGTCGATCAGCCAGTCGGAGGCCCACATGACGTCAAGGTTGTGTTCAATCACCATCAGCGAATGCCCGGCGTCGAGCAGTTTTCGGAACGCACCGATCAGGCGTGAAACATCGTCAAAGTGCAGGCCGGTGGTTGGCTCATCAAACAGGAACAAGGTGCCACACCGCGCGCGTCGACCGCTGCGTTTTGGTTTCGATGTTGCCTGTGCCTCGGCAAGAAAGCCGGCCAGCTTCAGGCGTTGTGCTTCACCGCCGGACAGGGTGGGTACCGGCTGGCCGAGTTTCAGGTAGTCAAGGCCGACATCCGATAGCGGGCGCAGACGGTGCTTGACCTCCAAATCGTTGGCAAAGAACAGCAAGGCCTCAGAAACTGTCAGGTTCAGGACATCTGCAATCGACAGCAGGCCAAAACTGTCCCCATCCAGGCGCTTTGCGCCCGGGGTACCGGGGATTTTGATTTCCAGGGTTTCCGCCCGAAACCGAGAACCGTCACAGTCGGGGCAACGCAGGTAAACGTCGGACAAAAATTGCATTTCAACATGCTCGAATCCGTTACCACGACAGGTCGGGCAGCGTCCGTCGCCGGAATTAAAGCTGAAAGTGCCCGGTTTATACCCACGCTCCCGGGCTGCTGCTGTGCCCGAGAACCGCTTGCGGATCGGATCGAATCCGCCAACGTAACTGATTGGATTGCTGCGTGCCGTTTTGCCGATTGGCGACTGGTCAACAAAGGCAACATCATCAATCCAGTCGTCACCCAGCAAGCGGTCGAATTGACCCGGCGTCTCGGTTGGTCTGCCTTTGGCCTTCATCAGGGCGGGTAGCAATACGTTTTGTATCAGTGTTGATTTGCCGCTCCCGGAGACACCGGTAACGGTCACAAACCGGCTCAGTGGAAAATCAATGTTGATATGTTTCAGATTGTTTTCAGATGCGCCTTCGAGCACAAGGCGAGGCGTGTTGTTCGCAACCTTCTGGCGCAGGCCAACATCAATTTTCCGGCGCCCGGTCAGGTAGTCGGCTGTCAGGGTTTTGGCCTGACGCAGTTCTTGTGGTCCACCTTCGAAAACAATATTGCCACCGCGTTCACCTGGGCCTGGGCCAATGTCGATAATCCGGTCAGCTGCGAACATCACCTGGGGGTCGTGTTCGACAACCAACAGTGAATTGCCCGCATCACGCAGCCGCAACATGACGGCGATGATGCGATTCATATCGCGGGGATGCAGCCCAATCGAGGGCTCGTCCAGCACAAACAAGGTGTTTACCAGTGATGTTCCCAGGGCGGTTGTCAGGTTGATTCGCTGTACTTCACCCCCTGACAAGGTGCGGGACTGCCTGTCCAGGGTCAGGTAAGACAGACCCACCTCATGCAGATAGGAAAGCCGCGCCCGAAGTTCGGTTAGCAGCATGTCCAGGGCTTCGGCGGCGCCGGCCCCGGCTTTGGTGCCGGAGTCGCCTTTGGTCAGGATTTGAATCGCAACATCATTAAAAAATTTGCTGACCCGTTCAATGGGCAACAACATAAGGTCGTGAAGTGACAAACCGGGTAGGGTTGCCATGTTGTCATTAGTCCAGCCCACCCCGTTGGGTTTGAACAACGGGCGTTCGAAATCAGTGCCAACACCCCTGGCGGTATCGGCTGTGCGCCGGTCGCCAACCCGCCAGATCAAGGCATCAGTTTTCAGTCTGGCTCCATCGCAGGTAGTGCATGGCGTATAAGCGCGGTAACGCGACAGTAGTACCCGAACATGCATTTTGTAGGCTTTGCTCTCAAGGTAGGCGAACCAACGGTTCACTCCGTACCAGTGAGTACGCCATTGCCCGCGTTTGTAAGTAGCATCACCTTCGATCACCCATTGGCGTTGTTGTTCCGTCAGGTCGCGCCAGGGTTTGTCGGTGTCGATCCCGCGGGATGTCGCATGTTTGAGCAAGTCCCGGCGGCAGTCTTTGTAACTTTCGGTTTGCCAGCATTTAACTGCACCGCCTTTCAGCGACTTACTTTCATCGGGGACAACCAGGCCCATGTCGATACCAATTACCCGGCCGAATCCGCGACAGTCTTCACAGGCACCCAGTGGCGAGTTAAACGAGAACATGCTTGGCAGGGCGTCGCTATAGGCAAGATCGCAACGGGCACAGTGCAAGTCGGCGCTGTATTGCCACGGGGTGTCAATATCGTTGCCCTTGTCGTCAGTGACGTAAACACTGATTCGGCCATGGCCGCGGGACATCGCTACCTCGATGGCGTCGGTAATCCGTGCCGGGTCTGCTTTGCCCGCGCGTAGTCGGTCCTGGACAACTTGCAACAAACTACTTTTGTCGTCGAGTTCAGTGCGTTGATGCACCCGGGTGTAGCCCTGAACAGCGAGCAAATCCTGGACTTCGTCTTCCGAAAAATTCGCTGGGACGGGTACGGGGAAACAGATCACCAGGCGGGCGCCATGGGTTTTGCCTGCGCGGGAGACAATATCGTCAACAATCGATGCACTGGCGTCGCGATCAACCGGTTCGGCACACTGACGGCAGATTAGGTTTGCCAACCTGGAAAACAGCAACTTCAGGTGGTCATTCACTTCGGTCATTGTGCCAACTGTCGAACGGGAGGTCCGGACCGGGTTTGTCTGGTCAATGGCAATTGCCGGCGGCACACCGTCGATGCGGTCGACCTGTGGTTTGTCCATGCGGTCGAGAAACTGACGGGCGTAGGCTGAGAAGGTTTCGACATAGCGCCGTTGTCCTTCTGCATAGACGGTGTCAAATACCAGCGACGACTTTCCCGAACCTGACACCCCGGTTACCACGACCAACTGACCGGTCGGAATATCCAGCGACAAATTCTTCAGGTTGTTCTGCCGGGCGCCACGTACCCGGATACTGTTATGTAAGGCCTGGCCAAGATACTTGCCGCCGAATTGCCCCTGGGTATTTCCCTGGGTTCTGCCTTCATTGTCTGGCAAATCAGCATCAGGTACCGGTGGAGGCATTGCAGAATCAGTCATAGCATCAGGTTTTGTATTGGACAGGCCGGGGCTTATTGCGAATCGGTGGTGTTATCCATCGATGTCATCCACCAGGGGGCCGGGAGTGGCCAGAGGCAGATGGTAGAACGATTCTGAATCTCCACTGGCGCGGGTAGGCTACCCCGCCGGTATGCAGCTAAGCGGTGGAAGCAATGCTCACTGTCGGAATTTTCCGGCACAGATTTGCGGCAGAATCTCCGAGATCGAACCCGGCAATAATGCGTCGGCAATACTGTCCATTGCAGTAGCCTGGGCATTGACAATGATGATCTTCGCATCATTTTCAGCCGCCAGGGGGACGGCGCCTGCAACCGGATACACTTGTAACGTGCTGCCGACTGCCAACAAAACATCTGCCTGACGCGCGACTTGCATCGCTTTTTCAATCACCTCAGGCACCAGGGCCTGGCCAAATGAAATCGTGTCACTTTTCTGTATGCCGCCGCAACGCACGCAGGCCGGGTCTGCCTCGCCGTCTTTCACCCGCTTGAGTATATTGATTGTTGGTGTCTTCAGGCCGCAGGCCATGCAAACTACGCGGCGCACGGTGCCGTGCACCTCAATCACCTTGTCCGCAGAGTTGCCGGCTATCTGGTGTAGTTCATCAATGTTCTGGGTAATCAGGCCGTGTAATTTGCCGCGGGTTTCGAGTTCAACCAGGGCGAAGTGGCCGGCATTCGGGCGCGCACTCCATGCGGCGTGATCGATACGAGATTGCCAGGCCTGCTTCCGAATTTCGGCGTCAGCCATGTAGTGATCAATAGTCGATTGCTTCTCAGCTGCCGGGTTTTTTGTCCAAACCCCTTGCGGGCCGCGAAAATCCGGGATGCCAGAATCGGTTGAAATGCCGGCGCCGGTCAGCACAACCACCTTTTCCGCTGCGTCCACCCACTGTCTGGCGGTATTGATCAGCATTTGGTCAGTCATGTCTGGTTCGCCCCCGGCTTGCTTGGTACTGGCTGCGGCGAACTGGATTCGGGCGCAGTGAAGATCAGAGTGTGCTACAACAGGGTCATTACGGACAACAGTTAATGTGGGAGGCAGGTCTTGAACAGCAAGGGAATTCGTGCACTGACCTTTGATACCGGTGGCACCATCCTCGACTGGCATACGGGTTTTGCCACCGGGTTGGCCACTCTTGGTCAGGCGCTTGGGGTCGAGAAAAACTGGGGAGATCTTGCCAACACGATGCGCAAACGCTCGCTGCAAAAAATGGTTAACCTGGGTGAGCATGAGCTGCCGGCTTATAACTTTGACGGGTCGCATCGTATGGTGCTTGACGACTTACTCAAAGAAAACGGCATGGACGCCGCTACTGACGCACAGCGTCGGGCAATCTGGTGGGATGGGGTTCATAACCTGCAATGTTGGCCAGATTTCCCGCCAGTCCTGCCAAAGCTGCGTGAGCAGTTTATCTGTGCTTCGTTCACAATCCTGAGTTTTCGCATCATTATTGATACGGCGCGTCGCAATGGCTTGAACTGGGATGCCGTTATTTCTTGTGAAGCGATCGGCAAATACAAGATCCTGCCAGAGGCTTACGAAACAGCAGCCCGGTTCCTGCAAATGGAACCGTCCGAGTGTTGCATGGTGGCCTGTCATAATTTTGATCTTGATGCTGCTCGTGCGGTCGGATTCAAAACTGCTTTTGTCCGGCGGCCAGACGAATGGGGTAAAGCCGGCCCGCCGGACCCGCAAGCCAATCCTGACTGTGACTACATTGTTGACAGTTTTCCTGAACTGCTTGAACAGATCCAGGTCTGAAACGACTTGACCGTTTTGGAAAAGGCTGTCTGGGTATTTGGCTACGGATCGTTAATCTGGCGTCCGGGTTTTGACTACGTCGAACGCGCTGTGGCCAGGCTCGATGGTGTCGAACGACGGTTCTGGCAGGGCTCTCATGATCACCGCGGAATTCCGGAGTCTCCGGGCCGGGTTGTCACTCTTGTGGATGTCCCTTCGGCCGTGTGTACTGGCATGGCTTACCTCGTCGATGCAACGGTAGCTCGGCAAACATTCGAAGCCCTGGATCACCGCGAGAAGAACGGTTACGACAAACGTGATGTAAGTTTGTCGCTTAGCGATGGCCGCCTGGTTCCGGGTGTAGTCTACGTTGGTGAACCGGGGAACTTTGCCTGGCTGGGTGAAGCGCCGCTGGGTGATATCGCCGCCCAAATCGCGGCTTCGGTTGGCCCGAGCGGGTCCAATGCCGAGTATTTATTTGAGTTGGCAAAGGCATTGCGCTCAATTGACGTCGACGACCCCCACGTTTTTGCACTTGAATCGGCGGTTCGCAACCAGGTGGCTGGCAAGCATGCTAAGGATCGCTGAACTGGGTAGCAACATGTTTGGTCCGGTTTCGATTGATGTCGCCGCTGGCGAATGTGTTGCTATTCGCGGTGCGTCGGGTGCTGGAAAATCCGTCTTGTTGCGGGCCATAGCCGACCTTGACCCGACAACCGGTGACGTTTTTCTGAATAGTCAATCGCGTCAGTCAATGCGTGCAACCCAATGGCGCTCCCAGGTGATGCTGGTACCTGCGCAGCCAGGCTGGTGGGCTGATCAGGTCAACGATCACTTCGAGCCGGGTGATCGCGAATCAGTGGAAGGTTTGAGCTCAGCCCTCGACCTGCCGCCGGATTGCTGGAACTGGAGCGTCGACCGATTGTCCAGCGGGGAGGCGCAGCGCCTGGCCATCATTCGAGCGGTTGTCCGTCAGCCCAAGGTGTTGTTATTAGATGAACCCACTGCGTCTCTGGATGGCGAGACAACCCGGCGGGTAGAAAAACTGATTAAACAATTGCTAAGTGCCGGGCGGGCATTGCTGGTGGTTACCCATGACGCTGATCAGGCGGTTCGAATTGCGCGCAGGCGGTTTACAGTGGATGCCGGCCAACTTCATGCCGAATAGAGACACGCGAATCCGATACGTGCGAATCCGCACCGGATGTCATCGATGCCTATCCGTAGGTTGGATCGGCGCCGGTGAAACAGAGTATGCCGTTGGATAGCGCTTACGTACAGTTGTCGTACTGGGACGTCGGTCTGGCCAGCGTGTTCCTGGTGCTGAACGCCTTACTGTCTGTCTGGCTTCGGCTGGGCCTGGAACGGCAGATTGTCGTCTCGGCGACGCGTATGGTTGTGCAGTTGTTCCTGGTCGGGCTGGTTCTGCGTACCGTGTTCGCCATTGGCTCGGTCTGGCCAACCCTGTTGGTTGCCTGCGTAATGGCCGGCTTTGCCGCATTCGAAATTCGTGCCCGTCAGTCGCGCCGCCTGAGTGGGTTGTGGGGCTTCAGCCTTGGCGGCGGGGCGATGTTGTTGGCCGGGTCGGTGGTCACCCTCAGTGCTTTGATGGTCCAGATTCAGCCCCAGCCGTGGTGGTCGCCTCAGTACGCGATCCCGTTGTTCGGCATGATTCTTGGCAACACAATGACCGGCATCAGCCTCGGCCTGGATAGTTTGCAAGAGTCGTTATACCGGGATCGCCGTGCCGTTGAAGCCCAGCTGATGCTTGGCCGTAGTCGGTGGCGGGCAGTACAACCGGCAACCCGGCGGGCACTGCGCGGTGGCTTTACCCCAATTATTAATGCAATGGCGGCTACTGGGGTTGTGTCGCTCCCGGGCATGATGACCGGCCAGATACTGGCTGGGGTCGATCCGCGTGAGGCGGTTAAGTACCAGTTGTTGGTGATGTTCCTGATCTGCGGGGCAACCGGCCTGGGTGTCATCGCAGCCGTGTTTGCCAGTGCCTGGCGGCTAACCGATAAGCGCGACCGCCTGCGACTGGATCGGATGGTTCGAGCGCCAACGTAACCTGGTGAGGCCGCGACCATGTATAAGTAATACCTATGAATACGATGCCATCATGAATCAGTTGATCGACAGAAAGCGTTGGTGGACTGAAATCCTGTTGCTGTGCCTGCTCGCCTTGTTCTGGGGTTCTTCTTACCTGTGGATTAAGCTTGGCCTGATCGGGTTTGGACCGGTTACCTTAATCGCTTTCAGGGTGTCGATTGCTGCCGTTGTCTTGCTTGTTGTTTTGTTCGCCAGCGGATATTCACTGCCAACAGACATGCGCACCTGGGGCTTGCTGGCAGTGCAGTCATTTATGAACAGTTTTGGCGCCTGGACTTTGCTTGCCTGGGGCCAGCAATTTGTTGACAGCGGCCTGGCCGGTGTGCTGAATTCGATGTCTCCGGTTTTTGTCTTTTTTATTACCGTATTCATCACCCGTCATGAATCTGTTGGTCTGAGAAAATTCATCGGTGCTTTGCTCGGCGTCACCGGGATTCTGTTCATCATGGGGCCGGGTGTTCTTGCTGGTCTTGGTCAGCAAGTGCTTGCGCAATTGTCAATTCTGGCTGGCTCGTTTCTGTATGGTTGCGCTGCTATTTTCGGAAAACGCTTTTCCGGCCTGCCGCCGGCGGTGACGGCGGCGTCGGCGATGCTGATCGCCAGTGTTGTCATGTGGCCGGCAGCATTCGTTTTTGAAGATCCACTGCTGATGCGACCTGATATCAAATCGATAGGTGCCATCCTGATGTTGTCGGTATTTGGTACCGCCGGTGCTTTGTTGTTGTACTTTCGGCTGGTCAACACCCTCGGATCAATGGGGGTCGCCAGTCAGGGTTTTCTGCGTATTGGGGTCAGTGTCTTGCTCGGCGTTATAGTACTTGGCGAGACGCTGACGCCAATGATCATTCTCGGCCTGATTGCCTGCCTTTTTGGGGTTGCCCTGATCAACTTCCCGGCCAGGGCAAAGCAGCCGTAGTCAATCCGCTCTCGATAGCCCTGGTTTGGGATCCTCGGCTTTTTTCCATCAAGAATTCTATTGAGCGGCTGGATTCGAAACTCATCCGCACTGGCGCGTGCTGTGGCAACATTCGACACCCGCCTGGCACAAACTGTGCCGCGTTTTTTTTTTAACCGACAACACAACGGATAACAATGCAAACACCTCTGGAAGGCGTTCGGGTTCTGGATCTATCGCACGCGTTGGCCGGGCCGCACTGCGCGACGATGCTGGCTGATTTTGGCGCCAGTGTGTACAAGCTCGAAACCCCGCACACCGGCGACATTGCGCGCGCGTGGGGGTCACCGCTACCCGGCGGAGAGAACTCCTATTTTGTCTCCTTGCATCGGAACAAAAAAGGCTTGTCGGTTGATCTGAAATCGGCTGAAGGCAAAGAGTTGTTCTTACAAATGGTCGAAAAGTCGGATGTCATCCTTGAAAACTTCCGGGTAGGTGCCCTGGAGCGACTCGGCCTGGATTACGAAACCGTTAGCAAGCGCAATCCCGGCATTGTCTTTTGCTCTGTTTCCGGTTTTGGTCAGGACGGTCCGTATCGTGATCGCGCTGCCCTTGATCTGGTGGTGCAGGCGGAAAGCGGCATGATCAGTGTCACCGGCGAAGCGGGGACAACGGGTTCCCGTTGCGGAGTGTCGATAGCTGATCTGGCGGCCGGCATGTATGCCGCATTTGGCATCGTGCTGGCGTTGCGGGTTAAAGAAAAAACCGGCCAGGGGCAACGTATTGATGTGTCCATGCTCGAGGGCCAGATGTCGTTGCTGAATGTGATGATTTCCGCATACCTGGCTGATGGCGAAGTTCCGCGGCCAATGGGCACAGCTTACCAGGCATTGTTGCCGTACCAGACGTTTAAAACCCAAAGTGGTGATGTTGCGCTGGCTGTTGGCAGTCAGAAATTATGGAAAATATTTTGCCCGCTGATTGGCCGCCCGGATATGGTTGATGATCCGCGCTTCAGTACCAATACCCAGAGAAATGCGAACCGCGACGAAGTGGTTCGAATCCTGCAGGAAATTTTCCTGACCAAAACTTATGAGCAGTGGGAAGCTTTGCTGGTTGAGGCCGGCATACCCATGGGGGCAATAAACACCATCGACAAGTTAATGGACCATCCGCAGGTTAAGGCCCGCGGCTCCATGGTTGAAGTCGACCATCCGCGCGCCGGCAAGGTGAAAATGGTTGGGGTGCCGGTGCGCTTGTCGAAAACACCTGGTGGTATTCGGTCGCCGTCACCGTCCCTCGGTGAACATACCGCTGAGGTTCTGCGCGAACTCCTGGATCTCCCCGATGACAAGATTGCCCAGTTACTAGCCAATGGCACGGTGTTTCGCGCCGACAACGCAAGCTCATGACTGACCCCGGTCAACTGCCTGAAGCGAATGCGGCAACCCGGCAATGGTTTGTCGACTGGCTCGAACGCTTCGCCGTGTTTGTCCGGTCAGTTGACTACGCCGGTGCCCGCCCGTTGTTTCATGATCAAGTCCTCGCCTTTGGTACCCACACCGACGTGATTCCGGGGTTACAAGCGTGGATTGATACGCAGTGGGACAACGTGTGGCCAAAAACGTCTGATTTCAAATTTTTGGACGCGCAAGTCAGGGTTCTGGTCTCGGTTGACGGAACAATGGCAACCGTGATTGCGCCGTGGACGAGCACCGGATACGCGACCGACGGTTCAACCTTTGATCGTCCGGGCAGGGCGACGATGGTTTTTAACCGAACCGATACTGGCTGGCTTTGCACTCACTCACATATGTCGCTAAACCGTGGCGTCCCGCAAACCAGCCACGCAAATCGCCCGGTTAAGGCGCGGTAAAGAGCTGCCAAAGTGCGTGAAGCCTGCGTCGTAAGATTGCAATGAATTTTCTGAATTGACTGATTAAGGATGCCAAATGTTTGAACCCCTGCGCGCCGCTGCGTACGACTCGCTGAGTCCGCGCTTTTTTTACGGTTGGGTGATTTTGGCTGTAACCAGCCTCGCAATCTTTTCCAGCGGACCGGGTCAGTCCCATACTTTTAGCGTCTTTGTCGACCCGATAACAAACGATCTGGGCTTGTCCAAGCAGGCGATCTCGATCGCTTACGGTCTGGCGACCCTGGTCGCCGCATTGTTGTTGCCTCAAATGGGGAAACTGGTTGATAAGCACGGGCCTCAGCGCATGACGGTCTGGGTCGCTTTTGCCCTTGGTCTGGCCTGCGTCTTATTTGGTGCGGTCGGTGGGCCGATCACTCTGGCCGTTGGTTTTGGTGCGTTGCGTTTCCTTGGCCAGGGTTCGTTGATGTTAAACAGTGCCAACCTGGTTGCGCATTGGTTTAACGCCCGTCGTGGCTTTGCTATGAGTCTTATGGCCCTCGGATTTGGCGTGTCGATGGCTGTCCATCCGCCGCTCGGGCAATACCTGATTGCGCAGTTTGGCTGGCGTTGGGCGTGGGTAATACTCGGGCTGATGACCTGGGTCATCTTGTTGCCGCCGGTAATCCTGTTGGTGCATAACAAACCTGAGCCGTTGGGTTTGCGCCCCGACGGTGAAGCCGCGTTGAAAGCAGGTGAAACCGCGGCGGAAATTGATGGTCTGACACCGGAAGAGGGCCGGCGGGTACCGGCGTTCTACATAATTTCCGGTGGTTGGTTTTGTATTTCGATGCTGATTACGGCATTACATTTTCACCAGGTTGGCATTCTGACTCACCAGGGTCTGGATAAAACGGTAGCAGCGCGCTTGTTCCCGGTGTCTGCAATTGCCATGGTTTTGATGATGCCGTTTGTTGGAAAGCTGCTTGACAACATCAAAACCCGCTACGTTTTTGCCACCTGCATGTTGATCCTGACGGTGGCATTGTTTGGCATCACTTTGGTGGATTCATTTTCGACTGCGGTTGTTTACGCCGTCGTGTTTGGAATTGCCAATGCTTTTAGCATGACGATGTTCGGTTATCTGATGCCGCGTTACTTTGGTCGCAAACACCTGGGCTCATTGCAGGGGCAAATGCAACTGGTAGCCGTGGTGGGGGCATCGATCGGTCCGTGGCCCATCGGTTGGGCCTTCGATTTGTTCGACGATCCAAGCCTGACCTTACGCCTGCTTGCCATCCTGCCGGTTATTACTGCTGTTGTTGCTGCGGTTATGCTGCGCACTCCGGCAGGGGTTAAGTACCCTGAAAAACTCGAATAAGTCAGTATCAGTTACGATGCCCGCCAAACGCTAATTCACAAATCGGAGATTTTGATGGCAGTTGCCAGTTGTAATGACAAAGCGGGCATGGTCGTTCCGGTAGTTGACCGCAATCGTTGTGAAGGCAAAGAAGATTGTGCTCGGGTTTGCCCGTATCAGGTTTTCGAAATTCGCAAATTGTTGCCGGAAGATAAAGCCCAATTAACGTTTCGAGGAAAGATCAAGGCCTTCGCTCACGGCAACAAACAAGCCTACGTGATTCGTCCGAACGACTGCCATGCTTGCGGATTGTGCATCGAGTCGTGTCCGGAGCAGGCGCTAAGCCTGGAGGCAGTTTCTTTTTAGTGTGCTTAATACTTCAACTCTCGCGGTAAGAATCCGACCGGCAACGGCTAATTGTCAAAAACGTGGTCAAGAACAAGTTGTTTAAAGTCGGTGGCGTCTATTGGGCCATCGCCAAGCTGTCCACTACGCGAAGTAATCACAACCGGTCCGTGCGCCGGGTCATCGGTCAGGCGTCCGTGAGAACCTTTCACCAGCCGGGTATCGGTGGATGAAATAACATCCATTAAGGTACGCATCCCCAGCTTGCGTTTGCCAAGCCGCCAGGCCGATGCGAGCATCGGCGCCTTAATTTTCGGATCGAAAAACAACTCAACCGGGTCGTAACCCGGTTTGCGGTGGATATCGACGGTGCGCGCAAAGTCCGGCGCTTTACTCTCGTCAAGCCAGTAGTAGTAACTGAACCAGCGATCAGGGTCAGAAATGGCAATCAGTTCACCAGAGCGTTCGTGGTCGAGGCCGGCGGCTTGTTTGCCCGGGCCGTCGAGCACTTGTTCAACCCCATCCAGTTTTTCAATGAGGCTGCGTACTTCGTTGATCCGGCTGTGGTCGTTAACGTAAATATGGGCAATTTGGTGATCCGCCAGGGCAAAGGCGGCGCTGGCACCGGGGTCGAGAATTTCACGCCCGTGCTCTTCCGGGCGGACCGCGATGAGGCCGGCTTGTCGCAACGCGCGGTTGATATGCACGGCGTCGGTGACCGGGGTGATACCGTATTCAGAGACGACAATGATGTCGCGATTGCTGTTGTCCGCGTAGTCGATTAGTTCGCCGCAGATAGCATCAATTTCCCGCAGATCTTTTTGCAACTGCGGGTGGCTCATGTCTGGCCCCAGGCGTTGCAGGTTGTAATCCAGATGGGGGAGGTAAGTCAGGGTGAGCGTGGGATTCCGGGTCTGCATGACGTGCACAGTGGATTGTCCGATCCACGCGCTGGATGAGATATCTGCTAACGGCCCCCAAAACTTAAACAGCGGAAACTGCCCCAGTTTGGCGTCAAGTTCATCATGCAGATCTTGTGGATGGGTGTAGTGATCCGGAATTTTCCGGCCATCGGCCGGGTACATCGGGCGCGGGGTGGCACTCCAGTCTGCGGTTGCGTACATGTTGTACCACCAGAACATCTTGGCGCAAGTGAAGTTGGGGTCTCGTTTTTTGGCTGCGTCCCATATCTTCTCACCACCAACCAGGTGGTTCGACTGACGCCACAGCCAGATCTCGGATAAGTCTCTGAAGTACCAGCCGTTGGCCACGGCACCGTGTCCGGCAGGTGTCAGCCCGGTCACCAGGGTCGACTGTGCGGTACACGTGACGGCTGGCGTCACCGTATTGAGCGGCCGCATCGCGCCTCGGGACGCGAGTTTTTTCAAATTCGGGGTATGTTCGCCAACGAGAGCAGGGGACAGGCCGACAACGAGGATAACAAGAGTGGGATTCATGGCGCGCAGTGTAATACGATAGATGCCAGTTGACAGCTCGAGAATCAGGAGACGACATGAGCACATTGGCCAGCAGCCTGCTGCTCGAAATGCTTTACAAGCAGCTTGGCGAGACGGAACGCGCCTGGCTGGCCCAGCAGCAAACTGGCCTGGCGGCGGACCCGTCAGATGCCAACCTGCACATTGCCCTGGGTATGGTCCCGAGAAAGCTTGGCAAGGCAGATCTGAACGTCACCCAGGCAGATGCCAGTGCCGCAACGGCCGCCATTCCCGGCTGGGACCTGACCGGCTGGAGTGTTCCTGATGCGGCGCGGGCCGTGTTGCTGGCGAGCTTGCCTGATGATGGCAAGGCATTTGCAGCCCGTTTCAAATCGTTGTGCCAGACGGCTGATGTTGCCGAATCGGTCGGATTGTTTCGTAGTTTACCGCTGGCGCCGTCACCCGGTTTGCTTCAGGACGTGGTTGCTGACGGTTTGCGAACCAACATGAAAGCCGTATTCGAAGCAATCGCTCATCGCAACCCGTATCCGCGCGAACACTTTGATGAACATCGTTGGAATCACATGGTGTTGAAAGCCTTGTTCATCGGCAGCCGACTCGCACCGATTCAGGGCCTGGATGAACGGGCGAACCCAGATCTGTCCAGGATCATGCGCGATTTTGCTCATGAACGGTGGGCCGCCGATCGCCCGGTGCCGGTAGAAATCTGGCGCTGTGTTGGGCCGTTTGCCGTTGACGACGACGCGCTGGCCGACCTGAAACGGGTGTTGGCGTCGCCCGATGATCGCGAACGTATGGCTGGCACCCTGGCATTGGCGGCCTGTGGCAGCGACAAAGCGATCAAAATATTGCAGACTGTTCCTGATATTGCGGCCCAGGTGCAATCTGGCGACCTGACCTGGGATAGCCCGGCATTTTCTGAACAGTAAATCAGCAGCAATCAAAGGACAACCACCATGATGTTAATCGACCCCCACGCACACATGATTTCGCGCACCACCGATGACTACGAGGCCATGGCGGCATCTGGTGTGGTTGCCGTTATTGAACCGGCGTTCTGGCTGGGTCAGCCGCGCACCAATGTGGGCTCATATCTTGACTACTTGTCGTCAATCGTCGGCTTTGAGCGTTTTCGCGCCGGGCAGTTTGGGATTCGTCATTACTGCACAATCGGCCTGAACTCCAAAGAGGCCAATAACGAAGAGCTGGCTGAAGGCGTGATGGAATTGATTCCACGCTTCGCGCTAAAAGAAGGCGTCGTGGCAATTGGCGAAATTGGCTACGATGAGCAAACAGCGCTTGAAGACAAGTACTACCGGGCTCAGCTGGAGCTATCAATGAAGCTCGATCTGCCCGTTATGATCCACACACCGCATCGCGACAAGAAGAACGGCACCACGCGCTCGATGGATGTCTGCATTGAGCACGGGGTTGATCCGTCAATGGTTGTTGTGGATCACAATAATGAAGAAACCGTGCGTGAAGTGTTGGATCGTGGCTTCTGGGCAGCGTTTTCAATCTACCCGAGTACAAAAATGGGTAACGCCCGCATGGTCGAAATTCTCAAAGAGTACGGTGCGAACCGAATCATTGTTGACTCCGCCTGCGACTGGGGGATTTCGGAGCCACTTGGGGTCGCGAAGACTGCCCAACTCGCATTAAAAAGTGGCATCGATCCCGAAGCGGTACGTCTGGCCTGTTATCAGAACGCGTTGGATGCATACGGTCAGAGTGGTCAGATGAAAGAAGACGACTGGCTCAACCCGGATCCAATTGATCAGCGTAACGTTTTTGAAGGCAACTCAATTCTGCGCGGCGGACGCGAACCGGTTGTTGGTGACGTCCCCAATCGCCGCTCGATGGATGATTTGATCATTAAGTAGTCCATGGCCCGGTTTTTCCTGGTTGCGGTGTTTCTTGCGGCGACTATCGGCCTGCCTTTTGTCTTTTGGGGTGACCAGTTTGAAGCGGCGTTTACCGATGGGCAAACGGTGCAGTGGTTACGTGACATTGGACCCTACGCCTGGCTCAGTGCTATCGGCCTGCTGGTGTCGGACATTGCATTGCCAATCCCGTCTACCGCAGTCATGGCGGGTTTGGGCATTCTCTATGGCCCGTGGCTTGGTGGCCTGATCGCAACAGCAGGTTCCGTGCTTGCCGGCGTGATTGGCTACGGATTGTGCCGCTTATTCGGTCGCCCGATCGCGGTATGGCTGGCCGGTGAGTCAATGCTTGGCTATGGTCAGGGCTTGTTCGAACGTTCCGGTGGCTGGCTGGTTGCATTGTCTCGTTGGCAACCTGTTCTGCCCGAAGTTGTTGCCTGTCTGGCAGGGCTGTCCAAAATGCGTTTCGTTCCATTTTGTGTCGCCTTGGTCTGCGGCTCGGCGCCGCTGGGTTTCGTTTTTGCGATGATCGGTCACCGGGGGCAAAACGCCCCTGTTGTTACCCTTTTGGCTAGTGCACTGGCACCGTTTGTTTTATGGTTTCTGATGAGGCCACTCTTCAAGCGCCTTCGCTCACGCTAAAGAACCTCAACCGCTAGACGGGTATAAGGTTTCATTCGAGTTTCCTCCAAACGTGTTGCGGTACAGCATTTTCGTATCGGCGAATAATGTGTCGCTCGCAGGGTTGCCAGTCATCGCCTGCCATCGCCAGCGATAGACATTTGAATTTTCGATCCCGTATACTGCGCATCTGATTGGGCGATTGTTCATTGAAAATCTGTCTCATTCGGATGCATACTTATGAAACCTGGGGCGCCACAGTTGGCGATACCCTGAGAAAAAATACATAGAGCAAACCTCTGGAGACCGTAAATGGGAATACTTAAGGTGAGTGCGGCAGTAGCTGCGGCCACGGCAATTGCCATGACCAGCTTGTCAGCACAGGCAGGACCAAAAATCAAATTAGAACCGGTGGTGACCGCGGTTAATACGCCGTTAATGATGGTGCAACCGGCTGGCGACAATCGCATGTTCGTTGCTGAGCAATTTGGCAAGATCAAAATCATTGCGGACGGCAAACTATCGGCGACTCCGTTCCTGGATATTCGCAACAAGATCGTCGGGCAGCACCATGATTTTGACGAGCGAGGGCTTCTTGGGTTGGCTTTCCACCCGAAATTTAAAGAGAACGGGAAGTTCTATGTCGCCTACAGCGGCAATCTGGATTTCCAGGGTGATTTGGGCCAGATGTTGTGGTACTCGCATTCCAACGTTGTGATGGAGTACACCGTTTCCAAGGGTGACCCAAATGTTGCCGACCCGAACTCAGGACGCCAGGTTCTGTCGACTCCGTGGCCTCAGTTCAATCACAACGGCCACTGGATCGGTTTTGGCCCGGACAACATGTTGTACGTTTCAATGGGTGACGGTGGCTATGCCAACGACTGGGGTATTGGTCACAACGTGACCGAGGGTAACGGTCAGGATCTCACCACGAACCTGGGCAAGATGTTACGCATTGATGTTGACAGCCGTACCGGTGACAAAGGTTACGGTATTCCGAAAGACAACCCCTTTGTTGGCAAGGATGATGTCAACCCCGAAATCTGGGCATACGGTTTACGCAACCCATGGCGCTGCTCATTCGATATGGGTGGTGGCGATCTGATTTGTGGCGACGTACAGCAAAACAGCTTCGAAGAAATCAGCGTGATCTCCAAGGGCGCAAACCTGGGCTGGCGTAAAATGGAAGCAACCCATTGTTTCGACTACACCAAGCCTGATAACCACCCGGCCAGTTGTGACAAGGCCGGCATCACGATGCCGATTCTTGAGTATCCGAATTGCACGGCTAAACCTGACGGCTGTTTAGGGATTTCGGTGACTGGTGGTTACGTGTATCAGGGGAAAGAGGCCGCATGGAAGGGCAAGTACATTTTCGGTGACTGGAGCAAGTCGTTCGCCGAAATGGATGGCCAGATTTTCATTGGCTCGAAAGCTGCCGATGGCAAGTGGTCAATGGAAGTTGCCGAAGTTCAGGGCATGAGCGGCAAGATCCCGTACATCCTGGCATTTGCTCAGGATAGCGCGGGTGAAGTCTACGCACTGACTTCCATCACGACTGGCCCGAACGGTTCACTGGATACGATCTACAAGATCACCCCGGCTCAGTAACCGTCTGCAAGAATGCCGGTGTCCACCGGCAACGCCACCAGTGCGTTAGGCACTGGTGGCATTTTTTTGAACAGTGATCGATATGATATTTAACCGACTTTTTCAATTCGCCGTGTTGAGCGCGGCTGTCGCGCTGGGCCTGCCGGCACTGGCCGCTTCTGACGCGGGAAAACCGGGAGCTGCGGCCGTTGCGTCCGTTGGGTCCGAAGACGCGCCGGTATTTGATGATGCCTTTATGTCCAGTGAGGCCAATATCGAAGCCGGCGGCAAATTATGGAAACAATGCAGTCATTGCCACGGCGCCAAGGCGTACCCGGGAAAAGCGCCAAAGCTTAAGCCGTCCAATTACACGCCAGAATTTGTTTTTAAACGGGTGACTAAGGGTTTTCGTAAGATGCCACCATGGGAAGCCGTTTTTAGCCGGGAGCAACGGATGCAATTGGTCGCGTATATCAAGAGCCGTCAATTCTCACCGTAGATTTCTTATGGCTTCTTAACGATTCGATATCTTTAAACCGGAACCTGTTTTGCTGCTGTGTCCCGTTAAGCGGTAGTCAGGTTTTTCTTATCTACCTATAATGATGGTCGACGCTGTCAATAGGTGCATCAAACACACTTGTCTGCTCAGGTCATAAACGCAATCCGTGCGTTTTCTAAAATCAAATAACCCAGGAGACAACTGTGGGACTAATCAGTAAACATAATTTGGCGGCCGTTGTGGCAGCAGCTTCGCTGTCGCTAATCGGTACGCCAGCTGTAGCGTTGGACGCCAAGGTTGAACCATTTGCGACAGGTCTTCAGTCACCGGTAGATCTCAAAGAAGCGCCAGATGGTTCTGGTCGAATTTTTATTATGGAACAAACCGGCGCAATCATGATTGTCGGTGCCGACGGCAAAATGATGAACACCCCTTTTCTGGATTTAGGGCGAAAAATAACCAAACTGTACGAGCGTTTTGACGAGCGGGGCACATTGGGCTTCGCATTTCACCCCGAGTTCAAAGCTAATGGCAAGTTCTACGTTTACTCAAGCCGTGAAATCGTCCGCAATGAAGAGGGCCTTCGGCACGAAATTTTCGGCAACCACACAACGTATATCTCGGAGTTCAAGGTTTCAGAAAACCCAGACGTCGCAGATCCGGCGTCTGAACGTGTGCTGATGAAAATCGAGCAGCCGCAGTTCAACCACAATGGCGGCGCGATGGAAATTGGGCCTGATGGTCATTTGTACATCGGTCTGGGCGATGGCGGTTTAGCTGACGACTGGGGCTGGGGGCACAATAAGAAAATTGGTAACGCTCAGGATCTCACCAATTTGTTGGGTAAAGTTTTGCGCATTGACGTAAACACGAAAGACAAGGGTCTTGAATACGGCATCCCAAAAGATAATCCGTTTGTTGGTAAAAAAGATGCGCGTGGCGAAATCTACGCCTACGGCTTCCGTAACCCGTGGCGCATGACGTTCGATACTGGTGGTGATAACCGCTTGTTTGTTGCCGACGTACAGCAAAACAGTTACGAAGAAGTCAATATCGTGACCAAAGGCGGAAACTACGGCTGGCGGATCATGGAAGGTAATCATTGCTTTGACTACATGAACCCCAATGATGCACCGGCTACATGCGACAAAACGGACTTGAAAGCCCCAATGTTCGAGTACAACCACTGCAACAAGCATGGTGGGAAAGACTGCGCCGGCGTTAACGTTCAGGGTGGCGCTGTATACCGTGGCAGCCATGCAGACTGGCAGGGCAAGTACTTCTTTGGCGACTGGAGTATGACTTTTGGTGGTCAAAGCGGGAAGCTATATGTTGCTTCCGAGGCCGACGGAAAGTGGACGATGGAGAACATCAAAGTCACTAGCGGGGAGTTCAAGACACACGTTTTGGCAATTACCCAGGATCTCAAGGGTAACGTCTATGCAATGACATCTGATTCCATGGGCCCCTTCGGTTCACGTGACACGGTTTACAAAATCGTACCGTAACCCGTTGTTTGACCAAGTTCGCGGCCATCACTTTGATGGCCGCGGTTCATTTCTGAAGTCTGTCAGCTAAGTTTTGCACCCCGGGCCGTCAACCGAAGGCTTTCGAGTCCGTTAGAAGGCTTTCGAGCCCGCTAGCTAGACAATCATTCTTTTTTACGAAGCCAATGCCACTAAAGCAATTAAAGCCGCTAAATCTTTTGTCATTCTCCAAAACGCGGGCAGGGTTTTTCATTGTCGCTGCTTTATGGTCGGGTTCCGCCGTCGCTTCCCCGGAGGCAAAGGCTTTGCTTGCTGACAAAGGTTGCGGTGCTTGCCATGTTATCCCTGGTGTAAAAGGGGCTTATGGCAAGATGGGGCCGTCGTTAAAGAACGTTAACGAGCGTGGTCGAATTGGTGCGGGTGCTCTTGAGAATTCGCCGGAGAATATGAAGCGTTGGCTTCAAAATCCAAAAAAAGTAAATCAGGGTACTTTGATGCCGGTACCTGGTTTTACCGATGCTGAAATCGATATTGTCCTTCAGTACTTCGAAAAAATTTAGGTAAGAAACTAGCGGCCTAATCAGGCTGTCAATACGTGCAGGCCGCCTTCACTTGCCGTTGCTTCAACGGGTGTTTCATTCGTTGTCCGCGGGCCAGCAGGTCAGTAGCGAGCTTTGGTCAGTTCTGGACTGGCGATGCGGATCTCGCGTGGATCAGCACTGCAAGCAGAACCAGAAATAAAATCATGATTCCCATGCCTTCGCGCGCCGTTTCTTCGACCCACCAGACGTCTCGTTCCCAAAACTTATCCATTTTAGGAAAGTAGACAATAACGCCGGCGAAGGCGACTGCCAGGCTCAGCCAGAGCAGTATTCGCCCGATTGCTGACTGAACCCAGTTGAGCTTGAACGCAGCCATCAGTGCCCATGTGGCACCAATCAGGTAATAGACTATCCAGATAAATGTGTCCGGATCGTTTAGTTGCACTGCGGCAAATACGACCATCAAAAGACCAAGAACCATATTCAGGATGCGCATGTTGAGTCCTATTCTTTGAATGTACTGTAGGTTAGTTTCGTCGATTATTTTTAATAACGCCTGGGCTATTGACGGCTGATGTTCAGTTGATGTTCGGTTGAGCCCAGCGTCCTTCAGCGCCCCACAGGGGCTTAGAGCAGCGCAAAATCCAGTTTTTGACTGTTCGTCCCAGGCTAATACTGGTAGATTCTATTCGGTCAGTCGCCGTTGTGTCGAAATTTCAAATTCGCTTCGCAGGCGCGCACCATCCGGGAGAAACCATGACAGCTAATTCTCTGTCCAGCAAGACAGAATCCGTTACTCAGTGGCAGCGGTTTTCAGTGCCATTTGAGTTTCCCGTGGTGTTTACAGAATCTGTATTTTCGCCAGACAATCCGGCTTTGGTTGATGTTGTCAGCCGCCTGGAGCCGACCAAGCGGCATCGGATTATTTTCTTTGTCGACGACGGCCTGTGTGCGGCCGACACAGGGCTTATCCAGTCTATTGTTGATTATGCAGAAGCCCACGCAACACGAATCGAGTTGATCTGTCCGCCGATTACCGTGCCGGGTGGCGAGAAAATCAAATCAGACCTGGCCTTTATTGAAGGAATACAGCAGTCACTTTTCGATCACCATGTTGACCGTCACTCCTACGTAGTGGCGATTGGCGGCGGCGCCGTGCTTGATGCTGTTGGCCTTGTTGCCGCTACTGCTCATCGCGGTGTACGCCACATTCGAATTCCCACTACTGTTCTGGCTCAGGACGACTCCGGGGTTGGCGTAAAAAACGGTGTCAATCTGCAAGGGGTCAAGAACTTTGTTGGTACGTTTGCTCCGCCGTTCGCGGTCATCAACGACATTTCATTCGTCATGTCTTTGCCGACACGGGACAAAATCGCCGGTATGGCAGAAGCGGTTAAAGTGTCGCTCATACGCGATGGTCAGTTTTTCACCTGGCTTGAACAAAACGCTGACCAACTCGCCACTTTTCAACGCGATGCCCTGGCCTATCTAATACAGCGTTGTGCGCAGCTGCATATGAAGCAAATCGGGCAGGGCGGTGACCCATTTGAAATGGGTAGCGCCCGTCCGCTTGATTACGGTCACTGGTCAGCCCATAAGCTTGAGAGTATTACCCGTCATCATGTGCGGCACGGTGAGGCAGTCGCGATCGGCATGGCGCTGGATGCCCGTTATTCTGTGTTGTCCGGTTTGTTGTCCGCCGGCCAGGAAGACCGTATCTGTGCGTTGCTGGAGTTCCTTGGGTTTGATCTGTGGCACTCCGCTTTGTTGCGTGAGACCCAAACCGGCGATCTGGAAATTCTGGCCGGGTTGCGCGAGTTCCGCGAACACCTGGGTGGCGAACTGACGATTACTTTGCTGTCCGATATTGGTGTTGGCATTGAAGTCCACGAAATTGATGCCGATCTCATGGGTCAGGCCTTAACCTGGCTGCGTGACCGCAACGCAAACTGATGAAACTGGCGTCTGATCTTGGCCAGCTCACTTATTGCACCAACATTCACGCGGGTGAACCGTTAGACGATGTTATGCAAAGCCTCGCAGACTTTCTGCCGGGAATAAAATCACGCGTGTGCCCTGATGCTGCTTTTGGGGTGGGCTTACGCCTGGGGGCAACTGCGGCTGACGCGCTTGGTGATCCCGACGCGCTGGCGGGCCTGAAAGCGTTGCTTGCGGCCGGTAATTATTACGTGTTCACACTCAACGGCTTCCCGTATGGTGCTTTTCATGGTCAGCCCGTCAAAGACGGAGCCTACCGCCCGGACTGGGCAGATCCGGAGCGCCTGCGCTACACCAATCACCTGGCCGACTTGCTGGTACAAATCATGGCACCCGAGTCGTCAGGGTCAATCAGTACGGTACCGGGCAGCTTCAAACCCTGGGCGCAAGGCAATGTCGATCGTATTACCGCTCACCTTATTGATCACGTGGCACATTTGGTCCAATTGCATCGCACGACGGGGCAATCGATAAGCCTTGCGCTTGAACCCGAACCCTTTTGTTTTCTTGAAACGATTGACGAGTCGGTTGCTTATTTCAAAGAGCACCTGTTTGCAAGCCCGGCTATTGAGCAACTGATTGCCGCAACCGGTATTAATCATTCGCAGGCAGAGCAAGCCCTGCATCACCATATTGGAATTTGTTACGACGTTTGTCATGCCGCTGTCGAATTCGAAAATGCGGCTGACAGCCTGCGCGAAATTCGCCAGGCAGGAATCGGTATTGGCAAGCTGCAACTGAGTTCGGCGTTGCGGCTGGCGACTGTAGACGCTGCCGGTCTTGAACGGATCCGCAGTTTTGACGAGCCCGTTTATCTGCACCAGGTAGTTCAGAAAAAAGGAAAAGAAATTCAGCGATTTGCTGATATCTCTGATGCCTTGATGCAGGCAGAGAGCGCGATTGGATCCGAATGGCGGGTCCATTTTCATGTGCCGGTTTTTCTTCCTGAGCTACCGGAGTTTGATACGACCCAGTCCTTCCTTGCAGAAATTCTGGCTCTGCATCGACAACAGAAAATTTCCGACCACCTTGAAGTGGAAACCTATACCTGGGATGTCTTGCCGCCTGGTTTGCGCAGCGTCGCGCTGGATGAGGCTATCGCGCGCGAGTTGAACTGGGTATTGAGTCAGCTGGGCCAGCCAGCAGTTATGTCCGCACAGAACCCCGAGGCCGCCGGATGAATTTTGCAACCGCCATGCAATTAGGTCGTGTGTCCAATCTGCCGACTGTCTGGACCAATACGATCGCGGGCGCTGCCCTGGCCGGCGCCGCGACCTTTGATCTGAAGTTGTTCTTCATGCTGCTGGCCATGAGTCTTTTTTATGTCGGCGGCATGTTTTTGAACGATGCCTACGACGCAGATATTGATGCAACAGAGCGTCCGGAGCGCCCGATACCGGCTGGCACGGTGACGCGTAGCGAAGTATTTGTCATTGGATACAAATTACTGGCTGTTGGCGTCTTGTTGCTGTTTGGGGTTGGAGTCGGGGCAGCATTTCAGCCCGGTACCGGTGCCTGGCCGGCGGTTGGGGGCATTGCACTTGGGGCGGCCATCATTGCGTACAACAAGGACCACAAAAACAATGTCATGAGCCCGTTTGTTATGGGTTTGTGCCGGGTTCTGGTTTACGTCAGTGCGGCCTTGTGCATCGTCACTGCGGTACCGGCGCCTGTTTACACGATCGCCGTGCTTGCCTTGTGCCACCTGATTGGCCTCACCTATGTGGCGAAGCAGGAAAACCTTGGCAGCGTGAAAAACATGTGGCCATTGTTGTTCTTTGCAGTCCCGGTGATTTTTGGGTTCTGGCAGGCCTGGGGGGACATCACAACTTTGTTGTTGTGGGTGGTTTACACTGGCTGGCTGGCTTATGCGATTCGCTTTTTGTTCCGGCGTAACCCGGGTGATATCCCGCGTGCGGTTATCAGCCTGATCGCAGGTATCAGCTTACTCGACGCCATGATGATTTCAGGAGCAGGCCACGCCGGCCTTGCCTTTCTCGCCGTCGCGGCATTCCTGGTGACCCTGGCATTGCAGCGGTTTGTCTCAGGTACGTGATTGATTCGTAAACCATACCAACGGAGATCCAAATGAACGCAGAACAACGCCATCAATTAAGACAGCAAGCTGTCAATGAATGTGTTGCCCGGGTTCGGGCAATTGAGTCTGATCATGGGGTGACTCGCGACAGCCTCAAGCAAATCAAACAAGAGCTAATCGATCTGGCGGCGAAAAAAGAACTATTCCCGCTGGCCGACTTTCCACCGCCCGACTCACGGGACGAACGCAACAACGCTTTATACCGATTATCCGAAGATGATGATCACCGGTTTGCGCTATACGCCCAGTTATCTGTTGGGGGTACCGATACCCCGGCCCACAACCACACCACGTGGGCGGTTATCGTGGGTATTCAGGGTGATGAAATGAATCGTTTGTACCAGCGCGATGCTGGCGGCGGCGTCGAGAAAGTCGACGAGTACCGGGTTTGTGATGGTACTGGCATTGCGTTTTTGCCCGACGACTTACATTCCATTCATATCAGCGGAGACCAACCAGTGCTTAATTTCCATATGTACGGCCTTGGGCTTGAGCAGTTGGACAAACGTGAGTTTTACAACCCAAAGAATCACGAGTGGAAGCACTTCCCGGCCAATTCCGGTATTCGGGATCTGCCAGCCCCAACGGCTTGAACGATGGCAACAATAGATGCGAGCCGGCTCAAGAGTCTGCTGTTAAGTTCGGACGAGCTGGCGCTGGTTGATGTTCGCGAGCAAGGTGTTTACTCACAGGCTCATCTTTTTTTCGCCGTCTGTGTTCCGCTAAGCCATCTTGAAATCCGGATGCCCCGGCTTGCGCCGCGTCAGTCGGTGCCGATGGTTGTGTGCGACGGCGGCGAGAGCAATAATGCGCTGGCCCGGGAGGCGGCTGCTTGTTTGCAGTCAATGGGTTATACCCAGGTTCAGGTTTTGGCTGGTGGGCCAGAACAATGGCGCTCAGCGGCCCTGGAAGTCTATTCCGGTGTGAATGTTCCGTCCAAGGCATTTGGAGAGTTTGTCGAGCACTGGAACGATACCCCGCGCATGCCAGCTGACGAAGTGCAGTCGATGCGGGACAGTGGCGCTGATATGGTGATACTGGATAGTCGTCCGATGGACGAGTTTCATCGCATGAGTATTCCGGGCGGGGTCGACTGTCCGGGTGCAGAGCTCGTTTACCGGGTTCACGAGATGGCGCCCGATCCTGCGACAACTATTGTTGTGAACTGTGCCGGTCGCACTCGCTCTATTATTGGAGCACAGTCGCTGATCAATGCGGGTATACCTAACAAGGTTGTGGCCTTGAAAGACGGCACCATGGGCTGGGAACTGGCTGGTCTGGAGGTCGTGCGCGGATGCCTTGATCACGCACCGGTACCAAGCCCGCAAGCGCTGGCGCTGGCATCCAGTCGCACCTCCCGTATTGCCGAGCGTTACGGTATTCGTACCGTATCAGAAAGTGAGGTCAACACCTGGCTCGCGGACGACAGTCGCACGACCATGTTGCTGGATGTGCGAACCGAAAAAGAGTATGTCGCCGGTCATTTTCAGGGCGCCTGGCATGCCCCGGGTGGTCAGCTTGTGCAGGCGACGGATGAGTACGTCGCAACTCGTAATGCCAGAATTGTTCTGTGTGACGGTGCCGATGGGGTGCGGGCCACAATGACCGGTCACTGGCTGGTGCAATTGGGTTGGCCTGAGGTTTTTGTACTGGCAGGGGTACCTGCGGGGGCCTCCACCGGCCATCCCGACGTAGTCGTGGACGGCCTGCAAGTAGCCGATACAGTATCGGTGGCTGACCTAAAAACCCGGCTGGCGAGTGCCAATCCGCCAATGCTGATCGATCTGGCCAGTAGCTTGCGTTATCGGGCCGGTCATATTGATGGAGCTTTATGGGCTGTTCGCTCTCGTTTGAAAGATTCGCTTGCGCAATCGAAACTGGGCGCAGACCACACCCGGGCCCTGGTGCTCACCGCGCCAGAGCCTGCACTGGCGCATTTGGCCTGCGCAGATCTTGTCCAGGCTGGCTATTCTAATGTGGCTGTGTATGAAGCTGGACTATCCGAATGGGAATCGGCCGGTGGCGCAATCGAATCGGGTATTGAACAGGCTTTAACCAGTGTTGACGATGTGTGGTTCAAGCCTTACGACCATACCGGCAGGCAGGCTGAACGGATGCAGGAGTACCTGACCTGGGAAGTTGGCCTGGTTGAACAAGTGAATCGCGAGGGATTGGCAAATTTCCGGCAATTCTAAGGTATCTTGTAAAAGGCGAATTGGCCCCCATATCTGGTCATACTTGGTTTTTTTAACAGGGCAGGAAGCACGGCAATGGAAAACAATCGTCTCGGCGGCCCGCAGGGCGGTCCACGCCCGGGGGCTTTTGTCACCCGGATTACCGGAGTTGCCGGTGCCATTGTTGGCTTGCTGATCCTCTCAGCCTTGCTGGCATTTGGTTTCATGGTGTCTCTGGTTGTTATTCCGGTGATCCTGGTTGTCGGAGCCATTGTCGCGGGTTACTTGTGGTTCAAGACCCGGGGTATTCGCAAGGAGCTCAAAGAACAGATGCAGGCCTATCGTGAGCAGATGCCGGGCTCCCGCCCGACAGATGTTTCGGGCGGCTTCCCGAGCGGATTCCCCGGCAATAAAGGCGGGCGTGTGCCACCGGATGCCGGCACGGTTATCGATGGTGACGAATTCATTCACGAAAGAAAGTCTGAAACAACATCGAAAGACAACTGACTACGGAGTAACGACCGGTTGTTCGGCTGGAGTCGTGGTCGGTGACTGATCCGCCAACGATTGATTCCATCTGAAAGAACGCCGGCAGCCGCCCACGGAATTCTTATTGTGGTGTTGGCTATGGCGAATTTTGCCGCTGGTATGGGTGCCTTCATTATCATCGGCATCCTCAATCCCCTGTCCGAAAGCTTTGGCATGAGCAGCGCGCAAGCCGGCTGGGTACTGACCACGTTTGCGATTGCCTATGCGATTGGTTCGCCGTTACTGGTTGCGTTGACCGGGCGCTGGGAGCGGCGCACGGTTTTGTTAACCGGGCTTAGCGTTTTTACCCTGGCGACTCTCTGGTCCGCTTTGTCTCCTGATATGACCATGTTGTTTGCTTCACGGGTTGCAGTGGCCATCGGCGCTGCGCTGATTACCCCGGTGACTGCCGGGGTGGCGATTGCAGTATCCCGACCTGAGCAAACCGGCAAGGCATTGGCAGCGGTCTTTTTTGGCCTGACCCTGGCGCAGGCGATTGGTTTGCCCATAGGTAGTTTTGTTGCCTACACCTATGGCTACGGGGCGGCGTTCGGGGTAGTGGTTGCGCTGGGTCTGCTCAGCCTTGTTGGCATTGCATGGGCCGTACCGAGAGGCCTGCCATTCAAACCCAATTCCCTGTCCACCCTGACAAGCAGTCTTGCTGACTGGCGCCGGATGAGTGTCATTCTGTTTATAGGCAGTTTCCTCGGCGCCATATACGTTTTGTACACGTATTTTTCACCGCTTATGGCCCAGTCCATGGGCTACGGCCGTGACGGCATATCGTTGCTGCTGTTCGTGTTTGGCCTTGGCGCCGTGTTTGGCAATATGCTGGGTGGGTGGATGGCCGACCGCTTTGGGGCAATGAAGACCCTGATCATCATTGGGGTATTGCAAGTGATATTGCTGCCGCTGTACTCGGCACTGCCAATGTCAGGCGGCTGGTTGCTGGTACTGACCTTCTTCTGGTCGGTGTTTGGCTGGTCCGTTGCCGCGCCTCAGCAACTGCGGGTGGTCAAGGTGTCGTCGGGCAGCGAGAATGTTGCGCTGGCATTACACGCGTCATCAATTTATATTGGCATTTCAATGGGTTCGCTGATTGGCGGCGTTATCGTGGCCAAAAGCGGCTTGATGGCTCTTGGGGTCGGCGCCGGTGTTTGTGCGATTTTTGCCCTGGTGCATCTGTTCTGTTCTGAGCGGTGGGTGAATGCCGGTGCACCGATTAAAAAAATCGGATAGATCAAAATCCCGGTTCGCAATAAACTTGTGTACTGTATTAAAGAACAATAATTTCAACAGGAGGGGATGATGAGTCGTCTAAACGGACAAGTGGCCTGGGTAACCGGTGCTGGCAGTGGTATTGGTGAAGCAGTTGCCCTGGAAATGGCTAAACGAGGTGCAGTTGTTGTGCTGACGGGCCGGCGCAAAGGGCCGCTGGCTGATGTCGCCGCACGAATAAAATCAGCGGGTGGCCAGGCCTGGGTTCAGGCAGGTGACCTCTCAAAAGCAAAAACGAGCGCATCGATAGCCAAGGCTATTGACAAAAAATTTGGCCGTCTCGATGTTCTGGTCAACAACGCTGGTGCCAACATTCTGCATCGCGCTTGGCATGAGCTTGCCCCCAATGGGGTCGACCAGGTTGTTGGTGCTAACTTGTCGAGTGCGTTTTATTGTGTCATTGCGGCGCTGCCGATCATGCGGCGTCAAAAAGACGGTGTATTGATTCACACGGCATCCTGGGCAGGGCGTTTTGTCAGTCCCTTGTCCGGGCCAACTTATACCGCTGTGAAACATGCGGTCGTTGCGATGAGCTACAGCATCAACATGGAAGAATTCGGTAACGGCATTCGGTCCACGGTGGTCTGTCCGGCCGAGGTTGCTACGCCAATTCTTGATAAGCGTCCGGTTCCGGTTTCTCAGGCCGACCGTGACCGTATGTTGCAGCCGGAAGACCTGGCCAGTTCGATTGTTCATGTTGCCGAGGCACCGCCACGGGTTTGCGTGAACGAAATTGTCATCAGCCCGACCTGGAACCGCGGTTATTTGCGGCTTGGCGGACACGGTGTACCGTCATTCGGTGGGGCCGGTTCAGCGGAGAAGAAAAAAACCGGCAAAAAATCCGGCAAGAAACCTGCAACTAAAAAGGCAGGTAAAAAGGCGGCCAAAAAATTAGAGAAGTAAGTTGGCGCCAAATCAACGGGATGCGCGGTTGTCGCAGAGCTTATTTTCCAATTCTGGTCACTATGTCACAGCTTTCGCCGCCTGGATTAGCGCCCCGGCGGTAAGTTTGCCGTTTGAAATTGTGGTTCGAACGTAGAATCGAAAATTGCCGCACTAACTGACCTGATTAACCAGAATAGCTTCCGGGAGTTGATATGTCATCCGCCATCCGCCTTATTGTTTCCAGCCTGTTTCTCGCGCTACTGGCTGCTTGCGGGGGAGGGGGTGGCACGCCGGCGGCGGCGGGAAATCCACTGGATAATCCGCAGACCAATCCGCCGGTTGCGAACAATGCCTATGAAGCGCTTCAAGCCCGGGCTGATACCACCCTGGTTACCCGGGCGGTGAACATCGGTGGTGTTATTCACCAGATGTCGGGTGCGGGTGATTACACTTTTTTTGCACCAACCGATACCGCGATGGCGGCCTGGGCCGCATCACGTTCAGAAACCTTAGATGAATTGCTGGCCGACAATAACGAGATGTATCGGGTAATGAAGTATCACATCGTTTCCCGGCGTTACTCTGTCGCCGGGTTGCCGTTTGGCTTGCCGATGATCAGTACCCGAGACGAGGTAATGAAAGCGGTTGCCTCCAGTCAGGCCGGAGCAAACGTTGTGATATTTGATGGCAAGGGTTTTGGGGCTAATGTTGACCGGGCCGAATCCGACATCGTGACTGCCAATGCGACAATTCATATTGTTGATCGCGTTATGCTGCCTACTGAAAGTAACGTTGGACAATTGTTGCGCCAGAAAGGCAATCTCAATTTGTTTGCTGACATTTTCGAAAAATCTCTCGGCACTGATTTGTTATCAAACGAAGCAGAAAATTTCACAATCCTGGCGCCAGATGACGCCGCTATCAATGCCATTCTTGCGTCGCTTGGTACAACCCACCAGGCGCTTGTTGACGCAGCGCCCGGTTCTGTTTTGGCGGCTCGTCGCGACGGCATTGCGGCATATCACCTGATGCCCGGTGTCTACAACTTTGTTGAACAACTACCTAAGGGCACGCCAATTGCCACCCGCTTGTTTACCCGGACATTCTCTATCGATCCAACCTCCCTGCAAATTACCGACGCAACCGGTGGCGTCAGCAATTTCTCCGAAGCCGATGGCATTGCCAAAAACGGGGTTATTCACGTGATAGATCGCGTACTTCTCTCGGTTCCGCTATAGGTTGTGGGTTTTGTGGACGACCTGGGTTGGCGGCGAATGTCTGAGTAGGGCAAACTAAGAGCCGATTTTCAAGAATTTCCCCAGGAGCCATCATGCTGAGCCCGCAGCAAATAGAGCAATACCACCAAGACGGTTTTATCACGCCCGACTTCGTCCTGCCGGCTGATACGCTTCAAGCAATAAAGGACCGACATGCCGCTCTGGTTAAAGCCAAGCCGCAGTACTACAACTATTGCCCCGCCTTGTTATCCGAAGACGCAGTCTTTGCCGACTATTGCAATAACAAGGACATCCTGGACATGGTGGCCCAACTTATTGGCGAAGACATTGCGCTGTGGAATTCCAGTTTTTTTGCCAAGCCGGCGCGCGACGGCATTCGCACTCCATGGCATCAGGATGGTGAGTACTGGCCAATTCGCCCGCTGGCCACGTGTACGGCCTGGCTGGCGGTTGATGACTCGACTCCGGAAAACGGTTGCTTACGCGTCATTCGGGGCTCGCATAAAAGCCAGCGACTGCGCCGTCATCACACGACGTCAGAAACCGATGTCACGCTGAATCAGGAGCTCGACCCATCCGAGTACAACATTGACGAGGCGGTCGATATTGTTCTGAAAGCGGGCCAGATATCTTTGCACGATGTTTATCTGCTGCACGGCTCTGAAGCAAACCATTCAGAGCATTCACGCCGCGGTATGACCATGCGCTTTATGCCGACAACCAGCCTGTTTGACCGGAACCTTGCCAGGCAGAAGTCGGTTGAGCTGAATATTACCGACCACTCGAGTCGACCGGTTTACCTGATGCGGGGGGTTGACAGGTCAGGGCAAAATGAATTTGTCAATACCTGACCGATACGAGTTGAGTGGTTGGGTTTTTAGTGAATCGGCCTTTCTT
>JBAUID010000164.1:0-13603 GCA_049680625.1 Burkholderiaceae bacterium | reverse complement strand
GAAATGGCAAAAGGCAAATTTGAGCGTACGAAGCCGCACGTAAACGTGGGTACGATAGGACACGTTGACCACGGCAAGACGACGTTGACGGCGGCGATCACGACGGTGCTGACGAAGAAGTACGGTGGTGAGGCCAAGGGTTACGACCAGATTGACGCGGCGCCGGAAGAGAAGGCGCGGGGGATTACGATTTCGACGGCGCACGTGGAGTACGAGACGGAGAACCGTCACTATGCGCACGTTGACTGCCCGGGCCACGCGGACTATGTGAAGAACATGATCACGGGAGCAGCGCAGATGGACGGCGCGATTTTGGTGGTGAGCTCAGCAGACGGCCCGATGCCGCAGACGCGCGAGCACATATTGCTGGCGCGCCAGGTGGGTGTTCCGTACGTAGTGGTGTACATGAACAAGTGCGACATGGTGGATGACGAGGAGTTGCTCGAGCTGGTGGAGATGGAAGTGCGCGAGCTGTTGTCCAAGTACGAGTTCCCGGGTGACGACACACCGATCATCAAGGGCAGTGCACTGAAGGCGCTTGAGGGCGACCAGAGTGATATTGGCGAGCCGTCGATCTTCAAGCTGGCAGAGGCGCTGGATTCATACATTCCGCAGCCCGAGCGTGCGGTGGACGGTGCGTTCCTGCTGCCGATTGAGGACGTGTTCTCGATCTCGGGTCGCGGCACGGTAGTGACGGGGCGGATAGAGCGCGGTATTGTGAACGTGGGTGACGAGCTGGAGATCGTGGGCATCAAGGACACGGCCAAGACGACGTGCACCGGGGTTGAGATGTTCCGCAAGCTGCTGGATCAGGGCATGGCGGGGGATAACGTGGGAGTGCTGCTGCGTGGCACGAAGCGAGAAGATGTTGAGCGTGGTCAGGTATTGTCCAAGCCGGGCTCGATCACGCCGCACACGAAGTTTGAGTGTGAGGTGTATGTACTGAGTAAGGATGAAGGGGGCCGTCACACGCCGTTCTTCAACAACTATCGTCCACAGTTTTACTTCCGTACGACTGATGTGACGGGGTCGGTTCAATTGCCCGAGGGCACCGAGATGGTGATGCCTGGGGATAACGTGAAGATGGAAGTCACGTTGATTGCACCGATTGCGATGGAGCAGGGGCTGCGGTTTGCTATCCGAGAGGGTGGCCGTACCGTGGGTGCCGGCGTCGTCGCTAAAGTTATCGCCTGACGGCGATAAACGCGGAACCTAGGGGCATAGCTCAACTGGCAGAGCGTCGGTCTCCAAAACCGAAGGTTGGGGGTTCGATTCCCTCTGCCCCTGCCACCACAGGTTTCAGGGCTGATTAAGTTAAACCAGCGCAACGAACTGCCTGCGGGCAAATTGTTGCGCTTGGTAATTTCAGGGTTTAGGTAAGGCAATGGCCAACCAGAACATCGAAACAGTTACCAGCGCTGCCGATAAAGCCAAGGTGGCGCTTGCTATTGCGGCTGTCATTCTCGGTGTAGTCGGTTTCTACATTTTAGCTGAGCAGGCAACCGTTATTCGGGTTGGCTCAGTTTTGCTCGGCATGCTTGTTGGCGCCGGCATTGCTTATACGTCGGGGCCGGGGCAGCGATTTTTCGCCTTTGCGAAAGATTCTTGGGGGGAGGCCCGGCGGGTTGTCTGGCCAAGTAAAAAAGAAACGACCCAAATGACCATGATCGTGTTTGTCTTTGTCGTGATCATGGCGATATTCCTTTGGCTTGTCGATCAGGGCTTACAGTGGCTCTTGTATGACGCAATTTTGGGCTGGAAGTAATCATGGCGATGCATTGGTATGTTGTTCACGCCTATTCCGGCATGGAAAAAAGTGTTGCCCGCGCAATAAAAGAGCGTGTTGATCGCGCGGGTATGCAAGACAAGTTTGAAGAAATTCTCGTGCCCACTGAAGAAGTGGTCGAGATGAAAAACGGTAAGCGCACGATTACTGAGCGCCGTTTCTACCCGGGCTATGTGCTGGTCCGGATGGAAATGGACGACGACACCTGGCATTTGATCAAGCGCACCAATAAAGTGACTGGTTTTGTTGGTGGTTCGGGCAATCGCCCGGCACCGGTACCGCAGTCAGAGATCGACAAGATCTTCGCGCAGATGCAGGAAGGTGTTGAGAAGCCCAAACCGAAGGTTCTGTTCGAGGTCGGTGAGATGGTTCGGGTTAAAGACGGCCCGTTCAACGACTTCAATGGCAACGTTGAAGAGGTGAACTACGAGAAAAGCAAATTGCGTGTCTCGGTCACCATTTTTGGCCGTGCGACGCCGGTTGAACTTGACTTCGGTCAGGTCGAGAAGCTGTAGTTAGTTGTTGTTATTTGTTAGTTTTGTTGGTGGGCTGCCCACGCAGGCCACCGAGGAGCTCTAGTAGTTGTATTACGCGTCATTGGCGTGTTTTCAGTGAACCAGCGCTTGTACTCACCATAAGGAGCCATCATGGCAAAGAAAATCGTCGGCTACATCAAGCTGCAAGTCCCGGCTGGTAAAGCCAACCCCTCGCCACCAATCGGCCCGGCCCTTGGTCAGCGTGGTTTGAACATCATGGAATTTTGTAAGGCGTTCAACGCCCAGACCCAAAGTGTAGAGCCGGGTCTGCCGATTCCCGTTGTAATCACGGCATTTGCTGATAAGAGCTTTACCTTCATCATGAAGACGCCACCGGCGTCGATTTTGATCAAGAAAGCCGCCAAGATCACCAAAGGTTCAGCAGTACCTCATATTGATAAAGTGGGCAAAATTACCCGTGCGCAAGCGGAAGAAATTGCCAAAACCAAAGAGCCCGATCTGACCGCATCTGATCTTGAGGCAGCGGTTCGCACAATCGCCGGCTCCGCCCGCAGCATGGGTATTACCGTGGAGGGGCAGTAATCATGGCTAAAGTCTCCAAACGCGTAAAGGCTATTAAAGCAAAAGTTAACCGCAATTCAACGATGCCGCTCAATGCTGCGCTGGATCTCGTCAAAGAGTGTGCCGGTGCGAAGTTCAACGAGTCAATTGACGTTGCCGTTCAGCTTGGGGTTGACGCCAAGAAGTCAGATCAAGTTGTTCGTGGGTCGGTGGTGTTACCGGAAGGAACCGGCAAAACGGTTCGGGTTGCTGTTTTTACCCAGGGCCCAAATGCTGATGCAGCCAAAGAGGCTGGTGCGGATATCGTTGGCATGGAAGATCTGGCTGAGCAGGTTAAGGCCGGTAACCTGAATTTTGACGTTGTAGTCGCATCGCCGGATGCAATGCGGGTTGTTGGCCAATTGGGTCAGATTCTCGGGCCCCGTGGCCTGATGCCCAATCCAAAGGTTGGCACAGTGACAGCCGACGTCGCGACAGCAGTAAAGAACGCAAAATCCGGACAGGTGCAATACCGAATCGACAAAGCAGGCATCGTACATGCGTCGATTGGGCAAGCGTCTTTTGAATCAGCCAAGCTGGCTACCAACCTTAAAGCACTGGTTGCGGCCCTCAATGCTGCCAAGCCAGCTGGGGCAAAAGGCTTGTACCTGCGCAAGGTATCTGTATCCAGCACCATGGGTATCGGAGTCCGGGTTGATCCGTCCGCATTTGCTGTCGATGCCTAGTAGTTATTTTTGAACTTTGGGCCGTTGCTCCGGCAGTTTGGAGTAACGGGTTATCAAAGACCGCAGGGAGGCGAAAGCCTTCAAAAGATCGGCCGGCTTGCCGGCCCGTAACCCAGCGTAGATGGCGTCCCCGAAGCAGGGTTTTTGTTACAGATGTGCAGCATGCGTTTGTCATCACGAACTCGAAATCGGTCGCCTGAGGCGAAAGGTAACAACATCTGATGTTGCTTGCTTTTCATTCCGGGTACAGGGCTCTTAATCAGCCTGTGCTTTAACCGAGGTCAGTCAGCATTTTGGCTGGTCTCTCACAAGGAGTAAGACCGTGGCTCTAACGCGAGCTCAAAAGGAAGACGTAGTCGCAGAAGTCTCAGCCAATGTGGCCAAGGCTGAAGCGGTTATTTTTGCCGAGTACCGTGGTCTGAATGTGGAAGCGATGACCAACCTGCGCAAGCAGGCGCGTGATTCGGGTGTCTACCTCCGTGTGCTGAAGAACTCTCTCGCCAAGCGTGCAATCAAGGGAACCTCGTATGAAGGCTTGTCCGATCAGTTGATCGGGCCGCTGATGTACGGGATTTCTGAAGATCCGGTTGCTTGTGCGAAGGTGCTCAACGGCTTCGCGAAGGAAAATGACAAACTGATCATTAAAGGTGGTGCTTTGCCTACCGGGGCAATGGATGTTTCCGGTATTTCGGCTTTGGCATCTTTGCCAAGCCGGGACGAGCTGTTGTCCAAGTTGCTGGGCACTATGCAGGCACCGATTGCGAAGTTTGTTCGTACGCTTAACGAAGTTCCAACCGGGTTTGTCCGTACGGTCGCCGCATTGCGCGACCAGAAAGAACAGCAAGCCGGTTAATTTCGCTGCATTCAACAATCGTTTTTTTTATTAACTGTTATCTGTAACTAACTAACAAGATCTTTCGGAGTCTTAAACAATGGCACTGAGTAAAGAAGAAATCCTGGACGCCGTCGCTGGCATGTCTGTACTTGAGCTGTCAGAGCTCATCACCATGATGGAAGAGAAGTTTGGCGTTTCAGCCGCTGCTGCTGCTGTCGCCGTTGCTGCGCCTGGCGCGGCTGCCGGTGATGCTGGCGCAGCTGCCGAGCAAACTGAATTTGACGTCATCCTGCAAGGCCCTGGTGACAAGAAAGTTGAAGTCATCAAAGTGGTCCGTTCGGCAACCGGTCTTGGCCTCAAAGAAGCCAAAGACATGGTTGACAGCGCACCGAAGGCAATTAAAGAAGGCGTTTCCAAGGCTGATGCTGAAGCCTTGCTTAAGCAACTCTTAGATGCTGGCGCTAACGCCGAGATGAAGTAATCAGGTGATTGTTCACCTGCTCGGGCCCTGAGAGGCCCGAAGAACCCCGGCCACTATCAATCCGGTTCCCAGATAGATAGTGATGCCGGGTGTTTGTGCCGGTGACGCTGCCCGCGTCGCCGATCGCTGACCAACGGAGTATTCATGTCCAAAGCTACTGCCCTGACCCATTCACGACAAACCGTATTGACTGGTGAGTATTCATACACCGAGAAAAAGCGAATTCGTAAGAGTTTTGCCAAGCGTGCCGTCGTGCTGGACGTCCCGTTCATGCTCACCACTCAGATCGAATCGTACGAGAGCTTCTTACAGTTAGGGGTCCCGAGGGACGAACGCAAAGATCAGGGCTTGCAGGCAGCGTTTTCTTCTATTTTCCCCATTTCGTCACATAACGAGATGGCGCGTCTTGAGTTTGTCGACTTCAACCTGGGCACCCCGGCCTTTGATGTCAAAGAATGTCAGCAGCGTGGCCTTACCTACTGTGCACCTTTGCGTGCCCGTGTGCGCCTGGTCATCATGGACAAGGAAGCTTCCAAGCCAACCGTCAAAGAGGTTAAGGAGCAAGAGGTTTACATGGGCGAGTTGCCGCTAATGACCGGCAATGGGTCGTTTGTTGTTAACGGAACTGAGCGCGTTATCGTGTCTCAGCTCCACCGGTCGCCGGGTGTGTTTTTTGAACACGACCGTGGCAAGACTCATAGCTCGGGCAAGCTGTTGTTCTCTGCTCGGATCATTCCCTACCGCGGCTCGTGGCTGGACTTCGAATTTGATCCGAAAGACATCTTGTACTTCCGGGTTGACCGTCGCCGCAAAATGCCGGTAACGATCCTGCTTAAGGCCATCGGTTTATCGAACGAACAAATCCTCAAAGAGTTTTTTGAGTTCGATTCAATGCAGCTAGACCCTGAAGAAGGGGCTAAGTTTGTAATCGTTCCTGAGCGCCTGAAGGGCGAAATTGCGCGCTTTGATATTCTTGACAAGAAGGGCGAAATCATTGTCGCCAAAGATAAGCGGATCAACGCCAAGCACATTCGTGAAATGGAAGCGGCTGGCATGGCCAGTGTGCAAGTGCCTGACGAATTTCTGCTTGGTCGGGCGATTGCTACCGACCTGGTTGACGAAACCACTGGTGAAGTTGTCGCGCGGGCGAATGATGAATTAACCGAAGAGTTGCTTGCTCTGTTGCGTGAGTCCGAGATCAAGGAAATGCAAACCTTGTTCACCAACGATCTCGACCAGGGTCCGTATATCTCCCAAACCCTGCGTACTGACGATACGGCAGACCAAACCTCAGCCCGTATTGCAATTTACCGCATGATGCGCCCCGGTGAGCCGCCGACTGAGGACGCAGTCGAGTCGTTATTTAACCGCTTGTTCTATAACGAAGATTCCTACGATTTGTCACGCGTCGGTCGCATGAAATTCAATCGACGGGTTGATCGCCAGGAAAGCACCGGTTCGATGACGCTGACCAATGACGACATCCTCGCGGTTATCAAAATTCTGGTTGAGCTGCGTAATGGTCGCGGACAGATCGACGATATCGACCACCTGGGTAATCGCCGCGTTCGTTGTGTTGGCGAGCTGGCTGAAAATCAGTTCCGTGCTGGTCTTGCCCGGGTCGAGCGAGCGGTTCGCGAGCGCCTGGGCCAGGCAGAAAGCGAAGGCCTGATGCCGCACGACTTGATTAATTCGAAGCCGATTTCGGCTGCAATCCGCGAGTTCTTCGGGTCGAGTCAGTTATCCCAGTTTATGGATCAGACCAACCCGCTGTCAGAAATCACCCACAAGCGCCGGGTTTCGGCCCTTGGTCCGGGTGGTCTGACCCGTGAGCGCGCCGGCTTTGAAGTACGTGACGTGCATCCGACCCATTACGGCCGGGTCTGCCCGATTGAAACCCCGGAAGGTCCGAACATTGGCCTGATAAATTCACTGGCTTTGTATGCACGCCTGAATGAATACGGTTTTCTCGAGACTCCTTACCGCAAGGTTACTGACGGCCAGTTGACCGAAGAAATCGAATACTTGTCAGCCATCGAAGAGGGCCGTTACGTCATCGCCCAGGCCAATGCGGCCATTGATGACGCTGGCAAGCTGACAGGTGATCTGGTGTCGGTGCGTAAGGCGGGCGAATCAGAGCTGACGTCACCTGAAAATGTTCAGTACATGGACGTGGCGCCAAGTCAGATTGTCTCGGTTGCGGCATCGCTTATTCCCTTCCTTGAGCATGACGATGCCAACCGTGCGCTGATGGGTTCAAACATGCAGCGCCAGGCCGTCCCTTGCCTGCGTCCAGAGAAGCCGCTGGTTGGTACGGGTATCGAACGAACCTGTGCGGTTGACTCGGGTACGGTGGTTGTTGCAACCCGGGGCGGTCATGTTGACTACGTCGATGCAAACCGGATTGTGATTCGGGTTAACGATGACGAAGCGACCCATGGTGAAGTTGGCGTTGATATTTATAACGTTATGAAATACACCCGCTCGAATCAGAATACGAATATCAACCAACGCCCGATCGTGAAGAAGGGTGACAGTATTCGTCGTGGTGACGTCATTGCAGACGGGGCATCAACCGACCTTGGTGAACTCGCTCTGGGTCAAAACATGCTGGTCGCATTTATGCCGTGGAATGGCTACAACTTCGAAGATTCAATCCTGATTTCAGAGAAAGTTGTTGCCGAAGACCGCTACACCTCAATTCACATTGAAGAGCTTTCAGTACTGGCCCGTGACACCAAGCTAGGCCCGGAAGAAATCAGCCGGGATATCTCCAATCTGTCTGAGTCACAGTTGGGGCGCCTGGATGAGTCCGGCATTGTCTACATTGGTGCTGAAGTTGTTGCCGGTGATACCCTGGTTGGCAAGGTAACGCCCAAAGGTGAAACCCAGTTGACCCCGGAAGAGAAACTGCTGCGAGCGATTTTTGGTGAAAAAGCCAGTGATGTGAAAGACACGTCCCTGCGGGTACCGTCAGGTATGACCGGTACCGTAATCGACGTACAAGTTTTTACCCGTGAAGGAATTGTCCGCGACAAGCGGGCTCAGTCGATTATCGATGACGAATTGAAGCGGTTTCGCCTGGACCTGAACGATCAGCTTCGAATTGTTGAAAACGACGCGTTCTCGCGTATCGAGAGAATGTTGCCAGGTAAAAAAGCCAACGGGGGGCCAAATAAGCTCGCCAAGGGCGCCGAAATCACCGCGGAGTACCTGACCACTGTTGAGCGTCATTCCTGGTTTGATATTCGCCTGGCTGACGAGGCCAGCGCGAGCCAGCTCGAATCGGTTAAAGATTCTATTGAGCAGCAGAAAAAGAACTTCGACGAGGCTTTTGAAGAGAAGCGTAAAAAGCTTACTCAAGGTGACGAATTACCGCCCGGTGTGCTTAAGATGGTAAAGGTCTACCTGGCCGTAAAGCGTCGCCTGCAGCCCGGTGACAAGATGGCCGGACGTCACGGTAACAAGGGTGTTGTGTCGCGTATCGTGCCGGTTGAAGATATGCCGTTTATGGCTGACGGAACCCCGGTTGATGTGGTCTTGAACCCGCTGGGGGTACCGTCACGCATGAACGTTGGCCAGATTCTTGAAACCCACCTGGGTTGGGCGGCTAAAGGTATTGGCCATCGGCTGGGCCGGTTGCTGGCTGACCAGGTTAAGGTGCAGGAAGTTCGGACACTGCTCGAGCGTATTTACAACACCAATGGTCAGGCTGAAGATATTGCCAGTTTCTCAGACGATGAAGTCATGGAGATGGCAAATAATCTGCGCGCCGGAGTGCCGTTTGCAACGCCAGTTTTCGACGGCGCCTCAGAGCCGGAAATTTACGACATGCTGAACATCGCATTCCCTGACGAAGAGCCGCTGACCCAGACGCTTGGGTTTAATCAAAGCAAAACCCAGCTCACACTGTACGACGGACGTACGGGTGATGCTTTTGATCGCAAAACTACCGTCGGTTACATGCATACGCTGAAACTGCATCACCTGGTTGACGACAAAATGCATGCCCGTTCGACAGGTCCGTACTCGCTGGTTACTCAGCAGCCACTCGGCGGTAAGGCGCAGTTTGGTGGTCAGCGCTTCGGTGAAATGGAAGTCTGGGCGCTGGAGGCGTACGGCGCAGCCTATACGTTGCAGGAAATGCTGACGGTTAAATCCGACGACGTGAATGGCCGAACCAAGGTGTATGAGAACCTGGTCAAGGGTGAGCACACGATTGACGCTGGCATGCCAGAGTCCTTCAACGTGCTTGTGAAGGAAATTCGTTCGCTCGGGATCGATATTGATCTTGAGCGCGGTAAGTCGCAGGAACGATAAGGGGCCCAATATGAAAGCATTACTCGATCTGTTTAAGCAGGTTCAGGAAGAAGAGCACTTTGATGCAATCCGCATCGGTCTGGCTTCGCCTGAAAAAATCCGCTCCTGGTCTTTTGGTGAAGTTAAAAAGCCAGAGACCATTAACTACCGTACCTTCAAGCCCGAACGTGATGGCTTGTTTTGTGCCAAGATTTTTGGGCCAATAAAAGACTACGAATGCCTGTGCGGTAAGTACAAGCGACTAAAGCATCGTGGTGTTGTTTGTGAGAAGTGTGGTGTCGAAGTCACTCTGGCCAAAGTGCGTCGCGAGCGCATGGGCCATATAGAACTGGCCAGTCCGACTGCGCACATTTGGTTTCTGAAGTCGCTCCCGTCCCGTCTGGGCATGGTGCTCGATATGACGTTGCGCGATATCGAGCGCATCCTGTATTTCGAGGCGTTTGTTGTCATCGACCCTGGCATGACCCCGCTCAAGCGTGGTCAGCTGATGACCGAAGACGACTACCTGGCCAAGTTCGACGAATACGGTGACGACTTCGATGCGCTGATGGGTGCAGAAGCAGTTCGAGAACTGCTACGCACCATCGACATCAATCGTGAAATTGAGCAGTTGCGCGCCGATCTGGAAGCAACCGGCTCTGAAGCCAAAATCAAAAAGATCGCCAAGCGACTGAAAGTGCTTGAAGGTTTCCAGAAGTCCGGTATTAAGCCTGACTGGATGGTTCTTGAAGTGCTACCGGTGCTCCCGCCAGAGCTTCGCCCGCTAGTGCCCCTGGATGGTGGCCGCTTTGCAACTTCTGATCTGAACGACTTGTATCGCCGGGTGATCAACCGAAATAATCGCCTGAAGCGTCTGCTTGAGCTCAAGGCGCCCGAGATTATTGTTCGTAACGAAAAGCGTATGTTGCAAGAGTCCGTTGACTCACTGCTTGATAACGGCCGTCGTGGTAAAGCCATGACCGGTGCCAACAAACGTGCCCTTAAGTCACTTGCCGACATGATCAAAGGTAAAGGTGGTCGTTTCCGCCAGAACCTGCTTGGCAAGCGAGTCGACTATTCCGGTCGTTCGGTTATCGTGGTCGGGCCGCAGCTCAAGCTGCATCAGTGTGGCCTGCCCAAGAAGATGGCGCTGGAATTATTCAAGCCATTCATCTTCAACAAGCTTGAAACGATGGGGGTTGCGACCACTATTAAGCAAGCAAAGAAGTTCGTCGAAAACGAGGAACCCATCGTCTGGGACATCCTTGAAGAAGTCATTCGCGAACATCCTGTGATGCTAAACCGTGCGCCAACGCTGCATCGCCTGGGCATTCAGGCCTTTGAGCCGGTTTTGATTGAAGGCAAGGCTATCCAGCTTCATCCGCTGGTTTGTGCAGCGTTTAATGCTGACTTCGACGGTGACCAGATGGCTGTTCACGTGCCATTGTCGCTTGAGGCACAGCTCGAAGCCCGTGCCCTGATGCTGGCATCAAACAACGTACTGTTCCCGTCAAACGGTGAGCCGTCTATTGTGCCGTCTCAGGATATCGTGCTCGGTTTGTACTACACGACGCGCGAGCGAATTAACGGTAAAGGCGAAGGCATGTTTATGGCCGACGTTGATGAGGTGCAGCGCGCCTATGACAACAACGAAGTTGAGTTGGGTACCAAGATCATTGCGCGTATAGCAGAGCAATTGCCGAACCTGGAAACTGGTGAGCTTGAAGAAACAATCAAGCGTCACGAAACCACTGTTGGCCGTGCCTTGCTGTCACGCATCCTGCCGGCAGGCCTGCCGTTTGATGCGCTGAACCGTTCACTCAAGAAAAAGGAAATCAGCAAGCTGATCAACCTGGCTTATCGCCGTTGCGGTTTGCGTGCCACGGTAATCTTTGCCGATCATTTGATGCAAAACGGTTTCCGCCTGGCTACCCGGGCCGGTATCTCGATTGCGATTGACGATATGCTGGTGCCCAAGCAGAAAGAAGGCCTTTTATTCGAGGCGGAACGCGAAGTCAAAGAAATTGAACAGCAGTACACCTCCGGTCTGGTGACCCAGGGTGAGCGTTACAACAAAGTGGTTGATATCTGGGGCCGAGCCGGCGATCAGGTTGGTAAAGCCATGATGGATCAGCTCGCCACCGAAACAGTAACCAGCCGCCAGGGTGAACAGGTTCAACAAGAATCGTTCAACTCAATCTACATGATGGCCGATTCCGGCGCCCGTGGTTCGGCGGCACAAATTCGGCAGCTTGCCGGTATGCGGGGCCTGATGGCCAAGCCGGATGGCTCGATCATCGAAACCCCGATTACGGCTAACTTCCGTGAGGGCCTTAACGTACTGCAGTACTTCATCTCAACCCACGGCGCCCGAAAAGGCCTGGCCGATACTGCGCTGAAAACAGCGAACTCGGGTTATCTGACCCGGCGGCTGGTCGATGTGACCCAGGATCTCGTGGTCATCGAAAACGACTGCGGTACTACCAACGGCGTGGCGATGAAAGCCTTGATCGAAGGTGGCGAAGTAATCGAAGCGTTACGCGATCGGATTCTTGGTCGTGTTGTGATTACCGATGTCATTCATCCTGAGACCCAGGAAACCTTGTACGAGCCTGGCTACCTGCTGGACGAGAGTGCAGTCGAAACCATTGAGCAACTGGGTATAGACGAAGTGCGGGTGCGAACTCCGCTGACCTGTGCTACCCGTTACGGTTTGTGTGCCAGTTGTTATGGTCGCGACCTTGGTCGTGGTTCTCTGGTTAACGTGGGTGAAGCCGTCGGTGTTATCGCGGCGCAGTCAATTGGTGAGCCGGGTACTCAGCTGACCATGCGTACCTTTCACATTGGTGGCGCCGCATCGCGTGCTGCCATTGCCAGCTCTATCGACGTCAAGTCCAACGGTACCGTGCGCTTTACTGCAACTATGCGGTATGTCACCAGTGGTAAGGGCGATCAGGTGGTGATTTCGCGATCAGGCGAAATTATTATTGCCGACGATGCGGGTCGTGAACGTGAGCGTCACAAGGTACCCTACGGCGCAACCTTACATTCGCTTGATGGTGCCGAAGTCAAAGCGGGCGCTACTGTGGCCACATGGGATCCAATGACCCGACCGATCATTACCGAATACGCCGGTAAAGTGAAGTTCGAGAACGTTGAAGAAGGGGCAACCGTTGCCCGTCAGATTGATGACGTTACCGGTTTGTCTACCCTGGTTGTTATTGACTCCAAGCGCCGCGGTGCTGGCACCAAAAACGACCGCCCGCAGATCAAGCTTATTAACGAGCAGGGCGAAGAAGTCAAGATTGCCGGACTGGACCATGCAGTGGCCATTACCGTGCCGGTTGGCGCCTTGATTACGGTTATTGACGGCCAGGAAGTTGCCGTTGGTGAAGTGCTTGCCCGTATTCCCCAGGAGTCACAGAAGACACGTGACATTACCGGCGGCTTGCCGCGGGTGGCAGAGCTGTTCGAAGCGCGTTCTCCGAAAGATGCCGGCATGCTGGCTGAAGTCACCGGTACCGTTTCCTTTGGTAAAGACACCAAGGGTAAGCAGCGCCTGGTGATTACCGACATGGAAGGTAATGCGCACGAGTTCCTGATTCCGAAGGACAAGAACGTCCTGGTGCATGACGGACACGTCGTGAACAAGGGCGAGATGATCGTTGACGGCCCGGCTGATCCGCACGACATTCTTCGCTTGCTGGGTATCGAATCCCTGGCCCGTTACATCGTGGATGAAGTGCAGGACGTCTACCGCTTGCAAGGTGTGAAGATCAATGACAAACACATCGAAGTCATTGTTCGTCAGATGCTGCGCCGCGTTCAGATCGCCGATCCGGGTGGGACTAACTTTATTACCGGTGAGCAGGTTGAGCGATCCGACATGCTGGATCAAAACGACAAGGCAGTGGCATCAGATAAGCCACCGGCGTTGCACACGAATGTGTTGCTCGGTATTACCAAGGCATCACTATCGACTGATTCGTTCATCTCGGCGGCGTCCTTCCAGGAAACGACTCGAGTGTTGACCGAAGCAGCCATCATGGGCAAACGTGACGATTTGCGTGGTCTTAAGGAAAACGTCATTGTTGGTCGGCTGATTCCAGCCGGTACTGGCCTGGCCTTTCACAAGGCTCGGCGCGCGCGGGAGATCTTCGATGCTGAAGAGCAAGCCGCAATGGCGCTGGCTGAACAAGAGGCTATGGCTCAGCGGGCATCGGAAGGTATGGAAATCCCGGGAGCCGCCGAAGGGGCCAGCATTCAGTCCGCTGGCGTAGGTGTTGACACCGCTGTCCTTGAACGTCCGGGCGATGCTGGCGGCTCTGAGCAGCCGTCCGATGATCAGGGTTCGGGTTCAATGCCTGATTCTGTGTCCGGTTCTGTGCCCGGTTCCGCCTCCGGTGAACCGCCTGCCGA
>JBAUID010000163.1:0-49674 GCA_049680625.1 Burkholderiaceae bacterium | reverse complement strand
GGCTGGTGCCAGCCCGGGCCGCTATGTTTCTCAAGCTGACAAGTAAGCTATCAATCTGCCGAAACAACAGTCTGAAAATCAGGCAGCCTGGACTTTCGCCCACCAGTCCTGGTATGCCCGGATATGTTTCGGGAACACGTTTTGCCAGGAGTTCCCGGGGACTGCGTAGCGTGCTGCTTTGTTTCTGAGACGTTCGGTGATCAAGGCGCGGGTAGCGTCATCAAAGTCGCCCGGATTAGCGCCGACGTATTCGATGACCCCCTGCATCTGCGGGCTGAACCCGAAAGTGGCCAGCGTACGGGCACCAAACCATGGCGAGAGATAAAGATTCATCAGTTTATAAAATGCACCATCCTGACCGCGGGCTTTGCCACCTTTGGTCAGCATGAACATGTTGTTCCAGGTCTGGTGACCTTCTTTCATTGTGCCGTAATGAATGTCCATTCCGCTCTTTTTTGCAGCAACCACTTGCACGGGTTCCCAGCACGAAGAAACCAGCACTTCTTCAGAAGCCAGCAGATCGACGCCATTCTGAAAGCCATCCCAGAATGTCCGGAACTGCCCCTTTTTCTTGTGTTCGATCAGAAACTCGCATACGCCTTTGACTTCATCCGGTGTCATATCGGATGCGTCTTTGATATCTTGTTTGCCAGACTGCTGCAAATAAATTGCGGTGTTCGTGAGCGTTGGCCCAAAGTCGTTTTGCAGAGCGGCCCGTCCTTTAAACTGAGGATCAAACAGCGCCGCCCAGGTATCGATAGTGCCGCCAATTTTCTCCCGGTTGTAGGCGAGCGAGTCAGCATTGGATATATACGGGACAGAAACTATCTTCCCTTCGTACCGAATCGTGTCGGCTGCTGCGCCACCGTCGTTGTATTCGGGAAGTATGTTTTTCCAGTTGGGGATTTTAGAAACATCGAGTTCAACGATTGCCTTTTGAGACGCCAGTGCGTCTTCCATGCCGCCGCCATTATCACTGAGCGCGTCGTAGAGTTTGCTGCCATCACCAACAACCATTTTCTGTATGGCTTCATCAGCACGGGCGCTCTTGGCACTATAGGCAACCTTAATGCCGGACTGGGCTTCCATTGCGCTCCAGTCTTTAGCGCCCACTTTGGCAATGCCAATTGTCCAGAGCTTTAAAGGTTCTGCTGCAAATGCGCGGTTACTGGTGAGGCCGGTGGCGACTGCAGTCAGCCCCGCGCCAGCCATTGCCAGAAGTTGTCGCCGCATATAGTCTTGTTGGTTCATCGTAGTTTCCTCCAGGTTGTAGGCTTTATGCTTGTGCTACGGAACAGTCGCCTGGCAGCCATAGTAGCCGGAAATAGTTGCGCTGGGGCGAACTGTTTTTGAGCTGCACAGGCGAGAATCAGATTGCAGTGGCCTTGTATAACCGCAGGTATTCATTCGCCGCATGTTGCCAGCCATGGTCTTCTCGCATGCCTTTTACCGCGAGCTCTTGCCATAATTCTGACTCCTGATAAAGCTCAATCGCCCGCAGCAGGGTTGGCACAAAATCGCTTCGTTTCTGGAAACTAAAACCGTTACCAATATTCGCTGCACTCATCCCGCTGGCAACGGGCTGGTTATAAAGTACATCATGTACCGTATCAGCCAGGCCGCCAACCCTCCGGACAATAGGCACACTGCCATATCTCAGACCATACAATTGGGTGAGACCACAGGGTTCAAATTCTGAAGGCACTAAAATACTGTCTGCGCCGCCGAAGATCTGGTGCGCCAGAGTTTCGTCATAGCCCTGGACAAAGCTAATGTTATCCGGGTGTAGGTTCGCATATCGTCGGAATGCTTTTTCTATCCCGTGGTCGCCCGCACCAAGGACTACCAGTTGGCAATTGTTCATAACCAGTGATGGGATCGCTTCCAAAATTAAGTCCTGACCTTTCTGATTAGTCAGCCGACTGACAACGCCAAACAACGGACGACTGCTTTCCATATTTGCCAGTCCAACCTGCTTCCGAAGCTCGGTTTTGTTCTTTACCTTCTGCGAAAAGCTTTTGTCATCGTACGTTGACCACAAGGCGGTATCACTTTTTGGATTCCATTGGTCAGCATCGACGCCATTCAAAATTCCGGTCAGTCGGGTCTTATGATGGCGTAGCATCCCATCAAGGCCTTCGCCGAATGCTGGAGTCAGAATTTCGCTGGCGTAAGTGGGGCTGACTGTTGTAATACAGTCGGCGCCGTCGATGCCAGCTTTCATAAATGACAGCTCGCCATGAAACTCCAGGTGTTGCGGCGTTAGCAGGTCTGGGTCGATCATCAGTCGTGGCCCGGTGGCCAGATCAAATCGGCCCTGGTAGGCGAGGTTATGGATTGTGAATATCCGACGAACCGTTTTTACCGGGTGCTGGTTAAGATAAGCCATCGATAACGCGGCGTGCCAGTCATGGGCGTGTAGTACGTCCGGCTGCCAGTCACCAAGTAAATTGCCCTGGGCGATGTGAGCAGCGACCCATCCAAGCAGGGCAAAGCGAAAATGATTGTCCCGCCAGCCAAGTCCGTTGGCATCGAGATAAGGGTTGCCCGGTCGTTCGTAAAACCATGGCGAGTAGATGACAATGACCGGCAGTTGATTTTCCGGAACAGTCGTCCGGAGTAGCTTGATACCCGTTGCGCCAAACACGTTGCCGACTTGTATCGCGTTGCTTTCCCGACCGCTAAGCCCAAGTTTCTCCAGCACCGGCGGATAACCCGGGATCAGAAGTCGGGCATCCACCCCAAGGGATCGTTGGGCTGGCGGCAACGCGCCAGCAACATCCGCCAGGCCGCCGGTTTTAATCAGCGGATAGGCTTCAGCTGCTGCATGTAATACCCGCAGTCCTGGCTCGTCTGACTGATCAGTTGCGGGAGGCCTGCCTTTGATGGATTGTCGTTTGCGCATTGCTACTGATGTTAACGGTGTCGGATCGATGTTGATCAACTAATAGCCGGGTATGTGTCGTCTGGGCGACTACGGTATTTATCCATGACCGATCAGCGGTTGAATCGTTACGCCTGGCGGCCACCGGTCGGATTCTGCATACTAATTTGCACATTTGCCTTGCAACTCGCTCAAAATGGCGGTCGACTTCGAAATAGGCCTGTCAATGAATTTACCTGATACAACTATTGTCTCCCCGGCGCTGACACAGCTTCCGACAAAGAATGACCCCATGAGTTTGCAACAGGCGATTACCAATCACCTGATCTACTCGATTGGCCGCGACCCGGAAAGCGCTAGCCAGCGCGATTGGTACCAGGCAATGGTTCGGGTAATTCGCGACAATTTGATGGCGCGTTGGCATGAAACCGAGAAACGTCACGATCGCGACAACCTGAAGCGGGTGTATTACTTATCAATGGAGTTTCTGATTGGACGTGCAACGTCTAACAGTCTTCATGCGATGGGTCTTTATGAGCAAATGGCTGGGGTGCTGAAATCACTCGGTTTGGATCTTGATGAGGTTCGCTCAGAAGAACCCGATGCGGCCCTCGGCAACGGTGGATTGGGCCGTCTGGCGGCATGCTTTCTGGATTCAATGGCGAATCTGGGGATTCCAAGTTACGGCTATGGCATCCGGTATGACTACGGCATGTTCGCCCAGCACATACACGACGGCCACCAGGTTGAACAGCCGGACGACTGGCTCGCCGCTGGTAACCCCTGGGAAGTACCTCGCCCTGAACAGTCGTACGACATTCGATTTGGTGGCCATGTTCGTCACGAAGGCGGGCGCGCGCATTGGATCGATGCAGACGAGGTTCTCGCTATGGCCCATGACAATATTGTTCCTGGTAGCGATACCAGTGCGGTGAACACTCTGCGACTTTGGCATGCACGCGCCGCCGAGGTTCTGGACCTCAAGATGTTTAACGCCGGAAACTACATGGAGGCCGTCTCTCAAAAAAACCATTCTGAGAATGTCACCCGCGTTTTGTATCCAGACGATTCGAGTGATCATGGTAAAGAACTGAGACTTCGGCAGGAGTACTTTTTTGTCAGCGCGTCGATTCAGGATATTTTGGCCAGGTATCTGAAACGTAACGCAAGAATCAGTTTGCTGGCTGATAAGGTTGCAATTCACCTAAACGATACCCACCCCGCTATTGCAATCCCTGAGCTGATGCGGCTACTGGTTGATCAGCACCGGGTTTCCTGGGATGTCGCGTGGAAAATATGTCAAAACGTTTTCTCCTATACCAACCATACGATCATGCCAGAGGCACTTGAAACCTGGCCGGTGGATATGATGAATGCGGTATTGCCGCGGCATATGGAAATTATCAACGAAATTAACCGCCGCTTTCTTGACGATGTCCGCACCCGGTTTCCTGATGATGAATATCTGGTGAAGCGGGTATCCATTATTGACGACAGTGGGCAGTGGCGGGTTCGAATGGCCTGGTTGTCGGTCATTGCCAGTCACAAGGTCAATGGCGTTTCAGCTTTGCACTCAGACTTGATTCAAGACTCATTGTTCGCCGACTTCGTCCGTATATTTCCCGGAAGATTCTGCAACAAGACTAATGGCATTACCCCGCGTCGCTGGTTGGCACATGCAAACCATGATCTTTCCAGCCTGCTGGATGACTGGATCGGAACCGAGTGGCGGAAAAACCTGGACAGCCTGCAAAGCTTGCGAAATCACGCAGGCGAAGCGTCACTAGTAGCCGCTCTTGGCGATGTCAAGCTTGCCAATAAGAAGCGACTCGCTGCCTACGTTGAAGAGGCAATGGGGCAAAAAATTGACCCCAATTCGTTGTTCGATGTGCAGATCAAGCGGATTCACGAGTATAAAAGGCAACTGCTTAATGTCTTACATATCGTTTATCGGTACCAGGCGATCCTGGCGGACCCGGATGCCGGCTGGACACCCCGAACATTCATATTTGCCGGCAAAGCGGCGTCAGCATACAAAATGGCCAAGCTGATCATTAAGCTGGTCAACGATATTAGCGAAACCGTGAATAACGATCAACGGGTGAATCACCTGATGAAAGTTGTGTTCATTCCGAACTACAGCGTGTCGTTAGCCGAGATTATTATTCCGGCCGCGGACTTATCAGAGCAAATTTCTACCGCGGGTACTGAAGCCTCCGGTACGGGCAACATGAAACTATCGATTAATGGTGCGCTGACAATTGGCACGCTCGACGGTGCCAATGTTGAGATTCGTGATCAGGTTGGTGACGAAAACATATTCATCTTTGGCATGAAAACCCCAGAAGTGGCTGCATTACGCGAAACCGGTTATCAACCGTATCAGTTCTATGATTCGAATCCTAATATCAAGGCGGTTCTTGACGCGATCGGTTCCGGGGTGTTTTCGCCCGATGAACCTGGCCGTTTCAGGCCAATTGTTGATTCGTTGCTGAACAGCGACCACTATTGCCTTCTGGCTGATTTCGAGTCCTATGTGAAATGCCAGGCTGAGGTTGACCTCGTCTATCGCGATCCGGATGAGTGGCAGCAGCGCGCTTTATTAAATATTGCTGGTATGGGTGTATTTTCGAGTGATCGGACGATTCGGCAGTACGCCGAGGAAATCTGGAATGTTCAGACGCTTGCCGGATAAGTTTGTCGAAGTGAATAAAAAATGCCGGTGCAGTTGCCGGCTTATAAACACGCGCCGGCATCGGCGCGTAAGCGAATATGAAAATGGGTGAGGAATCGGGCCGGCGCGACGACAAGATGGGCGCGACGCTTGCGGAGCGGGGTGTCCGCTTTGCTGTTTATGCCGGGAATGCGACGCAAGTGGATGTTGTTCTGTTCGATCAGTTTGGGCAGTCTGAGTTGGGTAGTTACCCGTTAAGCCGGGGTGCTGACGGTGTCTGGGCTGCGACAGTTATTGAAGCGGGAGTGGGCTCAGTTTACGGATATCGTGCGCAGGGGCCTTACGATCCGTCCGTCGGGCATCGATATCAAGCCAACAAATTGCTTCTTGATCCGTATGCCAAACAAATTGTCGGACAGTTCAATTGGTCAGATCTCCATCTGGATACCGGCCCTGAGGGTAGCGACAATGCTGCGCATATGGTCAAAGCGCAGGTTGTGGTCGATGACGATTTTGACTGGGGCTCCGACCAGGCTCCGGGGGTGCCGACAACCGACACGGTACTTTACGAGGTGCATGTCAAAGGATTCACCCAGCTCAACGATAATGTTCCGGAAAATCTGCGCGGTCGTTACGCGGGCTTAGCTTCACCGGCTGCGATTGCACACTACCGGTCTCTGGGTATTACCAGCATCAACCTGCTGCCAGTTCACTACCATCTGGATGAAGCGCATCTTGCGCAGCGCGGTAAGGTCAACTACTGGGGCTACAACACGTTGGGGTTTTTTGCGCCCAACCCGCGCTACGCCGATCGCGACCCCCGGACTGAGTTTCGACAAATGGTCAAAGACTTACACGCGGCGGGTATCGAAGTGATTCTGGACGTCGTTTATAACCATACCGCAGAGGGCAATGAAAACGGTCCGACCCTGAGTTGGCGAGGGCTGGATAACGCTGCGTATTATCGTTTGCCGGCGACAGACAAAGCGCTCTACGAGAATCATAGCGGGTGCGGCAACACGGTCAATATGTCCCATCCGGCAAGCCTGAAAATGGTGCTGGATAGCTTGCGCTACTGGGTCACCGAGATGCATGTCGACGGTTTCCGGTTTGATCTGGCGGCCATTCTTGGTCGAACCGATGAGGGGTTTAGCGTCAAAGCCCCGTTTTTTCAGGCGCTGAAAGACGACCCGGTTCTCATGCAGGTGAAACTGATCGCCGAGCCCTGGGATATAGGTCCGGGCGGATATCAATTCGGACACTTTCCTGATCCGTGGTCCGAGTGGAACGATCAGTTTCGCCGGCGGGTGCGTAGCTACTGGATGCAGCAGGGTTCTCGGGCCGATCTGGCTTCGAGCATCGGTGGTTCTGGTGATACATTTTCGGGCGCCGGACGTTTACCGCAGGCGAGTATTAACTACGTCTGCGCCCATGACGGCTTCACCTTGCACGACCTCGTCTCTTACGACCACAAGCACAATGAAGCCAATGGTGAAGAAAATCGCGACGGCAGTGACGACAATCAGAGTTGGAACTGTGGCCATGAAGGGCCCAGCGACCTTCTCGGTGTCGTTGCACTACGGGCTCGCCTAAAGAAAGCGATCTTGTCGACGCTGTTATTGTCCCGCGGTGTACCCATGTTGATGGCGGGCGACGAACTTGGCCGAACCCAGAGCGGCAACAATAACGCCTATTGTGTTGATGGACCACTGACCTGGTTACATTGGGACGGTATTGATCAGTCGTTGATGCACTTCGTTTCGGGTCTGTTGGCTTTGCGACGCCGTTACGAGCAATTGCGCAGTTCAACCTGGTTAGGGCAGACCGATACAGATCACAATCAAGACGTACATTGGCTGGAACCAGATGGCCATGACATTGAAATGGAAAACTGGCATCGGGAGGCGTCAAACGCTGTTGCTGTTTTGTTAAACGGGCAACGACGCTTGTTGATTCTTTTTAATGGCTCGGCGGCCGACCAGACTTTTGAATTGCCGATCGGGCGGTGGCAGATGGAAATGGATTCCGCTTTGCGCGAACCTTTTTCGCTGGCCGATCAGATGGCTGTTTGTGAAGACGCGTTCCTGATGAAGGCAAGGGCAGTCACGGTGTTTGGCGAAGTGCCATGATGGATAAGCGAAGCAGTGGCGTGTTGTTGCATCCGTCCAGTTTGCCCGGGCGTTTTGGCAGCGGAGATTTTGGGCCCGAGTCGCGGCACTTTGTTGACTGGCTGGCAGGCGCTGGCCAACACTTCTGGCAAGTGCTGCCTTTTGCTCCGCCAGGATCTGGCAATTCACCGTATATGTCGATGTCAACACTGGCAGGGGATCCGATGCTGGTTTCCCCGGAGAACCTGGTGGCTCAGGGGTTATTACCGGCGTCACATCTTGAAACCTGGGTTGGGTCAGCAGATTCAGCCCCCGAAAAAATCGATTTTTTGGCCTCCGGTACTTTCAGGCGCCAGGCCTTGTCGGATGCGTTTAGGCGCTTTGATTCGAAAGGTGCCGATAACAGCGCCGATTACGTCGAGGCCCTGGATAAGTCTTTTGCCAGCTGGTGTGCCGATAACGCGTGGTGGGCACCGGACTATGCTTTGTATATGTCGATATCGGACGCCCATGACGGCCAGACCTGGCAAAGCTGGCCACTAGAGCTGCGCGCAAGGCAAGCTAATGCGATTTCCGCAGCCCAGCAACAATACGCGACCCAGATTCGATTCTGGCTGTTTGTCCAGTGGCAGTTTGACCGCCAATGGCAGGAGATTCGTCAGTATGCCGCTGAACGAAACGTACAAATCATTGGCGACATGCCAATTTATTGCGCCCTGGACAGCGTCGACGTCTGGCAAAACCCGTCGTTGTTTCAGCTTGACGCATCGTTAATGCCAACCCTGGTGGCCGGAGTGCCACCGGACTACTTTAGCGATACCGGTCAGTTGTGGGGAAACCCGCTTTATCACTGGCCAGCTCACCGACAAGAGAATTTTCAATGGTGGGTCGCGCGGATGCGTCGCGCAATGCAACACTCAGACATCGTACGGATTGATCACTTCCGGGCAATGGCACAGTACTGGGCCGTTCCGGCCGACGCAGCAACGGCAATTGATGGCCAGTGGCTGGACGGGCCTGGCAAAGAATTATTCGATCAACTCGCTAACGAGCTGGGTGGCTTGCCAATAATTGCCGAAGACCTTGGAGTGATTACCCCAGATGTCACCGAGCTGCGCGACGCCATTGGATTACCCGGCATGTGTGTGCTGCAATTTGCATTTGGCGGTGTCGCTGAAAACCGCTACGCGCCACACAACCTGGCAAGCGACTGCGTGCTGTACACCGGTACCCACGACAACAACACCAGCCAGGGTTGGTATCAAGACCTGGCGGACCACGAACGCGCGGTTGTGCAAACCTACCTGAAGTCGGATGGGCACGAAATACACTGGGACTTAATTCACGCCGCCAGTGGTTCGGTGGCGACGACGGCTATTTATCCGATGCAGGATATTCTTGGTCTGGGTAGCGAGTGCCGCACTAATACGCCAGGCGAATCTGCCGGCCAGTGGTCGTGGCGATTAACCTGGGATCAGGTTGCGCCCTGGCATGCGGAACGCCTGCGGGCGATTTCTGAAATCCATGGACGCCATCCGCCAATGACCGTTCAGAAAACCAGTAATAAACCCGGGTAAATCGGCAAAAAACAACTGCATGTGCCGTCTATTCTTCAGAAGCGCCCGCTAGTCTGGGTTTACCCACCGGCTTGCTGCGCAGGGCGTCGATTCAACCAATAATGGCTTAACAGTGGCATTACGGAAAAACACTCACGTAAGTTGTGGTTTTCCCGGCTTTACAAGTCAATCCAAATTCAAAATTGTCATCATGGTCAGACCTTCAGAATCTAATCAACTCCTTCGCGGCACAATGGCGCTGGTGCTTGCCGGTGGTCGTGGTTCACGGCTGCACGAATTGACTGATGAAAGGGCTAAACCCGCAGTATTTTTTGGCGGCAAATTCCGAATAATCGATTTTGCACTGTCCAACTGTGTCAACTCGGGCATTCGACGCATCGGCGTTGTCACCCAATACGAAAGCCACAGCCTGATTCGCCATCTTCAAAGGGGTTGGAGTTTCCTGCGCGGTGAGCTGAACGAGACGCTTGACCTGTGGCCGGCGCGGCAAAAGTACACAGATTCTGAATGGTATCGAGGTACTGCCGATGCTGTTTACCAAAACCTTAAAGTTATCCGAAGCAAAGGCTTAAAACACGTTCTCATCCTTGCTGGCGATCACATCTACAAGATGGATTACTCCGTGATGCTCGGTGATCACGTGTCCAGCGGGCGACGATGCACGGTTGGTTGTATTTCGGTTCCAAGGGAGCAGGCAAGCGAATTTGGCGTCATGCATGTCGATGCAAACCGCAACATTGACGAATTTTTGGAAAAGCCGGCAAACCCGCCGGGGATGCCAGGTAACCCCGACAAATCTTTAGCCAGTATGGGTATTTATATCTTTGATGCTGAGTACTTGTACGACATGCTCGAAAAAGATATGAAAGACCCGGACAGTACCCATGATTTCGGACGGGATGTAATCCCGGCCTGTGTGGCTGACAATCAGGCTTTTGCGCATCCCTTTGAACTGTCCTGCGTGACAACCAATGATGATGGCGAAGTGTACTGGCGTGACGTTGGTACGCTGGACGCATTCTGGGAGGCTAATCTTGAATTGGCCCAGGTTGTACCGCAACTGGACTTATATTCGACAGAATGGCCTATCTGGACATACCAGTTTCACCTGCCGCCTGCCAAATTTGTGCCTGACACCGATGGCAACAATAACCTAACGAATTGTTCAACTGTTTCGGCTGGCTGTGTGGTGAGTGGCTCGTCGTTGCGGCAAACCGTCTTGTTCTCTGATGTCAGAGTTGGTGAGCGCTGTAATTTAGAAGAAGCAGTTGTTATGCCAGGGGTGAAAATTGGCCAGGGCTGCAGATTGAAGCGGGTAGTAATCGACTGTAACTGTGATGTTCCTGCCGGCCTCGTCATTGGTGAAGACCCTGCCGAAGACAGCCGCCGGTTTCGACGCAGCGCCGCTGGCATCACCCTGGTGACCCAACAAATGCTCGCAAAACTGGCCGAAGAGCCGGTTGCAGTTGTTACCCCGGAATCGCTGGTGGCCTGAGTAAATAGCTAGATTCTCCGTCTCTTGATTGATACCAAGACAAACGCCACCCCGAAAGGTGGCGTTTGTCTTGGTGAATTGGTGGAGCCGGGGGGAATCGAACCCCCGTCCGCGAATCCTCTACGAACAGTTCTACATGCTTAGTTGACCGATTCAGATCTCGTTATTTGCTCAGCCGGTCAACAGGCAGACAAACAACCAGTTACCTAGGATTTAGTGCCTTTGTTAAGTAACCCAACGGAGCACGATCCGATGTAAATGACACTGCATGCGGGTTTTACCCCACCCCACCCATCGGCAAGTAGGTGCAGCGGCTTAGGCCTTAAGCGGCCAGAGCGAAACGCTCGTCGTTGGCGTTTATAGATTTGCCCATTTATTTACGAGGGAAAGGCGCCTCGACATGCCCTGCATCGCTTCGTAATCCACGTCGAAGCCAGGTCGGCCCCATGATGGTACTCAGCTGTTAAAACTCGATTCAGCTTACTAAAAAAAACCTCTTTTCAAACCTCTAAAACAAAAAAAATTAAAGTGCGACTCGGAGCCAAATCGCTTGCAGGCGATTTGTCGTTCACCCGGCACCGAGCGGTGCTCGGTGAACCCCCGGGCTCACCGTCGAAGCCAGGTCGGCCCCATGATGGTACTCAGCTGTTAAAACTCGATTCAGCTTACTAAAAATTGCTTTCTTATCTTAAGTATAGGCGGTTAGCCGATATTTCAATACGGAAAAATCAACACTCGGCCAAATTGGGGTGCCTGGCGCAAAAAATAGACCTTTGGCGGTGCGCCAGTTGCCTCGGTACACTGGTGGTTTCCAATTACGGAGGTACGGCCATGCGAATGACCGGTAAAACGGTGCTGATTATCGGTGCAGGCCAAAGCCCGGGGGAGGGGGTTGGTAACGGGCGGGCCTGCGCCCTCGTGTATGCCCGCGAGGGCGCCAGGGTATTGGCAGCTGATCGCAACCTCGATTCTGCCCAAGAGACGGCAGAGCTTATCAAGGCGGCCGGGGGTGAAGCCATGGCGGTTGCCACGGAGGCTACCAACGAAGCCAGCCTGCGCGATGCGGTAACCATGGTGGTACGTGAATGGCGTCAGTTGGACGTTCTGCACTACAACGTTGGGGTGAGTTTATCTGGCGGGGACAAATCACCACTCGAAATTACCGAAGCAGACTTCGACAACGTGAATGCCATTAACTTACGCGGCTATGTGATGGCGTGTAAACACGGTTTACCGGTAATGCGTGAGCAGGGTAGCGGGGCGATTATCGGTATTTCGTCAGTTGCCGCAATGACCACTAATTATCAGACGGTTGCGTATAAAACGTCCAAGGCGGGGATGATTGCCTACACCGAGCAAATTGCCCAGCACAATGCACCGTACGGCATTCGTGCCAATGTCATTCTGCCCGGCTTGATGAACACACCGATGGCAGTTGATACCAGGGCTCGTGAATGGCAGTTGCCTCGCGAACAAGTGGTTGCCGAGCGCGACGCTCGCGTACCTTTACGCAACAAGATGGGGTCAGCCTGGGACGTTGCTAATGCTTGTTTGTTTCTTGCGTCTGATGAGGCTGGGTTTATCACTGGCGTCGCGTTGCCGGTTGATGGTGGTGCCTTATTGCGCACGGGTTACTAGGGAAGCACCCATAGAGACTTGCACCAACAATGGCGCGATGCTGTAAATCTCGGTGAATTAAGCGAACCGACAGGGAAACACAAATTCTTTGTCTGAATACTTCCACCCTGCCTTTTTTACCTCAGGACAAGGCTGGTTCCGGGGTCAAACGGAGATATATCTGCTGATTTTCCCATCCGAATAATCGCTAATCAGAATGAGCTAAACTGCCAGCAGGTGAACATCAAGTATTCGCCATCTAATCTTGGAGGAGTTCCTATGAAGCCAATCAAATCTCTATTGGCAGTAGCCGCGGTTATGGCATTTGGTAGCCAACCGGTTATTGCTGAAGAAGGTAAACCCGGCGGTACCCTGGTAATTGTCGGCAGCCAGGCGCCACGCCATTTTAATGCAGCAGTGCAATCCGGAGTCGCCACGATGGTGCCGGCAGCACAGATTTTCGCTTTCCTGGTGCGTGCCGACGAAGACTGGAACATCAAACCCTACCTGGCGGAAAGCTGGGAAGTAGCCCCTGATGGCATGTCGGTCACTTTCAAGTTGGTTAAAGATGCAACCTTTCATGATGGCAAACCCATTACCTCAAAAGACGTTGCGTTTTCTATCAAGACACAAAAAGAAAATCACCCGTTTAAAACATCGCTAGGTGCGGTTGACACGGTTGAGACCCCCGATGCCCACACCGCAATTGTCAAACTGAAAACGCCGCACCCCGCTTTACTGGTTGCGATGTCCACGTCGATTTTACCCATCATTCCCGAGCATATTTATGGAGACGGGCAGGAAATCAAGAGCCATCCGAGAAATACCGTTGATGTTGTGGGCTCGGGTCCATTCATGCTCAAGGAATACAAGAAAGGTGAATACTGGATTCTCGAAAAGAATCCAAATTACTTTCGAAAAGGTTTGCCTTACCTCGACAAAATTGTTTACAACATTGTCAAGGACGGATCGAGCCGCACCATTTCACTGGAAAAAGCGGATGCCCACATGGAAGTTTTCATGTCGGCCGTGTCAGACATCAGCCGCATGAAAAAAGCGGCGCACATGGTGACAACTGACGACGGCTATGAAGGTATCGGGCCGAATAACTGGCTAGCTTTCAATACCAAAAAGCCACCGCTGGACAATCCGAAAGTGCGTCAGGCCATTGCTTATGCGATCGATCGCAACTTCATCACCAAAGCCCTTCATCGTGGTGCCTCGAAAGCGTCGACCGGCCCAATTACCCCAGGGTCCCCGTTTTATACTGATGACGTTGCCCGTTACGATGTTGATCTGAAAAAATCGATGGCGTTGCTCGATGAAGCAGGGTTCAAGCCCGATGCCGACGGCTCGCGGATGACGCTGACTATTGACTATCTGCCAGCCGTTGTTGACGTGCAGCAGCGGGTTGCCGAATATATTCGACCACAGCTGAAGAAAGTGGGCATTACGGTCGAGGTTCGTAATTCGCCCGACTTCCCCACCTGGGCGAAACGGGTGTCCAACTGGGAATTTGACATGACCATGGATCTCCCGTTTAACTGGGGTGATCCGGTGATTGGTGTTCACCGTACTTACTTGTGTAACAACATTAAGAAGGGTGTGATCTGGTCGAATACGCAGCAATATTGCAACCCTGAAGTCGACAGTTTGTTAGAAAAAGCCGCGGTTGAACTGGACAAAACCAAGCGCCGGGGTTTCTACGTTAAAGCACAGAAAATTCTCGCTGATGATTTGCCGGTCTACTGGCTTAATACGGTTCCGTACCACACCACATACAACAAGAATCTCGGGAACCCACCGCTCACTGTTTGGGGCTCCGTGGCCCCGTTGGATGAGTTGTATTGGAAAGTGCAGCCTAAATAGTTAGCTTCTCTGGTATTTAGTTAGCTTCTCTGGTATTGCCGGTGTGATTGTTGCTGCGATGCGTCTCGAAAAGTGGCTCATCGCGCCTACTTTTCGCGCCGGCTTTTTGTCCTCTGGCGGGGCGGTGCTTTAAATCAAGGCGGTGCTTTATTCAACCCTGTGAGTAATTCTTATGTCGTTCTTCGGTCAACTGCTTAAGCGGGTTGTATACGCACTGATCCTGTTGCTGGCAGTGCTGGTATTGAATTTTGTACTCCTGCACCTGGCCCCGGGTGACCCCGCTGATGTGATTGCCGGTGAGATGGGTGGCGCAACCGAAGAAATGATGGCGAGTATTCGGGCCACCTACGGTTTGGATCGTCCGTTTTACGTTCAGCTATATACCTACGTCGCAAAAGTTTTTCACGCCGACCTGGGCTACTCTTTTTATTTCGACCGACCGGTTACCGAATTGATTTTGGATCGATTGGGGCCGACGATCCTGTTGGTTGTCAGTTCTTTGCTGCTGGCCGTCTTTGTTGGTACTTTGCTTGGTGTGATGGCGGCTCAGCGACCCAACGGCATAGTCAGTCACCTGGTCACCGTGCTGGCCCTGATTGGTTACGCGCTGCCGGTTTTCTGGACCGGCATCATGCTGGTGATTCTGCTGGCTTCTGTTTTCCCATTGTTCCCAGTTTCCGGCATGCGCGACATGGTTGGTGATGATGCCTCGGGGCTCGCCTACGTTCTTGATGTATTGCATCACCTCGCGTTGCCCGTGTTGACTTTGTCGACAATTTACCTGGCGTTTTACAGTCGCTTGTCGCGCGCCAGTATGCTCGATGTACTGGGGGCCGACTACGTGCGGACAGCCCGCGCCAAGGGCTTGTCGGAGACGGTGGTGGTTTACAAGCATGCGTTGCGAAACGCTGTTTTGCCCGTGATAACCTTTGCCGGATTGCAGTTCAGCGGGCTGTTCTCTGGCGCCGTACTAGTTGAGACTGTTTTCTCGTGGCCAGGGTTGGGGAGTCTTGCTTATGATTCAATATTGCGCCGCGATTCGCCAACCCTGCTCGGCATTTTGTTTTTCTCCGCGCTTATTGTAGTTGTGGTGAACTTGCTGACCGATCTGGCCTATCGCCTGGTCGATCCACGAATCAAAGCGGGGGTGTCGACATGAGCGCGACTGAGCCGGGAACGGTTGTGACGGTTAGGGCAGGTACGGCGGACGAACTCGTTATCAAGGTGGAGCATCCAATGCTCGAAGCCTTGCGTATGTTCTGCCGGAACTGGGCGGCGGTTGTTGGTGCGTTGGTACTCGCCTTTATTGTCCTGATGAGCATATTTGGGCCGACGCTTTATCCGGTCGACCCGTTTGAGATCGTGTGGGCGCCGTTGGCACCACCCGGCGAAGAGGGATTCCTGTTTGGCACTGATACCCTGGGGCGAGATCTTGTTGCCGGCATCATATATGGCAGCCGGGCCACACTCGCGGTTGGTGGCGCTGCCGCCCTAATTACGGTTGTTATCGGTGTGGTGGTCGGATCGCTGGCAGGTTACTACCGCGGTTGGGTCGAAGAGCTACTCATGCGGATTACTGAATTTTTCCAGGTTCTGCCGCCGTTGTTGTTATCAATGGTTGTAATCATGTTGTTTGATGCGTCGCTGGTGACCATATCTATTGCAATTGGCATCGTCTCCTGGACGGGTACCGCGCGTCTCGCGCGGGCAGAATTTTTACGCATCCGCGAGTTGGAATACGTGAAAGCCGAGAGGGCAATCGGGTCGCGCGATATGCGAATTATCTGGCAAGTCATGCTGCCAAATGCCGGGCCACCGCTGATTGTGAGTGCTGCGTTGTCAGTCGGAACGGCTATTCTGTTTGAGGCTGGCTTGAGTTTTCTAGGGCTTTCAGACCCAAACGTCATGAGTTGGGGTTATCTGATTGGTGTTAATCGCCCGCATATTCTTGAGGCCTGGTGGCCAGTCACGTTTCCTGGTCTGGCAATTTTCATTACTGTACTGGCGGTCAGCCTCGTCGGAGACGGCCTCAATGACGCATTGAACCCCAAGCTGAGGCAGCGATGAGCGAATCATTTATTTCTGCCGACGCAAACGACCCGTTGCTTTCAATTCAGGAACTCTCAGTTGAGTTTGACCTGCGCGATAAAACGACCTCCCGCGTAATTGACAACTTGTCGTTTGATTTGCGAGTGGGCGAAACCCTGGGAATCGTCGGTGAGTCTGGCTGTGGCAAAAGTATGACAGCGCTGGCCATCATGCAGCTGGTGCCAGTGCCGCCAGGCCGAATTGCCGGGGGGCAGATCCGGCTTGCCGGTGAAGATTTACTCAGTGCATCTGATGAACGTATGCGCCGGGTTCGTGGCAACGAGATCTCCATGGTTTTTCAAGAGCCCATGTCGTCATTGAATCCAGTGTTCACAATCGGAAATCAGATTGCCGAAACTGTTCGATTGCATCAGGGTTTAAGCCGACGAGATGCCAGGGACAAGGCGATTGAAATGTTACAGGCCGTGAGCATGCCGGCTCCCGAAAAAAGAGTGGATGAGTACCCGCATCAGTTGTCCGGCGGCATGCGCCAGCGTGTCATGATTGCAATGGCCCTGGCCTGTGAGCCCCGGGTGCTTATTGCTGACGAACCAACCACCGCGCTCGATGTGACCGTTCAGGCTCAAATATTCGATTTGTTGCGTAATCTGCAAGAAAAGACCGGGACTGCAATTATTCTGATTACTCACGACATGGGTGTGATCGCAGAGATGACTCAACGGGTTGTTGTGATGTATGCGGGCCGGAAAATCGAACAAGCACCGGTTGACGAAATTTTGACCCAACCAAAACATCCTTATACCCAGGGTTTGATTACCTGTGTTCCTCATTTGCAGGCAGACCCGACGGCGAATCGCGAAGTACTACCCGAAATCCCTGGTGTTGTTCCATCGGTGGCTGAGCTCGGAAAAGGTGGGTGTCCGTTTGCTCCGCGCTGCCAGTACGCGATGGCGCGCTGTAGTCAATCGATGCCACCTGAATTTGCGATGGGCGACAATCACGAAGCAGCGTGTTGGCTAAATGAGTCGGAGGGCGCGGCATGAGTGATGAAGTGACGAGCGTCACTGGCAACAAACCGGTTCCGGGTAATGCGAATGCCAATCTGCTTGAAGTGAATGATCTCAAGGTGCATTTCTCATTGCCACGTAAACGTTTGATGGCACGACCGTCCAGTGTTCACGCTGTTGATGGTGTGAGCTTTGACGTGCGTCGGGGCTCGACTTTTGGCCTGGTGGGCGAGTCCGGGTCCGGAAAAACAACCACGGCTCTGGCGGTGATGCGATTGGCGCCAGTGACCAGCGGCCAGATAAAGATAAATAATACGGATGTTGTTTCGTTAAACGGGGAGCGTTTGCGTGCCCAGCGCGGCCAGATGCAAATTATCTTCCAGGATCCGTATTCATCCTTGAATCCAAGGGTGCGCGCCGGAGCCATTGTTCGTTCGCCGCTTGACCAGCTTAATGTTGGCGCACCAGGCGAACGTGACGACCGGGTTGCCGAGTTGTTTCGTCTGGTTGGCCTGCGGCCCGAGCAACGGGCATTGTTCCCTCACCAGTTTTCCGGCGGTCAGCGTCAGCGGATAGGTGTGGCAAGGGCGCTCGCAACTCAGCCGGAACTAATTGTTTGTGACGAACCGGTGTCGGCATTGGACGTGGCTATCCAGGCGCAGATACTGAATCTGTTACGTCGCTTGCAGTCTGAGTTTGGATTGACATACTTGTTCATCTCGCATGATCTGGGTGTTGTTCAGCATATGTGTGACGATATTGCCGTCATGTATCTGGGTCAGATTGTTGAACACACTGACCGGGTCTCATTGTTTTCCCGGCCCTTGCATCCTTATACCTGGGCGTTGCTGTCGGCTGTCCCGTCCGCAGACCCGGCTTTGCGTAATCGGGCCGAACGTATTCGGCTTGATGGCGACCCACCCAGCCCCATCGACCCGTTACCCGGCTGTCGTTTTGCGGGCCGCTGCCCTTTTGCACAAGACCGATGTCGCACTGAGTCTCCAGTCCTGCGCGAATTAATGCCGGGGCATAAGGTTGCCTGCCACCTCGTTAGTGATACCGGTGTTCCGGTTTTTAAGAAGTAAGGTTTAATTATGGCGCGTCATGACTTGATTTTTCGAAACGTTGTGCTCATCGATGGTACCGGAGCTGATCGTATGCCGGGTGATCTGGCTGTTACCGGCGATCGCATCAGCGCGATGGGCGACTTGACCGGCGAGAACGCAGGCGTTGAGATTGACGGTGGTGGCGTGGTGTTGGCCCCGGGGTTTGTTGATGCCCATTGCCATGATGACCATGTCTTGTTTGACCGCCCGCTGCTCGAGGCCAAGGTGAGTCAGGGGGTGACAACCGTGGTTAACGGTAACTGCGGCATCAGCCTGGCGCCGTTACCACCGGGCCGCCCGCCCATTCCACAACCGGTCAGTTTGCTTTCCGGCAATTCGGATCATTTTTTTAAGTCTTTCAAGGATTACTTCTCTGCCCTTGCGAAAGACCCGCCAGCCGTCAATAATGTTTGCCTTGTCGGACATTCAACATTGCGACACGGGGCAATGGATAATTTATCCAGGCCGGCTGATCCGGCTGAAATCCGACTAATGACTGAACGCCTGGATGAAGCTTTGGAGCAAGGCGCCATTGGCTTATCAACCGGTTTGTATTATCCAACCGCCAGTGCGGCTCCAACTGAAGAAGTCATTGCGATTAGCCAGTGCCTTGCTCGCCATAACGGGTTGTACGTTACCCATATGCGCGATGAAGCTGATGCGATTGATGCCTCTTTGGAAGAGACGTTTCGTATCGGACGTGAAGCCGGCGTTGCTGTTGTGGTGTCTCACCATAAATGTATTGGCGAACCGAACCATGGTCGTTCAGAGCAGACCCTGGCTCAGATTGACACTGCCCGCCTGACGCAGGATGTTGGTCTTGACGTATACCCGTATGTGGCCACGTCTACCATCTTGCAAGCGGACCGGGTCGACTTGTCTTCAAAAGTATTAATAACCTGGTCTGACTCTATGCCGACCGCGACCGGCAGAGATCTCGATGAAATTGCCGCGGAACTCGGTTGCAACCGACAAGAGGCAGCCCGTCGACTGATGCCGGGCGGTGCTATTTATTTTTTAATGGATGAGGCTGATGTCCGGCGAATTCTGCGCTACGAACACACAATGGTTGGCTCGGATGGCATTGTTCAGGATAAGCATCCGCACCCCAGGGCATGGGGTACTTTTCCGCGGGTTTTAGGTCATTACGCCCGTGACGAGAAGTTGTTCAGCCTGGAGCAAGCCGTGCGCAAGATGACATCGCTTACAGCGCGTCGTTTTGGCCTTGCTGATCGGGGAGAATTGCGTGTCGGCGCCTTTGCGGACCTGGTTCTTTTTGATCCGGATACAGTCCGGGATACGGCCGACTTCGCTTGTCCTGAGTCACCGGCGGCTGGAATCCATCAGGTATATACGAACGGCCGATGTATCTGGCGAGATCAGGCAGCAACAGGTGAGCGCCCCGGGCGTAATCTGCGGCGTGTCGTGTGAGTTCGGTAATTTATCATCATGCAATCGAATCAGGCGTCAGGTGCCGGCAATCAGACAAGCAGACAAGCAGACAAGCAGACAAGCAGATAAGCAGTTAGACAGATAATCAGATAAACAAATTCAGCAATAATGTATCGAAACGCTGGTACTAGTTGCCGCAGGAGCACAAACATGACGATCATTCACAACAGCCCATTACCTGATGTCCAGATTCCAGAAATAACCATCACGGCACAGCTCCTGCAACGTTCGGATGAAATGGCAAACCAGGTAGCTATCACAGATGGCAAGACCTCCAGCTATACCTTCGGTCAGCTGAAAGAAAACATTCACCGCCTTGCTGGTGGTTTAAAAAAGCGAGGTATTGGCCCGGGTCAGACGGTTGGGCTGATGTCTCCGAACGTGCCGGAATACGCAATCATTTTCCACGGGGTTGCAGTCTCCGGCGCCGCAGTGACAACAATAAACCCAACCTACGGGCCAGAGGAGGTTCGGTTTCAGCTCATCGACGCGGGCGCGAGTCTGTTATTTACCGTGCCGATGTTTCTTGAGGTTGCCCGTGAAGCAGTCAAAGGAACCGGGGTTACCGAGATTATCGTGATTGGCGCCGCTGATGGTATTACGTCATTGAACGATTTATATGCGGACCCAATCGAACAAGTTGCGGTGGATTTGCATAATCATGTCGTGGTTCTGCCGTACTCGTCAGGAACCACCGGTCTGCCAAAAGGGGTCATGCTGACGCATAGAAACCTGGTTGCTAACAACGCCCAGCTTGAGCATGTTATTCATTACCAAAAAGGTGAGGCGGCGCTCGCGGCGCTACCGTTCTTCCATATTTACGGCATGCAAGTGCTAATGAATTCCCTGATTAGTAGTGGCGTTCGGGTAGTCACCATGCCGCGATTCGATATGGTTGAAGCACTGACTCTTATTCAGGAAGAGAAAATCACCCGGTTTTTTGCCGTACCGCCGATTGTTCTCGGACTCGCCAAGGCGCCGGTCGTCGATCAGTTTGATTTATCTTCTTTGAAGCAGATTTTTTCTGGCGCTGCGCCGCTCGGGGCAGAAATTGCCCTCGAATGTGCTGAGCGGGTCGGATGTGATGTCGTTCAAGGGTACGGGATGACCGAATTGAGCCCGGTCAGCCATTGCACCGTTCTAAGTGACTTTCGACCAGGCACCAGCGGGGTGACGATTTCGAACACGGAGACCCGGATTGTCGACCCCGATACGGGGGAAGATCAGCCGGTTGGCGGGCGTGGTGAACTCTGGGTTCGAGGCCCTCAGGTCATGAAAGGTTATCTGAATAATCCGGAGGCGACGGCCGCAACCATTGACAGTGACGGATGGTTGCATACCGGCGACGTCGCCATCGTCGATGAACACCATCACGTATCTGTTGTTGACCGCATAAAAGAACTTATCAAGTACAAAGGCTTCCAAGTGCCTCCCGCTGAGCTTGAAGCCCTGTTGGTGACCCATCCGAATATTGCTGACGCGGCTGTTATTGGTATTGCTGATGACGAGGCGGGTGAGCTGCCAAAAGCGTTTCTTGTTCCCGCGGGTGAGCTTCCATCGCTTAAGGAAATTCAGGTATTTATGTCCGAGCACGTGGCAAGTTACAAGTTGGTGCGACAAATCGAAGTCCTCGACGCCATTCCAAAAAGCGCATCGGGGAAAATTCTTCGTCGCGAATTAAGAGACCGTAAACCCTGATGCCGCCCTCGTATAATCAGGTTCTTCCGAGACTCCTGGGTGCAAAGATTCCATGAAAAAAAACGGTGCAGACAAGGTCAGTAAAGACATGAACGGGCAGGCCGCCACGCAAACCGACGTTATTGTTGTCGGTGCTGGCGTATCTGGTTTGTACGCCACCCATAAGCTGCGCCAAATTGGGCTGAGTGTTACGGTTTTTGAGGCCGGTGCAGACGTTGGAGGCACCTGGTACTGGAACCGGTATCCGGGTTGCCGGTGCGATGTCGAGAGCCTCGAATATTCGTATTCGTTTTCTGAAGAGCTCCAGCAGGAATGGCACTGGAACGAACGGTATGCAACCCAGCCTCAGATTCTTGAGTACCTGAACCACGTGGCTGATCGTTTTGACCTCAGACGAGATATTCGGTTTAACACCCGGATTCGTTCCGCCGTATTTGATCAACCGAGTAATACCTGGACAATTACAACTTACGACGGGGAACAGATTCGCGCGCCATATTGCGTTATGGCCGTCGGTAATTTGTCGACTCCCCGCACGCCGGATATACCTGGGCTCGATAGCTTCGAAGGCAAATGGTTCCACACCGGCATGTGGCCCCATGCCGGGGTTGATTTTACCGGTCAGCGCGTCGGGGTCATCGGAACAGGCTCTTCCGGGGTTCAGTCTATTCCGCTAATTGCGGCACAGGCAAAACACCTGACAGTTTTCCAGCGTACGGCAAATTTTATTTTGCCGGCAAACAACGGACCGATTGCGCCCGAGGTGCAACGTCAACACAAAGCCGAATATCCGACCAGGCGACAGGCAGCGTTTTCTACGCCGTTTGGTATTGCTGGCTACCCACCCCCAACTCAAAGCGCAACAGATGTTAGCGATGAAGACCGTCGCACTGCTTATGAGGCAAAGTGGCAGGCTGGTGGGCAGATTAGCTTTCTCTACGCATATACCGACTTGCTGACTGACGAAGAGTCAAACAAAACCGCCGCAGATTTTGTGCGTAATAAGATTCGCGCCGTTGTCCAGGACCGAGCAACGGCCGAACTGCTTTGCCCGGATAATCACCCGATTGGCACAAAACGCCTGATTCTCGATACCAACTACTTCGAAACTTTTAATCGTGACAATGTTGATCTTGTCGACGTTCGTTCTGACCCGATTCAGGGGTTTTATCAGTCGGGCTTACATACTGCTAGTGGCAAGCGTTACGACCTGGACTCGGTGGTTTTTGCCACCGGTTTTGATGCGATGACAGGTGCACTGCGCGAAATAGAGATCAAGACGTCCGATGGCTTGCAATTGTCTGAGCACTGGAGAAGTGGTCCTAAAACTTACCTGGGGTTGATGGTGGCGGGGTTTCCAAACCTGTTTATGGTCACCGGCCCACAGTCTCCCGGGGTCAAGAGCAACATGATGTTTTCGATCGAGCAACATGTGAACTGGATTGCCAATTGCCTGGTTTATATGCGGGATAAAGGCCTGACCCACATCAATGCGTTACCCGATGCGCAAGACAACTGGGTTCAGCACAATAATGAAGTGGCAAACGCGACTCTTTATCCGAAGGCGAACTCCTGGTATATGGGTGCAAACATTCCGGGAAAGCCCCGAATATTTATGCCTTACGTCGGTGGCTGTGAGCGCTACACAAAGACAATCGATAGTATTGCCGACAGCGGTTATCGTGGTTTCAATTTGGCTTAAGATTTGGATAGGCTGGCGTCGTAATAGCTAGCTTAGCTGGCTTAACTATTTTTTGCGGTCTCTGACTGGCTTTCTATTCACAGTATTCGTAGGTGTTCGCTCACCTGACTAATTACCTCAAACGATCGGATTTTTATGTCGACTAATCGAAACGCGCTTGTGACCGGCTCCAGCAGCGGCATTGGCCTGGGTATTGCTGAAGGCCTCGCGGCAACCGGTATGAACTTGATGATGAACGGGATCGAGCCGGCGGATCAGATCGAAGCAACGCGCTCGCGCATCGAAGCAGAACATAAGGTTCGGGTTGAATATCGCCAGGCCGACCTGATGGATGGTAAGCAAGCCACCGAGCTTGTTGAGCATGCGATTCGGCGCTTCGGCCAACTCGACGTACTGGTGAATAATGCCGGTATTCAGTTTGTATCACCGGTAGAAGATTTCCCAGCTGCAAAATGGGAGGCAATTATTGCGCTCAATTTGTCTTCAGCTTTTTATACAACCAAAGCCGCAGTATCTGGAATGAAAAGCCAGGGGTGGGGTCGTATCATTAACATTGCGTCCGCGCATGGCTTGGTGGCATCCCCGTTTAAGTCAGCCTATGTCGCTGCAAAACACGGCCTGGTCGGGTTTACCAAGTCGATAGCTCTGGAAGTGGCTGAGCACGGGGTCACGGTCAATGCAATATGCCCGGGTTACGTCTGGACGCCCCTGGTCGAACGCCAGATTCCTGACACGGCTAAGGCCCGGGGTTTGACTGAAGAACAGGTTAAGCGCGATGTCTTGCTAGCCGCGCAGCCTACCAAGAAGTTTGCTACCGTTCAGGAGATCTCAGCAATTGCGGTTTTTCTTTGTTCGGACGCTGCGGTATCAATTACCGGATCGTCATTATCCGTAGATGGCGGCTGGACTGCGCATTAAGCCTACCGGTGCTTAGTTCGACTCACCGTAAAGCTGGTTTTCAAGTGTGCGCCCATTGATCAGATGCCGGTAGCGCCATCCCTGCTGGGAAAGCAGGGCAAGCAATGCCTGGTCCGTCGGGGCGCCAGTTTCACTGACAATCACAAATTCACCCTGCGGCTGCCTGCGGACACTAATAACACCGGGTAAGATGGCACAGGCCTGAATGAATTCAGCTTCGGGAATACTCGGCGCGCTCAAAGTCAGGAAGCCATTGGTATGCGGCTCATCAATTTTTCCGACATGCTCCAACTTTCCCTTGTTCAGATAGATAACCGACGTACACAGTTTTTCAAGTTCATCCAGGTTGTGTGAACTAATCAAAAAAGTCGTTTGATGGGTTTGCGTACGGATCAGATCGCGGATGATTTTTACGTTCGGTGGGTCAATACCCGCCGTGGGCTCATCGAGCAAAATCAGTTCCGGCTTGCCCAGTAAAGCCTGGGCCAAAGATGCGCGCTTGCGCATGCCGTGACTCAGTTGCCGCGTGCTGACCGCTGCGGAATCGGTGAGCTGAACAAGTCCAAGGACACGCTCGACGTCGGTATCCGCAACTCGACCTGACATGCCTTGTAAGCGGGCGAAAAAGCGTAGTTGCGACGAAATACTGAAGTTGGGATCAAATTGGGCGTCCTGGGGTAGTGCACTTATCCGCCCGCTCAGGGCCGCGCTGCCCGGGTGGTGGCCGAGAACAGAAACCTGGCCGCTATACGTTTGAATAAATCCGCATAGCAGGCTGAATAAGGTGGTCTTGCCCGCACCGTTTGGGCCAACCAGGGCGACTGGTTCTCCGGCCTCAAGGCTCAGGCTCAGGTTGTCCAGGGCAACGATTCCACCGTAGGTTTTTCCCAGGCCATGACATTCGACAACTTTCATATTGCGATCCGGTGAGCGACCCACCAACCCAGTAATAACAGGATGAACGATTGAGTTATCGGTATGTTCGCCAGCTGTAAGGTGTCCCATCCGCTGAGTTGCAGTAAGCTTGGGATTTGTGATCCCGGTAAGGCCCAGTCAAGTACTGGTACCGAGCCGATTTGGTACTGAATCCACGAAATTGCAATTGCTGAGACGAGCCAGACGGATACCGCCAGTAGTGTTGCCTGTCGCGCGGATCGTGCAATGATTGAAACGCAGCCCATCATTAAGATCAAGGGCGTCAGAACCAGCATCAGGTTGATGATGACAATCGGTGCCTGCGTAAACGCCGGAATAGCCTGCGTTGGTGAACGAAAACCAATTAATATAATCACACTGAAGAAGCTTGCTGTCACAATCACTAGTTGAATCAACCATTGGCCAATCAATCGTCCGAAAAATATTTTGCTGCGGCTCGACCGTAATGCGACGAATCGAAGCGTACCCCGGGCGCGATCTGATGCAAACAGGTCGGCCGCAATAGGCAGGCAAAACATTGGTAGCAAGTACAAGGCAATCAGCCAGTAAGCTGCCACCTCCGGGGCTGCCCAGTTGTTCAGTGCGTCCAGCCCGAAGTAATGCAGAAGTGCGTCAGCGATACTGCCTGTTTGTTCAGACGTCATAAAGTCGCTGGCTTGCCGGACGACGGTAAGCAAAAGAGTTGTCCAAATCAGGGTGAAACCAATAATTGTCAGCCAGCCGCGACGGGTACGAAAAAATCGGGAAAGCTCGTGGAATGCAACGATTAATAAATTCGTCATGTTGAGTTAGGCATTAATGGTTAACTGACTTGAGTCAATGATTCGATACCTTGTACCCTAATTTCGACGGTGTTGGCTGCGGTTGGTTCAATTCGGTGATAGTTTGGGGTTCGAGGGCGTCAAATATTAAGGGCATAATTGGTGGTAATTAGCGGATTAGTTTGCCTGCGAACGTCTTTTTGATCTCTTTAAAGCAACAAGGCTTATGAAATATCGCGACAATCCGGCAGGTGGTCGATGAACGCATCGGCCAAAACTACCGAACCCGACATATCGCCTGGTGACGAGCGGGTTCAGCATGAAATTCTGAGAACATTATTCGGATACCTGCTACCCGGCGTTCTGGGCTCAATGCTTGCCAGCGTATTTCTGATCGCCTGGTACTGGACCAAACTACCCGGCTTTTTTGGTATCTCGTGGCTGTTCGCGGCTATGCTGGTTAACTTGAGCCTGCTGCTTGATTGGTATGGATGGCGTGAACTCGATATGGTGCGACTTCGGGCGCGCTCCCGGCTATTGTTGATTAAGCGAGCTGCTGCCGGATTCGTCTGGGTGTCAGGCGTTGTTATTGTCCTGTCAGCTGCGCCCTCTGATGCGATCTGGATGCTGATTGCTGTCTGGGCAGGCTTGACCGTTTCGTCCATACCGGCAATGGGCTCTGTGCCGGCCGCTGTTTACTGGTTTTTGGTGCCGCCTGCTGTTGCTATAGTATTTGGCATGCTTTGGGTCGGTAGCGCCGGTTCAATTGTTGTTGCGTTTCTGACCGCTGGATTTTCAGGCGTTGTGGTCGTGATTACCCGGCGGCACCATAGCGTATTGGTACGGGGTCTCAGTGCCGCCGTTGCCGACGTCGTTTCTCAGCAAACTATCGCCCGGCAGGCGGAGGAGCTCAAACGCTTACTCGATGAACGCAATACCTTGCAGCATATGAAAGACCAGTTTGTCGCAGCGGCCTCTCACGATCTCCGGCAACCCGCTCAGGCAATCGGCTTGCTGGCAAGAAATCTTCATGATTCGGTTGGTCAAATCGAATTGAAAACCAAAACCTCAGCTTTAATTCATGCATCAGACCAGATTAACGATTTGCTCAATTCCTTGCTGGACACGGCCAAACTAGACGTATTGCATGATCAGTGTGAACCAGAGTGGGTTTCACTACAGACTATGTTTCACCGCATTGAGCCCGCTCTCCGGGCCAAAGCCGTCAGCCACGCGGTGAATATTGAGTTTTCAACTCATCGGTACTCAGTTTTTTCTGATCCTTTGTACTTGCAGCGTATTCTTCAGAATTTGTTGGTTAATGCGATTGAGCATTCAGGTGGTGACCGGGTTCGGGTAAGTTTTGATCCCCGTCACAGTGCTGATGGCAGCTTACATCTGCTAATTGTCGATAACGGCGTTGGCATGAGCCCCGCAGCAGTTGCTGTGGTTGACAGCCGTGGCGCCGATCAGCCGGCACCAAGTCGCCAATCGTTTTCTGTTCACGGTATGGGCTTGTCAATTGCCACACGCCTGGCACGAACGGCCGGCCACAAGCTGACCGTTGCGAGTGAGCATGAATTAGGCACGGAGTTTCGTGTTCATTTCCAAACCTGGCGCGAAGGCGGCGCGGTTCCTGTAGCCGCCCCAGTGACTAATAATCCGGCCGTAGTTCAGTCGTTGGCCAAAGACGCCGCCTTGCCGACTATTCTCATCATTGATGACAATGCGCTGGTTCGGGTCGGACTTGGCGCCATCGCGAAAAATGCTGGCTTTTCAGCAGTCATTGTCGAATGTGTCGAAGATGCGCTTGATGCCATCGATATCAACCACCTGCGACCTCAGATAATTATTGCCGACTGGCATCTTGGGGATGGCATTACCGCTGCGGATGTTGTACCGAAAATCCAGGCAGTTTTACCAGCACCGGTCCCGGTAATTGTCCTTACCGGTGAGCTCTCGTTACGTTATTCGCAGCGCGAGTTATCCGATACCTTTGGTGGTGTCAGCGCCCGGCTGCTCACAAAGCCAATCGGTGCTGACAGTTTAAAGAGAACAGTGACAGAACTGATTACCGCCGGTAAGGCCGCCGAATCTGTTTCCTAGCCGAACGGCTTCGATCTTGCTCACCAATGCCTGCGTTGTATGCGGCATGCTGATTCGATTGTGAGCTTCGGGCGCGTTCAGGCTCCGATGGTCAGGGTTATTTTTCCGAATTGTTCGCCGTTGTCCATGCGGCTCAGCGCGGCATTCCCGTCAGCCAGCAGGAAGTTAGCATCAATAACAGGTTTGATTTTGTGTTTGTTCACAAAGGCGACCATATCGGCAAAATCTTTGTCCGAACCCATGGTGCTGCCAAGAATGTCAATTTGATTGAAAAACACAATTGGTGGGCTCACACCTTCCCAGTTACCCCTGGTGCCGCCGTACAAGCCGATTCTTGCGCCAGGTCGGGTTACTTTGACGAGATCGGCAAAGCCTTGACCGCCAGCGCTGTCGATAATGACGTCGAAGCCTCCGGATTGTTTCTTGATTTGTTTTGCCCAGCCGTCCTGTCGATAGCTGACACCACCGCTGGCGCCTAGCGCAACGGCCTTATCGATTTTTTCTTCAGAACCTGAGGTTACCCAAACTTTTGCGCCGGCAGCAATTGCGAACTGGCACGCAAACAAAGCCACTCCACCACCAACGCCGGAAATGAGAACGTTATCACCGGCTTGCGTCGCGCATCGGGAAAATAAGGTTCGGTAAGCGGTTAAACCGCCAAGGGGCAGGGCCGCCGCCTCTTCCATCGATAGATGCGCCGGTTTGTCAACCAGGCGGTCTTTTGCAATGCAGATTTGCTCAGCAAAGGTTCCGTGGGTAGGCATGCCGAGAATCAGGTAGTCCGGGGATGGAAATCGTTCATCGCTGCCCCAGCCGATATTCGGATTGATAATGACCTCACGGCCGTCCACAGTGCCTGCGCCATCTGAGCCGAGAATGATGTCTTCGCGAATGTTTGGGTACAAGCCTTTGGTTATCCAGTTATCCCGATGATTCAGGGCCGCCGATTTCAGATTCACCACAGCTTGCTCTTTAGTTGGCTCAGGAAGCTTCATTTCTTCAAAGGCGAGTGGGGCGTTTTTTGCTTTGTAAACTAGCGCTTTCATTCGGACTCTCTGGCAGTAGGTATCGGTGTGCGCATCGTATCTGATATTCCGGCGACGGGGATAGAAGGGCTGAGGTACGCGAGCTCGCGTGAATGCTTGTGTCGACAGGCTAACGGCAGCCACCCGTCTGGGGCTATTATTCAACAATACATACATCGCGTCGATGCGGCGTCCGCAATTGCGGCAGTCTCATTCGGGGGCGGTGATTCCCTGGTTGATCACGATAAATACTGAAGCGAAAGCCAATGTCTGCAATCTCACTCACTACTGATGTCCTGGTTGTTGGAGCTGGCGGTGCCGGCATGACCGCCGCTTTGAGCGCAGCGCAGGCGGGCGCACAAGTGCTGCTTGTTGATCGTAATATGGTTGGTCGCGGTGGTGCGACGATCATGGCGCAAATGACGGTAGCTGCCGCGCTGTCTGAACAGGAGGCCGATAGCTGGGAAGACCATCTTGCCGATACTATTACTGCGGGCCGTGGCTTGTGCGATGCCGCCCTGGCAGAACTTGTCTGCCGGCTGGCTCCCGCTCGAATGCGCCAGATGGATGCATGGGGCGTAGGCTGGGCGCGAACAGAAAATCATATCAGCCAGGTTATGGCGCCGGGACATCGGGTTGCCCGCTGTTGTTATGTTGATTTTTTGAATACCGGGCCGGCCGTCGCTCAGACGTTAAGAAAACAAATCGGCAAGCAATCAATGATTCGACGGGTCAGCGACTTGTTGATTACCGAGTTAATTTGCAGCAGCGATGGTCAGGTCTGCGGTGCATTTGCACTTAATGGGAAAACCGGCAGCTTGGTCACCATCGAGGCTGCTTCCATTGTGATTGCGACCGGAGGCTTGACCCGTCTGTACTCCCGGTCGAGTGCATCGGGGAACATGGCCGGCGAAGGTTATGCGCTGGGTTTACGCGCCGGAGCTCGATTAGTCGACATGGAATTTGTGCAGTTCTTTCCGATAGGGCATCTGGCGCCGCGCCTGGTGGGGATGGATCCGATCATGTGGGACCCATTTAGGTACAAATTAGGCGGCCGCCTGCTCAACAGCGCGGGTGAAGAATTTATGGATGCGTATGGTAGCAAAGAGGACGGGCATTACACCGCTACGCGAGATCTTGCGACCTACGCCATACACAAAGAAGTTCAGGCCGGACGTGGCTCACCTCATGGGGGCGCATTCTTGTCCTTTCGGCACCTTGATCCCGCCGCATTGCGGACGGCGTTTGGCCCGATTATCGACCGGCTTGCCAATAATGGCATCGATCTGGCTAACCAGGATATTGAGGTTTCACCGATTGCGCACTATCACATGGGGGGGCTGAAGGTTGACCCAAAAATGAAGACAACAGTCCCCGGTTTGTTTGCAGCCGGCGAAGCTGTGGGCGGGGCCAGCGGCGCCAACCGACTCTCGGGCAATGCAATTAGCGAGGCGTTGGTGTTCGGTGATATTGCGGGTGAGCAGGCTGCGATATTTGCCGCCGCACAGGCAAAGCGAATTCCGATCCCTCACAATGCAATAGCGCCGGCGCCTCAGACCGGAGCGCGAGACGAGAGCCAGTCAGCAGCAAATATGATGCAGGAACTGAAAACACTGATGTGGGAAAAAGTTGGCCCTTTTCGCACTCGGAGCGGCTTGGAACAAGCCTTGAGTCGTATCGAGCAATTGCAAACCGCTTTGCATAATTTGCGTCTGCCAGATGACGATATTTTTCCTAATCGCTTATTCGACTGGCACGAAATGCGTGCTGCGCTCTTAGTATCGGACAGCGTTGCGCGGGCGGCGCTACAGCGTGAAGAGAGTCGGGGTGCCCATCAGCGCGAGGACTTTATTCAGACTGATAGTCGTCTTGAAAAGAGTCAACTTGTCAGTTTTGTTAACGGGGTGAGCAAGGTAACTTATGAAGCAAACTAAGCAACTGATTGCGCAAGTGACCATTATGCGCGGTGACACCGACAAAAAATCTTACGAGCAGAGATTCGATGTGCCGTTTGAGTCAGGTGCGTCAGTACTCGATGGGCTTATATGGATCCGCGTTAATGCGGATGATAGCCTGGCGTTTCGTTACAGCTGTATAAGTGCGAACGTTTGCAAAGAATGTGTCATCAGTATTGACGGCCGCAAACAATACGCGTGTACAGCCAAGTTGGTCGACGGCCCGATGAGGCTGGAGCCGTTGCCAAACAAGCGCCGCTTACGAGACCTTGCGTGCGATACCGTCCCACCGAAAGAGCAAATCTGAAGTCAGGCGCCAACGACACCGCCGTCAGCTCGGGTAATGGCAATGACCGAAGAGCGCGGAACGCTTATGCCGCCGTCCGGGAAGTGTGACTCTTTGTTTTTCTCCCCAGGGTGTTGAATGCTGACGAACATCGTACGTTGATCCGCGCTCCAGCTTGCGCCTGTAATTTCGCAAGCTACCGGGCCAACCATAAAACGACGAATCTCGCCGGTTTCGGTGTCGGCGCATAACATCTGATTGTTGCCCATGCCGGCAAATTTGTCCTTGTCACTATAGTTGCCGTCAGTCTGAATCCATAACCGACCATCGTTGTCAAAAACCAGGCCATCAGGGGAGTTGAACATATTGTCAGGAGTTACGTTTGCCGAACCAGCCATTAAACCTTCAGAATGGACAGCCGGGTTCCCGGCCAGGACAAACAAATCCCAGGTAAAACCCTTGGCGAGATGGCTTGATTCGTCGGGCACCCAGCGCAGGACTTGACCGTAAGGGTTTCCTTTACGCGGGTTAGGGCCATTTACGGGTGTGTCCGCACCACCTGAGTTGGGTTTATTGCCGCGGTTTGTGTTGTTGGTTAGTGCGACAAACACCTCAGCTTTGTTTGGATTAGCCGCAACCCACTCGGGTCTGTCCATAGTGGTCGCTTGAACTTTCAGCGCTGCTTCCCGGGCAAAAATCATTACTTCTGCTTGACTATTGAAACCGGTCTGTTCTACCAGGCCGTTTTTTCCGTGGCTGATTTCGATCCATTCGCCAGTTCCCTTTAAGTCTTTGTCAGCCTCATTGAATCGGGCGACGTACAACGTACCTTCTTCGAGCAGATTACGATTTGCCGGGGTATTACCTTCAATGTATTTATTATTTGAGATAAAACGATACAAGTACTCACCGCGCTCGTCGTCACCCATATAGGCAACGACGTGTCCACTTTTATCAATCACTATTTCGCAGTTTTCGTGTTTGAACCGGCCCAGGGCCGTTCGCTTTTTAGGGGTTGATGATGAGTCCATTGGATCGATTTCAACTACCCAGCCAGAACGGTGCGGTTCGTTCGGATTTTTTGCGATGTCAAAGCGATCGTCAAAAGTATGCCAGTTATAACGATGCCCATTACCGCCCAATCCATACCGCCTCTGGCGTCGCGTTGATTGAAATGATTCAGCGTTTGTACCGAAGTAGTAGTTAAAGTTTTCTTCACAGGTCAGATAAGTACCCCACGGCGTGGCGCCGCTACCGCAGTTGTTCCACGTGCCAAGGCTGACGACGCCTTTTGGGTCTGATGCGGTTTGCATCAGCGCATCACCGCGAGCGGGCCCGGTAATATCCATCGGCGTATCGGCAGTAATGCGACGGTTGTAACCACTCGATTTGTCAATACGCCATTGCCCCGACTCCAGGCGGATTTCAACAATGCTGACGCCGTGGGCAGCCTTGGCTTTACGCACAGCATCGGGTGTATTGAAGCCATCAGGTGCAAACAACTCGCTGTTTACATATTCATTGTTAACGGCGAGGATGCCGGTTTGTTCGGAGGTGGGATAAAAACTCAGGCCGTCACAGTTGTCGCCAAATGCCAGTTCCTGGCTGGCGCCAGTGCCACGGGTTTCCTGGTCGAAGGGAACACCGTCATTGAATAATGGATCCCCCCAGCGGGCAACAACATGCCAGTTGTAGCCCGGCGGCAGCGTGATTGTGTCTGCCGAGGTGGCAGCGACTGGGCTGAAGCCCATGGCTGCTGAGCTACTTTTACCTGTTGGCTCAACCGCGCTGGCAGCATTTGCGACACCGCCAAGGTTAGTCAAGCCGTCGATAGCCAGGGCGCCGGTTGCGGTTACGAAAGAGGTCAGGCTAAACGATGCGCCTGTTTTCAGGAAACTTCGGCGCGAGATAGCCCGGTTTATCAGCCGACTGAAATCGGTGTCTTCCGGTCGCGGGAAGTTCTTTTCGTCGTAGTTGTCAAAGTCATCAAACTCGCTCATCACCCAGTGCTCCTCGTTGCTTGTCCGCTGTTGGCGGCAAATTCAGATAGGCAAACAATATCATGGGTGCCGGGGGCAGGGTGAATTCTCCGGTATGCAGGTCGGGACCTTAAACCGGTGACCTGGTATCCCGGATGGACTTGTTCGACCGGTACAAAGACAAGCTCAGGTCTGCGAAGTACAGGTGACTGTTTCTTTGAGCATTGAGCGACCGTGGCCGTTAAAGAAATCAAACAAATTGTCTGCTGATCCTGACAGTGTCATTGTTGTTGTCAGCGAATAGGGATTTTCTTTGAAGCGGATGTCGTTTGCCTCCATCATCCGCCCAATTTCTTCTTTTTGAGACCCAAAATTGGTTTCAAAAAAACTGATGTCAGCCGTATTTTTGACATCAAGAAATACAAATCCATACCTGGAGTCATGTTCTTTTCGACCCCAGCCTTTATAACCGCGATGGGTCTGGCCGATGAACATGCCAGAGGAAAGGTTGCTGAACCGAAACTCGCCGCCCCCGGAGAATCGATAAACGTAATCGACCGCATTGCCCTGACCTGATTTCTGAACCGAAATTTCAACAGATTCCGATGGTCGGGAACCGTCCACGGCTGTGCAAATATATTTGCCCTCTAAGTTCGCTCTATCTCCATAATTGAGCATTCGCACTTCTGACTCGTAACACGCACTTAATGTGCTTAGCATCAGCACGATTCCTGCGATGCGGATTGTAGAGCTGAGCGGACTTAACGAAATAGTTAGTTTCATACTTGCGGTGATGAATGTTCGGAAGTTAGGCTTATCGAGATCCTATCTGTTTCGAAAATAATCGGCAGCTTTGTCCGGCGCAACGGAGGGCTCAACGACGGCTCTTTGGATCGACGGCCTGTTTATTGACATTAACGGCTAGTGTCGGTACTCGATTCCCGCAAGAAATAAGAGATTTTTCGAGATACACTTCGGGCATGGAATCAGAGGGACTTGAATTTTCGCGAATGCTGCTCGAAAGGCTCGAGGAATCGAACCAGGAAAACGCTTCGCAATGGCGTTCGCCACTCGGGAAAAGTGGTACTAAGACTCGGTTTTTTGTCGTTGACAACTTGTTCCCAGCCACGGTTGCCGGCCAAATCAGTCAGGCATCTCCAGCATTCGAGGCGAACTGGTTCGTGCGAGCCACATTCCACGTCATTTCTGGGGCGTCCGGAGCAAAGCCTGCTTCGCGTGTTCGATCGTGCCGATAATCGGATTCGACAGTTTGTTTCTGACCTGACGGGTACCGGACGAGGCCGAAACAGATTAAACAAAAACTAAACCAAGGGGATAACTGTGGACAAAGGGAAAATTGCACGTATTGCTGGGCAGGTAGCATCATCACATCTGGCACGAGACCAATACCAACCTTTGGCGCAAAGTGATCGAACTGAGCATCTAAGCGACGCGTATCAAATTCAGGCGGCTGTCTACGAGTATCTCGGTCAACGTGGCGGTTATGGCTTGTTGGGCGGCCATAAAATTGCACTGACTTCACCAGCCATCCAAGAGTTAGTTGGCTTGAGTGAACCTATTTACGGTTCTGTCTTTCAGAGCCAGATCTATAAATCTGGCCACCAGATAGACTTGTCATCGTATGTCCGGCTTGGTCTGGAGTTTGAAATTGCCGTTGAGATCCAACGTGACGTACCGTCGGCAGATCAAATTTATACGGCTGGCACGATTGCGCCTTATGTGGGCGCCTGTATGCCAGCATTCGAGCTGATTGAAGACCGCGGTGCAGACTATGCGCATCTCGACGCTTTTTCGCTGATTGCAGATCGTTGTTGGTGCTCGGGTGCTGTTGTCGGGGTGCCGGTGACCGATGTTCAGGCTATTGATTTGTCCAAATGCGAAAGCCAGATGCGACTCAATGGTGACGTTGTGGCCACTGCCAACACCGGACTCGCGATGGGCCATCCGTTTAACGGTCTGGCCTGGGTGGCAAATTTTCTGGCCGCTAGTGGCCGCCAGTTGCGCGCCGGAGAAATTGTCATTACCGGAAGCGCGCTGAAAACCTATTTTGTCGAACCGGGCGATGAAGTTTCTTATGAGGTTCAAGGGCTTGGGTCGGTGTCGGTTTCGGTCGTTTGAAATCCGTTGTCAGTTTGTAGGTTTGTCTGTTGGCGCAATAGCTCTGTGGGGAGGGGAATATCCCGCCGTATAACGACAAAGGGCTCACTTTTCAGTGAGCCCAGTGCCGGGTGTCTCAGAAGGTCAATCCTTCAGATATTTCAGCCCCCGTTTACATTGGGGCAGAATAATTGTGGGCTGTTCCGTCCGTCGCATGAACGGCTCAGGAAGGCGGGAGCAGCGCTGATATTCGTTTGAGTTATGCCAGGCGATGAGGGTTCAGCGACGCCACCGCCACAGGCTGTTATTACAAGCGCACTCGCGCAGACTGCGACTACTGAGCGAAAAGTATTAATGGTTTTTTTTGATGCTGTTGACATGCGGTGTCGCTCCGAAGTGCACCGTGCGTTGGTGCTTGTGAACTGATGAACGAATAGTAGCGAACCGACGAACGGTAGTCGCGTACTAATTCACGGCATGTCAATTTTCCCGAGGCAACGCCCTGGATCAGCGCCGGTTTTTTTTACAGATGTGATATTTGTCTCGGATTTTGAGGGCATCCGCCGACAGTCGGTCGATAGATGTGCCGGACCGGCTGTGCTCACGGTCGTTGGCGGGTTGAGCGGGCTGAGCAGGTAACGTAGGTAGCGTGCAAAGTGAGGTGACAAAAAAAGGCCCGGGTTTTAATCCGGGCCTTTTTGAGGGGAGGCTAAGTTATTGACTATTGGCAGCCAGCGACCCTCAGATCGACCTGATCGACGTAGACGATTCGACCGCTGTCACCGTAGAACCAAAGCTGTACCCCCGCGGTATTAGCCGGCGCTAGCCCGGTCACTTGCAGCAGGCTGTAGTTTGCGCTTGGGTCGATGCTCAGGACAGCGTCCCCTACTTTGACATCAGCGCTGTCAACAAAGTCCATGCCCATCCCGGCCCAGCCTGTTGACCCGGACGATTTGATCATCGCAGAGGCCGTATAACTGGTGCCGGCCTGGGCTGACAAGGCAGTGCTGATGAATCCGGCGGTAATTGAGATTGCCTGATTGCCGTCTGCCGCATCGGCTGTCAATTGTGGGCTTGCGTTGGTAAACCAGCCACCATCGCTGACCTCGAAGCCAGAGTTGATAATCCGGTTGCAGCGGTTGTTGGTTCCGCCACTGACGCAGTCCGGAAAACGCAGGTCAACGTCATCGAGGGTTAGCACCCGGTCTGTATCAGAGTAAAACCACAGACGAATTGACGCAGTTGAAGCAGGTGAGGTGCTTGTAACACTAAAGCCCGCGTAAACATCCCCTGGTTCCAGGGTGCGCACTTCTTCGCCTACTTCGTTGTTGTTAGCGTCAAGGTAGTCAATGCCAAAACCAGCCCAACCGGTGCCATCGTTGCTCTTGTACTGACCATTGAGCGCATAGTCGGTTGCGCCAAGCGCGGGCAGGGTAATGCTGATCCAACCTCCCCCAAAGGTCAGCGCATTGTTGCCGCTGAAGGCCTCGTTGGTCACGACTGGCGATGCATTACTGCTCCACGCACCCAGGCCGGTTTCAAAGCCACCATCGGGCAATTGGTTGCAGGTGGAATTCCCGCCGGGTTCAATCACGGTCCACAGGAATGTTGCAGAGCCTTGCTCTTCACCATCACTGACCGTGACGGTCACCGTGCCGCTGAACTCAGATGTAGCTGTGCCGCTGATCTGACCAGTACCGCTATCAATGGCCAGGCCGGTCGGCAGACCGGTTGCCTGGAAAGTCAGTGCCAGACCTTCCGGGTCGGAGGCGCTTACCAAAAGCGATACCACGCTGCCAACACTAGTAATTTGGCTACCGGGATTTGCAACGAACGGTGGCTGATTAACGTTGCCACCACCGTTGGTGCAACCAGTCTTGCGTAGATCCATATCGTCGATGGTCAAGCTTCGACCGGCTTCCGTATACACCCACGGGCGAATGAAGCTCGCGCCGGCCGGGACCTGACCTTCAAGGGTGAAGGCCGTATAGACGTCGGTTGAATCCAGGCTGCGAACCAGTTCACCGACCTCGTTTCCGTCTATGTCGACAAAATCGACACCAAACCCGGCCCAGCCGCTACCAACCGGGCTTTTGTAGAAGCCGCTGAAGGTATAGACCGTGCCAGCAGTAGCGTTAACGACATTGCCAATCCAGCCGTCGCCGAAGCTAATTGCGCCATTGCCGGTACGGGCATCAGCACTATTGGTCAGCGTGGTATTGGTAAACCAATCGGATACACCGGTTTCGAATGTACCGTTGCTCAGCAAGTTGCATGTCTGGCCACCGCCAACGTTGGGATCGAGTGGATCTAAGTCATCGAGATCGGGGACGCCGTCATTGTCGTCGTCAGGGTCGGCATTATTGCCGATACCATCACCATCGGTATCAACAGACTCTGTTGCATCCAGCGGGAATGCGTCGCTGACGTCTGGTGTGCCGTCGTTGTCGTCGTCGGCATCCGCATTATTGCCTTGTCCGTCACCGTCCGTATCGACCGATTCAGCGGCGTCAAGCGGGAATGCATCGCTGGCGTCTGGTGTGCCGTCGTTGTCGTCGTCAGTATCCGCGTTATTTCCCTGACCATCACCGTCGGTGTCCACTGACTCCGTCGCATCGAGAGGGAATGCGTCACTGATGTCGAGAACCCCGTCGTTATCGTCATCCGGATCAGTGGTATCCGGGATGCCGTCACCGTCCGTATCCGGACCGTTCAGATCGAGTGCTTCAATTGCGTCGTCAATCCCGTTTTCGTTTGCATCGGTACCGCCGGTTGCATCATTGCTATTGATGACTCCGTCATTGTTCGTATCAAGAGATTGAACCAGGGTTCCGGTCAGGTCAAAGTCAGTGCCATTGTTGGATGTGTTGGCGCTTTCAATGTCCAGGTAGTCAGGCAGTGAATCGCCATCACTATTCGTTGGATTGGATAGTGACCCCTGATTGGTTGCAGGCTCGTCGATAATGCCGTCGAAGTTTGCGTCAACGCCACCGGCTTCGGCAACGTCGAACTGACCATCGTTGTCACTGTCCAGGTCACGGACGTTGGGTACACCGTCTCCATCAGAATCGATGCCGACGGTTGACCCGGTAATTGTTAATCGATAGTCAACCCCGGTGCAACCGGTCAGGTTGTTGACTGCTGTCGAGGTTGTTGCCTGGACTTGAATGCCGGGAATGCCAGCACCGATGTCAATGACAGAAACGTCAGCTGAAACAGGTGGGCTGACGGCAGTCTGGCCCCCCGAGCACTGCAGACCTGTACTCACTGGGCCAGAGCTGAGTTCGCCATTGTTAAAATTGAGCGTAAACGTCTCATTGGCGCTGTTCAAATCACCAAACGCAGTCACATTGCTGATCGCGACAGTTTGGCCAATAACCGCACCCTGAGCCGCCAGGCTGATACTCTGACTGGAACTGCCGCCGGTTTGAGGTGCGTTGTACAGGGCAGTGGTATATGTGAAATTGCTACCAGCGGTCTCGGTAGTGTCAGGAATCCCATCGTTGTCAGCATCGATATCGGCATTGTCGCCGGTACCGTCACCGTCAGTATCGCGAGACTCCGCCGGATCAAGCGGGAAAATATCATTGCTATCATTTATCCCGTCATTGTCATCGTCGGTATCAGCGTTGTTACCGATGCCATCACCGTCAGTGTCGACTGATTCATTCGGGTTCAATGGCAGGGCATCTTCATTGTCCGGAACTCCGTCGTTGTCGTCATCGGGGTCAACCGAGTTATTCAGCCCATCACCATCGCTATCCATGTCTGCGGTGATACGAATGCCTGTGGAATGCCATAAGGCACTGCCTTCCTCCGGTGTATGAGGCAGGTAACCGCGGTACCACATGACAACATCAGCATTGTTGATATTTTCATTATTGTCGTGCGGAAAATTGGGCGATGGTGAGCCTGGCCAGGCTTCTTCGCTTGTCCGCGAGACCATCGCTCCAATCAAGTTGTTACTATATTCCGACGCTGCGACGACGTTACCGGCAACATTCCACTGGCCATTATCGAAATCAACGCGCACCCGCAATCCGGTTGCTTCGTCTTCGACAAACCATCCGTGTTGATAGGCGTCCGTTGCATTCGTTTCAAATTCGGTCGTGTAAGCAGAAAATTGTCCGGGGGAGGTTTCACGAATAATCTTGTCACCTGCCGGGCCAGCGATGTCAAAGTCCAGCCGCCACATCGGGTAGTGAATATGGTTAACCTGGCATTGCAATCCGCGGCTGAAGACATGACCGTCCAGTTCACCGTCGGCGCTGATATACCAGACCTGGTATATGTCGTAAGAGCCAATGAATTCTCTGATGCCAAGTTCAAACCATTGTTTGCCTTCCTGGGTGAATTCGCGCGCGACTAGTTTTGCATTGTTTGCCCAGCTGACTGTTGCTTGCGGACCATTCAGCCGGTCGGCATAAGGGCCGCAGGCGTTGTTGTCGTAGTAGACCGACATAACCGGAAAGCTGGCTCGACCGAGAATGTCGATACCGCCGTAGCTGACGTTATGAAGGGTCAGACCATCGTTCTTTGTGAACGTGTCGTAGTCAAGTATCCAGCCATTCCATTCGAGCCGTCCATTTCTTTCGCCAATTTGCGTTTGTGCCAGAGCAGCGGCCGTGTTTAACACGACAATGGCGCTGAAGAGGAAACACTTTACGATTTGGCTAATGTTTATTGTCAGGTTTTTCATTGCGCAACCTCCGCGCGTACCGTCTGGCGGCTGTTCAAGTCAACCCAGGTCAACAGTTCGGGGCTCTGTGGAGATTCAACGTGAAAGGACACGTAAGCAATCCGGGTTGGATAAGAGGATCCGTCTTCTTGAAAGGTTTGAATTGCGAATCCGGTCAGTTGGCTTATCCGTGTATTTCCCAGGTTCATCCAATGGGTACGGGCAAGGTCAATCGCCTCGATCATTTCGGTTTCGGCCAATGGAGGCTGGCTGACACCGGCTGAAACTGCGGTCAGATTGTTTAATTGGCCGCCTTCAAAGAAAACTTTGACAGTCTGATTGTTGCTATGGCTGAAAAATGTCACTTCGTAGCGCTCGCCGTCACCACCCCATTTTTCTTTGACCGGGGAGGTTGCAACATGAGCGAAGCGCTGACCAAGCAATGCCTGGACTCTGCTGTCAGCCATTGCTGCTGTTGTTGCCGTCGATCGCTCATTGCCGACGTTCTTGGTGACAATTGAATTTGCGCGAACCGCTGTGCGTGACCGTTGATTTATCGTGCGGACTTCATTATCTGGCTGAGGGGCGTAGTTTTGTACGTTTTCAACCGATCGTGGCTGTGGCGGAAAAGTGGCGCCAGCCTGATTTGGAGTAAATCGCCCGTTGTCTGGAATGTGGCCGTGGCCCGCGTCGGCAAACGCCTGCGCAGTAAGTAGGCAGGCACTGAGTACGCCAATTGAAATAAACGCGTTGCGCGCCGATTTGATCATGAGAATTCCTGGCTGGGTCGATGTTGAGGGCCATTTGGCCTCTGGTAGTCCCGATAGCATGCCGGCAGGAGCCGTGTGCGGCTCGGCTGCGCCGATTAACGGCGGAAATTTGAACTGCAACGGCAGTGTCTATCGCGTCGATCGCAGCAAAATACGATCTCAATACCGAGATGGTTTCTGAACGGTCTCAAAATGAACAACGCCTGGTGTCATCCAGGCGTTGGTTTGTTTCGTGTCAGCCAGCCGGAACTACTGGCAACTGGTATCGCGGATATCAACCCCATCCAAATACAGGCTTCTGCCGGGGTCAGCATAAAACCAGACTTGAACTTCAGCGGCACCCGGAGGGGCTGACTGTGTCAGTTGCACCGCCTGGTATGTGCTGGAGGTAGAAATAGTCTGGGCTGCATCGGAGAGTTTGATGCCAGCCGCGTTGACAAAATCCATTCCAAATCCGGTCCAGCTGGTATTACCCTGACCTTTGACCAGGGCCGATACCGAGTATGTCTGACCCGGCTCAACCGCTACGACAGTACTAAACCAGCCATCGCTGACTACTACCGACTGGCTTCCCTGGCCTGCGTCGTTACTCAGTTGCGGGTTTGTATTGGTATACCAGCCGCTGGTGTTGACTTCAAAGTTCGGATTGCTTACCCGGTTGCAACTGCTGCCCCCACCGTTGCCAACGCAACCGGTTTCGCGAACATCCAGATCGTCCAGGGTAACGGTGCGACCGGAATCTGCGTAAAACCAGATGCGTATTGTTGCGGTGCCAGCTGGGGCAGTCCCTGCAACGCCAAAGGATGTGTAACCGCCGGATGTCCCCTCGAGGGTCTGAACTTCCTCACCGATTTCATTGCCAGCGGCATCAAGGTAGTCCACTCCATACCCAGCCCATCCCGCAAGTTCGACGCTCGTGTAATGGCCAGACACGGTGTAGTTCTTACCACCCTGACCCGGCAGGGCAATACTGACCCAGCCATTGGCAAACCGCATGGCACTGTTGCCGGAATTGGCCTCGGAAACGATCTGTGGGCTGACATTGCTGGTCCAGCTGCCGATTCCAAGTTCGAAACCTCCATTATGCAAAATGTTGCAGACGGTCTCGGAGCCTGGGTCGGTAACGGTCCATATGAAACCGGTATTGTCTTCACTGGAACCATCGCTCACCATCGCCAGAACATTGCTGGTGCCAGCTGCGGTAACCACTCCGCTGATAACGCCAGTGGTTGGGTTAATGCTTAATCCGGTTGGCAGGTTCGTTGCTGTCCATGTCAGGGCATCGTTTTCGGGGTCGGTTGCACTCAGGCTCAGGTTAACCGTATCACCGATGGTATTGACCTGGCTGCCTGGACTGGATACAAACGGTGCCTGATTGTTCTGGTTACCGCCTTCGTCGCACCCGGTTTTTCGCAAGTCGATATTGTCGAGGACAACTGCCCGACCTGGGTCGGCATAAAACCACGGGCGAACAAAGGAGGCGTCGGCCGGTACCAGACCCTGAAGTCCAAATTCCGTGTAGGCATTGGTTGGATTCAAGGTACGTACCAGTTCACCAACCTCTTCACCGGCGGCATTCACAAAGTCCAGGCCATAGCCGGCCCATCCGCTGTTGCCGGTACTCTTGTACGCACCGCTTAGCGTGTACAAGGTATTGGCAGAGACAGCAATAGTGTCACCCATCCAGCCGTTACCGAATGCCAATGCAGAGGTGCCGGAATAGGCATCGGAAACGATGTTTACGCTGGTGCTGGTGTACCAGTTGCCTGGGCCGCTTTCGAATCCGCCGTCAGCAATCAGGTTGCAGACGATTCCTGCGCCAACATTTGGGTCCAGTGGGTCGAGATCGTTTGCGTCAGGAACACCGTCACCGTCGTCGTCGGTATCGGCATTATTTCCGATGCCGTCCGCATCGGTATCAATGGATTCATTCGGATCGAGCGGGAAGGCGTCAGCGGTGTCGGCAACGCCGTCGCCGTCATCGTCGGCATCTGCATTGTTGCCAAGGCCGTCGGCATCAGTGTCCAGCCATTCAGTTGGATCGAGTGGGAATGCGTCACTAACGTCATTTACCCCGTCGTTGTCGTCGTCAGGGTCTGTCGCGTCTGGAATGCCATCGCCATCTGAATCACTCGCTGGTGCGGACACTTCGTTGTCGTCAATTTGCATCAGGTAGCTGGCCAGATCGTTTATCTGCGCAGTACTTAAGGTGCCAACATCAAATCCAACTGCTGGCGAGGTGTGTGCCTGGATAGCCTGCTGAAGCGTCGCCGCGCTGCCGTCGTGTAAGTACGGTGCGGTTTGCCACAAGCCGCGCAAGCTTGGCGCGTCCAGCCCAGTCAGCGGCTGCCCAAGCCTGCCTCCGGTGTCTGCATCAATTGTGCCAATATCGTGCAGTGCGTCCTGGGCGCTATCGGTAAAGCCAGTACCGCTATGACAAGTACTACAGTTGGACTGACTAAATATAGTCTGTCCGCGCTGACCCGCAGCGCTCAGATTGCCGTTTGCACTCCGAAATGGGCTGATGCCAGTTTTGTTCAGGCTTGCGACGTAGGCGGCCAGGGCATCCAGGTCCGAGCTGAGTCCGGCCTTCGGCGCACCCAAAGGATTCTGTGTTGAATTGAACTGGGCATTGGTTAACAAACCTGTACCGCCAAATACCTGGCGAATATCGTTTTCAAAGTCGTGAATTTCGTCGAAGTTAGCGGTCCAGTGAACCCGACCATGGGCGGTGCCAGCTCTGCCGCGCAAATCGATCGTGTTTCGAAGGCCTTCGCCACCATCTGATACGTCCCAGACCCGGCCATCGTGGCCGCCGTCTGCATGACAACTGGCACAGCTGAAGTAGTCCTGCTGAACCAGCCGGTCATCGAACGCATCGTGGAACAGTCTCTTGCCCAGCAACACCTGATTGGAAAGCGCTTCGGACGTAGTTAGGTCAACCGTTGCCAACGGGGCGGTGTTGACGCCCGTGCCATTGATCAGGCCGTTGGTGTTGAATACGGTCAGCGAACGCCCGAGGTAGTTGTGAACATAGGTTCTTGAGCCATCGTCAGTGATCGCCACACCCATTGGCGCAAACCCGGCAGTTGCGTTGCCAAGCGTTCCGCCGGAATACCGGTCGATAAATTCAACTGCGCGGCTGGCCTCGTGTACAACCACCATCACTGATCCGAATGGACCAAATGCGGCGGCCGTTGCCGGTGAGTTATTGTTGAAGTCGATCCGACCTGCCAAGTCTTCCGCATTTGCAGGCAGTGGTATTCGTGCAAGTTTTCCGCGGATCATTCGATCTGGTTGCCGTGCATTTCCGTCACGCATCACGCCGCGAAATACGTTGTCCGACTTGAATGGAATGACGGCAAGCAGTCCGTCCGGCGATATTGCCGGAGACATCAGGTAATTCGGAATTCCACGTGCGCCATCGGCGGAGTCCGGCCCCGTTTCATGGGCCAGAGTGATTGACGGCAATAGCGTCATATCGGAAGTATTGACTCGCAAAACCTCGCTGGTGCTAACCGATGAAATATTGCGTCCTGATTCTCCGCTTACCGTGGGAGTGATAAATCGGGGGAGCCAGAGTTCTGAGCCGTCAGCGCTTATCGCTATATGACGCGGGTTGCTGCCAATCACTAACTCGGTTGTGATCGTATTGGTATCGAGATCAATTTTTACCAGGCGGCGATACGCCTCCAGAACAACGTATGCGCTGTTGGTTGCCGGATCGATGACGATGCCATGCGGTGCTGAGCCCGCTTTGAGGTTAATCGTATCGACAACTGTCAGACTGGCGGCACTAACTACCGAAACGCTTGCACTCTCTTTATTAACAACAAAAACCTTTCCGGCCGAATCACTGGCAAGACTGCTGGGCTCAGTGCCAACAGCGACCTCAGCGATGCGGTTATTCGTTTGAGAATCAATAACTGAAACAGAACCTTGATCCGGGTTGACAGTCCATATCCTGTCTGCCCCCGCAGCAATATTTTCTACTATGACACTCGAAGAGTTGGTTGGGCGCAGCGCTGTCAGCGGTGCGTGGATTATCTGAGTCGCAACGCGCTCAAGATTTTGGTCACCCTTTGTAATGGTGACAAATATCTGATATCGACCTGGGTTCGGGTAGGTATGGGTTGTCTGTGGCGCTGTAGTTGTTTGTGTGGTCCCGTCGCCAAATGACCATTCGTAACTTGTACCTGTCAACGGTTCGGTCAATTGCACTTGCAATGACAAAACGGTGTTTTGTACGGCAGGCGAAGTTGTTAAGGTCTGTACGATGGCGGCTAATTCTACCGCGCCGACGTTAGGATCTAACGGGTCGGCATCGTCAATGTCTGGGACGCCGTCGCCGTCATCATCAGTATCAGCTGTATTACCAATACCATCACCATCGGTGTCAACGGATTCTGTCGAATCGAGCGGGAATGCATCAACAGTGTCGGCAATACCGTCGCCATCATCGTCACTATCAGAATTATTACCAATGCCGTCCCCGTCGGTATCGGTAGTTTCGTTCGGATTCAGTGGGAATGCGTCGTTTGCGTCTGGAGTGCCGTCGTTATCGTCGTCCGGGTCGCCATTGTTACCCACGCCGTCACCGTCAGAATCGACAGATTCGTTGGGGTCAATTGGGAAGGCATCGCTTTCATCGGGAACGCCGTCGTTGTCGTCGTCCGGATCAATGCTGTTGGCAATACCGTCACCATCGCTATCCACCCCGAATCCCGCCGCTTCGACAGCATCATCGATACCGTTGTTGTTGATATCGGTGCCACCGGTTGCGTCAGCACTATTAATCGTTCCGTCGTTGTTAGTGTCGAGGCTGGCAGCGACGGTTCCGGTCAGATCAAACTGGGTGCCGTTATTGCTAGCGTTTGAACTCTCCAGGTCCAGGTAATCTGGGAGCGTGTCACCATCTGAGTTAACTGGGTTGACAAGCGTGGCCTGATTCACAGCGGCGTTGTCTATGACTCCATCGTTATTTGCGTCAGTACCGCCAGCTTCTGTGACATCAGGCTGCCCGTCATTGTCGCTGTCCAGATCCAGGTGATTATGGATGCCATCACCGTCTGCGTCGTGCTCAAGGAGCTGGCCCGTCAACGTAAACTGGTATTGGGCGCCCGAACAGCTGCCGCTTGCATCAACATTGGCTGATGTCGTGCCACTAATCTTAATGCCGGGAATCGCACCGCCGATATCAATAACAGTGACGACCTGGCTGATGGCAGGTGTGGCTGCGGTCAGGCCGTTTCCGCAGGCAAGACCGTTCTTTAAACCAGTAGTGACAAACTCCCCGTCATTAATACTTAACGTGAATGTTTCTGACGCGCCGTTTAAATCGCCGTAGGCCGTAATATTGTTGAGCAGAACTGGTTGACCAATTAGTGCCCCCTGGGTGCTCAGGTTAATGATCTGAGTCGAGGATGCGCCTGCGCCGCCAATGCTTGCAACGGGAGCTTGTAAAACAAATTCTGATCCACCCGCTTCTACAGCGTCAGGAATGCCATCATTGTCTGCATCCGGATCAATATTGTCACCTGCGCCGTCCCCGTCGGTATCAGCCGATTCATCGGGGTTAAGCGGAAAGGCATCCTGACTGTCGTCAACACCGTCATTGTCGTCATCGGTGTCCAGATTGTTCCCGATTGTGTCGTTGTCTGTGTCGGAAGTTTCTGTGGGGTCGAGTGGAAACGCATCATTGATGTCGTCAACCCCGTCGTTATCGTCGTCAGTGTCTACATCGTCGAATATTCCGTCCCCGTCAGTATCTGCAACGGGTAGAACTGTCCAGTCGAAAATTGTGCTGGCGATTTCTTCACCGTCGTTCACTTGGATCGTGACGGTACGAGTTTCACTGGTTACCGGTGACCCAGTTACAAGACCGGTCAGTGAATCAATACTCAATCCGTCTGGCAGGTTCACTGCGCTGAAGGTAAGCGTATCGGCGTCAGCGTCAGCAACAACAACCTGCAAATCAGCTGACTCGTTCAGATGCATTTCCTGATCTGCGATCTCAGAAATAGTGGGGGATGAATTGGGGTTGCAGCGCATGCCGAAGGTGTCGATTAGGCTTCCCGAGCGTCCGTACAGTGCGTTCACCGGCCTGTCTGCGCCGCAGCTGATGAATGCGCGAGCCGTGCCGCTTGACGTACTACCAACCGCTGAGAGTTCAGTGACCGGTCCCGTCAGTTTGCTAGATGACGCCAGTGGACGACATGCCGCCCGGATTTGATCGACATAAGTGCCCGAGCGCCCGCTGAATCCGGCGACGGCACTGCCACCGGCACACGAATGGCTGAAACTACCCCCGCCATTGCCTCCGCTGGTGCCGCGGTTAACAGGAATTCCTGACCATTGTCCGGTGTCACTGACGGCGACGCAACGCGGCCCGATTTTATAGATCTGTGTTGACGATGCTGATCCGTGAATGCCGATCAAGACTTCGCCAGAATTACAGGCAAGCTCAAATTCGGATCCGCCGTTGCCGCCGATTCGACCGGTCCACGGGGCGCCGACCAGAGCCTGGTTTCCGGCGTTTACTTTTAAAATCTTGGCGACTGACGGAACCCCGTTAGTATTCAGCGCGAAGATCATGTAAAAACCCGGCGGTAGCTGGCCGCTGTTAACCGGAAGTTGCATAAATATTTGGTTGCCGGAAACCGAGAACGCCAACGGAATCCGGCGTTGATCAAAATTCACCGAGTGGGTTACTGATCCGGTTCGGACTATAACCATTTCCCCAATGCTGTTGCCGTTGTTCACTCCAACCGAAATCGTATCGCCTGGGTTAGCAACTGTCGGTGCACTGGTAATAGTAGGACGGCCGGCAAATTGACCGTTCGCTGTGAACAAATACGGTGGATAGTAAATCTCCGCGTTCGTATTTGTCAGCGGGCCTGGTGCTCCACCACCGGCAACCAAAACTGTCGCGTCCGGTAACAGCAGAGAAGTTGAGTGATACAAACGGGCATGTGTCCCCTCGGAGCCAATAGTCCAGGTGCCGGTATCCGGGTCCCATATCTCCGCAAAGTTGTTTTGGCCGGTCAATGAGTTGGCGACGGAACTGCCACCGGTAATTACAACTTTTCCGTCCGGAAGAACGGAAGCGTTTTGCCAGATACGTTTGCTCGATACCGGCAATGTCTCTGTCAGTACCGGCAGCGCATCATTGATGTCGATTACGACGGCCCGGTTTGAGTTGTTGGCGCCGACTTGCAGAATTTTTCCGGGGGCATACATGACCCCGGTTGAACCGCCGCCGTTGAAGGCCGCCGTGATGTTAGGCAGTCTCTCAATATTGCCGCTACCGCGCGTGTCAACGAAGTACATCGCACCGTTGGTGGCGTAGCCAAATACACGGCCATCTCTTGCCAGGTAATTGCGCGGATACAAAGTGGAGATGCTGCTCGTGTCAGCATTGGCAAGCAAGCTGTAATTTCCGCTCAAAGAACGGATTTCCGGACGGTCTTGTCCGCCGCTACCGCCTTGAATGTAATGGCGCCCGTCAGTCAGGGCCGTGACTGAACTGTACCAACGGGCGCGGTTCATGTTGGGCCCCGTTGTCAGGGTATTGTTTGCCAGGCTCAGCACGTTTGAGTTGTTGTTGCCGTTGTTGGTGGTGCCGTTATTGACATAGATATCGCCACCATTCAGTAGTAGATCACCGCTTGGCAGCAGGGTTTGGCTGCTGCAAAAAATATCTGTGTTGGTCGTGTTGGGCAGAGTTAGATGACCTTGGTCAATTTGTGACGCGGTTGAGTCCCAGATGTCGTAAATGAACTTACCGGTTTGTTTGCCCTGCGCGGTGGAGCCATAAGTCGCAACCCTGCCGTCGGGCAACAAGCTTGCATGAATTGCAATAAGCGGCCATGGTCGCGCAACAGACCAGGCCCCTTTTGTATTCGCGTTTGCGTTGGTTCCGGACGGGCTGTCTTTCAGAGTTAACTGTGCCCCCGTAGCATTGCTACTGACTACTTCCGGGACAAAAGTGGGGCCACTGTAGTTTGCCGAATCGAATCGTTGCCTGTTTGTTTCGCTGAGATCTGGGGTTGTGTTGGTCAGTAATCCACGCTCACCGAACGGCCAGAAGGTGTTATCGAATTGAGCAGCAAATTGAGGATCATCAAAAGACGACTCACTCTGATCGAATTCGTTTTCTGCCCCACCACAGGCGGTCAGTAATAGTAGCGTCAGCGAAATTGCCGCTGGTAGCATATTGCGCCGTCGGGCTGCATTAGAGCCGGAAGCGGATGTGGAATCGGAGCAACTTGACAAGGGATAATCTCAATAGCCAAACGCCAGGCATGGACTGTGCCTGGTCAACCAATCGAAGATCATCAATCGAGGATCAATCAATTGCCGTGATTTGTATCACGCCACGACTTTTCGAGTTGGTAAATCGATGTCAGATTTGGCAGAACTGTCGGGCGATTTTCCAGGAACGAGTAGCTCGGCTATGTTTTGTCAGCTATTTCGACGTTGATGCGCCCAAGTTGGTTTGCCGATGCCTGCTAGGCTGGTAGAAATTTAAGAAGGCCAACTGGCGAATCAATAATGATGTTTGCGCCCCAGGTATTTGGGGGTGAGTCTTCACCGCAATAGCCGTATGCAGCGGCGACGGTTGCCATGCCGGCCGATTCACCGGCCTGGATATCGCGCAAGTCATCACCAACGTAAACACATCGTTCAGGCAAAACTCCCAGTTGCTTAGCAGCCAGAAACAGTGGGTCAGGGTGTGGTTTCGCTCGTGCTGCGGTATCACCGCCGATTGCGCAAGCGCTACGTTTAATAAGTGACAACTGCTCTAGAATGGGTACAACGTATTTTACGGTCTTGTTACTGACCACGCCCCACAAAATGCCAAGCGACTCGAGATTATCAATTACTTGTTCCATGCCTGGAAAG
>JBAUID010000162.1:0-3482 GCA_049680625.1 Burkholderiaceae bacterium | reverse complement strand
CCGGAGGTCTGGGCATAATTACCGGGTTGACCCAAAAAACACCTAAAGATCTGGCTAATGAAATTGCCAAGTGCCGAAAACTCACCGACAAACCTTTTGGCGTGAACCTGACGTTTTTGCCAACTGTCAGTGCCCCGGACTACCCTGGTTACATCAGTGCCATTATCGACGGCGGTATTACCGTGGTTGAAACCGCTGGTCGCAACCCGGCTGAACACCTGCCCCGCCTAAAAGACGCCGGCATAAAGATCATTCACAAATGCACGTCAGTACGCCATTCCCTCAAGGCTGAAGCCATCGGCTGTGATGCAGTGTCGGTTGACGGCTTTGAATGTGGTGGCCACCCCGGCGAAGACGACATTCCCAACATGATTCTCTTACCCCGCGCGGCTGATGAACTCAAGATTCCGTTTGTTGCATCGGGCGGGATGGCCGACGCGCGCAGCCTGGTGGCCGCCCTGGCCATGGGTGCCGAAGGCATGAATATGGGCACCCGCTTCATTGCGACCAAAGAAGCCCCCGTCCATGAAAACGTCAAAAAAGCCATCCTTGCTGCCAGTGAACTCGACACCCGCCTGGTTATGCGACCGCTGCGCAATACCGAGCGTGTGCTGAATAACCCCGCCGTTGAACGGGTGCTGGAAAAAGAAGCGGCGCTGGGCAGCAAAATCCAGTTTTCCGACATCATGGACGAAGTGGCCGGCGTGTATCCGAAGGTCATGATGGAAGGTGACATGGATTCTGGCGCCTGGTCGTGCGGCATGGTGGCCGGCTTGATTCACGACATCCCGACATGCCAGGAATTGATCGACCGCATCATGGCCGACGCTGACAAAATCATCCGATCGCGCCTTGAGAGCATGATCACCGCCTGACGACCGGACAACTGGGCCAACGATCTCAGGGTTTCAAGGACGTAGAGACGTCGGACGCAGGACATAAAAAACGAGGCTGAAATGACAAAAAGCGTTGAGTTCTTTTTTGATGTGGGCAGCCCGGCCTCTTACCTGGCCTGGACTCAACTGCCTGCCATTTGCGAGCGCCATGGTGCCAGCCTGCAATACCGTCCGATGCTCCTGGGGGCCGTGTTCAAAGCAACCGGCAATCAAACCCCGTCAAATATCGTGGCCAAGGGTAAATGGATGCAACAAGACATGGCGCGCTTTGCGAAACGCTACGGTGTGCCGTTCAAGCGTAACCCCTACTTCCCGGTTAATACCCTGCAACTGATGCGCGGTGCTATCTGGGCGTTACAAAACGGGCGGTTGGAAACCTATTTGCCCGCCGTGTTTCAGGCGATGTGGGTTGATGGAGCCGATTTAAATCAGCCGGACGAAATCAAGCGGGTACTTGACGCTACGGGGGTGGAATCTGGTAGCGTACTTGCCGCTGTGGCTGACCCGGCGATCAAGAACGCGCTGATCGAACAAACCAACCAGGCCATTGAACGCGGCATATTTGGCGCGCCAACCATGTTCGTTAACGACGAAATGCACTTCGGACAAGACCGATTGGATTGGGTAGAGGCGGCACTTTCGCAATAAGTTCAGATTCGCTTCGTATCACGTGCGGTGAGCATGTCTTGTCTCTTTGGCCGAGGGATTTCGTTGCTGACCCAATGTTCTTCGGTCAACGCGCACGGATTCAAGCGCTGATGCAGGCCGAACGATTGCCGATTGGGTATCAAGTACGGGCCCATATTCACGCTGGCGGATTACTCAGTTATGCCAGCAGCCGAATGAATAACTATCTTCACGCGGCAAAATTTGCAGACCAAATTCTGAAAGGCGCTAAACCTGCAGACTTGCCGGTAGAACGGACAAACAACTTCGAGCCAGTCGTCAATTTGAGGGCCGCCGAGACGCTTGGGATTTCTCTTGCGCAAGCGGTTCTTTTGCGTGCGGATATCATTATCGATTGACGGCCTCGCAAGCGTTTACATTTGTCACTGAGTTTCCGGTAGCACACGTGCCAAATGCTTAGTTCCCTGCAAATCAATCTGTCAGGAGATTGCAATGAGATCAATCGAATACAGGCGTCTAGAAGCATTTACTACCCGCCAGTACGAATCGCCTGCATCAGGCTCAACAGGCAGCGCATACCCAAGCCCGAAATTTGTATGGCTAGCATCAGTTTTTATTTTTTGCATTCTTATTGGCCAAGCGGGTTGTGTTTTTGTCTGACCCCGAAGACGCCCCACTGGGTTGGCAGTTGACCCGGGATGCAGCGCCGAAATTCTTGGGGGTCGACCAGCCGGTGCGGTGCCGGTGCAGCGGGCGACGTATTTTCCACTGGTCATCAACTTAAAAACCGCAAAAGCGCTCGGTATTTCCGTACCGCAATCGTTGATCTTGCGAGCAACTAGGCGTATCGAGTAATACGGTACTAACATTTTTTGTACAACCGACAAATCATTTATCAGTGCATCGATTGTTTGCCGCACTTGTCGCAACTACTCATTTGGCGATGCCCCAACAGCAAACAATGACACTGGTTCCGATTTGCCATGAAACTGGCAATCGTCCAGTCGCTCCAGCGCAAGATCTGTGCCCAGGGCTGCCCGGGTGGCGTCATCAATCAGTATTTCCCGGCCGACCGTTTTTGTATGCGCCTCGAGCCGCGCCGCCAAATTGACGGTATTACCAACGCAGGTATAGGTGGCGCGATTCTGAGTACCGGTATAACCGGCGACGACGTCACCCGTCGCGATGCCGATGCCAATTCGGATGGGATCTTTTTCGATCGCCTGGCGTTCAACATTCAGCAGATCTATCATCTCAATCATGGCAAGTGCTGACTGCACGGCAGCCGTAGCAGCGTCCGGCAAAGGTAACGGCGCGCCAAAGATTGCCATTAAACCATCACCAACCATTTGATTGACCACACCGCCGTGTTCGGTAATCGCGTCAAACATCAGGGTGTAATAAGTATTAAGTAACTCGATGGTTTCTTCAGGTGTCTGCGACTCGACAAGCGCGGTAAAGCGGCGGATATCCGAGAACATCACCGTGCATTCAACCCGATGCCCCCCCAGGGAAAACCCCGACTCCTGTAAGTCTGCGGCGACTTCGGGGGTTGCGAATCGTTTGAGTAGTTCTTTTTGCTGATCGCGCAGCCGCTTTTTCTCCAGGCTCGAGTTGATTCGCGCCTTTAACAGTACTGGATTCAATGGCTTTTTGAGAAAATCGTCCGCACCCAGCTCGATACAGCGGACAACGTGATCGATACCTTCGAGCGAGCTCGTGACAATAACCGGTATATCACTCAGTTTTGTATTGGCCTGCAGCCGTTCCAACACCTGGAAACCGTTCAACTCCGGCATCTCAACATCAAGCAGCATTAAGTCAAACGATTCGGCGGCAAGCATTTCCAATGCTACCCGCCCATTCTCGGCAGTCGCAACACTGTGCCCCTGCAACTCGAGATTGCGCGTCATCAGCAGCCGGTTGACCTTGTTGTCGTCAGCCACCAGTAGGCGGGCA
>JBAUID010000161.1:0-8473 GCA_049680625.1 Burkholderiaceae bacterium | reverse complement strand
GTGGAAAGTGACAAAGCGTCGATGGAAATCCCGTCGCCGCACGCAGGCACGGTCGCGGAGGTATTGGTAACCATTGGTCAAACTGTTTCAGAAGGGATGCCGCTGGTTCGCATGAGTGTGTCAGGCGATTCGGTTGGTTCCGCTGGTTCAGGCGTGGCTGTTGCGGCGCCGCCGGCCGCACAGGTGGCTTTTGCAAACACAACATCAGCCTCAGAACAGCAGGCGTCAAAGCCGGTTCAGACGGAAGTGACGAGTGCTGCACCCGTTAGTGCGCCGGTTAGCCGCATCCCGCCGGTTGCACACAATCCGACGGATATTTCACGCATAGCGAAGCCCCACGCGTCGCCATCGGTGCGCGCGTTTGCACGTGAACTGGGGGTCGACTTGCATGCCGTACGCGGCAGCGGCCCGAAACAGAGAATTGTCCGTGACGACGTATCGAATCATGTGAAATCGGTGATGAGTGGCCAGGCGTCGTCTCCGGTTAGCGCCGGGGCCGCCAATGACGGTGCCGGGCTTGGGCTTATCCCCTGGCCCAAGGTGGATTTTGCCAAGTTTGGCCCGGTTCAAAGTCAAAAACTTTCTCGAATCAAGAAAGTGTCAGCGGCAAACCTGCACCGAAACTGGGTCATGATTCCGCATGTCACGAACAACGATGATGCCGATATTACAGACCTCGAAGCATTCCGGGTGTTACTGAACAAAGAGAACGAGAAAGCCGGCGCCAAAGTGACGATGCTGGCGTTTATTGTTAAAGCCTGCGTCGCCGCATTGAAGCGTTTTCCCGAGTTCAATGCCTCGCTCGACGGTGACAATATTGTTCTGAAGCAGTACTACAACATCGGTGTGGCGGCTGATACGCCGAACGGGCTGGTGGTTCCGGTGATCAAAAACGCCGACCAGAAAGGTGTGCTCGAAATTGCCCAGGAAATGCGCGAGCTGGCAGGGAAGGCACGTGAGGGAAAAATAAAGCCCGATGAGATGCAGGGTGGCACGTTTTCTATATCAAGCCTCGGCGGTATTGGTGGCACTTACTTCACCCCGATCATCAATGCGCCTGAAGTGGCCATCCTCGGCGTTTGTCGGGCGGCCCATCGACCAGTCTGGGACGGTTCACAATTTGTACCCCGCCTGATGCTGCCAATGTCATTGTCCTGGGATCACCGGGTAATCGATGGGGCGGCCGCGGCACGCTTTAACGCCTATCTTGGCCAGGTGCTGGCGGACTTCCGTCGCACGATGTTGTAGGGAGTGTTGATATGGCTGCGATAACCGACGTTCTGGTACCCGATATCGGCGACTTCGACGGTGTTGAAGTGATCGAAGTTTTAGTTAGCCCCGGCGATGCGATTGTCGTTGAGCAAAGTCTGATCACGGTAGAAAGTGACAAGGCCTCAATGGAAATCCCGTCTCCGGTTGCTGGCACCGTAGCTGAGATTATCGTTAAGGTTGGCGATACCGTGGCCGAGGGCGGGTTGATTTTGAAGGTTTCAGTCAGTGAAGCCGATCAAACCGATGCGCCGCCGGCGCCGGCGCCAGCACCTGAACGACCTGTTGCGTCGAAGGCTGCCGAAAAGCCCACGGCGCCACGCGCGCCGACGGTGCAGGCGCGCACCGATATCAAAGCCGATTTAGAAACGGATATGCTTGTCCTCGGTGCGGGCCCGGGGGGGTATTCAGCCGCCTTTCGTGCGGCTGATCTGGGAATGCAAACCGTTCTGGTAGAACGTTACGCAACCCTTGGTGGGGTTTGCCTGAACGTGGGTTGTATCCCGTCCAAGGCGCTCTTGCATACGGCAGCCGTTATTGACGAAGCACGTTCGATGGCTGCTCACGGCATCAGCTTTGGTGAACCGTCAATTGATTTATCCAGGTTGCGTGCCCACAAAGATGCGGTTGTTAGCAAGCTCACCAGCGGGCTGGCGGGAATGGCCAAGGGCCGAAAGGTTCAGACAGTACGTGGCAGTGCCCGGTTTCTGGATCCGCATCATGTCGAAGTGATGCTTACGGAAGGGGACGGCCAGCAGCAAACTGGTCAGAAGCAAGTTATTCGTTTCAAGCAAGCCATTATCGCTGCCGGATCACAATCGGTGAAGTTGCCGTTTCTACCAGATGATGAGCGTATTGTTGATTCAACCGGCGCATTGCGGCTGACTGAAGTTCCCAAACGCCTTTTGGTTATTGGTGGCGGCATTATTGGCCTCGAAATGGGCACGGTGTATTCAACGCTTGGTGCCCGGCTTGATGTTGTGGAAATGTTAGATGGCCTGATGCCCGGGGCCGATCGTGATCTGGTCAAGGTCTGGCAAAAATTCAATGCCCACCGTTTTGATCACCTGATGCTCAAAACCAAGACGGTTGGCGCAACGGCTACCCCCAAAGGTATTGAAGTCACATTCGAAGGTGACAACGCACCGGACGGGCCACAGATATACGACTTGGTGCTCAGCGCGGTTGGACGCAGCCCCAACGGTTCAAAAATTGGCGCCGAAAATGCCGGGGTTTCGGTTACTGAACGTGGATTTATTCCGGTTGATAACCAGATGCGAACTAATCAGGCGCACATTTTTGCCATTGGCGACATTGTCGGGCAGCCGATGCTGGCTCATAAGGCTGTACACGAGGCCCATGTAGCGGCAGAGGTTGCGGCGGGCGAAAAGCGCTTCTTTGATGCCCGGGTGATTCCATCTGTTGCCTACACCGATCCGGAAATTGCCTGGGTCGGTGTCACTGAGGAGCAGGCGAAAGCCAGCGGCATGAAAGTCGGTAAGTCGGTGTTCCCATGGGCGGCTTCAGGCCGGGCGATTGCCAACGGTCGTGATGAGGGCTTCACCAAGCTGATTTTTGACGACGAGACGCATCGGATTGTTGGCGGCGGTATCGTCGGTACCCATGCCGGGGACATGATCGGAGAAATAGGCCTGGCCATCGAGATGGGGGCTGATCCCACCGACATTGGCAAGACGATTCATGCTCACCCGACCCTGGGTGAGTCAATTGGCCTGGCTGCTGAAGTCTTCGAAGGAGTCTGTACGGACTTACCGGCACAGCGCCGAAAAAAGTAATCATTGCCACCAGGCTTGAGGCTGATTCGCAGAATTGTGCAATTTTCCCAGACGCCGGAATAGCGGCGTGAAATACTAATTTTTTTAGTAATTTTGGGAATGGCTGTGCCTGGAATCCACCAATGGCAACCGCAACCTGGGGTCTCTCTTAATGCGTGATTGTCGTGCGGGCCTGGTTAATTTTATTGTTCGCTGGGCAGATCTTATTGCCCTGGCGGTGCTTGCTTGCGCCGGCCTCGTGGTGTGGCTGAGCGGCGGCGTCGATGGCGAGCAATTTCTGAATGCCGACACCTTGTATCCCGAGCTGATTCAGCATTTTGAGACGTTGCACTTTCGGCCTCCACCGTCCAACAACTGGTTTCCCGACGTGATGATGCATTCGCTACTTCACGCGACAGGCCTCGTCGACCCGGCGGACCCATTTACTCGCAAATTGGTTGTTGGCGTGTTCTTGTTTGTTGTCACTGCCTTTTTGATTGGTCTGTATCAGGGCGTCATTGCGTTATATGCTTTTTTGGCGCTGCAACTGGTTTCCGCGTTTTATCACTTTGATACTACGGCCCACTTTTCGCTCGCGCTGTGCACGTTGTTAATTCTGATAGCACGCAACGTATGGCTTCGCCGGGTATTGCTGTTTCTCGGCGTGTACTCAGATCTGTTGTTGTTAATCCCGATCATTATTTATCACTGCCTGTCGCGTGGTCAATTCGCAAGCGATGCCACGCCCAAATCGCGAGGAGCCGATATCACGGTGATCCTGATTGCCGTATCGCTGAACATCTTCTATTCAGAGTTTAGCCAGGGGCTGGTCATGTTGTTACCAGTTCTGCTGGGTTTTGCAATTGCTGCTGATCTGGCCAGGCGCTGGGGTCTGGTCTGGTGGTTTGCCATTGGCTTTGTCACTTTGCTGGTGGTCACTTCCCTTGTTGGCTTCGTGCCATCCCGGTACGGTGCCGCGGTTGCATCATCCGTAGTGGTGGTCTTGTTCTGGATCCGGCCGATAATGGCTCGAGACCCGTACCAGATGAAAGAGTCGCTAAGTTGGAGCTGGCGTATTCCGACAGCCACGCTTGTGTATCTTGCGGTATTTTTCTCGCTTCTGGATTCCGCCGGAGTGCGCCAGCGCAGTGAGCAATTCGCCTGCCTGGCGACTGAATTGCACAAACGCGGTATCAGCAGTGTGGCAACTGACCATTGGACCAGTAAACCGCTTTATTACGGCGCTTTGCAAGCCGCGACGCAATTGACAATTTCTCAAGTCAATTTTGAGAAATTTCGCTCATACATGTGGATGGCTCCCTACGAATTTCGCGGAAAAGATACTCAATGGGCAATACGCAATACCTATGCCTGCGAGCGTTTCACGACTGAGCCGAAGTATTGTGGCCAGGCATCCTGGCCGCAGCTAAAACCCGCTGAGGCGGTTTGCAATATTTTTACTTTGCATCAATACGAAAAAAAAATACCCGTCACCAGTGGACAAAAACTGTCAAACAAACTGGATTACACCATGCACCATTTCCGACACTACGTCGGCGTTTTCTTTGATCGCTATTTGTAGGTTCTATTGATTTCGAATTCGATGATTTATCGAACAATCAGCCGTATTGAAAATTTTCCCGCGCCGATTCGAGATTTGATCTGTGGTCTCGATGTTTTGACAATTAATCATCTGAGGTTCGTGTGTTAATTTTTCCGAATCTCAATAGAGTCAACGCCAATTTTTTAGGCTTATGCAAAGTATTTCGACACATATATCCGTGTGATTCGCAAAAATTTCAGACACGAATCGTTCGGTTTTTAACTTTCCACTTGGCAGTGCACCTGGCGTTTTAATTCAACTATCGGCAATAAATCACCGGCGACTAATTGCTCACCTCGACGGGTTAGAATCAAGCATTCATAATCTTTTTTACGCGATTTCTGGTCTGATCTTCTACCTGTCTTCTACCTGCCTTCTGCCAGATTCAAACGCAATTTCCTCCCCCCTCTCAAGAGTAAATAGTGACGACAGTTCTGACACTTTTTGGCACTCGTCCAGAAGCGATCAAACTTGCGCCGGTTATCCGCGCAATTCGCGAACAGACCAACTGGCAGCCGGTTACCGTCTGCTCATCGCAGCATACCGATCTGCTTATACCCTTTGTGCAGCAACTTAGCATTCCTATTGACTTCGATTTACAGGTGATGACATCAGGGCAAACTCCCACCGATGTCCTGAGTAAAGTTGTTACCGGTCTGCAAAAAATTCTGACCGATACCGCACCTGATCTTGTTTTGGTGCAGGGTGATACAACAACGGCGCTAGCTGGCGCTCTGGCTGCCAGCTATCAGAAAATTCCGGTGGGCCATGTTGAAGCCGGGTTGCGCACGGGCAATCGGATGAGCCCGTTTCCTGAAGAGCTCAATCGCAGAATTATTGGTCAGACTGCCGATCTGCACTTTGCGGCTACCCGTGCCAATGCGGCGGCCTTGTTACGCGAGGGTATCAACCCTGACGATGTATTTGACACCGGCAATACCGTAGTCGATTCGCTGAATTTCATTCTTAATAACTCAACCCCGTCAGAACAACTCGCCGAGTTGCTGGTCTCGCTTGCCGGGAAAAAAATTGTAGCGATGACCACTCATCGTCGTGAGAATTTTGGCGATGTGATGGTTGGTTACATGCGCTGCATCCGCAACTTTGCTGAGCGCCATCCCGAGGTGGCCGTTGTCTTTCCGGTTCACCCAAATCCGAATGTCAGTCAGACTGCACTTCATGAACTGAGCGGCCGAGAGCGTATTCATCTTGTTGAGCCGTTGCGATATTCTGACTTTATTCACTTGCTGTCAAAAGCCTGGTTGATCGCGTCGGATTCTGGCGGTGTTGTCGAAGAAGCGCCAACCCTGGGTAAACCAGTTTTGGTTTTGCGTGATACGACAGAACGTCCCGAAGCGGTTGATTGTGGTGTTGCAAAACTGGTTGGCCATTCACCGCAACAATTGGACCTCATGTTGGAAGAAACTCTGGCCTCTGACGAATGGCCAATGGCAGCGCGCCGGGTGATCAACCCGTTTGGCTCTGGTGACGCCAGTCAGCGGATTGTGAAGGCAATCGAATCTCGATTTGGCGCTCGGTGGGCAAAAAATAACAGTAAGCAGATGGCGGTTAAATGAATACCAATAATAAGAAAGTCATTGTGGTACTGCCGGCATACAATGAGGAGCAAGATCTCCCCGGTTTACTCGATCGCATTCATGCCGCATTGAATCCGTGGGCTAGCTATCGGATATTGATTGTCGATGACGGCTCAGCTGACCAAACGGCGCAGATTGCCCGTGACGCCTCTCTTTCCAAGCCCGTTACCCTGATTCAGCATCCAAAGAACCAAGGCCTTGGGGCGGCGATTCGCACCGGGCTAAAAGCAGCTGCAGCACTGGATGGTGTGGTCATCACGATGGATGCGGATAACTCTCAGGGTCCTGAGCTGATTGAACGCATGGTTGGTGAAATCGAAGCGGGCAGTGATGTTGTCATTGCGTCGCGATTTCAACCCGGCTCCCAGGAAGTCGGCGTACCGCCGTTTCGCATTGCCCTAAGCCATTTGTCCAGTGGGATGATCCGGTTGCTAGTGCGTTACCCAGGTGCGCGCGATTTCACTTGTGGGTTCAGAGCGTATCGGCAGTCGTGCCTGCGTCAGTTGATCTCGAACTACGGTGACAATTTTCTACGTGAAAACGGTTTTTCCTGCATGTACGAGATGCTGCTCAATTGTCGTCGCATTGGCGCCGTGGTGTCCGAAGTGCCACTGGTGTTGCGCTACGACTTAAAACAAGGGGCCAGCAAAATGCGTATTATTCCTACTGCAATGCGGTATCTGACCACCACGGTTCGTGGCTTCAGGCCATTGCGCCGGCTCGAAGAGCCCGCTGATGCCCGGGAATTACGGCAGTCCGCGTTGATGTCACTATCAGGTCAGGGACAACAAACCGCAGGTTCGGATGGCGACTAATGATTCTTTATCGGTAGCGATCATCGGTGGCGGTATCGGCGGGCTGGCGACAGCCCACTACCTGGCGCTCGGTGGTGCCAAAGTCACTGTGTTCGAAGCCAGCAATCAACTGGGCGGCCTGGGAACGTATTTTCAGTACCAGGACGGCTTTCTAGAAAAGTTCTATCACTGCATGTTGCCGTCGGACAAGCACTTGTTGTCCTTGTTGGACGATCTTCAATTGGGCCAGGACACTTACTGGAAAGACTCCAGTTTCGGCATCATGTCGGGCGGACAGTTGTATGCACTGAATACACCACTTGAATTGCTGCGCTTTTCGCCACTGCCGTTTGTTGATCGCCTGCGGGTTGGTTTCACCGGCTTGTGGGGCAGCCTACGATCAGCCAGCGGGCTGGACGATGTCACTTGTGAGGCCTGGTTGACCGGCTTGTCCGGCAAACGTGCATTTCAGCGTTTCTGGAAACCCATGTTGCAGTCCAAGTTTGGTGACCGCTACAGCGCGGTGCCGGCGCTGTGGTTCTGGACCCGGTTTAACCGCGAAAAGGGCGCAAAAAAAGAGCGCAAGGGTTATTTGCGCGGGGGATATAAACGTATTGCCGATACCCTGGCGAAGTCGTTGATGGGGCGTGGCGTCGATATTCGAACCAATTGCCCGGTGGGTTCACTTGGGCTTGGCGATTCGGCAACAGTGCAGCTGGCCACCGGTGAAGCGCTGCAATTTGATCGTATCGTTTACAGCGGGCCAATTGCCTTGTTACCGCAACTGACCGGTGAGGACGCATTAGGTCAGGCGGTTGCCGGGCTCGGGCCTATGCCTGAGATGCAGGGAGTGATCAATGCAGTGATGTTGCTTAAGCGTGGTTTCTCCTCTCACTACTGGGTTGCCACAACCGACGAGTCCATACCGTTTCAAGGCATCGTTGAGAGCAGTACCTTACTTGAACGTTCCGACACGGCGGGCCACCACATGATTTACCTGATGAACTATGTTCATCAGTCTGACCCGCTATTTGCCCATAGCGATGAACAAATTCTGGCCGCTTACATTGATGGCTTGAAGAACCTGTTCCCCGATTTCACGGATGACGACGTGGTTGAGGCCCGTGTCTTTCGAAGCCCTCACGTCGAGCCGGTATACCGGATCGGATATCTAAAAACACAGCCGCCGGTTGAACTGGTTGATCACAAGGTTTACCTGACAACCAGCGCTCAGGTTTATCCCCAGGTGACCTCTTGGAATGGTTCAGTGGGCCTGGCCCGCGACGCGGCGCGGCGCATCCTGGCGGCTGCTTGATCATGGCGACGAATCACTCGCAGGAAAAGGGATCACCGAACCAAAAAGCGGATGAAATAGTGGCGGATGAGCCCACTGCGGTAAATTGCCAGTCAACTACAAGCCAATCAACTACCCAA
>JBAUID010000160.1:0-1811 GCA_049680625.1 Burkholderiaceae bacterium | reverse complement strand
AGGCGGGAGTGAGTGATGCGTACTGACAAAGATTTTGTCCACGACGATTTTGAGAACCCGATTACGATTATCAGTAATGAAACCGACATTGCTCTAGTTGTTGAAGATGTTGACGGCAACATTGGCCAGCTCCTGGTAGACCAGGGGGCGATGACTCCGGCCCAGGTTGATAAGGTTTTACAAAAGCAGCAGACCTCTGATCGCTTGTTCGGCGAAATTGCCCAGTCGATGGGTTTTGTGTCGCGTGCCCAGCTTGAACAAGCCCTGGCGAGGCAGTTCAATTCGCCGTATTTGCCGGTTGAACATACCGAATCGATTTCCTCGCGGGTTGTGGCAGCCCACAGGCCGCGTAGCCCGTTTGTCGAAGCGATGCGCGCTCTGCGTATGCAGCTGTCCCGACGCTGGTTTGACGAGCCTGAGCGGCGTTGCCTGGCCGTTTGTGGGGTTGGTAACGACGAAGGGCGTAGTTATGTTGCCTCGAACCTGGCGGCTGTTTTTGCGCAGCGCGGTGAGCGGGTGTTACTGATTGATGCTGATCTTCGCCAACCGACCATGGGTCGATTGTTTCGGATGCCGCGTTCCCGTGGATTGTCTGGTTTATTGGCTGGCCGCGGCAGTCATCGCCCGATTAAGGCGATTACCGCGGTTCCCGGTCTCTCGGTGTTGCCGGCAGGTGCATCGCCGCCGAATCCGACAGAACTGCTTGAACAGCGTGCGTTTAAACAATTGTTAACAGAGCTAAGCCAGCAGTTTTCAGTCATTATTCTGGATACGACGGCAGCCGAAGGCTCAACCGATGCTCAAATTGTGGCTGACGCGGCTGGCGCAGCCGTGTTGGTGGCCCGCCGTGACAAGACATCGACATATGCACTGCAGGAATTTGACGCTAGCTTGCGCAGCGCCGGGGTTGAAGTGCACGGTCTGATTTTTAACGAATATTGATTTGGTCTCTCTATGAATCTGCAGCGCCGTTTACTACTCGGTGCAGCCGGCGCTTTTGCCGTAGCCTGTACCAATGAAAAAGCTGTGGGTGCCACTGCGCCAGCAAAGCCGTCCGCGGCCCCTGCCGTTGGGAAGTCTGGTTACAAGCTGAGCTTTTCAGATGAGTTCGACAATTCCGATTTGTCGCGAATCAGTGAGTCCGGGGTAATAACCAGCGGCGACGCGCCGGCCTGGCGCAGCCGTTATCGGCATCCGCGCAAAGACTTCATCAACAAAGAAAAACAAATTTATGTTGATGCCGCCTATCCGGGTACTGGAAAGGACAAGACCCCGTTAGGTATCAATCCGTTTTTGCTCAGCAAAGGCCGCTTGTCGATCATTGCCGAGAAGACGCCGGCTAAGTTCTTGCCGCTTCTGTACGGTCAGCGTTACACGTCTGGATGTATTACGACAGAACTGTCACACCGGCAACAATACGGCTACTTCGAAATGCGGGCACGCCTGCCGGCAGGCAAGGGTTTTTGGCCTTCGTTCTGGCTGCTGCCAGTGCGCCAGGCATGGCCGCCGGAAATTGATATTGTCGAGGCCAGTGGTGATCGCCCCGGTTTCTATCACTTTGCGGTTCGTAACCCCGGCGACAAAAAAGGCTATGCCAGTGACTGGATGGAAATAGGCACGGGCTCTGACGACGGTTGGCAGACTTTTGCCTGCGAATGGACTAAAGATCGCATTGCCTTTTTCGTTGACGGCAAGCGATACTGGTTCGTAGACGGTCACAAGATCCATGAGCCGATGTATCTGCTCGCCAATCTGGCGCTGGGCAGCCATGATAAGTTCTGGATTCCTGACCCGGATGAGTCAACCCCGTT
>JBAUID010000159.1:0-4796 GCA_049680625.1 Burkholderiaceae bacterium | reverse complement strand
TAAAATTTCCCTCTGACTCTCAAGAAGCGATTTCCTATTTGCTCCACCTCGCATTCCAGGGTGTCGAAGTTGCACATGGTCGTCCTCCCAATTACATATATCGCAGATCTCGTAGGTCCCGGGAAGGTCGCTGAAAATTTTGAATCCGCACGATGGGCATGGATAGTACGTCTCCATGATGCCTAACTTGTTTTCTGCAGACAAATGTAAATACGGCAAATTCGCCGCATAACATTAATAGTGATGGATAACATAATCGCCACTCTCACATAAATTCTTGAATCAAAGATCTTTTACCCAATTTCCAGATTGAAAAAGCGGCATAAATGCCTGTTAACAAAGAGCCAGTTTACGCGAATTGGATTCGGTGTTTTCCGGGCGTCCCCAAATCGGGTGAGGATGTTGTCCAGCGCGCCGTAATTCGACGGCGAAAGTTCGGGTTTTAAGCAAGCCGCGTTCGTTTTCAACGATTAGCCATCGCCATTGTCATCATCATCATCCCCACCGACCATGCCATCAAGATAGTACGCGGTGTCAAAGTGGGTAACCGCTAGCTGGGGTCGTTCGAATCCAACGCGGCGGGTGCTTTTCTTTCTGGCAGTGATCAATTGCGTTACGCCAACCAGGTCAACGGCATTTTCTGAAAGTGCTTCAGACAAAACGCGTCCATCAATACCGTCATCGGTCAGGCCATCATCACCACCCCCCACCAACGCCATCACTGTTGGCAACACATCCACAATACCCGCCGGCGCATCAATCAAAACGTTCCCGCGGAAACGTTTTCCGCCCATTGCCATCCAGTTATGCAATTCAATTGGATGCAACCCGCCATGAATCCCTCCCCCAATAGGGTAGTGCGCGTCATGCCGGCTGGTGCCCGGCCAGCCATGTGGCCCCGGCTCATCGCTGGCGCTTAACACCACGGCAACATCGGGTGCCCGGCTGCCATCCAGCCTTAAGTCCCGAAGGCTGATCCCCATTGGGTTGGCTTTGGGGTCGGCGGTCGCCACTACTCCACACCACGGCTGCGCTGCCAAACAATCAACCACCCGCGCAATTAATTCAGGGTCGTGGTCTCTGCAAAATATCCCGCCGGCAGAATCAACTGAAATCGCGACATCCACATTCGGGCCGGGTACCGGGCCGGTGCTTAGCCCGGCCGCTTGTAAACAAGTCGCAATATCTACCGGCTCACCGGTTACCCCAAGCTGCCCGTGGTCCGACAAGGTGATTACTTGTAGCTCACCCGCTTCAATTGCGCTGGCGTAAAAATCCAGCAGTCGTCCAAACTCGGCATCGGCCGCTGCAATCGCGCCCAGGTTTTCTGGTGAGCCAATGCCGCAGTAGTGGTAGCTGCTGTCGGGTTCGCAAAACCACACAATGCCGACATCCCAGCGCACATCACTTTCGACATACTGCATCCATGCATCTGTTGCCCAGCGTAACCACGACAGTGACGGAATGTCGGCTTTGGGTATGGCGCCAATGCGTTGTTCAATGGCTGGCATTGCCTCGGGTGGGGTGGTGGCGTCGGGTCGGTGCATCGCCAGCCTAAAACCGCCGGTTTGTTCAGCGCGGTGGTTCAGTATGCGTCCGCCGCCGGGGGTGCCGCTGCTGATGGTGGCCAGTTGCAATTGTTGGGCGGCCAGGCGCTCGCCCAGGCTGGGCACCAGCAGTAACTTACCGTTCAGTCGTTTGTCGCCTTCGCGCAGTATGTCTTCGTTGCCGGTGTTAAATAGTTGCTCCGGGCTGGCGGTGGGTTCAACAAACTGGTTGGCCACAATGCCGTGGCGCCCGGGGTAGCAACCGGTAATCAGGGACGACTGGTTGACCCGCGTCTCTGACGGAAATACGCAGCGGCTGCGGGTGTAGCGCACCCCGTTGTTGGCAAACCGGGCCAGGTTGGGCATCAGTTGCTCGCTCACCATGTCCGGGCGCAGGGCATCAAAGACAACCATCAGTACGCGGGTCTTGGGGTTGGCGCCTGGGTTGGCGTTTAAATCGGCGCCTGTGTCGGCGCCTATGTTGGTGCCATTGTCTGCGGTTTTGCTTTCGTGACTGCCTGGTTTGCCTGATGCGGGCATCGGGTGCTGTTCCTTTGTTGGTTGCAATGGTTGCAATGGTTGGGTGCATTGCCTGGATGCCACTGCGTTTTGGCTTGCCGGTATAGTTTAGCCCTGCCTCTGTCTCCTGCTTCTTTGTCCTGCTTCCTGCCTCGCTTGTGAAACCCAATGTCTGAACCCATGCCTGCGGCTGACACCTTGGCCCCTATTACTGGTGCCACCCCAATCCGTTTTAGCGACACTTTGCCCGCTGAGGTCGATGTGGTGGTGATTGGTGGCGGGGTGATCGGTGTGTTTACAGCCTTAAGTGCGGTGCGCGCCGGCCTGAGCGTTGCCTTAATCGAGAAGGGGCGGGTGGCTGGTGAACAATCATCCCGCAACTGGGGCTGGTTGCGTCAGCAGGGGCGCGACCCGGATGAGTTACCCATCATGATGGATGCGGTTCACTTGTGGAAACAAGCGGATGAGCAAACCGGTGGAAAGGTGGGTTTTGTGCAAGGGGGGATGTCGTACATTGCCAGTACCCCGGCGCGCCTGGCCGAGCTGGAGCAATGGCTGGAGGTTGCCCGCCAGCATAATCTGGACACCCGCTTGCTGAACAAGCAGCAGCTGAACCAGTTAATTGATCAACCCGGGCAGGGCGCACATCAATGGCTGGGGGCAATCCACACCCCCAGTGATGCGCGGGCCGAGCCGTGGCAGGCGGTACCGGCGGTGGCTGATCTGGCCCAGGCTGAAGGGGTTTGTATTGTTGAAGATTGCGCGGCCCGGGCGCTGGATTCTGCCAACGGTAATGTGCAGGCCGTGCTGACCGAGCGCGGCCGTATTCGTTGCAGCCAGGTGGTGATTGCGGCTGGCGCCTGGAGTGCTTTGTTTTTACGCCAGCATAATATTTTTATTCCGCAACTCACGGTGCGTCAGTCGGTGGCACAAACCGCACCCTTGCCGGCGGTATTGCAAGGCAACGGGGTGGACGAAAGCGTGGCTTTTCGTCGGCGTAACGATGGTGGTTATACGCTGGCGGTTGGTGACAGTAACGAACATTTTATCGGGCCTGATTCTTTTCGGCACTTCAAAGTGTTTCTACCGATGATCCGTGAAAATATTCGCAAGACGCCGCTGCGTTTGCCGGTGCCCGCCGGTTATCCCGATGCCTGGGGGACGGTGCGTTCATGGGCGGCGGATGAAGAAAGCCCGTTTGAACGCATGCGGGTGTTGAACCCCAGCCCGAACATGAAAACGGTGGAACGTATGCGCCAGCGTTTTGCGGCGCGTTTTCCGGGGCTGGGGGTGCCGACTATTCGCCACGCCTGGGCCGGCATGATCGACACCATGCCCGACATTGTGCCAATTGTTGATCGGGTGCCGGGTTTGGCTAATGTGATTCTGGCCACCGGCATGAGCGGCCACGGTATGGGTATTGGCCCGGGCTTTGGCCAGGTAATTGCGCGCATGTTGCAGGCGCAAGACCCGGGCCACGATTTATCGCGGTTTCGCTTCGGGCGTTTTTCGGATGGCACCAAAGCGGTGCCGGGGCCGCATGTATAAGTCGATGCGCGGCGCCCGGGTAAGGGCGGTCGGCGCATAAACGTCGGTGCATAAACGTCGGTACATAAACATTAACGGGGAAACGATTGGATTCACAGAAGAAATCATTACTGGATGTTGCTGACATACAGAAACACATGGAGCTGGACGACTTTGGCTTTGGTCGTTGGATTGCTATTCAGATAACAACCGCCAGCTACGGTGTGGTTGAGGCCGAGCTGGTGGTGCGCGACGATATGTCGCGCCCCGGTGGCACCGTGGCCGGCCCGGTATTAATGGGTATTGCTGATGCCGCGATGTGGGGCGCGGCAATGACGGTGAACCCGGTGGGTAATCAGTCGGTAACCTCTGATTTCACCATTCACTTTCTGAGCCGTCCCGCGGCCCGCATTTTGCGCTGTCGTGCCGAGGTGATTAAGCCGGGGCGTAAAATAATGGTGATGCGGGCAGACATCACTTGTGACGACGACCCCCGGGTGGTCTGTGCTTGTCAGGGTGCGTATGCGGTGGCGCCGGTCACCCTGGTGCCCGACAAATAATTTGTCAGGCCGGCTATGCTGCGCCGACAAACTACGAGTGTCCCCTTAGCCCTGGAGTACCTGATGATTGCTAAAAATAAGACGACTAAAAATCGGATGACTAAAGAAAGAGACGCAGTGAATCGGCCCGCCACGGTGAATGCCCAGGCTGCCCAGGCTGCCCCGGCCGGTGCGGGTGTAAGTGCAGGGGCACGCGCCCGCATGTTGGTGATGGCCAGCGCAATTGTTCTGATCAGTGCGCTCGCTTATATGCCCAACGCTTTTGGCGGCCAGTTTTTTGAGCGTAACGGGGTGGCCATTGATGGCTTCGACCCGGTGGCTTATTTTACCGACAGCAAACCGGTGCGTGGTGACAAGTCGTTTACTGCCAACTACCTCGACTCGACATTCCATTTTGCCAGCGCTAAAAACCGCGATATGTTCAAAGCGGACCCGGCCCGTTATGCTCCGCAGTACAACGGTTATTGCGCCTACGGGGTGGCCCACGGTGCCAAGGCCAAGATAGAAGGGGAGCGCTTTGCCGTGGTCGATGGCAAGCTCTACCTGAACTACGATGCCGACATTCAGGCCAGCTGGCAGAAAGATGTGCCAGGTTTTATCCAGCGTGCCAATAAGGAGTGGGCCGGGCTTAAATAGGCCAAGG
>JBAUID010000158.1:0-3249 GCA_049680625.1 Burkholderiaceae bacterium | reverse complement strand
CGACGACATGCCCATGATCAGATAGTCGGGCTGGCTGGTCATGCACCGCGTCACTGCATCATTCAAAGTTGCGCCAACCGCGTTAACCAGGGCGACAAAGTCTTCGTCGTTGCGAATCGGCATATTGGGCACGTAGATTCTGCCCAGGTGATTGGTCACACCCTCGGGGCGCAAAGCTTCCATATCGGGCTGGATGATGGTGTTGGTCGATGGTGCCACGATGGCAAATTTGCACCGCCATCCCAGTGCGTCAAGACTCATGATGTGTTTCCCTTGAGACAATCAGACAATTACATTGAGAATACTGAGTACCGAGAATACGCCGGTCTGTGTTCTTATGCCGATGCACCGGCCACAGCCGTGAGAATGCACCAACGAAGCACCATATTGCATCGCACAAAAGAGGGCAGGTCTGACTCAGGATGCGTGCGCAGGGCGGCTCAGTGTCTCGTAAGGAAACATTATCGACAACGCCGATGATTCTGCACCGTAGAGATTAGTGCGGCATAATCGCTGGTGCAGGAATTGATTTCACAAAGGAGACAGATTCGAATGAAAACAACAACTCTGGCCAGCGCAATTGCCGCTGCTGCCACCCTCACCGTGGCGACCTTCTCAGCGCCGGCCGTTGCCGCAGACCAGTTTGTGCGCATGGTGTCTGGCCCGTCAGGCGGTTCATGGTACCCATTGGGTGCCAAGATCATGCAGGTACTCGATGAAGAAGTTGACGGGATCACCACGTCAAACACCAGTGGTGGCGGTATTGCCAACATCCTCGCGGTCAATGGCGGCGATGCCGAAATTGGATGGTCATACGGTCACACCGCAGCCAATGGCTACAACGGTGTTGGCAAATTCACCAAGGCGCAAAAGAACGTTCGCCACTTTGCAACCCTGTACGGTTCATCCTTCCAGGTTGCTGTACGCGCGGATTCTGACATCAAGTCGTTCGAAGACATGAAAGGGGCAAATATCAGCCCAGGCAAGGCCAAGTGGACAGGTACCGCATTTGCCGAGTCGGTACTGAAGTCTTATGACATCTCATTTGCCGACATCAAGAAAAACGGCGGCACGGTTCACCATGTCAGCTATACCGAGTCGGTTGCACTGATGAAAGATGGCCATATCGATGTCTTCATGGCAGCAACCAACATGCCCCAGGCTTCGTTCCTCGAACTGGAGAGCAGCCCTGGTATTCGCTTTATCGGCTTGCCCGAAGATAAAATGAATCAGCTCATCAAAGATAACCCGGGCTACATTCCGGGCAAGATGCCCAAGGGTGTTTACAAGAGCGTGACCGAAGACCTCAATACCCTGGGTATTGTGGTGAACATGGTGGTCAGTGCCGACTTGTCGGACGACCTGGTCCACAAAATGTGCAAGTCGTTCTGGGCCAACTACGACAAGTTTGTCGAAGTAAAAAGCGTCTGGAAAAACGTCAAGCTTGAGAACGCTCTGAATGGCGCGGCGATTCCGGTTCATCCCGGTGCAGCCAAATGCTACGAGGAGCTCGGCGTTAAGAGCTGATTTGGCCCCTCTGTATTACGTTTAGCCCGAGCGGGGGCATGCTGGTATTAGCTGGCGTGTCCCCGCCTTTGTTTGCGCATGCCGCATTGTTGCGGTCTGAGTCACATACTGAAGAACACCGACAATGAGCCAAGAGACCCAAGTCCTCCACTATGAAGAGCGCCAGGAGCTCGGATTCTTCGAACGCCTGTTAGTGCATCGCCCGAAAGGTGTGATGGCTGGCATCTTTTTTGTTTGTGCGATCACTGCTATTGCGCTTGGCATCTATCACGTATTTGTTGCCGCTTTTGGCACCCCGGAAGGGCGCTCGTTTCGCTCGATCCACTTGTCCGGCATGTTGGTGCTGGCCATCCTGATGAACCCGCTTTTTCGTCAGAATGCCTGGGCGCCGCTCAGCACGCCAGGCGGGCAGGGTGACACTAAGCGATGGGTGGGGTTTGGTGTCGACCTGGTTCTGATCGCCATCATTCTTTTTGTTCAGGTCTGGACAATTTACGATATCGAGGCCTTTCATCTGCGCTACGGCGAGAAAGACCCGTCCGACATTTTCGTCGGTTCGTTGCTGATTGCGGTCGTGCTTGAAGCTACCCGGCGCGCAGTGGGCTGGGCGATGGTGATTATCACTGGCTTTTTCGTTTTTCATGCGCTGTATGCGAATTACTTTTTTGGGTTCTTTTACGGCCCGCCAGTGCGTCCTGGTAAGTTTATCGATACGTTGTTCATGAGTAGTGATGGCTTGTTCGGCATTCCGCTCTACGTTGCTTCAACCTATATTGTTCTGTTTATTATTTTTGGGGCGTTGTTAATACGCTCGGGCGCGGGCCGGTTTTTCATCGACCTGGCTATTTCACTCACCGGCCATCGCATTGGAGGCCCGGCCAAAGCGGCGGCTGTTTCCAGCGCGTTTATGGGTACGGTATCCGGCTCAGCAGTGGCCAACGTGGTGACCACCGGTTCGTTCACGATTCCGTTGATGAAAAACATCGGCTACCGTCCGCGTTTTGCCGCCGCTGTGGAGGCCTGTGCGTCATCGGGCGGGCAAATCACGCCGCCCATTATGGGCGCGGCTGCTTTTGTGATGGCCGAGTTCCTTGAGACCGCTTATATCAATATTGTGATCGCGGCGATTATCCCGGCGTTTCTGTACTTCCTGACGGTTTACTTCATGGTCGACCTCGAAGCGCGCAAACACAATATTGGCCGGATCGACAAAAAAATCCTGCCAAAAACCCGCGACGTATTGCGGCGTGGCTGGCATTTGCTGATCGCCGTTGTGGTGCTGGTTTACTTCCTGATGGTCGGCTACACGCCGATGATGTCCGCGTTCTGGGGAATTCTTGCGCTGATCGGCCTGAGTTTCATTAACAAAGAAACCCGCATGTCACCAGTAGATCTCCTGGCTGCATTTGAAGCTGGTATTCGGGCCAGTGTGCCCGTGTCCATTGCCTGCGCTTGTGCGGGGTTGATTATTGGCTCGGTGTTTGTGTCGGGCCTGGGTCTGAAGTTCACGCAGGAGGTGATTGCCATAGCTGACGGCAACCTGCTGATTCTCCTGTCACTAACCGGTGTTTCGGCCATTGTGCTGGGTATGGGTCTGACGACAACAGCGGTCTATATCACGGTTGCGGCACTGATTGTGCCGGCGTTGATTAAGTCCGGTATCGAACCGATCGCTGCCCACATGTTTGCGTTTTACTTTGGCGTGGTGTCATCGATTACGCC
>JBAUID010000157.1:0-1630 GCA_049680625.1 Burkholderiaceae bacterium | reverse complement strand
GCCCCCATGGCCAAAACCCGGCGGTCACCAATCACCAGGAGTCGCACACGGTTGCGGATTTCAGGATCGGCAACCAGCCGGGCCGTCAGCTCGGGGCTGATGCCGGCGGGGTCACCCATTGCGAGGGCAATCAAAGGGCGGGTCATGTTGTCTGGCATGGTTTGCTTGACACAATTGAGAGACTGGAGGGCAATTTAAGCCGGGCTGACATAACCGTCAACTGCCGATTTATAATCAAGTCATAACTATTTGGAATGGCCCTTCTTCTGACTGTTTTTTCGATGACCGCGATGACAACCCGGCAGCCCGCAAATGTTTCACCACCCAGCGACTGGCGCGTGCGCCAACAAATTCGGATCAGGCATTTGTTGCTGCTGCAGGCTCTGGACAGGCAAAAAAGTCTGAGCGACGCGGCCAGGGTGCTTTCGGTTACCCAGCCGGCGGCGACAAAAATGCTGGCCCAGCTTGAAGACCTTCTTCAGGTACCGCTATTCGAACGCCAGTCGCGTGGGCTGCGGCCAACCGAATACGGCACCATCATGATTCGCCACGCCCACGCAGCCCTGGGGGAAATCAGCGCGGCACGTGAAGCCCTTGCGCTCACCGCACAGGGGGCGCTGGGCAGGGTTACCGTGGGCGCAGTTGTTGGTTCGCTGCCCCGCCTGACCTCGGTTGCTATTGCTCAACTACTGCAACAACACCCGCGACTGTCTGTCGCCGTTACGGTTGAGACGAGTGCCACTCTCGTACCCATGCTTGAACGGGGAGAGCTCGATCTGGTGGTTGGGCAGGTTCCGACGAACGCTCAGGCGGATAATTTGCGCTTTGAACCGTTGCTGCTTGAACCAATCGAAATTGTTGCCAGCACAAGTCACCTGCTGTGCAGTATGCACGGGCTTACCTTGGCTGGGCTGACAGATTGTTTGTGGGTAATGCCTCCGCCGGGCACGCCGGTTCGGGTTCGAATTGATGCGATGTTCCATGCTGCGGGTCTGGAGTCCCCCCGGCGGGTAGTGGAAACGGCATCAACTCTGTTGGCGACCGCCCTCGTACAGCATTCGGTAGGTGCCGTGGCGATATTGACCCGGGATGTGGCGCACTACTACGCTGCCCACCAGGCAATTGACGTGTTATCAGTTACCCTGCCCTCAGACCTTGGAACGATTGGTATTGTCACCAGAGATCGGGTGCGCATTTCGGCTGCCACCAACTTGCTGATTCACGCCTTACGGACGGTCGCAGATAAAGACGCGCACGAATCTCAAGACACGCCCCTGATTGGAAACAAGAACCTTTGATTTGCCCAATCTTGATTGGGTTGTCTAATTTCCTGAAGGCTCAAGTTTACGCATGTGCGGCTTCTACGATCGGCGACCTGGGGCCGGCTATTAATTGTCGGGCCCAACGCTCTGCCACGAGATGGGTGTCTACTCCGCTTTGTTTGCTGGCTTTAAGCAGTTGCCTGACCCGGCCGTCAATACCATCAATTCGGTTGTGTACTTCGGATTCACCGCCCTGACCCCGGTACTCGAGGCCAGAGAAAATTGCGCCACCAGCATTGACCAAAAAATCGGGCAGATAGGTGATGCCCCGATCTTTCAGACGCTGGCCATCCGGTGCGGTGGCCAGT
>JBAUID010000156.1:0-2018 GCA_049680625.1 Burkholderiaceae bacterium | reverse complement strand
TGCCAGCTGACAAACCAGCGCCTGCCAGTCGCATCAACACCCCGCGCCCGGCATCAACCAGGTAATGTTCATTTGCATTGGAAACAAGGGTTGCCGGCCCGGCGCGGTGTGGGTCGGGCAACGGGCTACCTGTGCCCAAGAGGGTGATTGTCAGCAAGTCTTGTCTCCTATTTGGTGTTGCGACAGTGGTTAAGTCGATTGCGGCCTCTGCGCTAATTGTTAACCGTAGGCTTCAACCCGGTATTGCCGCGGTTCATGCCGGACAGCCCACTGGCAAACACATTGTGTGCCCACAGATTGGCACCGTTGGCAGTGGCGCCGCCATCAACCACAATCGTTTCGCCGGTAATAAAGCCTGCGTCACGGGAAGCAAGAAAAGCGACCACCCCGGCAATGTCGTCGGGTTGTCCGATATCCGGCCAGGGTTGTTGTTGGTTGTTAGTCGGTGGAATTTTGGTTACGTCGCCACGGTGTACTAATGGGGTTGAGATCAATCCTGGTGCCACACTGTTGACTCGAATCCGAAAAGGCGCCAGCTCAATTGCGGTGGTGCGAACCAAATTAACAACCGCCGCTTTGCTGGCACTATATGGATGACCGGCTGCGCCACCAGAAATTCCAGCCACCGAGCTGGTGGCAATAATGCTGCCACCGCCTCGGGCCTTCATGGGTTCTGCAGCGTATTTAATTCCCAGAAAGACCGAGCGAACCAAGATGGCAAAGGTTTCATCCCAGTGGTCTTGTTCGAGGTCGCAGATCGATCCGAAGGCGCCCCCGACCCCGGCATTTAAGTACGCAATATCCAGGGCGCCGAAGGTGTCAACCGCCATTTTCATCAAGGCGGCCATATCAGATTCGCTGGAAACGTCGCCCTTAAAGAATTGACAACGCTCGACAAATCCGGCGCTACTGACTTGTTTCATCGCCAGCGCACCGGTTTGCTCATTCAGATCGGCAATCACCACTTGTGCCCCTTCGTTTAGGAAGCGCATGACGGTTGCTAAACCGATGCCGCTGGCACCACCGGTGATTACCGCGACTTTATCCTGCAGGCATTTCGTCATGATGGGGTCCGTTGCTGTTTGGAATTCTTGTTGTCGGCTGCCATTCCCGGTGGATTAGCGCAGGCTACGTGCAAACTGGCGAATGTCCTGGAGCAGCATCTCGGGCTTTTCCATGGCCGCAAAATGTCCACCCCTGGGAAATTCAGTCCACTGGGTTACGTTATAAACCCGTTCAACCATGGACCGCGGCGGCCATCGTAATAACTCGGCCGGAAAAATGGCAGCGCCGGTTGGTACTTCAACCCGTTTCCCTTCTGGTGACAAGACCCGACCACCTTCTTCGCGACGGCCAAAATAGATCCATGAAGCGGTATTGAATGTTCTGGTGATGATGTAAACCATGATGTTGGTTAGCATGTCGTCTTTACTGTGAACGCTTTCGATGTCATTGCCGTCGATATCAGACCAGCCGTGGAATTTTTCAAGAATCCAGGCGGCGATGCCAACCGGGCTGTCCATCATCGCGTAACTCAGGGTCTGGGGTTTGGTGGCCTGCTGGGTTCGGTAGCCGTTTTGCATGATTTGCTCTTCGGCGAACTGAACGGCCCAGGCCTTCTCATCAGGCCCTTGTGGTTCTCCCGGTGGGCGCATCGTAAAAATATTAATGTGTATCGCTTCGCAGGCTGGCGCATGGTCAAAGCCGAGCCAGGTAGAAATAGAACCACCCCAGTCACCACCCTGGGCGATATAGCGGGGGTAGCCAAGTTTTTCCGTCATCAGCGTATTGAACATATCGGCCATTTTTCGCGGCCCGAAAGGGCGGGGCGGTTTACCAGAGAAGCCAAAGCCCGGCAGGGATGGAGCAATCACGTCAAATCCGTCGTCGGCATTGCCACCAAATCGCTCGGGATGGGCCAACGGCTCGATGAAGTCCAGAAACTCGACAACAGACCCCGGCCATCCGTGGGAAAGAATCAGCGGCTTTGGATTCGAGCCGCTGCCTTTCTCAAGAAT
>JBAUID010000155.1:0-2776 GCA_049680625.1 Burkholderiaceae bacterium | reverse complement strand
AAAAACCATGAACACGGTACTGGAGATGAAAGCCGAAGGCCTGAGCGTGGCACCCCACATCAGTTGCATTGGCAGTACCCGTGATTCAATAGAACAATTACTGGCGCAATACCATCAGGCGGGCATCAATCGCATTGTTGCCCTGCGCGGCGACCTGCCCTCCGGCTCTGGCCTGGGCCATGGTGGCCAGTTTCAGTATGCGGCTGACCTGGTGCGCTTTGTCCGGGAAAAATTCAACAACGACTTTTCGATTGAAGTAGCGGCTTACCCCGAAAAACATCCACAGTCTGAGTCACCACAAAACGACTTAAAAGCCTTTGTCAGCAAAGCCAACGCTGGCGCCGATGCAGCAATTACCCAGTACTTCTTTAACCCGGACGCGTATTTTCGGTTTCGTGATGAAGCGGTTAAAGCCGGTGTATCTATTCCGATCATGCCCGGCATCATGCCGATAACCAACTACACCCAACTCGCCCGATTCTCGGATGCCTGCGGCGCGGAAATTCCACGCTGGATTCGCCAGCGACTGGCCGGATTTGGCGACGACACAGACTCGGTAAAGGCTTTCGGACACGAAGTTGTCACCAAGCTATGTGAAACCCTGATAGCCGGCGGTGTCCCTGGTCTGCATTTTTACACGCTTAACCAGCCTGCACCGACAATTGCGTTGTGTGAAGCCTTAGCCTGATTGCCATTCGGACCTGTACTTCGGCCGCTGGTCAGCAGTTGGCCTGTTGAAGCCGCCGCTTAGCTGCTTTCCTGCTCCCTTTACTGCCACCGCTCGTTAATATCAGCGAAGCAGTAATCAGAAAGACGAGCCCTTACTAAGTGCAATGAGTACAAACACAGCAGACGTCAAGCGCGCGACCGATTCGGCTGCGCGACGCCAGACCAGGAGCCCCAACGGGGAACCGGCGGGCGCAGCTGTTGCAAAAGCGCCGATCGATGAAAACGGCCAGCCGGTGATTCATCGCTACCAGATAGCAACCCGAAATTTGAAAATTGGGATGTTTGTCGCTGAGCTGGATCGGCCCTGGCTTGATACGCCTTTCCTGATTCAGGGCTTCCTGCTCGACGCGGAATCTGAGCTTCAGTCACTGCAAAGCCATTGCAAGTTCGTATTCGTTGATCTGGACATGTCCGATCCGTCCGTGGTTGATGCGATTCGCAGCGCCGAGATGAAAAAGCTGCCGATCCACGAAGAAAGGCCGCAACGAGAGCCTTTTAAGTTTTCAACCAAAACTGGCACCGGCACAACCAAACCGATTAAAGACCGCCGTATCAGTAGCGACGGCCGGGTGCGGTTTAAAAACTATTTGCGCCTTGTCGACCCGAAAGCAGGCTACAAAGACACCAGCTTGCTTGGCCGGATTTCATCACTGCTCGACCGCTTGTTTAGTAAAAAAGAAAACCGCGGCAAACTGCTCAGCGAAGCCAAGGACCGGCTTGGCGAATTACGCAAAACACTACCACCCGATATAAAGCTGCGCCGATACCAGGACAAGAGCAGCGTAGAGCAGGAATTGCCGCGCGCGCGAACCGCTTTTGATAAAAGTGAAGCCACCTTGCGCACCCTGGCCAGTGACGTTAAATCGGGCCGCCTGCCAAGTCTTGAACAAGCCAGCGAAGTTGTCGACGACATTGTACAAAGTATGATCGACAACCCAGACGCCATGATGTGGGTCGCCCGCATGCGCGACGAAGACATCACCACCTATGGTCATGCGGTTAAGGTTGCGTTGTACATGGTGGCACTTGGGCGCCACATGGGTTTCCCAAAGCGCGAACTGAGCAACCTGGGCATGATTGGCTTACTAGCCGACATCGGTAAGACAAAACTGCCAAAAGCCCTGCTGGAAAAACCCGGCATGTTAAGCCCGCAGGAATACACCCTGGTCAAAGAACACGTTCGCCTGGGGTTAGAGTCGCTGTCCAAAGACGGGCCGCTGCCGCCGGACATCTTGCAAGGCATTGCACAACACCACGAACGCCTGGATGGTTCGGGCTATCCAAAAGGACTGAAAGGACCAGAAATTGGTATTTACGGCCGCATGGCAGCTATTGCTGACACTTTTTCTGCCCTGATCACCCCACGGGTTTATGCCAACCCGGTTTCACCTCATGACGCACTGCTCAATCTGTTTGAATGGGCAGGCAGCTCTTTCCACGAGCCCCTGGTTGAACAATTTGTACAAGCCGTTGGTGTTTTCCCGGTTGGATCGATGGTTGAGTTGTCCACCAAAGAAATTGCCATTGTCCTGGCCCACAACAAGGTGCGACGGCTGGAACCGCGAGTCCTGGTGTTGACCTGGATCGACAAAACGCCACTCGAAACACCCATAGAACGCAACTTATTTGAAAAGCCCAAAGGGGCTGACGGCAAACCCATTCGGATAATGCGTGCGGTGCCGGCTGGCTCGCACGGCCTGAAGATCAAAGACTATTATGGCGCTGACGCCATGGCCCGTGCCAACGGCCTGCTGTAAATCTGATGGCTGAACAAACATCGCGCTTGCTGCCGCCTGATCTGGTCAAAGCTTTACACGCCCGCCACCAGACGGCCAGTAAATCGCGATCAGCATTGCTGGTTGTACATCTAAACCGATCTGACCGTATCCAGGCGCTGGCGCAACAACCCAATACGAAGCAGGTGTTGATCGAAGTCATCAAACGGGTGAACAGCATGCTGCGGCCGAACGACCGCTATGCAATCGTGTCACCCGACGAAATCTGGTTACTTTTATGTGACTTACCCAGTGAGTCGCTTGCTGAACTG
>JBAUID010000154.1:0-2347 GCA_049680625.1 Burkholderiaceae bacterium | reverse complement strand
TGTACTGTCAGCGGCCACCGGTAGATTTTCGGCAAGAACCGATCCGGCAATGCAGGATGCCGCGGCAAAAACCAGGGTCCGCATGCTGTTTTTCAGGACTTTCATTGAAACCCCCTAAGTTGCAAATATACGCATATCGGCATATAGTCTAATACAACTTTAATGATAAAGCTTATCCGCAGCCGCTAATGAGCACGGAAAAACCCAAAGAAGCGATGAACGCGACATCCAGGCCCGCTATCGCGCGCGCTGGTGCCCAAGCTGTTCCGGAGCCCCGGGTAACCGCGCTAAGTGAGCTAAGTGAGCTGCCCGGTAGCAACGCCAGAGACGGTGTTAACGGGAGCGACTCGGCAGAACTTGACCAGGTGTTCGAGTTGGTCTCGCGTTATTTTGCCCTGTTGTCTGACCCAACCCGCTTGCGTATCCTGCGCTCGATATGCGCCAGCGAAAAATCGGTCAACGACATCGTTTCTGAAACGGGCACCAGCCAGGCCAACGTGTCACGACAGCTGCGAACCCTGCACGACGCCGGGGTATTAACCCGTCGCAAAGACCGCAACTTTGCCTTCTACCAGGTCAGCGACAGCAACCTGATAGAAATCTGCCGAATGGCAATCACCGACCTCATTGCCAGTGCGCCGCTTGCCAGTGATAAGCGCGACGGCGCGCGCGCCCTGGCCAGTCATTTTGCCAGTGCCGGCAATCATTCCGATAAACCTAACTGAGACAGTTCATGACGCAAAACAAATTGCAGATTCCAGGACGGATTCAACCAGCGCCTGAGAACTTTCTAAGCGAAACTGACAACACTCGTGCGCGCCAGGCCCGCCGCGGCTTCATGGGCAAAGCGCTGGCAATGGGCGCCGGGATGAGCGCTACCCAGGTAATTGCAAACCGGGCGCAGGCTGCTGCCAAAGGTGAAGATGCCATTTTAAAGTTGCCACCACATACTACTGGGCTGGGCCAACCCGTCGCGGCACGCGGTTATGGCCTGCCGTCGAAATGGGAGCGCAGCTTAATACGTCGGGAAAGCCCCGGCCTGACCCGTGTCTCAGCGTCTTCGGTTAGTTTTTGCCCGTTGCAGGGTACTTTCGGAATTATTACGCCCAACGGTTTGCACTTTGAGCGTCACCATCAGGGTTGGTGGGATATCGACCCGAGCCAGCACCGGCTGATGGTGCACGGCCTGGTAAAAGAAGCGCGGGTATTCACCATGGATGATTTGTTGCGGATGCCGGCGACGTCCGGGATTCACTTCATTGAATGTGGGGCCAATACCGGGATGGAGTGGGCTACCGTTGCTGTACCAACGGTTCAGTACAGCCATGGCATGTTGTCATGTTGTGAATTTACCGGGGTCAAACTGTCAACCCTGCTCGACATGTGTGGTGCGCAGACGGGCAAGGACCGCTTTGTGCTGGCTGAAGGTGCCGATGGATCATCAATGACCCGTACTATCAACATGGAAAACGCCATGGATGACGTCATGGTGGCCTGGGCAATGAATGGTGAAATGCTGCGCCCTGAAAACGGATATCCACTGCGCCTGGTGGTACCGGGTGTGCAAGGGGTTTCGTGGGTGAAGTACCTGCGGCGGATCGAAGTCGGTGACCAACCGTTTTATACCAAAGATGAAGTGCTGCACTACGTGGACATGATGCCGGACGGCATTCATCGACAGTTCACATCAATTCAGGAAGTGAAGTCAGTCATTACCAGCCCGTCGGGTGGCCAGTTGTTGCTCGACAAGGGTTACCAGAACATTACCGGTCTTGCCTGGTCGGGCAGGGGAAAGATCAAGCGAGTTGACGTTTCTGTTGACGGTGGGCGCAACTGGCGAACCGCACGCCTGCAGGCGCCGGTGTTGAGTAAAGCGTTAACCCGCTTCAATATCGACTGGGTCTGGGACGGCGGGCCCGCCATATTGCAGGCAAGGGCAGTTGATGAAACCGGCCATGTGCAACCCAAGATCAATCAATTGCGGGCCGTACGAGGCACTCGGTCGATCTATCACAACAACGCCATCCAGTCCTGGAAAGTGGTCGAATCCGGTGAAGTCTCTAACGTACAGGTGTATTAATGAAAGCGATTAAATCTTTTCTGTCGCCGTCGATCCTCCGTACGACGGCCCTGCTCTTGTCGTTGATTGCCGGCGGGTCGAACATGGCAACAGCGGCTACTGACAAACCATGGTCAAACATCGGCCGCGCTGCCACCGGAGACGAGATCAAAGCCTGGGATATCGACGTGCGGGCCGACTTTACCGGCCTGCCCGCCGGGTCGGGTTCGGTGAGTGACGGCAACGATATCTGGGAAGAGAAATGTGAGTCTTGTCACGGTGTGTTTG
>JBAUID010000153.1:0-2782 GCA_049680625.1 Burkholderiaceae bacterium | reverse complement strand
AGCCAGCCCCATGGCGTGTAAGTCGATATAGGCGTTGATCATGTCGGCTGTGATCCAGGTGCCGTCCTGCCCGGTACGTGGCGCGGCGCATGCCAGCATGACAGCGCTGAACTGTTGATCCATTGTCAGGACCAGGCTGTGCTCACGGGTGACTTTTCTCACGGTCTTGGCGAGTGATTTCGGGATGGAGAATTCATCGAGATACAACACCATGCGTGGATCGGGTGACCACCATAACACCGGTTGCCCATCGACAAACCATGGAAATATACCCGCGCTGTAGGCTTCGATCAGGCGGGTTGCACTAAGATCGCGCCCGACTGCGATCAAGCCATTGGGAAGGTCAGCGTCTTTGGTGACGGCCGTACTGAAAACCGAGCGCAAGTCGGGCAGGGGCTCGTCGGGTTCTATCCATTCGAGCATGTCAGGAATGGGTTATTTTGGCCGCCGGTTATAGCGGATATCGTCACTGTGCACCAACCAGTTCCCGGCGTCTCTGTCCTGAAAATACCAGCGCAGGGTTTTTTCAACCGTCTGAAAGGCAATATTGTCCCAGGGAATATCGGCTTCCTCAAACAATGCAGCCTCGATTGTTTCGGGGCCCGGCTCGATTTTCTCAGACTGCATGTCAGCAAGGTAGAAAAGGTGTACCTGGCCAACATGGGGAACACTCAGAACCGAAAACAGCTCGCCAAGCTTAAAATCGATGCCGGCTTCTTCAGTTGTCTCGCGCGCCGCTCCCTCGGCAAGCGTTTCCTTGTGCTCCATAAAACCAGCGGGCAGTGTCCAGTAGCCAAGACGCGGTTCAATCGCCCGTTTGCACAGCAACACCCGATTGCCTGAGACAGGCACAGTGCCAACCACCATATTTGGATTCTGATAGTGAACGGTGTCGCAACCAGCGCAGCAAAAACGCAGGCGATTGTCGCCGGGTGGAACCTCCTGAGTGACCGGGGCTGCACAGTTTGAGCAAAATTTCATCAGGTTTCGACTACAAAGCAAGGGCTGATTGCCCGATTTGGGTGGCGAATATGGGTGGCCGAAAAAATGCCAGTCCGGGGGGAATAACCGCATCAGTTTATCGCAGCTGGCAAATGGTCGCTTGCGTTAGCTGCTTGCGCGGTTATACTACGCACCCTACAGACGCGGGGTGGAGCAGTCTGGCAGCTCGTCGGGCTCATAACCCGAAGGTCGCAGGTTCAAATCCTGCCCCCGCAACCAATTTTTTGTTTTCTATTTTCCATTTTCCGATTTATCTTTCGGAAATTGCCATAAGTTGCTACTTTTCGCCTGCAGTAAGTGCCGAGTGTTTGTGAATCCGGCCCTGCCGGGCGAAATTCAGGCAACAATCCCGGCACAAGTGCACACAGCCTGGTTATGTTGTTGTTGTGCGGTTGCCGGGATGCGGCGATTGCGGCTTGAGAAGGCGGCTTAAAGTCCTGGCGAAAATTATCCTGATGATGACTAGTATCCCGGTGAATGGACTCACCACCTGATGGATTCAACCAGCTGATCCAATGCGCTCGGCCACAGCTTGAGCCGAAGAAACAGCAAAACATCGGGCAATGGCCCTGACAAAAACACTCTTTTTTAACATGCGGCGGGGACTCCCGAACCGATGAAAACCTTAGAAACAAAGCACGTTCTTGAAGCGGCACTACTGAGTGCGGATGAGCCGCTGTCGTTAAGCGACTTAAAGCGCTTGTTTGAACAAAACGACAACGTGACCTCCAAAATTATTGAAGCTGCACTGACCGAGCTTGCTGACGACATGGATCAGCGCCCGATTCGATTAGTTCAGGTTGCCAATGGCTGGCGCTTTCAGACCCGTCCGGAATTTGCCAAGTACATAGAGCGGCTTAGCCCGGAAAAGGCACCGAAATACTCAAGGGCTGTCATGGAGACCCTGGCCATTGTTGCGTATAGGCAACCGGTCACCCGGGGAGATATTGAAGAAATACGAGGTGTTTCGGTGTCAGCCCAGATCGTCAAGACCCTCGAAGACAGGGGCTGGATAGACGTTATTGGCCATAAAGAAGTGCTTGGGCGTCCAGCTTTGTTCGGAACCACTAATCAATTTCTTGATGACCTGGGGCTCAAGTCGCTAAACGAGTTGCCGTCCATTGATGATCTTGCTCAAAACGATGCGAGCGTCGAAATGCTGACGCAGAAACTGGTTGAATTAAGTAAGCCGCCCTCCGGTCAGGCGGTTGCTGACGAGGCGGAAGATGGTGTCACTAACGATTTTGGTGATCTTGGCGATAGTTCAGAGAATGCTGGCGACGCGGATATTGGCGGCAGCGCCGAATCCGCCGATTGTGCAGGCACCGTCGAGCAGTCCGATGCGGGTGCACAAAACACAGTAGATGCCGGCGATGAGCTGCTTCAACCGGAATCAACCATGGCCGAACTCGAAGGCGTTGATGCCGACGGTCCGCAGGTCAACACCACGTCGGAGCCCGTTGGCGACGACCCGTCACCTGACAAGAGGTAAATTTGGCTAACGAAGAAGTCGACACGTCTGCTCCGCCGGACTCTGCTGCGGGTGACGCACCTGACGGAGAGGGGCGCGCGCTAAGGACAGCGTTTAACCGCCGCCGAACCGGGCGCGGACGCCGGTCCCGGCGTGGTGGAAAAAAGGATGGCGCGATAACTGATGGTGTTCAGGCGGACGACGCAGCTGGTGAAGGCGGGCAAGCCGCCAGCAGCACCAGTGCTGACGACACCGGAGCCAACAGCAATAAGCCGGGTGGCACGAATCAGGATGACGCAAACCAGGATA
>JBAUID010000152.1:0-7660 GCA_049680625.1 Burkholderiaceae bacterium | reverse complement strand
CCCATGGCCAGGGCCGCCACGAGGCTGCGCGCGTCGGCCATGCCGCCGGATGCAACAAACGGAATCTTCAGTTCATCCGCAGCGCGGGGTAAGAGGATCATGTTGGGAATGTCGTCTTCGCCGGGGTGGCCACCACATTCGAAACCGTCCACCGAGACCGCGTCACAGCCGATGGCTTCGGCCTTGAGGGAATGACGAACCGATGTGCATTTATGAATGATTTTAATACCGGCGTCTTTGAGGCGGGGCAGGTGTTCCGCCGGGTTGCGGCCGGCCGTTTCAACAACGGTAATACCGCCGTCGATAATGGCACTGATATAACCGGGGTAGTCCGGGGCGCTGACGGTTGGTAAAAATGTCAGGTTCACGCCAAAGGGTTTGTTGGTGAGTTTTCGGCACTTGGCAATTTCTGAGGCCAGGTCTTGAGGCGTTTTTTGGGTCAACCCGGTAATTATGCCCAGACCTCCGGCATTCGAGACCGCGGCAGCCAGTTCGGCAAAACCGACGTAGTGCATGCCACCCTGGATTATCGGATGCTGAATATTCAGCATTTCAGTTATTTTTGTTTTCATTTGTACCCCTGATTCACCGTTGTTTTGTCAGAATAAAGTGCGTAGATTTTGCGGCTATTCGCTGTGTTGGCAAACGGCTCAAGTGACTACGCCACCATTAACCTGCAACAACTGACCGTTAACAAAGCTGCCGGCATCCGAAACCAGCAACGACACCATACCGGCAATATCATCCGGTGTGCCCAGACGTCCCGTCGGGTTAGCCTTCAGAAGGGTATCGAACTGTTTGGCATGTGCCGGATCGTTGTCTTCGCCTTTAATCGTGCCTGGCGCAATAATGTTGGTGGTAATACCCTGACGGCCAAATTCTTTTGCCAGCGATTTTGTCAGCCCCCATGCGGCGTGTTTTGAAACCGTGACATGGGCTTTGCCCGCATAACCTTGCTGGGCATTCATACCGGTGAAGTGAATGATCCGGCCCCAGCCATTCGCGATCATGCCGGGCAGGCAGGCCCGGGCAAGCCAGAAGGCGGCGCGGTAATTGATGTTGATCACCCGCTCCCATTCTTCTTCGTCTACTTCAAGGAACTTGCAATCCGGACGAACCGCTGCATTGTTGACCAGCACGTCAACCGAGCCATAGGCTTCGATGCCGGCAGCGGCAATTGCCATGGCCTCGTCGCGCACGCCGACATTACCCATGGCGACGATCGCCTGCCCACCGGCGTTGGTGATTTGCCCGGCAACGGCGTCGCAGGCTGCGCGGTCACTCGACCCGTTGACGATAATTCGGTAGCCCTGGCTGGCCAGTTGTAACGCAATTGCCCGGCCGATGTTCTTGCCAGAGCCGGTAATCAGCGCACTGCGTGATGAATTCTTACTGTTGTCAGTCATATTGATTGCTCGTAAATGTTTGTTTATTGTGTGGATGATTTATTTCGGCCGATCAATTGACACGACATCCCCAGCGGTGAAGTACTCACCACCGCCAAGACGTCCCAATGGATCAACCGTTTGTGCATTAATTTTTAGCCGGCCCTTGCTGTCTTTATCGCATGCCGAATCGTCAACATACAGGTGCTTCAGCTCGGCGAAGACGATGGTCTGCGATTTAATCATGTGCAGTTCGACGAATTCGCAAGCGTAAGCAAGACGGCAGGCCGCCACCCGGGGCAGATCTGACCCGGGCATTGGGGCCAGTTCTATACCGAGCAAGTCCACTTCGGAATCACCATATGGCATCGTGGCGGACGACTTGGTCATAGTTTCAGCCAGTTCGCGATGTGCGATGTTGACGACAAAATGCTTGTCCCGTTCTATGTTGATCCGCGTATCTTTAATGCCGCCTTCTGGGCTGAGGCCAATGGACAGGTAGATCATTGGCGGGTCATTGGTCAGGCCGTTAAAGTAAGAAAACGGTGCCAGGTTGTAATTCTTTTCACCGCTGTCGGTCAGCACCCAGGCAACCGGTCGCGGAATAATCGTTTGCGTCATGGTGGCGTAGGCAGAGGCGGGCGACAGGGTAGACATATCGATATGCATCGGGGGTTGGGTCTCCGGGGTTTATGGCGTCATTGGCCGGTGATTGACACGGACATTGTATCGGTTGGGTTTCAGTGGTTCACATGGCAGAATGAGGCGCTGAACCGGGCCATAACCGGTCGCCCCGGAGACAAGTATGAGTGAATTTAGCCGTCCTGTTTTACTGGATGAATTGATCACCAAAGAAGTGCCGTCATTTGCTAGCCAGAATGACCTTGAGCAATTCGAGCAAACGCCCTACGCTGATCGGATTGCGGCGCAAAGTACATATCAGGCCTTGCAGATTGGCGCTGCGGCAAACCCGGATTCGCCGGCAATTCAATTCCTGCCCAATGCAAGCCCTGATGACAACCCTATTATTGTTTCGCACCGGCAATTAGTCAGCCGGGTTACTCAAACCGCTAATTTGTTTACCGAGCTTGGGGTTGGGCCGGATGACGTGGTGAGTTTTTTACTGCCCCTGCTTCCCCAGAGTTTCTACGTTTTGTTCGGTGCCGAAGCGGCAGGTATTGCCAATCCGATAAACCCACTGCTTGAACCACACCAGCTGATTGAAATCTTAAATGCGGCCAATACCTCGGTACTGGTTGCGCTTGGCCCGTTACCGGATACTGACATCTGGGCCAAGGTAGAAAAAATCCGCGGACAGTTGCCGAAGCTCAGGAAGGTTGTTCAGATTGGCGGCAAGCCCCAGCCCGGTACTGTCGACTTCGATTCAGTCCTGCCCACCTATCCGGGCGACGGCTTAACCAGCAGGCGGCAAATCAAGGCGTCCGATGTGGCGGCGTATTTTCATACTGGCGGTACCACGGGTACGCCGAAACTGGTCAGACACACCCATGGCAACCAGGTTTACCAGGCCTGGGTAATGAATACGATGATGCCAAGCCCGGCCGGGTCAACCATCTTGTTCGGCCTGCCACTTTTTCACGTGGGTGGGGCATTAACCCAAGGCTTGTCCGCGTTTACGTCGGGCGGATGTGCCGTTGTTTTGTCTGCTTCGGGATGGCGCAACGGCAACGGCATAGCCAACGTGTGGAAACTGGTTGAGCGCTATCGGCCAGCCACGCTGGGTGGCGTGCCAACCGTGCTCACGGCAGCGGTGAATATTCCGGTTAACGGTGCAGATATCTCCAGCTTACAAAACAGCTCAGGTGGCGGTGCGGCGATACCGGTTGCCGTGGGTAAAAAGCTGGATGCGTTACTCGGGAAGCCCGTGATCGAGGTGTACGGTATGACGGAGACGGCCAGCGTGCATACCTTGTCCTATCCGGGCCGGCCGATCCGGTTGGGCTCGGTGGGTCATGCGGTTCCGTATAGCCAGGTACGCATTGTCAAACTCGACGGTGACGGCCGACTTGTCGGCGATTGTGAACCCAATGAAATTGGGGTGGTGGCAATGGCTGGCCCGGGTGTGTTTTCAGGCTATCTGAATGATGAGCACAACGCGGGCGCATTTGTTGAGCCCGGCTGGGTGAATTCCGGCGATCTTGGACGACTCGATGAAGACGGTTACCTATGGATTACAGGTCGGGCAAAAGATCTGATTATTCGGGGCGGACACAATATCGACCCGGCTGCCATTGAAGAAACACTCTACCAACACCCTGATGTGGCGTTAGCGGCTTTGGTTGGTCAGCCCGACGCTTACGCCGGTGAGTTACCACTGGCTTATGTACAACTCAAACCTGGTTCTGCGGCCGGCCCGGAAGATCTTCTTGCCTATGTTCGCGAGCACACGCCAGAACGGGCGGCGGTACCCGTGGATATTGTGCTGATTGATGCCATGCCCCTCACTGGTGTGGGCAAAGTGTTCAAACCACAAATACGCTGGGATGCGGCTCAGCGTGTATTTGCCCAGGTGCTGGCGCCGCTGGCCGAGCAAGGGCTTGAAATTTCAGTCCAGGTTGGTGCCCACGGAACCCACGGCAGCATGGCAACAGTGAGCGCGTCAGGGGTTGGGGCAGGGCAGCGCGAGGAAACGGCCCGTCAGGTCAAGGAACGCCTGGCGCCTTTTGTTATGGCCCATCAGTTAGTTTGGGGTGATGAAGCGTCACCGGAAGCGTCACCGGATTACTAACCAGGTTTGGATGGGTGCTGCACCTTAGTCGGTGCAACTGGCTCCGGAGATGGCGCCGGTGACCGGGGTTGCATGGAGTAGCCACCATCATGCGCGAGCAGTAAACCGGCAAGAATGACGGCAAAGGCCACGATGACGTCGACAGAGATAGTTTCGTTTAGTATCCAGATGCCAAGGATTGTTGCCCAGATGGGCACCAGGTATCCGACAATTGAATAGAAAACCGGGCCGTAGCTCTGGATGGTAAACGTGCGCATGAATTGACCAAACCCGGTTGGGATCAGGGCCAGAAATACCAGCGCAGCGAGGATGCCAACGGCCGGCCCAGGGTTTGACAAGTCTTGCGCAAGAATATCGACTGCTTTGCCAGCGGCACCATAGCCACCAAAGGGCAGCAGAATCAGGCCACCGGTGACCAGCATCACCGCTGTTGCCGGCAAGGCGGGCATGCGCGGCATACGCCGGATAATGATTGAGCCAAGAGCGAAAAAAATACAGGCGATAAGCAGTACAAATTGCCCGTGCCGCATGCTTAAGTCATCCAGGTCAGCCAGGCCATCCAACGAGGCGCTACCAGTTAACCAGACCAGGCCGGCGAATCCGATGGCAAAGCCAAGCCAGCGCCGGGTGGATACCGTTTCGCGCAGAATGATCCGGGTCATCAACAGGGTAAACAACGGAATCCCGGACATAAAAATGGCCGTTGTCGAACTCGGTACGGTTTGCTGAGCCCAGGCCAGCGAGTAAAACGGGATGGCGTAATTAAGCGAGCCAACCACCAACAACCACTTCCAGTGCTGTGCCAGTCCGCGCATCGACTGGCCGGTGAGATAAACCATCACCACCAGAAAAAGACCACCGAGGATAAGACGCGCCGAGACCACCTCGGCTGGTGTGAATTCACGCAACGATAGCGAGATAAGTAAAAAACTCGAACCCCAGACGATGGTCAGCAGACTAAGTGCCCCAATGCCTTTGCGGTCGGTTGGTACCGGCGACACGGCTGCAGAAACAGTGGGGGTACTCAAGTGCTGGCCTGGCGGCACGGGCTTAGCGGGATAAAGTAAATAGAAGTCATAATGTAAGCATGATAAGACCAGTTTCACCGGAATGAATTTCTCTGCGAGAATTTGAGTCAACTGGTTAAAGTAAGTAACCCGGATACCCATCGGGTTGTCGATCAAAATAAGCAAGTAAATTTCGGAGGCGGCGGCGCAATGAGTTGGCAGGCAGAACTGGATGAATTAAAAAAACGTCAGCAGTTGGCGCGGCAAATGGGTGGCCCGGACAAGGTCAAGCGGCAACATGATGGTGGACGTCTGACAATTCGTGAACGCATTGACGGACTGGTTGATACCGGCAGCTTTCATGAGATTGGCGAGATCGCAGGTAGTGCGCAGTACGATGACAGCGGACAACTCACATCGTTTACGCCGTCAAACAATGTTTTTGGCCGGGCCACGATTAATCAGCGACCAGTGGTTGTGTCCGGTGATGACTTCACTGTCCGTGGCGGCTCTGCTGATGCAACGATTCCGGGAAAAAATCTGAATGCCGAACGCATGGCAGTGGCGATGCAAATGCCAATCATCCGGATTATTGAAGGCTCTGGCGGTGGGGGGTCGGTCAAGACCATTGAAACTACCGGGCGGGCAAATCTGCCGGGGGGGCTCGGGCAGTCAACCGATGGTTACAAGCTGGTAACCGATGCCTTAAGCGCGGTGCCCGTGGTTGCACTTGGCCTGGGTTCGGTGGCTGGCCTGGGCGCAGCCCGGCTGGCGGCATCACATTACTCGGTAATGACCAAGTCGTCAGCCATGTTTGTGGCTGGACCACCCGTGGTGAAACGGCTTGGACAAGACCTGACTAAACAAGAGTTGGGCGGCTGGGAGATTCAAACCAAATCAGGTGCTGTTGATCATGCCGTCGATACAGAGCAAGAGGCATTCGAAGCCGCTGGGAAATTTTTGTCTTACCTACCAAATTCAGTCCACTCGGTAGCCAATCGCCAGCCCTGCGAAGACCCGCCTGACCGCGCTGACGAAAAACTCATTTCAGTGATTCCAAAAGACCGGCGGCGTGTGTATCGCATGCGCCCGATTATCGACATGTTGTTTGACCAGGGTTCGTTCTTTGAATTTGGCATGTACTTTGGTCGACCAATCATTACCGGGTTTGCCCGATTAAACGGATTGCCGGTAGCGGTGATGGCTGGTGACCCGTTTCACTACGGCGGCTCGTGGACAACCAAGGCGTGCCAGAAAATTGTGCGCTTTGTGGATACTGCGCAAACCTTTCATCTGCCTATTGTTCACCTGGTGGACTGCCCGGGGTTCATGATTGGGCTTGAGGCTGAAGAGACTGCTGTTATTCGAAACGGCGTGCGTGCAATGGCGGCGATTAACCAGTCCACCGTGCCCTGGTGTTCGGTGGTGATTCGTAACGCTTTTGGAGTGGCCGGTGCTACCCATGTGCCCAGTGGTCGTTACCACACCCGTTACGCCTGGCCGTCTGCCTGGTGGGGCTCGTTGCCACTGGAGGGCGGTATTGAAGCGGCGTATCGGGCTGATATAGATGCGGCTGATGACCCACAGGCCAAGCAACAGGAAATTGAAGACCGACTCAACAAGCTGCGCTCACCGCTGCGCACTGCTGAAACATTTTGGGTTGAAGAGATTATCGATCCGCGAGATACCCGCCGGCTATTATGCGAATTTGCCGACCTGGCCGAGCCACTGCGGCGGCCGGAGGTCAGCCAGTTTGGTATGCGCCCTTAGTGACAAAGTGTTAATGCTCGTGAAACAAACTGGCTATTCGGCAAAATACGATTGAAACGGCCCATGTTTGTATACAGGCGCGAGTAGCACTGTTTGACGTTCCGGTTAGGAGTCGTCACAATTTTGATACAAACCGGCTTTCGCCGGGAAAGCGGATGCAGCAGATACCGGAGTAAATTGATGAGTGAATTTATCAACACCATGGTGACGGCGATTAACGCCAAGCTGGGTGATGATGGCTTTGACAGCAGTGTGAAACTGAATGTCAAAGACGAGGGATGTGTGGTTATTGACGATACCGGTGCTCGCGCTGCGGATGACGATACAGCGTGTACGCTGGTCGCAGACAAAGACACTTTCAATGGTTTGTTCGATGGTAGTGTCAATGCAATGCAAGCTGTCATGGGTGGCAAACTGGCAATTGAAGGCGACATGAGTGTTGCGATGAAGCTTGGCAAAATCCTCGGCTGATACTGCGTCTCTGAGACTAAGTCTAATACGTATATTTCTAATATTTATAAATTGGAATCTGACCTGACAGACAATGGCTGATCTGGCCTGGCCTCGCTTCGAAAGCGGCCGTTCAAAAAGCAGCAATTTTGATCAGACAGCCGTCAGCAAACGGCCACAACCAGCCGTTCCGACGCCGCTACAAAATCAAGGCGCTTTCGCGCCAGGCAGCTTCTGGGCGGCTTGGTCGAAGGTATAAAAACCGCCGAAGCCATCTTCGTATAGTCCAGCATGCGTCC
>JBAUID010000151.1:0-91461 GCA_049680625.1 Burkholderiaceae bacterium | reverse complement strand
CTCGGCTGTGAAGGCAGCGGAGGATACGAAAAAAATACCGAAGAATACTGAAACTCCAGAAACGCGCAAATTCTTCAAGGTTTTGACTCCATCTAGGTTTGATTTCCCTTCGCTGCTACTTGTCGTGAAATTTGCTGAAAAGGATATAACGGCTAATTAGTGCTTTGGTTTACGGACTGAAACTTCAATTGGATTTTTAAGTTTTTTTGCCAACTTCATCGTGCCCTGGCCGGGAGCAGCTGAGCGCTTTGGTTCGGCAGTCTGACCTGTAAATTCGTAAGCGACGGTACCAGGCGGATGCTGGTACCAACCCGGGTCCGAATAATCACCCGCAGCTTGATCGTCGCGGACTTTCAAGATGCTGAACATTCCGCCCATTTCGACCGAGCCAAAGGGGCCATCTCCAGTCATCATTGGCGTCGTGTTGTCCGGGATAGGCATTTGCATTTCAGTCATATCGGCCATGCCGCGTTCGCTCATCGCCATGTAGTCTGGGATCAGCCCACGTACACCCTCAATAATGCCTGTGTGGTCCACCCCAATCATGGTTGGGACATCATGTCCCATTGCGTTCATTGCGTGGTGACTCTTGTGGCAATGAAACGCCCAGTCGCCTGGTTCATCTGCAAGAAAATCGATTTGCCGCATTTGTCCCACGGCAATATCGGTAGTGACTTCATATTGTCGGGCGGTTTTTGGTGTGGGCCCGCCATCGGTGCCGGTGACCAGGAACTCTACGCCGTGCAGGTGGATCGGGTGATTAGTCATCGTGAGGTTGCCGATTCTAATGCGTACCTTATCGTTCTTGCGTGCGACTAATGGGTCGATACCGGGAAAGATCCGGCTGTTCCATGACCAGAGGTTGAAATCAAGCATCGTCATGATTTTGGGCGTGTAGCTGCCGGGGTCAATATCGTAGGCATTCAGCAAGAAACAATAATCGCGGTCGACCGGGTCAATTAACGGGTGCTTGCCTTTGGGGTGGGTAACCCAAAACCCCATCATGCCCATGGCCATTTGGGTCATTTCGTCAGCATGCGGGTGGTACATAAATGTACCGGGTCGCCGGGCCTCGAACTCATACACAAAAGTTTTGCCCGGCTTAATTGCCGGTTGGTTCAGACCGGAGACGCCGTCCATGCCGTTGGGGAGACGTTGACCGTGCCAGTGGATACTCGTGTGCTCGGGAAGTTTGTTCGTGACATAAATACGAACTTTGTCACCTTCGACAACTTCGATTGTCGGCCCGGGGCTTTGCCCGTTGTAGCCCCATAAGTGGGCGTTAAAACCCGGTGCCATTTCCCGGACAACCGGTTCAGCAACCAGGTGAAATTCTTTGATGCCGTTTTTCATACGCCACGGCAATGTCCAACCGTTAAGCGTGGCAACCGGGTTATAAGGTTGACCAGTCTGCGGTTGCAATGGCTGCGCAGTTGCGGGGCTATTTTGTGTCACCACGTCGGGCAGGGCGGCCATGCTAACCTTACTGACGCTAGCCGCTGCCACCGCGGCGCCAGCGACTGCCGAAGACCGAAAAAAGTTCCTGCGTGTACTCATCGATTGCTCATTATGTGTGTATCAAGATGACTTAGTGCGCCTTGTCGCCACCTGCAGAGGCAACGCCGGCGCTATCAGAGGGCTTTGCGCTGACGCTGGCTTTGCCCAGCATTGCGGAGTCCAGAGTTATTTTTGCAATCCAAAAGTCTTTAAGGGCCTGGATATAACCGTCCACCGCATTGACTTGTGATCTGGCGTCAGCGAGCAATTCGAAGACGCCGATAATCATGCCGTTATAGCGGTAAAGATTTTCCTCGGAGACGCGTTTTCTGGCGGGTACGATTTCGTCCCGATACAGTCGGGCAATGTCGTAGTTTGATCGATAGCCAATGTAGGCTTCACGAACCTCAGACCGTGCATCGATCGCCATTTTTGCCGCATTTTGGATGGCTTGCATATACAACGATTCTGCAAGCTTCGTTTTTGCGCCAGCCCAATTAAACAACGGTACTTCAAAACCGATTTCGTAGCCAACCCGACGTGGTTCTTCGGACGAGGTCTCACGTTCGTAGCCAAACTCAAGTACGTTGACGAACTTCGATACCTTGCTCAGATTCAGGTTCGTGGCGAGCCGTTCAATTGCTAAGCGTGCCCCCTTGATGTCCAGGCGCTGAGACATCGCTAGTTTTTCAGCATTTTCCAGTTCCTGCGCTTGTTCGGGTAAGTCAGGAAGACGCTCCGGGAGGGTGAATTGCAGCTGTTTTCCCCAAAGCCCCATGGCGCGTGTCAGTCGTTCACGGGCAGAAAAATGGTCGCGTTTTGCGCGAATCAGGTTGACCACTGCGTCCGCATAGAAACTTTGTTCCCGCGCTTGTTGTATCTTGGTCAGATTGCCAATTCTGGCCATTCGCCGGGCCAGCGTTGCACCCGTGTCGGCTGTTTTTTTCACCTGCTCCATGTAATTAAGCCGCTGCCCTGCCGCCACAGCTTCGTAAAACGCAAGACGCGCTTGGGCAGCAGTCGCAATTACCTGGTTAGCGACGTCGGTTTGGGTTTGTGCAAATTGCCGATTGGCCATTGTCTTGTGCAGTGGCATGAACAACAATTGGGTCAGATTCAAATGCCATCCCCGTGAAATCTCACGTTCGTCACCGCGCTTGTACTTGCCAAACGAGAACCCTGGGTTGGGAATCGTGCCGGCTCGGACAAATTCTGCTTCGGCTATCCCCAGTTCCTGATAGGCCGCTTGCAATCCTTGATTGTTGAGTAAGGCGATTTGAATTGCAGAGTCAGCGCTCAGCTGTTCAGCGAGTAAAGCATCTACCTGCCGCCCAATGGCTGATCGATTCTCGTCGTCTTTAGCCCATTTGAGTTCTTTGTTCAGATGTTTGCTGGCCACCGACTGCACGGAGTCAAAACCGCCGTCTTCGCTAAAGCTCGCGCAGGCGCTAAGGCTGGTCGCAACAAGCATGACGCAGAATGTTTTCCAGGGAGCACGCATTGGTTGTATCTCGATTGCCTAAGGCTGCAGACTAAAGTCGATTCGGCGGTTTCTTGCGCGGCCGTCTTTGCTGCGATTGGTATCAACGGGGCGCGATTCGCCAAAGCCTTTGGCGGTTATCCGATCCGGGCTGGTGCCATTAGTGAGCAAAAATTTCAGGACTGCCTGGGCCCGCAGTTCTGACAATTGCCGATTTTGGTCCGAGGGGCCGCGGCCGTCGGTATGACCGCCAATAATGTACTGCCGAGATTTGAAACAGCTTCGTAGTTTCACTAACAAGGCCTTGGCCGGCGCTGTCAGTTCGATCTGACGCTCTGCGATGGGTATTCGTAAACCGGTAAGAATGCGAGGGCATTGTCCGACTTTAAAGCGGGTTGGAATTTCGGGTAGCGGCCGAGTGATGGCATCTGCCGCGCCATTGCCTCCTTCAGCGAGGGGGGGGACCGGTGCCGGGCGAATAGCCGGGCTTGGTTGCTTTGCTGGACTCGGTTGTCTCGCTGGACTTTGTTGCGCCTGGGGGTTTGACTGATCAGTGGGGTTGGCGGTGGCTGATGCGGGTTTTTCTACCGGTTGCTGGCTGGATGGCGTTGGCGCTTTCTCAGCTTTGGGCGGATTCGCCTGGCGCAGATAAGTCCGCCAGCCCCCAATTTCGCCGACTTGTCGGTTGGCTTCAACCCAGGATTGCATCGATTCATCCGGGTCGAAGGCGCGAAAGTCATGAAGAGGCGATTCGTACTGCGTTGGTTGGACATCAGCCTTCGGATCCAGTGGGCTGGAATCCTGGGCGAGCACCGCGCCTGCAGACAGCAAGCTACTGGTAAGTACGAGAGGCAGCGGCACTGTATAGTCTCGGAGATTTCCCAGGTTCATCAGCCAACTAGTTTCCGAATGTATTTTAGTCATTTAAGAACAATAGTCGATTAGTCGGTAAATTGCTTTAAACCCTTACCTTCACCCTTGAAGAGAAGCGAAATCACCCGGTCGATGCCGGGCGAATTCAAACCAACTCAGGCGGTTGACTGCCGTTAATGTTGTGACTTCTTTAGCCGCTCATCATCAGATTAGGCAACCAGGTAATAACGGCGAACTGCGGGGAAAGCCAGGAAAACCCCCAGGGTAATGGCGTCGGCGTTAAAGAAGGGTCCGATGCCGCGGAATACGTCTTGCAATGGAATATCGGGCCGAACTCCCGACACCACATAGCAAAATAGTCTGGTCAGGTATCAACTGCTGTAGTGATTTCGCCTATATCTAAAATTCATCCGAGTATCGGCAGGACGGAAAAATCACCGCGCAGCACTGGCTCTGGGCTGATTCCCAGCCATTCCTGAATGCAGGTTGCGTAGACCCGTCGAAAGTCAATCGTGTGCTGCAGGTTTTCACCGTCAACCAGATTGGTCAGGCTAGGCTGTCGGCCATAGTGGCCACCCCTGACGCCAGCGCCGGCAAGAAACATTACGTTGGCTGTACCGTGGTCGGTTCCCAGATTCGCGTTTTCGGTGACGCGGCGACCGAATTCAGAGAAGGCCATGACAAGAACACGTCTGGATTGACCAATGCGTTCCAAGTCTTTGATGAATCCGTATATTCCGTCGCAGGTGTAGCTAAGCAAGCGTTGGTGTAATGCCGGTTGATTCACATGGGTGTCGAAGGCATTGTTTCGGTAAGAAACGTAGTATAGCTGGGTAGAAAGGCCGGCATGAATGCATGCGGCGACTTTCGGTAGATCCATCGGGGCAATGCCATAGTCGACATTGCTTTGGTAGCTGAGCCAAGCCTGGCGAATTTTCGCAGACGATGCCAGTGCGCTTGTATTCACTGCTCGTAGAAAATCCCGTGTGCGGTTGCCGGAACCCGCTATTGATGGCTGTGTGAATTGTTGACCGGCTTCGTTTCTCGCGTCCATCCATTGATGCCGGCGAAATCGTTTTGGGTCATCGAATACCAAGGGTGTATGCACTTTGCTGTTAACCGCCAGCGATTGACTCGCACCAATGTTGATTAACATATCGTCGTGACGCTGGCTGGACATCGCATCAGCAAGACGTCCCATCCATCCATGCGGGTCACCCCGGTGTGGCACTCCGGTTTGCCAGTATGCCATCGAGGTGAAATGCGAATAAGATGGGTTGTCATATCCACAGCCGTGGATGATGGCAAGTTGGTTGTCTTGCCACAGTCGATGCAGCCCGAGCATTCCCGGATTCAACCCATAGTGTTCATCCAGCTTCAGAAGCTTGTCGGGACGGATACCGATAGTGGGCCGATGGCGGTAATAAGCATCGTCGGTGTAGGGAACTACACTGTTAAGCCCGTCGTTGCCACCAGATAACTCGATAACGACCAGAATCGGACGGTCTTTGTCGGTGGACGCACTCAGATTTGAAAAGACGCTCAACCCGGCCAACCCGACAACAGACCGCGTGAAATTTCTTCTATCCATGAGGCGACTCCTAGCTCAGCTGATATTCGGGCAGACTCAATAAGCGATGCAGCATTTTGCGTAACGGCTCTTCAAGATATGAGGTCGCTGACTGAACGTCGTCGGTTCCGAGTTCGACCGACAGGAATCTGGTGATTTCGGCGATGTCACGTGTGCGTGGAAGCACGACAAAGAACTCCTGTGCGAAATGCTCAACGACGCTGCGGGGCGTTGTCAAGCCTGCATCGATCACTTGACGTGACAGGTCCAGGCGGGGGGTATGGCGGTCGATTGGTTTGACGCGTTCCAATGCCATTTGCCAGCCACGCATTGTGCCGAGTCGGGTGTTGAAGTCTTCGTTGCGGTCGGCCGTCAGACTCGAGGCCGACATCATGCCGCTATCTACACCAGTTGGTTTGGTCGCCTGCGAAATGCTCATGCCCTGTCGAAGACGGTCTTGAACATTGACAATCTCTGCATTGGGGTAGTTCGGGAAGCGGTCAAATGGTACGAAACCGATATCAGGGAACAACACGTCGAGCGCGAAGTTGCTACGCTCGAACAGTAAACTCGGTGTGATCCAGCTACGGCCATGTGACCACCCAGCCACGGTTGGTGGGTGCATTAGGCGCTGGCCCAGTGCCTGGGTTACGACATTGAAGTCGGGTACACCGGGTACCGCATCGAGTCCGAGGTGACGATACGTGGAGATGACTAGTTCAACCGGGCCTTTAATACGTGAGCCGATGTTTCGTGACGCGTAGAAGTGGCGAGAAAGGAAGAGTTTTTCCAGAAATCGACTGATGTCGAAGTCGAGTTTTCGTAACAACTTCCCCAATTGCTGCTGGCCAGAGGGAGTCAGCTCTTCATTGACAAAGTAACGATACAGTTTGCCAGCGATGAACTCAGCAGTCACTGGCTGGCGCATGATCAACTCGATGATTTGCATACCATCAAAGTTGCCTTCATGATTAAGGAAGCGCTTCGATTCCTTGTCCTGATCACGCGTGACGACATGAAAACTCAAACCTTTGAAGTTCCAACCGGTGAAGGCTCTGGCCGCGTTCCTGACATCGTCTTCAGAGTAGTGGCCCACGCCCATGGTGAAAAGTTCAAGAATCTCACGGGCAAAATTTTCGTTTGGCGAGTCTTTTGTGTTGATGCCCGCATCCAGAAAAACCAACATCGCCGGGTCTTGTGATACCTGGATTAAAAGCTCTTTGAAGCTACCCCTTCCTGCCTCCTGAAAGAGTCGAAGTTGGCCAAGCATCTTGCGATAATCACGAACCTTATCTTCATTAGTTGCAAAATGACCGTGCCAGAACAGCGCCAGTTTCTCACGTAGCGGGTCGCCAGTGTTCAGCATGCGGTTCGCCCACCAGTAGGCTACCCGGTCGGTTTCCAGGCGGCTGGCTCGCAACCAGTAGAAGAACTTGTTGACTACCGGCTGCAAAGGTCTGTTGCCATCGGATTTCACTGCAACGCCAATTGCATGCCCCTGACGTTTTGCCAATGCCGTGGTGGCTGGTCGACTCGGTGGAAACGGATCAAGCCCCTTGTCAAAGACACCGGAATGTTCAAATTCAACAGCAGGATTTCGAGGTGGCAGCGACCCGTCGATGAAGCGCTTGACGGCAATGTCTGGCGTTAGCGTCGCCAGCTCGGCAATTTCGTGTCTACTGGCCCCAAAACCCGCACGCGCGGCCAGATGCGCCGCGTATGCTTCAGTCCACGATCCCTGATCTATCGGTTGAAGGTCGAGCGACGCGCTGATGCCACTGGCTGGGTTTAAAATAAACGCAAGCGCGGCGACCAGAAACCCGCGAAGAATCTGTCTCATTGACTGTGCGCACCTGAGAATTGCGAATCAAATAGGAACGATACCATCATGCTGAAAACATTGGAACGGTGGCTTATGTGTGCAGGCAATGCAATGTGATCACTCGGACCACCAAGTTGCCGTAGCTGATTCCGAGAAATACAATGCTTGATAAGTGACGATCAGGCTGCGCGGTCCAGGAGGGCTCTGTGTTGAGATCTATGTTAATCGCTGTATTGGCGGCAATATTTTTATCGCTCTGGACAACATCTGATGTAGCGGCCCGGCAGCCAGTGCGTGTGGCCGTTCTTAAGTTCGGTACTGTCAACTGGGAGCTCGCCACGTTGTTGCATCATGGCTTAGATCGCTCTCATCAGATCGATTTAAAAGTCATTCCCTATGCGAGTTCTGATGCAACCGTCGTTGCGTTGTTGGCCGGTGGTGCCGATGTGATTGTGTCAGACTGGTTATTCGTCTCGCGCCAGCGTGACGCGGGTCGTGATTTCGTTTTTGTTCCATACTCCACCGCAGTCGGCTCGCTGATGGTCGCCGCAGATTCCCCCATCACCGGGCTTCGTGATGCCACTGGCCTGCGTATTGGTGTTGCCGGTGGTAAGCTGGATAAGAACTGGCTGATTGTGCAAGCTTACGCCACCGACATATTGGGCAAAGACTTAGCGGGCGACAATGAAATCATCTACGGCGCGCCACCGCTGCTGGCGCAGAAGGCCAGGCGCGGTGAGGTGGATGCCGTTTTGAATTACTGGCATTACAGTGCCCGACTGGAAGCCTCGGGCTTCAGATCGATAGGCGCGGTTCAAGACGCGGTGAAGTCGTTTGGGGCTAGCGGCCCGGTGTCGGCGATTGGCTATGTTTTCAGTGAAGCCTGGGCACAGGCGAACCCAGAAGCGGTTGAGGGGTTCGTACGGGCGTCGTATCAGGCAAAAATGCTGCTGAAGCGATCGGACGATGAATGGCTGCGGCTTCGAAAAGTGGGGCTAATACGCGATGATGAAAAGACGACGCTGATCCTGCGTGACCGATTTCGGCAGGGTATTCCAGCGCGCACTCCCTCTGCCGAGGCCGACGATGCAGCGCTGGTGTTTCGACGCCTGGCGAAGATTGGCGGCCGGCAGTTGGTTGGCGACGCTAGTGAAATGGCGCCAGGAACTTATTGGCAAAATGTGCCAGGCAAAAAACAAACCGGACGCCCGTGACAGATTCCAAAAAACGGCCTGGTTCGGGAGCCAGGGCGAGAACGATGATCGCGTCAATCGCTGCGTTGTTGATTTTCTGGCAAATGCTGAGTTTGGTGTCCGACCCGCTGCTGTTGCCGCCACCAAGTGCTGTTCTGAGTTTTGTCCTGGCCGATCTTCGATCCGGTGAGATGTTGTATCACCTTGGTATGACGCTGTGGCGGGTTGCTGCCGCGTTTGTCATTGCGATGCTGATTGGGTCGGCAATTGGCCTTTTTTTGGGTACATCCCGGTCAGCGGATCGTTTTTTTGATCCCTGGGTGGTTCTGCTACTTAACATCCCCGCACTTGTACTCATCATTCTGGCTTACGTCTGGATTGGTCTGAACGAAGTGGCAGCGATCGGTGCCGTTGCGATGAATAAAGTGCCGAATGTCGTTGTGACGATTCGAGAGGGGGCAAAAGCGTTAGACCCGGCCTATCGCGAAGTCGCGAGAGTATTTCAATTCAGCCGTGTAGAAACGGCGCTAAATGTAATACTGCCTCAGATGCAGCCGTATCTGGCCGTCGCGACCCGGTCGGGCATTGCGCTGATCTGGAAGATCGTTCTGGTGGTGGAGTTGCTCGGTCGCTCTAATGGAGTCGGTTTTCAGATCCATTTGTATTTTCAGATGTTTAACGTCGCCGCTATTCTGGGTTACACGTTGGCCTTTGTAACCATTATGCTGGCCGTTGAAGTTTTCATACTTCAGCCTTTCGAGCGATCCAGTACGCGGTGGCGCGCATCTCATGATTAGCATTTCTATCGATGAGAAGCGCTTTAAGTCGGTTGATGGTGGCGAGCTTTTCGCGATCCAAAACCTGAAGTTCGACGTTGAAACGACTGAGTTCGTATGTCTGGTTGGGCCTTCTGGATGCGGCAAGACAACTACACTGAGAATTTTGCTTGGGCTTGACAATGACTTCTCCGGAGCCATTGATAAGCCGGACGGGTTTTCTCGTATTTCAGCTGTTTTTCAAGAGCCTCGCCTGCTTCCGTGGCGAACAGTAGAGCAGAACGTCCGGTTGGTTTTACCTAAAGAGGAACGGTCCCAGGATCTGGATTCATTGTTCGAACCTCTCGGCTTGCAGGACGTGCGGCGTTTGTACCCGCGAGAGCTGTCGCTGGGCCTGGCGCGCCGGGTTGCAATCGCTCGCGCCTACGCGTTTTCCCCGTCATTACTCATTCTTGATGAACCATTCGTATCACTGGATGAAAGCACGGCGAGGCGGCTCCGAGCTTCGCTGGTGAGCGTTTGGCAATCCCGGCCCACTGCCGTAGTCATGGTGACTCACAATATGCACGAGGCCTTCGAACTGGCTGATCGAATTATTATGCTATCGGCACGCCCTGCGACTATCCGCGGGGAGTACAAACTGGACTGCCCACGTGAAGAAAGAACTGATCAATGGATCGCCACCGAAATTGCTGCTATCGAAGAGCGTTTTCCGTAGGCCGTGGGGTTGCTATCTGTCTCAGGAGGGCATTCTTCTGGCGCGGAATTTACTCGCCGGATCGTAGGCTATCGTTGCTGCAAAAAAGAATGCCAGGCCGGTGAGTACTGTGACCACCAGTGCCAGCCAGTTCATTTGACCATACATCGCAAATCGTATTAATTCGATCGCGTGACTGAAGGGATTCCATTCGCAAATAGCCGCCAGCAGCGCACTGGATTCCTGCATTTTCCAGACAGGATACAGCGCGGTGGAGAGAAAAAAGAGCGGGAAGATAACAAAGTTCATAACGCCGGCGAAGTTTTCAAGTTGGCGAATGACTGATGAAAGCAGCAAACCAAGTGCCCCGAGCATTAGCCCGGACAGAAGCAGCGCCGGGGGTAGCCAGAACAGACCCATTATCGGAATATCTATTCCGAAAAGAATTGCGATAATAAGAAACGCGTAGACCTGAACAACAGATACCGCGATGCCGGCGCCAAGCTTACAGAGCAGCAGATACCATCGCGGCAGCGGGGTTGTTAACAGTACGCGCATTGAGCCCATTTCCTGGTCATAGACCATTGAAAGCGACGATTGCATGCCATTGAATAATTGCACCATGCCGACCAGGCCTGGAACGATGTAAATTTCGTAGGTAATGTAGGTTTCGTAGGGCGCGATGATTGAAAGACCAAGCGCGGCACGAAATCCGGCCGCAAAAACGATTAGCCAGACAAGGGGTCTGACGAGGGCAGCAAAGAAGCGCTCGCGCTGATTGAGAAAGCGAAGTAGTTCGCGCCAGACGATTCCGCCCAAGGCTCGGATCGCATGTTGGGTATTCAACGGTCGCCCTTTTTTTCGGTCAGCGCGGCAAATGCTTCGGCAAGACTGTCAGTCCCGGTATGGGTTCTGAGTTGGCCAGGCGTTCCATCCCCTATTATTTGCCCCTGATGCAACACAATGACGCGGTCAGTTTCAATCGGTTCGTCGATAAGGTGAGTTGCCCACAGTAACGCGGTGCCATCTTGTTCGGCGCGCCCATGTAAGTCAGCTATAAGAGCTTTGCGCGTCGGAATATCCAATCCTACGGTAGGCTCATCGAGTAAGAGAATTTGCGGATTGTGCAGCATAGCCCGGGCAATTTCGACGCGACGGCGGTGCCCGCCGTTCAGCGATCGCACCTTATCGTTAATCCGGTCACTCATATCGAAGCGTGCCAGCTCGGTAGCAATTCGTTCGTTCGATTGGCTTCGCTCAATGCCACGCAATGCGCAGTAGTAGCGCAAGTTCTGACCCACTGACAAATCCAGATCCAGGGTTTGTGCCTGAAACACAATGCCAAGCGGAGCGAGTGCGCTGGCACCATTTTTGACTGCGTCCCGGCCGGCAATTGATATCGAGCCTTCGCGCGGTGAAAAAAGACCACTGATCAGCGAGAACAGCGTAGTTTTTCCCGCGCCATTGGGCCCGAGAAGAATTACCGTTTCACCGGCGGCAATCGTGAGGTTTACGTTGTCGAGTGCCCGTTTGCCGGCGTATGACCATGACAGTGAACGCAGTTCGAGCGCTGGATTCTTGACCGGGGTGTCCGAATTCAAAATGTTGTCTACTTTGGTATGTGTTCTTTGGGCAGCACCGTAGCGCCCCAGGGAAACCGGCCCACCTTGATCGACTTGATCGCCTTTAGTGACGAGACATCGATGACAGTTACATCCCCGGACTCGCCGTTGGTTGTGAAAAGGTGGTCATCGGTCGGGGTCAGCGCCAGGTGCCAGACCCGGCGACCGACCAGTATGTATTTTTCTACCTGGCGTGTTTTGCGATCGACGACGGCAACATGGTTTGCGGGACCCAAGGCGACGAACGCGTACTTGCCGTCGCGCGTCATCGCAATGCCGACTGGTTGAATTCGATCTTTTGTGACGCCAGGAATCGAAAATTCGACGGTATGTTTGATTGTCCTGGTGCCGGTGTCGATGATCGAGACGGTGCCACCAATTTCTGACGAGACCCACAATTCGGTGTCGTCGGGCGCGAATACTGCTTCACGTGGTCGCTGATCCACCAGAGTATTGTCGACGATTGTCCGACTCATCGTGTCGATCCAGTGGGCCATATTGGTTGTCTCAGAGGTCACAATGGCCCATTTGCCGTCGTGGCTGACGGCCATGCCCTCGGGTTCCACACCGACCTCAATTTGTGCGATGACTTGTCGGGTCTCAGTGTCAACAACGGTAGCGAGTGCATCATCTTCATTGGCGATGTACAAATGCCGATCGTTGGGATGCATCGCAAATTTTTCGGGATCGTCGCCGGAGGGCAGATCGTGGAGAATTTTGCCTGTTGCAACCTCGATGACGTGAACAACGTTGGAATCAGATGCGCAGACATATAAACGCTTGAAGTCTTTCGACAGAATGACACCGCGCGGACGTTCACCCACGGGAATCGTTTTAATGACTTCATAAGATTCAGTATCGATTACTGAAATAGAATCGTCTTTCTCGTTGGAGACGTAGACCCAGTCTGCATGGGCCGGGGCCGAGACAATACTCAGCGCTGCTGCAAACGTTATCACTGATCTTGAAAGATTCGACATTTTAGTTCATCTCCTTGCATTTGGATTCGGGCTGATCCAGGCCCAATGTGTCGAGTTCGGTTTGCCGGTGCAGAAAGCCTTCGATTGGGGCCGCGGCGACAATCGCATCGGGGTGGGCTAGCGGAATTGGCTGGCGTAACTGGCCATTCCAGCGCCGATAAGTCAACCTGCTGCCTTTGAATCCAGCCAGAGAAAACTCATCCGAAAACAGGTAGGAACGAATCGCCGCCGTATCACTGGATTTAGTGCGGGTTACGGCTTCCGCAACCGATCGCACCGCCGCCCAGGCGGCATAGTCGATCGAAGTCATCGCCCGGTTGGCAGCCTTACTGAAACGTGATTGAAGCTGGGCCGCACCCCATTGCTCTACTGCCCGATGCCACGCAACTGGCTGAACTCCGGCATTGCCTGCAACGGGCCTGGGGAGCCAGGTGTTGTACATCAGGTATTGACCGAAGTCATGATCTTCGTCGGCGACAACGACCACGTCATAGGCTCGAGCCTGGGTGAATACCGGCACTTCTCGTGCAGCGTTACGCCGGATATCTACGTCAAGCAGCCATTTTTTTTCATGTTTGATTGTCAACTGGAATTTTTTGGCGGAACGTCGCAACGCGTTGGCGAATGCGGTGTCACCAGGGCGGTTTCCTTCCACCAGGAAAATGTCGCGCCATTTTTTTGCCGCTAGAAATTGCATCAGTGCATCTGCCAACATGGCACGTGAGGGCAGGGTGTGCAGAAGGTTGGGGCGGCATTGAGCATCGCGTAACGCATCACTGGCGCTGCCGGCATTGAAGATGAGATCGTCCCGCGCCGCTGGCAGGTCAGCTATTGCATTTAAGATGTCAGCAGGGGCATTGATCACGACAATCTTGCTGCCGTCAGCCAGTCGTTGCTTCATAGCGCCGAGGATATCGGCCCCGACCGCGAAATCCATTGTCTCGAAATGGTAACGGTGGCCAAGGAACTTGCCCGTTGTGTTGCTGTCGGCAATGCCGAGTTTGCTACCTTGCTCGCCCTCATCGGCCGGCCATGAGACCAGATCGGACCGAACCGGCGGACGTTCGATTTGCTGCTTAACGTACAGAATGGGAATGTCAATCTGAGCGCTGTGCGCAATCGTCTGGCTGAGGCCGAGGACCAAGATGGTCAGGGCCGATATAAAGCGGTATCGCTGCATTGGCAAATTCGCTTACAAATTCTCTTTGTCTGTTGCTGGTGGTCAGTTCGATTTATAACACAGCCTTCGATCTAACCATCGACGGAATGTGGTTGCTGCCTGGCTGCCAATTCACGTGAGGTCTTGGGGTCGCGAAAGATTAGTGGCTGCTCACCAGGTGGCAGACGTGGCTGCTGCGCCTGTGTTACTGCATCCACGATGACCGAATGGCTAACAGACTTATCACACACCGGATCTGCCGCAGCGGGGTCTCCGGTGAGCATGAATGCCTGGCATCGGCATCCACCCAGGTCGTTCTCTTTCTCGGGGCATGTCCGGCAGGGATCGCGCATCCAGTCGGTGCCTCGATATCGATTGAATGCTTCAGATTCATACCAAATCTGCTGCACTGACTGTGTGACCACATTCGGAAAATCCATCCCGGGCAGCATTCGTGCTGTATGACAGGGCAATGCAGTGCCGTCAGGAGAAATCGTCAAGAAAACATTACCCCACCCGTTCATACATTTCTTGGGTCTGGTTTCATAGTAATCGGGGACCACAAAAAATATTCGTATTCGATCCCCGTACTTGTCGCGATAACGTTGGGTGATGGTTTCAGCTTTTTCGAGCTGTTCACGTGATGGCAGAAGTTGAGCGCGGTTCTCAAACGCCCAAGAGTAATACTGTACGTTGGCCAACTCGAGATACTCGGCACCGAGTTCGAGAGCCAGCTCAATGATCTTATCGATGAAGTCAATATTCAGTCGGTGAACGACACAGTTCAGGACCATCGGCCAGTCATGATCTTTGATGGTCGCAGCGACTCGGCGTTTTAGATCAAAGGTTCGCGTATGCGACAGAAAGTCATTCAGTTCACGGGTGGAATCTTGAAAAGATAATTGCACATGGGCCAGGCCTGCATCCTTGAGTTCGCGAGCGCGCCCGGCAGTGAGACCAACACCGGATGTAATCAGATTGGTATAGAACCCAAGTTGGTTGGCTTCACCGACTAGAGTTCCGAGATCGTCACGTAGCAGCGGTTCGCCACCAGAAAAGCCGCACTGCACGCTGCCAAGCGCACGTGCCTCGTTCAAAACCCGAACCCAGTGGTCAGTACTCAATTCCGTGGGTTGATTGGCGAAATCTACCGGGTTGTAGCAAAACACACAGTGCAATGGACAGCGATAGGTCAGCTCTGCCAGCAACCACAGAGGTGGGCCGGCTTGCTGCGGATTAACTGGCGTTGATTCTGCAGGATGTGCCATGGCGGCGGCTGTGGATTTGTTCATGAATTCACCCGAGTTGTACCCAGCCCTGTTTGTGGGCGATTTGCAGGAAGCTTTTAACGTCGTGTGTAAGTCCGGATTCGTTAAACGTTGTCTCCAGGTCGCTAACAATTGCTGCTACATCCCGCTTACCGTCGCAACGTTGCAGAATTTGGGCCGCGCTCTGATTGAGTTTTATCATTCCCTCAGGGAACAGTAATACCCAACTGTCCTGAGCCGACTCAAACTGCATCCGAAAATAGCGGGCAATCGATGGCGTCATCTGCTCGCTGATTGTTGGCCCATCGTCGGCGGCTTCAGTCATTGATTCCATATTTGATCCCCATCGCATCGTTCATTTGCCAGAGAATATCCAGCTTGAACTTCAGAATATTGAGCGCGCGTTCCTGCCGCGCACGGGTATCGAAATACTGAAGGGTTACTGCCAGTCCGTGCTCGACATCGCGGCGCGCCTGACTGACTCGGTTGCGAAAATACTGTAATCCTTCAGGTTCGATCCAAGGGTAGTGCTGTGGCCATGTTGCCAGGCGTTCTTTGTGGATGGCTGGTGCAAACAGCTCGGTTAGCGATGCGCATACCGCCTCCTGCCATGGTCGTTGGCGGGCAAAATTCACATACGCATCAACAGCAAAACGTACCCCGGGGCAGACATGGCGCAAATCGGTGAGTTCTTCGCGGCTAAGGCCAACAGCGACGCCCAACTGTATCCAGGCTTCAATACCGCCGTCATCTTTGACGCCATTCAGTTCGTATCCGTCGTGATCGAGAATTCGTTGTATCCATTCGCGTCGAACCAGGCGGTCGTCACAGTTGGAAAGAACCGCCGCATCTTTGATGGGGATCGCCACCTGATAATAGAAACGATTGGCTGCCCAACCGCGAATTTGCTCTGGGCTGGCCCTTCCGGAATTGAGCATGACGTTGAACGGATGGTGAATGTGATAGGACTGCCCACCTTCTCGCAGTTTTGCCTCGAACTCGCTGTTCGACCAGGGTTGGGCAGGTTGCGTTGTAGTTGCTGTTGTCATCGTCCTTAGTACTCGATACTCATACCATCGTACGCAACTTCGATGCCGTGTTCGGCGAGCTCTGATCGCTGCGGGCTGTCCTCGTCGAGGATTGGATTTGTGTTGTTAATGTGGATTAGTATTTTTCTGGTGGAGCTCGGAAGCTTATCCAGCCATTCGATCATTCCACCCGGGCCGCTTTGGGCCAGATGTCCCATTGAGGCCGCCGTTTTGCCGGACGCCCCGACGCGAATCATTTCATCGTCTGTCCACATCGTGCCATCAATCAGTACACAATCCGATTGCTGCATTGCACGCCAGACATGATCTTCCATTTGTCCGAGCCCGGGCGCATAAAAGACCCGGGCGTCGCTCGTGGTATCGTGCATCAGCATGCCGATGGTATCGCCGGGTACCGGGTTGTCCCTATGCGGTGAGTAGGGCGGTGCATTGCTGGTCAGCGCCAAGGGTTTGAACGATACGGACGGCGCACCGGTAATCGGCGCGCCGTCGCCGGTTGTGTCGATTCTTAGTTCGTGCCAGTTGATGCCGCAGTAGTGTTCGAGTAGGTGAAGCAACGGGTTGCCGGCAGTGAGATCTTCACGCACGGCCTGGGTACACCACAGTTCAAGCGGACGGTGATGCTCTCTGAGCATATATAAGCCTGTCGAGTGATCGATTTGTGCATCCATCAGCGCGACCGAGGCGATACCGGTGTCGCGCAGCGATCTGGCCGGTTGCAGGGCAGGGAACTGTTGAATCTGGGTCAGGATGTCTGGCGACGCATTGAACAAGATCCAATCGAGGCCATCGGAGCTCACGGCAATTGAAGACTGTGTCCGCACTCGTGCGCGCATCGAGCCAGTGCGCACACCGCGGCACATCGCGCAGTTGCAGTTCCATTGCGGGAAGCCCCCGCCAGCGGCTGAACCTAGCACACGAATCTTCAAGTTCTACCTCCGCAAATGTTTCGTTTCGGTTTGGCTATGAACCGAGGTTGGGTTGGCATTGGCCAGCCAGATTTGAAAAAAAAGCGGCAAAAGCCGCTTTTCTTTTCAACAAAGCTTTGCTTTACCGCGATGCAATGTACATCGTGATTTCAAATCCGAAGCGAAATTCGGTTGCCTGGGGTGTTTGCCACTTCATTGGATGCTCCTTGCTTTTGGTTTTTCGGTCGTGTTGTCGCACTGCGGGTCTGCCACAAGCGCCAGTTCAGCGTCTGGGCATAGCGGAACACTATCTCAATTTCCCTGAGTAGGCAATATGATAAAGCGCAATTGGGCCGCTATTGGGAGCCTGGTCCAATGGTTTGATCGCGCCGTTTTCCTGTTAATTATTCGCCGATCAGAATTCTCAGGTGGGTGATTCATGTGGCCAGACGAACAAGTTTTTTTATTTTTACGAGTCTTAGTGAGGGATTTTAACAAGGGCCGATCTGGACTTAGCCTATTGTGCAGCGCATCAGCGGTCGGTAAAATCGGCTTTTAGAAAGTTGACCATAATATTGACTAGCTCTGCTTCTTTGCCTTCATAAAAAATGACCGGCCTCCTGGCCAATAGCCTGGCCTGAACCTTTGACCCGATTGATTTGTTTGAGGCGTTCATCGGCACCATGTTTGATGGGCTCTCAGTCGTGAGATCCAAAGACATCAGGCACGGGAATGTGAATGCGAAACACGTCATCCGTACTGCGCCTTTAGCCACGCTGTGGCTAAAGCGATGCGCTCACCGTCGACGGGGAACACTGGCAGATAATCACGAAGTTTGGCGGTACCATCAGAACCGGCATCTGGATCGATATTGTCGTATTACCAGCATCTGCCAATAACAAGCGTAGCTGACCGTTTAACTGATAATCCGGAGCCCAGCCGGTCAGGCAGGCCTTCTTTTTTCTACGAAGTGCATGGCCGCAACAATCAGGCCAGGCTCAGTGGCAGGCGACGCAGCCTGACGAAGTCAATTTCCACCCGGCGACCAAAACTGCCAACAAGAACAGTAGTGCGCACTGAGACCTGCTCTGGTTTCATCCCAAGCATGGCTGCAACTGCGCTCTGTGCCATTTTTTGAAACTGGGTCGGTCCAACCAGACACATGAATCGGCCTTCACGTCAGCGAAGAAATTCATAGTTGCCATCGCGGCTTGCGGGATATACGCCATTTCGTAGGCCGCCTCAATGGTGAATGGCCGTCCGAATTCGAGGATGGGTTCCGCACCGGCAGATACTGCCTGGCATCGCGTTGTTAATATCTGAATCGGTCGGCTTCGGATTGTTAGCCAGTTAAGCGGCTGCACTCATCAGTTGACCGGATTGGCAGTACCCGTTTGATGGCTAGTAAGATTCGGGATGGCGAATTTGAACGATTCGAACGACGGCCTTGAAACTCGCCTTTCAACCTGGCAGTAGATGGAGCCCGGCCGTAGCGTGCCAGTGTCCGGATTTTTCGACAATGAGTGCATCGGCGTTCCAGCGTCGCGCCATTGTTAGCGCTTGCTCAGTGGGTAACATAAATAAGACTTTTGTCAGGGCGTCGGCCACCGCACCGGATGAATGAACGGTGACAACCGCGGCGGTGCCGGATGGGGATCGTCCGGTTTTCGGATCTAATATGTGATGTTCCCGGCCATCTGACGTAAATCGGTAGTGAACGTCCGACGATGTCGCAATGAATCTTCCATCCGTTGCCAGTCGAGCCAGAAAGGCGTCAGCGTCGCGCGGATGTTCGATACCCAGATTCCATCCAGGGGCGCTGTCGGGTTTGCCGACCGTACCCCACTCTCCGGTATCGAGTAACGCCATGCGAACGCCGGCCAAATCCAAAATATCTCGAGCACATTCAGCCGCGTAGCCTTGAGCAATACCGTTGAACGTAATGCCCATGCCGGCTTGCCGGAACGTGATTAGTTTCGGAGAGACATAAACCCCACGCCAGCCGACCAATCCGACGGCGCGTCTGATGTTGGCAGGGTCGGGCAGGCCAGCAGCACGGCGTGCCTGCTCCCAGCATTGCCATACGGGTTGTATCGTTACATCAAACGCACCACCACTACGGGCAGATAAGTGCATAGCAAGCCGTAGCAGGTGCACCAGGTCGGGTGGTGGATCAGGTAAGAGCCCTTCGCGATTGAGCCGACTGACTGCGCTGTCCGGATCGAAAAGGTTCATTGTCGAGTGGATCTGCCCAATGCGCCGGACTGCATCGTCGAGTGCGCGGTTTAGTCGGGCCCGATCTGAATGGGCGGCCCTTAGCCAGAGGGTTGTTCCGAAGCCTTGAAATATTCGTTGCTCCCAAATCGCTGGTAAGGCCACTGCGTGCAATGGCGAGGCGATCGCCGCAGCCGCGCCGAGCGTGAGCTGTAGCCAGCGCCGGCGTCTGGTGTGGTGAGGCGTCACAAAAACACTATTTCGATCGGATTGCTGCATCACTATGCCGGGAGAATATTGATGATAGGAGGCCGCTTTTTTCCTTTGCGTTCAAGAATCAGCGGGAGACACTGGTGATCATTCTGGTGAATGGATACGCAATCCAGACATTGAAAGCACTCGGTGTAGTCGACCTTACCCGACGGCGCAATTGCCTGGTAGCCACATCGGTATCGACAGGTCTGGCAGGGGGTGCCGCATTCATTCCGGCGTGGAATCCACGCGAACAAACGGATGCGACCGAGAACGGCAAGGCATGCGCCGAGTGGGCAAAGGTATCGACAATAACCCCGATAGACGACGAGGCTCAGTGCCAGGCAGGCGAGCGCCCATAATACGTACGGCCAGGATCGCTGAAACGTCATGCTGATCGCTGTCTTGAACGGTTCAATTTCGACAAAGCGCGCTGTCCAGGAGCTCGAAATAAATACGGTGATCAGAATAACCGCCAATATCACGTACTTGGCACGCTTGAGCATCATGTCGGTATTGACGCTCAGCGTCTTCTGGTGCAAGCCCAGTTTGTTGGCGAGTTTACTGATTAGCTCCTGAAACGCACCGAACGGACACAACCAGCCACAGAAGGTGCCGCGCCCCCAGATAAACAGCGTCACAAGTACGAAGCCCCACAAAATAACGGCCATTGGGTCTGCGAGTAAAAAATCCGCGTTCTGCCCGGAAGCGATTGCCTCGAGCAGGGACGTTATGTTTACGATAGTTAGCTGACCCTGGCCGTACCAGCCGATAAAACCCAGTGTAAATATGAGATACGCATATCGAAATACGGGTAATCCTCCATTCAGACGAACCAATCGGCCCTGCATTGGCAGCACAAAGGCGAGAACAACAAGTCCAATAACCAAAATTGCGATTTCGGTTGACCGCTGCTGCCACACTTTGACCCATTGTGGTGTTTCGAGTACCGGTGCCAATAACGCAAGGCCGGGAATGGCAAAGGCGTGCTCAAATGCAACCGAAATTGGGCCATCAAGCCGCCGCACTGGCTCGATGATTACTTCAAAATCGCTAGAGATATCAAACCCGGTTCCGGGCTGGGTTTGAAACAAGCGAGGCACGGCATCGGCGCTGACACCCGACCCCCGGCCACTTAAACGAAGTCGATAATCCGACAGGATGGGTAGCAATGTAAAGTCGCGGCCACCCTGTCGAATCGATAGCTTCGTAACCTGATTGGCGTCAGCCGGCAGCTCGGCAACCAATGGATAGCGACTATTGTCCATCGCCAGAAAAACCTGCGAACCGGCGTTACGCGCTGAGCGAACCTGCTCCCATCCTGCCGCGCTCAGAATATTTCGCCCGGCCTGAGGCAGCCCGATGGGTGTTAACCAGGCGTTAACCGTCAGACCGCCGGGCCGCAGAACGGCAGTGGCGTCGCGTCGGACCGCGGTTGTTTTTTTGAACGCGTTTTCCACCTCGCGGTTTGTCAGCTCGATATGCTGGATGAGGCCGCTATCGACCAGTGGACTCCATCCCTGACGCTGATAGCGCTCGTTTCGGCCAGACTGAACCCGACGCTCGACTTTTGAATTGGGGTCATTGAGTCGCGCGTCGATGACTCGTACCGCAGCCGACATTATGCTTTGACCAATGGCAACCGCGGAGACGGTGCCGCGCAGAACTCCGTGAAGATTGGCCGTGATTTCGTCACGACTCGGTTTGCTGGTTGAGCTGAATATCTGAATGTCGTGGTTAATGGTGAGCTCGTCATATTGCTTGGCGAAATCAATAAGCTCTTGTGTTGCGGAGTCAGACTGAAAGATGGGTTCGTAGTGTTTGATTAAGCGAACGTCGATAAACCGGCCGCTGGTAGAAAGAGTAATCAGAATATTGATTGGTTTACCGGAATAGCCTCGCACGGGTTCGACATCCATGGACTCGAACAGCCACGCATACAGCTGCGGCTTACCCTGGGTGCCCGGGGCGAGCTCCGGTTTTATGTACTGCTCAACGCTGGAAATGGCGACGGATTGCCTGTATATCGGCCAGACCGGCAGGCGGGCGTCGGGTTCGCCGAGAATCAGGTTCAGCTCGGAGCTGTTGAGATTGTCACTGACATGTTGCTGTCGTTGTTCGTCGCTCAACATGCCTGCTTGCGCCGTAGTCGCCGGCACTATTGAAATGCCTGACGCAAATATCAAGAACAAAAAATGAAACGATGCGGCCCTGACAAATTTGTATGGGAAAATTCGTTGCAGTGCAGCACGAGTTTTGTTGGCGAGTGGTTGCTTGATATTCGCCATAGAGTCTCTTGGTCCTATGTTGGCAAGACGGCTTGTCATTGCGACACTCTTCAACGTGAATTTGTTTTGCGATATTCTTGCGCTGGTGCATTATTAATGTAGCAGCGCGCAACAAGCAATGCGTATCAGTGAGTATCAAGGCCACGGTTCATTTGTAATTCGGGGCCTGTGCATTTCCTAAAATATAAATACTACCGGAGCCAAATCGTATGAATCATCGATCAATAAAACCATTTGTACTCGGCGCAGTGCTTGCAGTAGCAAGCACTGCTCATGCCGATAGTTGGGATGTTTACGGCGGCGACACTGGCAACACGCGCTACAGTCCTGCAAAACTAGTCAACACCGAAAATGTCAAGGACCTTCGGGTCAAGTGGGCATTGCAACTGGGGACGACTCGTTCACAGGAATCAACGCCGATTCTGATCGACGGTTTGCTCTACGTGACCTCGTCCTTCGGGCCAAAGAATACATTCGCAGTCGACCCAACAAATGGCAAGATCAAGTGGAAGTATTCTCCCGACGTGCCCCGTGGCATCGATCAGTACGCCTGCTGTGACGTCAATAACCGGGGGGTCGCGCATCTTGATGGCAAGATATTCGTGGGCCGGCTGGATTCGCATGTCGTTGCATTGGATGCGAAGACCGGGAAAGAGCTCTGGGACGCAAAAATTGTTGATTACAAGCAAGGCTCGGTCATTACTTCGCCGCCAACTATTGCTGATGGGGTGTTAATCACCGGATTTGGTGGCGGTGAATACGGTGTTCGCGGCGCAATCGTCGGTCTGGATCCGAATACGGGTAAAGAACTCTGGCGCACGCATACGATTCCCGGCCCGGGTGTGAAAGGGAACGAAACCTGGAAAGGTGATTCCTGGAAATTTGGCGGCGGCGTTGCCTGGCACGTGGGTTCGTACGATCCCGAGCTGAACCTGGTTTACTACGGAACCAGTAACCCAGCCCCGTGGTCAGCTGCCTACCGCGGTAACGACAGCTCCGACATCGGACAGTTCAGCAACCTGTACTCTGCTTCGACTCTGGCGCTGGATCCCAAGACAGGAGAAATCAAGTGGCACTATCAAACGACCCCGCATGACGCCTGGGATTACGACGGTGTTAACGAACTGGTTTTTGCCGATCTGAAGTTGGGCGGCAAAGACAGAAAGGTCATCATGAAGGCTGACCGAAACGGATTCTTTTATGTACTTGACCGCGCTACCGGGGAACTGTTGTCTGCGACCCAGTATATCGATGGTGTGAACTGGGCTACCGGGGTCGACATGAAAACCGGTATGCCAATTGAAGCGCCGGGTAATGCGAAGCGGCCGGGCATGAAGCGTAAAGCGGCAGACATTTGTCCGAACCTGATTGGCGCTAAGAACTGGATGCCAATGAGTTTCAACAAGGACACAGGGCTTGTTTATATTCCGACCATGAATCTGTGTATGGACATGGAAGGCATTGAAGCGGAATACAAACGCGGTGCTTTCTACCTCGGTGTGAACTTCGACCTGGGTAAGGCTGGTCCGGGTAACCACTTAGGTGGTGTTAAGGCATGGGACCCGATCGCTGGTAAGGAAGTCTGGTTTAACAAGGATCCGCTGCCTTATACCGGAGGAACAATGACGACTGCGGGCGGCCTGCTGTTCCATGGTGACATCTCGGGCATGTTCCGTGCGGTTGATGCGAAAACCGGCAAAGAGTTGTGGAGTTTCAACACTGGGTCGGGTATCACCGCCGCGCCAATGACTTACACGATTGATGGCGTCCAGTATGTTGCTGTTGTTTCGGGACGCACTCTGTCGATTCCAGCCTTTTTTGGTGCCATTGGCGAGAGGATGACTGCAGCAAGTCCGGAGGGTGGCACGATGTACGTTTTCACCGTCAAGTAAGCCAGGAGGTACTTTGACTATGAAGTTGTTGCGCAGTTCTACACGACTGTGCGCAAACGTGACTGGCTGTATCACGGTTGCTCTGGCTCTTGCCGGGGCGACCGTGGTGCAGGCGGAAACACTGCGTGTGTGTCTGGATCCGGATAACCTGCCGTTTAGCAAACAAGACGGCGATGTGCCGGGAATGTACACCGAGTTGGCTGATTTGGTCGGCGAAAAACTCGGAATGACAGTCGAGCGAATTTGGTGGCTGACTCACTACCAAAAGCGCGCTATGCGTAACACCTTGTTAAAAGGCCATTGCGATGCGACATTTGCAGTGCCTGCTGGTAAGAGTTATCGCTATCGGACGCTGGACAGAACCGAGGCCTTCGTGACCTTGTCTTATGCCGTTGTGGGGCCTAAAGATCTCAAATTCAATGCCCTTACCGACCTGAAAAGCTACCGGATCGGTATGCAGTTCGGCACGATTCCCCAAGTCCTGCTGGCAACCGAAGGTGGGTATGACACGACTACTTACAAAACGTCGGATGAAGTGTTCGATGCGCTGATCAAGAGTGAAGTCGATGTCGCATTTCTTTGGGGGCCAGTCGCCGGCTATGACAATCAGACGCGCCACGGTGGCCGCTTCAAGGTGGTGCCATTGTCAGGGACAGATCTGCAAGGGGAATTGGCCGTCGGCGTGCGCAAAGATCATCCTGACCTGAAGGCAAAAATCAGCCATGCACTGGCTGAACTAAAACCACAAATTGCCGCACTCAAGCTCAAATATCATATGCCGTCGGGTGGTGCGGTGAATCTTGATCACCTGACTGTGACCGCCGTGTCGACTAATAAAGAACCTGTTAACAAGCCAGCTGGCAAGCCTGTTGACAAGTCGGCTGAGTCAAATTCCGCCGCCACTTCATCACCGGCTGCGGCGCAAACGCCATCAACTGCACAGGCCTCCAGCCATCAAGCGAGCAGCTCGGAAAAGCCGACCGTAGCGCTGGACCCAGTTGCTGCTGGTCGGGTTATTTTTAATGATGTTTGTGCACACTGTCATGCAACAGATGGTGCGAGTGCAATACGAGCGCGAGACCTGCGCCGTATTCGAAAACGGCATTACGACGACTGGCTCGAAGTGACTCGCACAACTATTAATAACGGTCTTCCGGATTACGGGATGCCTAAATGGGGCGGTGTCATGCCGGAGAAAAATATTAACCTTGTGATTGAGTTTCTGAAGACGATCCAACTGTAGCGGGCGATCGTCAACATGATGAACGCGATACCTTCGGATCCGCAGGTTGGTAAGTTGGCTGCAACACCGCTTCGCCGGTCAACGACTGAACCAGTATGGCTTGAATGGCTAACGCTTGCCGGTTTGCTTTTATTCGCGGTATGGCTGCTCGGTGTCGAGGGTGTCTGGGCATTACTCTTTCGCGCCGACCCCACCGGGATTACGCTAATCATCATCGTCGTCTTCACCGGGGGAACGTTCTGGTGTGGCCAGCGGTCACGCGAGTTAGCACGTCAGCGGCGTGCCATTGATCTGGCATTGGCTGATGACTGGCGCCAGGCAGATCCGAACAGCTGGGCCATCGAATATTGGCATGGTCTGGCTCGCGCACCGGCCGACTCTGGTGCTCCGGCCGACATTCTTTACGAGCGCGCGCACGGCCCGCACACAACGGCATGGTGGGTGAACGGCATTCAACTGAAGCTGGGGCTACTCGGTAAAGTGATCGGATTTTCGATTTTGGCCCTGTCAATCGGAGAAATACAGAGTTTCGACCCGACTGAGTCGCAAGAGCTGCTAAAAGACCTGACGGCAGGATTAGGCGTAGCACTGTTGACAACAATGGTTGGTCTGGTGGGCAACATTTTGCTGGGGCTGCAATTGACTCGGCTGGATCGGTTTGCTGATGATATTTCTACTCGTGCGCAGATATTTGGCACCCAGTTATCGGCGACGTCGTTGTCCGACAGTCCAGATGCGGCGCTGGCAGTTGTTGTGCAGGACAATCCGCAATGAGTCGGCGTCGTCGGCGGATGGCTGACCCGGAAGTTGATCCGTTCTACGACATGTTGTTCAACATGTTGATCGCCTTCGTATTTTGTTTCATCATCGCGCTGATTTCGATCAACCCCAAGGCCCTCAAGGCGGGTGATGTTAAGGCCAAGGCTGAATACATCGTTACCCTGAGCTGGCCTGATAATGATCCAAACGATTTGGATCTCTGGGCCCAGGGGCCTAACGGAGAGCTGGTGTGGTTTCGAGCTCGTGAAGCAGGACTGATGCACCTTGACCGCGACGATCGTGGCTTGTCGAACGACACCGTGCTGGTCGACGGCCGGAAAATCGTAAACCCGCTGAATCAGGAAGTTGTGGCGATTCGCGGTATCTCGGCAGGCGAATACGTTATTAATGCCCAATACTACGAATCAAGCAAAGATGGCGTCGAGCATCCGAACGCCGGCAAACCAGTTGAAGCCGCACTGACCGTTGTTAAGGTGAATCCGCGCGCCGAAGTTGTTTTTTATGGCCTGCGCGTCCTTGCCAAGCGCGGTACAGAGGCGACAATGGTCCGCTTCACAGTTCAGGAGGACGGCTCGGTTTCCGGCATCAATACTCTGCAAAAAACGCTGGCGGCCCGGCAATAAAATCACATGAGTCTTGCAATCATTATCGGATTTAGCATTCTGGTCTTCCTGACGGTCGCATCGTTGATGTGGTCGCGATGGCCTGCCTGGATGAAGGCCATGCTGGTTGTTGGTGCTACCGGAATCTATTTTCTAGGTTACTTTGCGATCCACGACATCATGGGCAGACCGAGCACCGATAAGCTGCCGGAACGCTTCATAATGATCGCGGCATTTGTCGACGAACCCAATGCGAAGAACCCTGGCGGCTTGTATATGTGGGTCAGTGAAATCAACGATAACCTGGACGGGGCAATCGATCCGCGCGCCTATCGCCTACCGTACACACGCCCACTACACAGCCAGATCGAACAGGCTCTCAAGCGCGGCCGCGATGGTGTCTCGCAAATGGGGACTGCCAAAACCGTAAAAATTCGTCGGGGGAAAGGTAAAGGCGGTTCATGGTTGCAGCCGGGCAAGGATGAGCAGGAAATTTTGATCCGTGATTTACCCAACCCACAGCTACCGGAGAAATAGATTGCGTGCGCTGGTAGCCCTGCGAACTATGAGTCCTGGTCGTAATTCAAACCCGGGTAGACGGTTAGGTCGCGTCTTCATCGGATTACTGGTGAGTCTGCCACTCGTGGCGTGTGATCAGGCTCCGGAAAACGATAGCTACTTTCCGATCAGTAAAGGTCGAAGCTGGCTCTATAACGTTTCGACTCATTTTGAAGGCACCACGCCAGACGAGGTGCCAATGCGTATCGATGCGCTCGGTTCAGCCAATCTGGACGGCGAAATCGCCTGGCGCCGCCATACCGATACCGGTATGGACTACTGGGTACGCGCGGACGATACCGGGATCTTCCGGGTTAGCAGCAAAAGTGCGTTACAGCGTAATCGGCTTGAAGATGTGCCGCATCAATACGTCTTGAAACAGCCCTACGAAGTCGGCAACTCCTGGGAAACGATCACCACTTCGCATGTGCTCCGCTGGCGCAACCAGACCCCACACAGGGTTAGCCACCGTTATCCGAAAATTCCAATGGAACATACGATCGTGCAAACCGGCGCAGCGGTTAGCACGCTGGCAGGTGACTTCGGCGACTGTATTGTTGTTGACGGGCTCAGCAAGGTCCGTCTTTGGGTGGACGCGGCATTTGGCTGGCGGGATATCCCGCTGAATCAAAAGGAATGGTATTGCGCGGGGGTTGGGTTAGTAAAAATGACGCGCGAAGAGTTGTCACCATCTCGGTTTATGGTGGGCGGCACAATGGCATTCGAACTGATAGACTGGTCAGAATAGTGCTTGCTTGTTGTGCTTGTTGGTTGGCGCGGTAACCAGTATTCGCGGGCAAGTGGATCAGGCGGCCTAAAAAGAAATCGCCCGGAGGTTTTACGTTCCGGGCGATAAATCTGACTACTAATTTATTACCGTAACACTGACTAGCCGCTCATCATCAGATTAGGCAACCAGGTAATAACTGCCGGGAAAGCCAGGAAAACCCCCAGGGTAATGACGTCGGCGATAAAGAAGGGTCCGATGCCACGGAACACGTCTTGCAATGGAATATCTGGCCGAACCCCCGACACCACATAGCAATTCAGTCCAATCGGTGGCGTTATCAGGCAGACCTCGCACATTTTAACCACGACAATGCCGAACCAGATCGGATCGTAGCCAAGCGCAATCACAGCGGGGTAGACCACGGGCAGGGTCAGCAACAACATGCCGATTGCGTCCATGAACATGCCGAGGATCACGTAGAACAGCAAAATACAGATCATGATCATTGTCGGCGACATGGGCAGGTGAGTAACCCACTCGGCAAACATGGTGGGCAATTCAACAAAACCCAGAAAGCGAACAAAGATCAGCACGCCCCAGATCAGCGAGAAAATCATGACCGTCAGGCGGGCCGTCTCGAGCAAGGCCTCTCTGAGTGTGCGCCATTTCATACCACCGGCAAGCGCCATGATGAAAACGACAAAAGAGCCAAGGGCACCTGCTTCGGTTGGTGTTGCCCAGCCGGTGTACATCGAAAAGAAAATGATCACGATCACCGAGGCCACCGGGAAAGTGCCTGGTACCGACTTAATACGTTCGGGCCAGGTGAAGCCTTTAATCGCCGGCCCCAGTTTCGGATTTCGCCATGCCATGTAAATAATCAGCAACGCATAAATGAGTGCTGATACGATGCCCGGGATGAAACCCGCAACCAATAGTCGCCCAATCGACTCCTCGACGATAATCGCGTAAATCACCAAAATGGCGCTTGGCGGAATAAGCGATGCCAGCGTGCCGCCGGCAGCAACGACACCTGCTGCGAGTCGCGGACTGTATTTGTATTTCAGCATCTCCGGAATGGCGACTCTCGCAAACACCGCCGCTGTGGCGGTACTGGCACCAGAAACAGCCGCGAAACCAGCGGTAGCAAAGACGGTTGCTACGGCCAGACCGCCCGGCACAAAGCCGAACCACTTCTTGGCAGCATCAAAGAGCTTTTCAGTCATGCCCGCGTGATAGGCGAGAAAGCCAATCAGGATGAACATCGGCAGCACGCTAAGCGAATAAATGGTGCCTTTTGCGTATGGGACCATGCCGGCGTTGCCAGCACCACCTGTCCAGCCCAGCATAGATACGAGACCTACCAGGCCAACGGCGGCGGTGGCATACACCACGCGAACGCCAAGCAAGACAAGAACAATCAGGATTATTGAAGCAACCACGCCAAGCGTGACTTCGTCACCCTCAGCCATACGTTCAAAGAAGCCAGCGCCAAAAACCGATAAAAACATCTCCATCAGACAGCTCCCGATTTTTTGGTGGAGGCAGCGTCACCGAAGGTGTCGCTGATTTCTTTTTCTGCCAGCTCCTTGACTTCATGCAAGAGTGGTATGGCAATAGGTTCTGCATCGGGGTTGATGATCATGCGGCTATAGCCCCATAGCTGCAGCAACAGCCGCAGGATTAAGACGCCGAACGAAATAGGCACCCACATCTTCGACGGCCAGGTCGGTATTTCTCTGTCCATAGTCGAATCACCCAGGGAAAAAGCTCTGCCCAGGGCTTCATAGCTGTACCACATCAGGATGCTCATGATGAAGATGGCAACCAGCGTACCAATGAGTTCTGTCACCCACATGGTGCGGCCGCTCAACGCGCGCACGACAAGCTCCATTCGGATATGGCCGCCGACGCGCTGCATTGCTGATATAGAGAGAAAGGCGAAACTCACCATAATGAGGGTGACGAGGTCGTTATAACCCCAGACCGGTATGCCAAGTTTGCGGCCGATGATGTTGGCAGCGCCAAGCAGCATCAGCAAAAGAATGAACATTGCCGCCACCATTGACAGCCCGTCTTCGACCTTTGCCAGGTAGTAGTCGAGCCGCTGTAGCAAGCTGGCATTAGGGGGTAGGCTCGCGGCCTGTGGTGCTGGGGTCATATTTTCACTGCCAGTTGGTTGCTAGGCGGGTGCTAAGTTTGTGTTTCGCGGATGTTCAGAAGTACTGGGGTTGACACTGCGACGTCTTCCCGGGATTCAGGATCTCAGAGTCTGGAAATGTACCCAAGACAAAACCCCGGGAAACGAACAAGGCGCACCCGATGTTACTCGAAGTGCGCCTTTGCCGGCCCGGTGACTTCAAACGTCAGACCGGCCAGAGAGAGATACTACTTACTGGCTGCGGCAGTATCCATGACAAACTTAAGCAGGCTGGCTGCATCAAACTTGTCTTTGTTGTCAGCAACCCATTTGTCATACACCGGCTGACCGGCAATTTTCCGGAACTTAGCCAGTTCTTCGTCGCTGTATACGATTTCGGTCTTGGTCTTACGCCATTTCGGAATCAGCTCATCGTCTTTTGCCTTATAGGCTTTGCGCAGAGACTCGTAGCCCAGGTCACGGCCTTCTTCCATGAGTTTCTTGTACTGTGCTGGTAATTTCTCGTACGCGCTGGCGCTGACAATATTCGGGCAATCGTTCGAGCCCGGTGCCAGGTTAAGGGTGTACCAGTCTGCAACTTCATCGGTCTTGAATGCCGCATGCGCATATGAGAACGGGAAGGACACGGCTTGTACCGCGCCCCGCTCGATTGCCTGATATACCTCTGGCGCTGTCATGGTGGAGTTGTTTGCGCCCAATGCCCGCATGGCATCAGCCAGACCACCCAGAGCGCGGACTGTCATACCGTTCCAGTCTTCGAGCTTGGTTGGCGGCTTGCCTTTACCCATGAATTCGTATTGCGGTAATTGCGAACTGGAAAAAACGAAAACCCCCCATTTAGTGGCGAGCTCTTTGCCAACAATCGGGTGGCGGTAAACCGCTTCGTAGACTTTGCGCTGAATGTCGTAGTTGGTAATGGGCAGGAAGGGCAGGTTGAGCACCGTGTTCGACTGGTTTTTACCCGGGTGATAAGCCCAGCAAACCTTGGCCATTTCAAAGACGCCAGCTTTGACGTTGTCGAGGTTTTGCTTACGGCCACCGAGCTGATCGCCGTAAAAAACTTTAATCGTGAAATTGCCATCAGTTTTGTCTTTGACATACTTCGACAGAGTTTCGAGGTCTTCGGTAAACGCACGCCGCTTACCCCAGGTGTTTACTTTCCAGCGAACCTTGGGTCCGTCAACCTCGGCCGCATTCGCGTCTGAAGTGACAAGTGCCGGACCGGTCGCGAGCAGTGCACCAATGGCAACACTCAGTAGAGAATATTTCAGGGTTTTCATATTTGTCTTCCTCCTTCTTCTGTACAACGGCCGACCAGCTAAACCGGACTACCTCGCACTATTCAGAATAGTCTTTGGGTGGATCCCATTTCAAAATTAGCAATGGCTACTCACAGTCTGGAATAGCGAACCATGGTTTTTGCGAGAGCAACTATAACAAAACGTGCGGGCGGTTCGGGCTTTCATTCCAAAGTGTGCGGAAATAAGTCAGAATTTTGCCATTCATCCGACTGTAAATGATGCGTCGCAGCATAATTATTGACGATCCCTTTACAGAAACAACTGGATCATGGGTAATGCCTGGTCCGCACCGAGCAAGTCAATCCGCTTGAGCTGAATACGAAGGTTCTGGCCTTGCCGAATCAGCCGGTGTCGGGCCACACCGGTTAGCCAGGTCTGTTGCCCGCTCCGATGTTCAACATAGGAAAACGGCTGCCTAGTGAGAATCAGCTCGGCTTGGTTCGAAACAATCCGCGCGGCTTGCAGCACATGTTGGCTGGTGCTTGGTGGATGTTGTGAATGGGCTTGTGGATGTCGCAGGCGCTCGACTCGGATTTTCAGCAAGAGGATATCTTCATAAGCCAGTGACGGACAAGCGTTGGGTTCCGTTTGTTGTGCACTGGTAGGTACCCAGTAGTGACCATTGGGGTCAAACAGATCTAACCATTCGTCCCATTGCCGGGTATCAAGCAAGTCGGCTTCGTGCGCGAGAAATTCATTCACTTGCGCAATGAGCCCCGCATCGGTGGCAGGGGTCGTTGAGGTCATGCCGGGTTTTCCGACATCAGGTTTGCCCAGGCACGGAATTGATTGCGCATTAAACCTTCGTTGGCGCTGTTGATGTCAATGGGTTGCTGGCCTTCAACAGCCAATAATTCGGGAGAGGCGTCACGGTGTAAGCTGATCCACGGATTGGCGTCGGAAACCAGGCATTGTTGAACGGCTTCAAATATGTGGATGTCATCGTGGGCCACGACGGACATCGGTGAGAAGGCAACCCGGTTATAAGTCAACGCACGCTCCAAAAGATCTGGCGGTGCACCAATGGCCTCAAATGCCCAGACTTCGAGGATGGTTTCTCCGGCTGATACTGGTCTGAGAACCCGCATCGACAATGGTGACGGTTTCACCGACAGGCCTGGATACAACACGGTGTTCTGCGACTGAAAACCAAGAATCTGGTCGCTGGCTTGTTTGCCGTAGGCTGCATGCATGGCGAGCTGATAGTCACTTAGAGCCGCGTAATTAGAATGAATATTGGATTTTGTGCCGAAGAAGCTATGGCCGTTTGGCAGTATTCGAGCCCCCATGTTGTTGAGTACGTCGTAACCGGCACCAAAGGGCAGCATTTGTTCAATCGCCATCGGTTTGGGCACCTCAGCTGCTTTGCCTTGCCAGAACTGCCGTGCTGTGGCCCATGCTGACTGGTGCGCGGAGACCGGATGGACTGCGTCATTGATGTTTTCCAGATAAATTTTCCAGTTACAGGCGATTCGATGACGTAGTGGCGGCTGCACCAATCGCAACTGACCCACTGGCGAGCGTTTGACCATGTTGTCGATGGCTTTTAGGGCTTCGCCAAAGTAATCGGTCAGTGACGGTCCGGTGTCACTGAGGCGTACAAAAATAAACCCCTGGTATTCTTCAACGGCGGTTATGCGTTTTAAGCCGATTGCGGCGTCGCAAAAGCTGAACGCGGTCTTGTCGTATGCATTGCGCAACGGAATATTCAGTAATGACCCATCGGGTTTATACGTCCACCCATGATACGCACAGCGCAAAATGCCCTTTGTGCTCCCCTGCCTGTCGGTAACAACTGGCGTGCCTTTATGCGCACAACGGTTATGCAGGGCCACCAGGCTACCGTCTTGCTGACGAATGATCACCACCGGTTGCCGCGCGAGATCAAGGCTCAGGTAGTCACCAGGGGTGGGCAGTTCACTCTGGTGCCCCGCATATAACCAGGCCCGTCGAAACAGCCGGCTGACTTCGATTTGGTGAACTGCCTCGCTGGTGTACACATCGCGATGAACGGTGTCACGTGCCACCAGGGTAGCCGGGTCAAAAGTGGGCAAATCCCCTGTCGGGAAGCCGGAGTTTTCAGTGCTCATGACAACACAATAATGTGATTGTGCCGGACTGCCAAGGCGGTCAATGCAGCCCGGGCTGCAGTGGTGACTGCAACCGATTACTCAGTGGAGCTTTTCCCCGACGCGGCGGCTTCGAGTTTCTCCCAGCGTTCAAGCATCTCAATTAATTCGAGCTCAATAGCCTCCGCCCGCTGACTGTCGGCTTTTAACACTTCGGCAGACTGCTGAAAATAATCACTCCCGCCCATTCGCTCAACAAGGGCCGCCTGCTCATCTTCAAGTTTTGCAATGGCCGCTGGCATCAGGTCCAGTGCACGCTTGTCTTTGTAGCTGATCTTCGTTGTTGTCTGTTTATTGTTGTTGCGGCCGCCTTTGGTGCCGCTATTGTCGGTATTGCCGCCAGCGTTTTTGTTGTTGTTGGTTGCCGTTGAGTTGGCACGCTGGACTAACCAGTCGGAGTAGCCGCCGGGGTATTCGCGCCAGTTACCGTCGCCTTCGTACGCAATGGTCTGGGTGACCACAGCATCCAGAAAGGCCCGGTCGTGACTCACTAGGAGAATTGTGCCGCGATATTCAAGCAGCGTCGATTCCAGTACCTCGAGAGATTCAATATCCAGATCGTTGGTCGGTTCATCCAGAACCAGCAGGTTTGCCGGTCGCGCAAACAGCCGGGCTAACAGCAGCCGGTTACGTTCACCGCCGGATAAGGTGCTGACCGGGGAGTTGGCGCGTCTGGGCGAAAACAGAAAATCACCAAGATAGGCAATGACGTGTTTTCTGGAATCACCGATTTCGATCCACTCCGAACCGGGGCTAATAGTTTCGATCAGGGTTTTGTCCGGATCAAGCTGGGCCCGCATCTGGTCAAAGTAGGCGACTTGAAGCTTAGTTCCGAGGCGTACCTCACCTTCATCGGGGGCTTCAGCGCCCGTAATCAGTTTCAATAGGGTTGTTTTTCCTGCCCCATTCGGCCCGATAAAGCCTACCCGGTCACCGCGTTGAATAGTCGCCGAAAAGTTGCGAATGATCTTTCGGTTGTATGTGTTGCCGGACGTATCTTTTGCCGGATACGACTTGGTGACTTCTGTCAGTTCGGCAACAATTTTTCCGGACCGGTCTTTTGAGTCGACCTGCATGGCCACAGTACCGCTTCGTTCGCGGCGTTGGGATCGCTCATTGCGCAACATTTCGAGTCGACGAACCCGACCTTCGTTGCGGGTGCGACGGGCCTGTACGCCTTGCCGTATCCAGACCTCTTCCTGTTTCCAGAATTTGTCGAACTTGCTGGCGTGTACTGCTTCTTCTGCGAGCTGTTCTGCTTTGCGTTTTTCATAGGCGGCAAAATTGCCCGGGTAGCTGCGCAGCGTACCGCGATCCAGCTCAACGATGCGGCTGGCGACGCGGTCGAGGAAGCGACGATCGTGGGTGATTGTGATCAAGGCGGGGCCTTTGATCAAAATGTCTTCCAGTTTCTCAATGGCAGCGATATCAAGGTGATTGGTTGGCTCGTCGAGTAACAGCAAGTCGGGCTCACAACTCATCGCCGCCGCCAGTGCCGCACGTTTGCGCTCTCCGCCGGATAAACCGTCGATACCCACATCCAGGGTTACGCCGAAGCGATCTGCCGCCGCGTCCAGTCGGGCCAGTGCCGTCCATTTTTCCGGATCGTCGGAATCTGTATCCAGGCCTATCCGCCGGGCGAGGCTGTCCCGCAGGCTGTCAGCCTCAGGTAATACGGGTTCTTGTTCGACGTAGATGATGCGGACCCCGACCGGGGTCCGGATTTCGCCGTCGTCGAGTTGACGCAAACCCGCAATAATAGACAACAGCGACGACTTGCCGGTACCGTTACGTCCGATCAGGCCAACGCGTTCACGAGATTCAATTGCTAATTCGGCGCCGTCAAGCAACGGCATGTCACCGAAGGCGAGTTCGGCGTTAAAAATGCTGACTAAGTTCATGGCCTGCAATGTACACGCAATGTTCACCGTATGGCCTCAACCCGGATTGATATACACATGAAATTCAATACAAATGTCGACCTGCCGATCTGGTCAGTCACCAGCCGTACTGACAAACCCGTACCAGCGCTCGGCCAGGGCACATGGCGGATGGGGGAGTCGGCGTCCGCCAGGAAAGCAGAAATTGCCGCTCTGCGTGCCGGGATCGAGTTGGGTATGACACTGATTGACAGTGCCGAAATGTATGGCAATGGCGCCGCAGAAGACGTCGTCGGTGAAGCGATCCGCGGTCTGGCCGACGAGGTATTCCTGGTATCAAAAGTCCTGCCCTCGAACGCTGGTTACGATGCTGTGCTGAAGGCTTGTGAACGAAGCCGGCGGCGATTGGGTGTCGATACTATTGACTTGTATTTACTGCACTGGGCATCGTCAACTCCATTGCAGCAAACAATCGATGCATTTGAGACCTTGCGAAGCCGTGGCCATGTTGGCGCCTGGGGTGTGTCTAATTTTGATTCGGAACAAATCACTGATTTGCTGGGCCATGATTTGCCAAGTCCGTGTATCAGCAACCAGGTGTATTACTCGTTAAGTGCCAGGGGGATAGAATTTGATTTACTGCCATTGATGCGCGATTGCGGCATGGCAACCATGGCGTATTGCCCGCTTGACCAGGGAGAACTGGCCTGGCATGAATCGCTGCTGGCCATTGCACAGCGCCATCAGGCGAGTTGTGCACAGATTGCACTTGCCTGGCTGCTTGAACAACCAGGGGTTGCAGTTATCCCAAAGTCGTCCAGCGTGGATCGGGTAACCGAAAACGCCGGAGCGCGCGAGATTCGACTAACCACGGCAGACCGCGCACAGCTGGATATCGATTTTCCGCCGCCAGATAATGAGCAACCGTTGCGGATTGTGTGAACAAAGAAAATACCTGCGGTCCAAGCTGATATGTCAGACGAGAGGGTCAGACGAGAGGCAGCGCTGCTTGCCCGTGACAAGCCGGCAATTGTTCGGGCAAAACACTTGTTGGGTCTGAAAACCCACCCACGATGGCATTGCCGACCAGCACGACACAGGGACCATGGTGATCCAGATGGTGCTCAGGATGAACGGGTAATGCCAGCTCACCCAATGATGTGCTCACGATGCGTTGCGCCGCTGTGCTGACGGCGCGCGCAATTTTGACCCCGGTGTCACCCGGATAACCACGTTTTATTAGCGAAAGCGCTGTCGCGCGCAGTTCGCGCCCGGCCATGTAGATTACCGAGGTGCCCAGTGGATCACACTGATTCAGCCACTGCGCCGATCGGTCGGCGCCACGCTCAACCGCCGGTGTCGCCAGGGTGACGCTGCGCGCCATCCCGCGCCTGGTCAGTGGCACGCCGGCATGGGCCGCAGCCGCACTGGCCGCGGTAATTCCGGGCACGATCTCGTAAGTTACCCCCGCGTTTTGCAGGGCAGAAATTTCTTCGTCGAGGCGGCCAAAAATTGTCGGATCACCGCCTTTTAGCCGCACAATCCGGCGCCCGGTTAGCGCTTCGGTCACGAGGCGTCGATTGATGAATGCCTGTTCAGTACTGACGCCGCCGGCGCGTTTTCCAACTGGCACCTGAGTCGCCTGAAGGCACAGTGCGAGGACGGCATCACAGCCCAGGGCATCATGCAGGACAACCTCAGCGCGTTCGAGCTCGCGCGCCGCACGGACAGTGAGTAAATCTACAGCGCCGGGGCCGGCGCCAACAAAAACAACATGGGCGGATTGATCAGTGGTCATTCGCAGCCCGTTTCAAGCAGTCAATGCCCGTGCACGATCGATACCTGGCAGCGGAACAATATTGGTGTTAACGACCGCACTCTGGTAGACCGGGGTTTGCAATTTGATGAGTTGCAATGCGGTGACTGCGGTCTGCTCGTCGGCCAGTTCGAACTCGGTAAACCCGCACCGCGTCAACGGTAGAACCTGGTCTGCACCGATCTGGCCAACGGCCCGGAGATCGCCGGTATACCCGACCCGCTGACGAAGCAGCCTGGCTTGCGAGTATCCTCGTCCGTCGGTAAGTGCCGTGAAGTGGATCGCGACCAGGGTCAGCCTGGTCAGATAAGGTGTCAGGCTCGTCGGGTCATCGACCGGCGTCAGTACTACGCCGACTTGTTTCGCATGGTTTATCCAGACGCCACCTTGCGCAAGTAGTTCACCAACCGGTAACAGGCATTTGTCAGCAGCGATGATGCCAGACGCATCACCGTCGAATATTTTCCAGCTGTCTTTGACGATGCCTGTGGTGTTAATCAGCACTGACATAAACTGCCTCCTTAAAAGGTTCAATACCGACGCGCGTTACAGCGTCGACAAAACGTTCGGTTTTTGACTCGCGTAAACCGAGGTAGCAACGAATCAGTCTTTCAACAACATCGGGAATTTCGTGTTCGGCAAATGACGGACCGAGAATTTTGGCCAGCCTGGCGTCAGGCCCCTGGTTGCCGCCAATTGATACCTGGTAAAACGACTCACCTTTCTTATCAACACCGAGGATGCCAATGTGGCCGATATGATGGTGGCCGCAGGAATTCATACAACCCGAAATATTCAGTTCAAGCGGGCCAATTTCGAATAATTCGTCGAGATCATCAAAGCTGCTCTGGATCGCCTTGGCAATAGGGATCGACACCGCATTTGCCAGTGAGCAAAAGTCGCCACCCGGGCAGGCGATGATGTCGGTGAGTAGTCCAATATTGGGGGACGCCAGTTTTAAATCCTGCAATTGCCGATATACGTCTGGCAGATCATCAATGCGCACATAAGGTAAGACCAGGTTCTGATGATGGGTCACCCGAATTTCGCCAAAGCTGTATCGGCTGGCGATGCTGGCAACCCCATGCATTTGCGCGCTGGTACAGTCGCCCGGTGCTTGTACGCCATCTTTGAGCGAAATGCTGATGGCCGCATAACCCGGTTGACGATGGTCATGGCGGCTGCGTTGCAGCCAGCGGGAAAACCCGGGGTTGGCAGCCGCATGGGTAATACACGAGGTTTCGGCTGCAGCAATCTCAGATTCGGAAAAATTTTCGCACGCTGGAACCGGGAAATTTTGGAATAACGAATCCCAGGTTTCATCGCGGATCAAGCCCGGGCCGGTAGTTCCCATTGCACTGATTTTTTTTGCATCGGCAAGGATCGATGAAAATTCTTTTTCTACCGCGTCGGTAAACTGGCTTATGCCTAACTCGCGAACAAGAATTTTAATCCGCGCCTTGTACATGTTGTCGCGTCTGCCATGCAGGTTGTACACCCGCAGGATTGCTTCAAGATAATTTAGCAGTTGTGCTTTGGGCAGCGCGGCCCGGATGTGCTGTCCAATAATCGGTGTGCGACCCAGGCCGCCTCCAACAAAGACGTCAAAGGCGAGTTCGCCGTTACTGGTGCGAAGACCAAGGCCAATATCGTGCACGGCTATTGCCGCCCGGTCAGCGCTTGAGCCGGTGATTGCAATCTTGAACTTACGGGGTAGGAACAAAAACTCCGGATGCAGGCTGGACCACTGGCGAATCAGCTCAGCAACCGGTCGCGGGTCGGCGACTTCATCAATAGCCACACCGGCGAGATGGTCGGCAGTGACATTCCGAATGCAATTACCGCTGGTTTGTATGGCGTGCATTTGCACTGTAGCCAGTCTGCGCAGGATGGCGGGTACTTGTTCAAGCCTGGGCCCGTTTAACTGCAGGTTCTGGCGGGTGCTGAAGTGGCCGTAACCGTCGTCAAATTCACTGGCAATGTCGGCCAGGGCGCTTAATTGCAGGGCGGACAAAGTGCCATAGGGAATTGCAATGCGCAGCATCGGCGCATGTTTTTGCAGATATAGCCCGTTTTGCAACCGAAGCGGACGGTAAGCGTCTTCGCTAAGCTCACCCTTAAGGAAACGTTCGGTCTGGTTGGCAAACTGGGCAACCCGGGCATCGACTACGGCCTGGTCAAATGAGTCGTACTGGTACATAGCGGACGGAGCGCCTATCAAATAAGTGAAACGGCCGCCAGACTAATTGGCTGGCTGGGATTTGGGAACGAATCAGAAGTACTCAGCTCATTACCTGGACGCATGATTGGTGGATTACAGTGTCACTTTGTTCAATCGCCATCACTGGCCCCAAATAATCACCTGAATGAATATTCAACAACTACGTTATCTGCGGGAAATTGTCCGATGCGACTTAAACCTTACCCGGGCTGCCGAACGTTTACATACATCTCAGCCGGGTATGTCTCGGCGCATAAAAGAGTTGGAAGATGAACTGGGCATTGAGATATTCCAGCGTCGTGGACGCCGCCTTGAAGGGCTGACCGATGCCGGACAGACCGCGCTAAAGCTGGCCAGCGATGCGCTCGACCGGATAGAACAATTGCAGCGAGTGGCCAGTGAGCACGACGAAAGCTCGGGCGGTGTGCTGACCATTGCGACAACCCATACCCAGGCGCGTTACACGCTGCCACCGATTGTGTTGGCGTTTCGCGCACGGTACCCGAATGTCAGCATTGTTCTTAAACAAAGTGACCCGGTGCAGGCTTCCAGGCTGACCCTGGACAGTGAGGCGGATCTTGCGATGGCAACCGAAGTCCTGGCAAAAGTTGAGGGGTTGAAGGCGCAGGCATTTTTGCAATGGGGCCACGTGTTGCTGTGCCCGCCGGACCATCCGCTGGCAGAAGTTGACCGCCTCACTCTGGAAGATATCGCGCAATTTCCATTGCTGACTTACGATGCGGCGTTTGCCGGTAGGACATCAATCGACCGGGTATTTGCCGAAGCTAATCTGCAACCGGAAATTGCCATGTCAGCATTGGATGCCGATGTGATTAAAACTTATGTGCGAACCGGCCTGGGCGTTGGCCTGGTGGCTTCGCTGGCCTACGACAAACAACAAGATGCCCCTTTGGTTGCCAAGGATTGTGAACATTTGTTTGGCACCAAGACCAGTTATGTGGCAGTACGAATCGGTAGTAATCAACGCGGCTTTGTGCGCGAATTTATTGAAATGATTCCAGGGATTGGAGTAGGAATCCATGTCTGATACCGGCTTTATCTTTTTTTGCCACGGGGCGCGGGAGCCGCGCTGGCGCGAGCCGTTTGAGCTCATTCTTCAGCAGTTCAAACTCGCAATGCCGGATGCTGATTCCCGCCTGGCTTTTCTTGAACTCATGGAACCGCGCCTGCCCGCAGTCATCGACGAGATGGCCGCTAACGGCATAATAAAAATCCAGGTAATGCCGTTGTTTTTGGCAGCTGGTGGCCATACCCGGCGCGATCTGCCCGAATTGATAGCCAGCGCACGCCAGCGTTGGCCTGACCTGACTCTGGACTGTGCGAGCACCTTAACCGAGTCGGTTGAAATCCGGCAGGCAATTGTGCGGTGGGCGCGCGATCTCGCTGCTCAGGGACCAAACACGTAAACAGCGCCTTTGTCTGCATCGCCGTTTTCGAAGATGTATGCCGCACCGCTATCCACTTGCTCGATTGAGTTGGCGCGATAAGCCCCAACGGCAATCCGCCCGTTGGCAACCGCAACAGCACTGCCAAAGTAGACCCCAACCCCGGGGTCGGGTGGGGGTGAGTTTGCTTGTGAACTGCCATTACCTATCAGCGCAACCGCCGAGCCAAAGGACGCGGATTCCTGCGTTGATACGAATTCAGCAGGAATGGTTTGCGTTAGGAACCAACCACCGACGTTCTTCTGTGTGTAATCGTCAACTACCGATATACCCGGATCACCACCAACCATTGCGCTTTGGCCGTCCATTGCAATTACGCGCCCAAAACCATCTTCCACGCGCGCGTCCTGAATTGTTGTCCGTCTGGACACTCAACTTTCGTGTGGCGGTTGAAACCTCAGTGTCTCCATCGGTTGGCAGTGAGATAGCGAGCGGTTCGGTGTCTGCGATACTGGGCGGGGCCGGGTTGGCGTTTTCGGGAGTTCCGCTTTATGGTGTCGAACCGACGTCATTGCTTGTCGGGCACGCACTACCGTGTTCAGTGAAGTGAAGGCTTTTCGGGGAGGTGGCCTGGCATGATATTTCTCTACTGATACAGGCGGTTTGGGGCTGGAAACAATCTGTTTGACGGGCAAGGAAGAATCATCGCCAAGCCGCTTTTTTGACCCTAAACTAGGTAAAAACAATCGAACTTGCTGGCCGTCATCACAACGTGGCATCGAACCCCTTGGGCGGGAAACGATGACAGGCCGGCTGAATTTGAAATCAGCGAAATCCTGTTATTACAGTCGGCAGCGGCTAGAGCCGGCTCCGGACTTGGCGGCCGCTGTTTCGATCCGGACGTCGGGTTTTTCACGGTCCAGCCTCGAAATGTGGGGTATTGGGTGAAAAAAATATTGTAAAATCAATCTGTTACAACAAAGCGGCTGCAGTGATGTCCAATTGTCGGGCGATTAATGTAAGCGGTTGATGACCAAAGGCAGTAATGGACTTTTCGGAGCTAGAGCAATTTGTTGACCAGCAGTGGGATGATGAAGTCATTCCAAGGTTGGTTGAGTACATTCGGGTGCCCGCCAAATCGCCGGCATTTGATCCGAGCTGGGCCGCGCACGGCTATCTGGACCAGGTTGTTCGCTCTGCCCACGACTGGGCGGCCGAGCGGCAAATCCAGGGATTGCACCTCGAAATTATCGCAATCGACGGCATGACCCCTTGTTTGTTCTTCGACGTTCCGGCAACCGGTGGTCTTGGCAACGACAATTCGGTGTTGTTTTACGGGCACCTGGACAAGCAGCCCGAAATGGAAGGCTGGCGTGATGACCTCGGCCCCTGGAAGCCTGTCATTGAAGACAACAAGCTTTATGGCCGGGGTGGCGCTGATGACGGGTATGCAATTTATGCTGCGTTAACGGTTATCGCTGCCCTGGATAAACAAGGCATACCCCGCCCCCGTTGTGTCGGCTTGATTGAAACCAGCGAAGAAAGTGGCAGCCCCGATCTGCCGTCTTATCTCGACGCCTTATCAGCCCGCCTTGGTAATGTTCGTTTGGTAGCGGGCCTGGATTCGGGCTGTGGCAACTACGATCAGTTCTGGGTGACAACGTCGTTACGCGGTCTCATCGGTGGCACCCTGACGGTGCAGATTCTCGACGAAGGGGTTCACTCCGGCATGGCCAGTGGCATTGTGCCGTCGTCGTTTCGGCTTGCCCGCAAACTGTTAAACCGGATCGACGATGTCGATACGGGCCGGGTACTGATCGAACAATTACACGCGCCGATCCCCGCCGATCGACTTGCCCAGGCAAAAGCCACTGGTTTGATCCTTGGTGACGCCGTCTGGGAAGCATTTCCATGGGTCGGTTGTTCGCACGGCCCGGAACCGGGGATGTCCGCGATGCCAACCACGACCGATCCAGTTGAGGCGATCCTGAACCGAACCTGGCGCCCGGCATTATCGGTAACCGGTGCTGCGGGCCTGCCGGCGATTGATGCGGCTGGCAACGTATTGCGACCGCGCACCCGGCTCAAGCTGAGTATGCGAATTGCCCCGACTGTTGACGGTGCTTCGGCAAGTGCCGCACTGAAAGAAATTCTTGAGAGAGATCCTCCCAACAATGCCAGGGTAAGTTTTGAGCCTGACTTTCCAGCCAGTGGCTGGAACGCGCCGCCAACAGCACCGTGGCTTGAAAAGGCGCTGAATCAGGCGTCGCAGGCGACATTTGGTTGTCCTGCTGGCTGGATCGGGGAAGGCGGGACTATTCCGTTTATGAATATGCTGGGTGAGAAGTTCCCGGACGCTCAGTTCCTGATCACCGGTGTTCTGGGCCCGCGCTCCAATGCCCATGGGCCGAACGAGTTTTTGCATATTCCTTTCGCCAAACGCCTGACCCAGGCTGTGGCGAGTGTTGTTGCGCAAGTAACCTGAGTCAGAAGCCGGTAGTGCCCAAAACTAAGCCAACAGACCCAACAATTGTCCGACCACCTGAAAAGGGTTGGCGACGCTGGGTTCCAGACCCCAAAGACGTAGTGCGCCATCCGTGGCTCGCCTGGCTCGGGCCGCGCCTTTCACATCCGCGGTTGTGGCATATCAATCGCCGCGGTATTGCCATGGCGTTGGCGGTAGGTTTGTTCTTTGGCCTGCTAATTCCGGTAGCGCAAATCCCGTTGGCTGGAATAGCCGCCGTATTGTTGCGCGCAAACGTGCCTGTTGCCGTGTGCTCGACCTTGATTACCAACCCAGTCACTTTTGCCCCGATTTATATTTTTGCCTACCGGCTGGGTAGTTTGATCCTTGGCGATCACGGGTTGGCCGCGCCACCACTCAAACCACCGGCATCAACCGAACTGAGTGATCTCACCAAGCTGAACATTCCCGACCCAGGTTTGTTCGCCTGGCTGGCGGGTTGGTGGGACAGTGTTTTTTCGGCAGGCGCGCCGTTGGCGGTTGGATTGCTGACCCTGGCCACGGTGGCCGGCATGTCGGCATACGTGCTGGTGTTGTGGACCTGGCGGGTACGCACCTGGTGGATTCGGCGCCAGCGTCGTTCACGCTTTCGCCGGCTGCGCGAACAACGACGCCTGGAAACAGAATCGGAAACCAGATCGGCTGAAATTGTCAGCCTCGTCGCGACTCGCGAGGCGTCTGACGCCCAGGTTCGACGCAGCGCCGGTGGACGCTAGGCCAGAGGTTTCCTGATCGGTGTTGCAGGCTAGTACGGCCTACTTTTGACAGGCCTTCTGGACTTGCGCTTCAATAGCCAGGGGGTCAGTCTTACTGTTGGCACGGACGTAGCTCTGCGCTGCAACCACGGCGCTGCGGCCGTCAATTTTTGGTGCCGAGGCGTACTTTTTTTCCAGCAACGCAATAATGCGCGGGTATTTCTTATCCGCCGTGCGATCGTTCCAGTAGCTCAGTAGTTTGTAGTCTGACGCGGCCACCACACAGGTTGGCGGGCCAGATTTCTGCGAAAGATCAATCGACTGGCAGGCCGACAAGATAATCACTGCAGATAAAGCAACGTAGACAGACCGGCACTGCATGGAGTTTCCCCTAGACTAGTTAGATTCACTGGAATCTTAGGGCGCGTGACGGATAGTGACAACGGTGGTGTTGTTTTAACCCGGGGTTGCCCCTGGCGGCCCCGTAATTCTTGCCGCAGTTGGTATTAAGTCGAGATCAAAAGACCGGCCACAGCAGCAAAGTGAGGCCTGCCGCGACCATGCCAAGCCGCAGCAACACATTCAGTGGAGCGATGACCCCAAACGATACCAGGGCCAGCGATAAGCCGATGCGCGCAGCCGCGCCCAGGGCGGCCAGGGGCTGAGTCAGGGGTTCGATTAGTTCAGGGCTTGCAATCATGCCAAGCGGAATCAGATACAGACCTAAGCCCAGGGCCATTGCGTTAACTGCAACTTTCAACCAGTTCTCACCAACCATGCCAGCGGCAATGAAAACTGCGCCACATACGGGTGGGGTGATGGTCGATAACAATGCAAACCAGAAAACAAACAAATGGGCTTGCAAGGGTTGTAAACCCAGTTCAATTAAGGCTGGTCCGGCAACCGATACGCAAATGACGTATGCGGCGGTGGTCGGGACTTCCATGCCAAGAATCAGGCAGGCAAGGGCAGTGAGCAAGACGGCCGGCCACAATTGTCCGCCTGCACCCGACAGAATCAGTGACGTGATCTTCACACCCAGTCCGGTAATGCCCAGTACACCAATGATGATTGAGGCGCACAAAATGATGGCGGCAATAACCGCAATTTGCTGGCCGGCGCTGACTGCCGCCTGACAAATGCGCGCCAGCGTCTGGCGTGGATTAAACGTGAGCGATCGATTGGTTAACAAAAGCAGAGCAGCCGCGAGAATGGCCAGACAGGCCGCATACTGAGGTGTGTAACCCGCGGCGAACATTGCCCACAGCAATACCGAAAAAGGCACCAGGAAAAACCCCGATGTAATCAGTACCGCAGACAACCCGGGACGATCTTCTTCGGGTAGGCCAGCCAGGGGGTAGCGCATCGCATAGGCATCAATGCCAACCCAGACGGCAACAAAATACAGCAGGGCCGGCAACATGGCTGCTGCCATAATGCCGGTATAGGGCACACCGGTTAGTTCGACCATGACAAAAGCACCGGCTCCCATCAATGGCGGCATGATCTGGCCGCCGGACGAGGCGACTGCTTCAATTGCACCTGCCAGGCGTGGGGGATAGCCTAGTCGGGTCATTGCCGGCAGCGTGACCGCACCGGTTGATGCAACGTTGGCGGAAGCGGAGCCGGATATCGAACCAAATAACGCTGACGAAACAACAGAAACTTTACCGGCCCCACCGCGCAGTCGCCCGGCTGCCGCCGAGGCCAGGTTCATAAAGCCTTGACCGGCTTCACCAGCGTTTAAGACCGCGCCAAAAATAACGAAGATGGCAACGATACTTACTGATACCCCGGTCAGCGTGCCCCAAAGGCCTCCTTCGGCAATGGTCAACGTACCAAGGAAGCTACTAACCGGCGTGCCGGCATGACCAAATTCGCCCGGAATGTATTGCCCGAACAAACCATATAGCAATGCTGACAGGGCAACGAGTGGCAACGGCCAGCTGATCGCCCGGCGGGCCATCTCGAGGGTAACAACCAACAGGCAGGTCGCAATTGCGGTTTGCCAGTGGCTGGTAAGTGATCCGTATTGGTCAGACAGGGCAGATTCGTGCCAGGCGATCCACAGGCAACTAAAAACGCCCAGCGAACATAGCACCAGCCCGGAGAGCCGTTGCCATGGCGTTTTTGCCATGGCAATGAAGATCCAGGGCAGCGCCAGCGCCATGTGCAGAGGCCGACTCAGCAGGTTGGGTACCAGGCCGCTGAACACCAGCCACAAGTGGAAAGTGATGCTGACCAGGCCCAGCAAAACCCATCCGCGGCTCGAGCCCCATGACGGGGCTGGCGGCAGACTACTTGTTGGCATCCGTTACCGGGTAACCCGCTTGCTGGTAGTACTTCAGTGCGCCGGGATGAATCTTGCGGCTGATGTTGGCCAGCATGTCTTTGTTAACCCCGGTCCACCATGGCGCGGACTTGGCCATCTTCTCGCGGTTTTCCCAGAAGGCTTTTGTCAGCGCATACGCTGTTGCATCGTCCATGTCGGTTGTGGTGTACGCAACCACCGGTAACGACGTGGTGTTGATGGCTTCTGTTTGTCCCGCGTACGTGCCGGCTGGGATAACCAGCTTGGTGCGCTTGGTTTTTGCAATCTGTTCTTCATTAAGTGACAGAACTTTTACCCCGGTGCCAGCCGCCGCTTCAACAACGTTGGGGGCCGGGTAAGAGCCGGCGGTCACAAAACCATCGATCTGGCCATTCTTGAGCGCGGGAACGGCGTTACTTAGCTCAACATCAGCCAGCTTGACCTTGCCTTGCAGCCCAAACAGATCAAGATACTTGGCCCCTTCTTTAGCACCAAAACTGCCTTTGCCGATTAACAGGGTTTTGCCATCAAGGTCTGCAAAGGTATTGATGCCTTTATCTGCACGGGTAACAAAATGCATCGTCAATGAAGGGATCGGGAACAAGGCGCGGATATTTGCGTACTTCGGATTGCTCTTGTCCTTGAACATTGCTTTGCCGTCCTGGGCAAGTCCAATCAGGGCAGGCGGGGTTGTGAATACGTAATTGCCAGACCGTGCTGCCACTTCCATTACGTTTTGTACCGAACCCTGACTCTCTTCTATTGTTAACACGATATCGCCGTTGGATGCGGCCTTCATGGCTTCAGAAATTTGCACCGCCATCTGATAATAAGAACTGGTGCTTTTTGCCGATTTGTAAGTAATACGGGTTTCTGCCTGAGCAATGCCGGCGGTCACAACTGAGGCCATGGCAACAGCCAGAACACGATAAGTGAATTTCATATGTCTCTCCTGATTGAATCTGAATGCTGTAATTCCGGGCCTTACGCCCGGGGTCGGTAGCGAATAATAAGACGGGAAGGGCATGCCCGCCCGCAAAATCCTATTTAGATAACGCACCCAATGACGCCAGCGTCCCGGGTTGGCATGAATTCCGACAAATCAGCGGCGATAGTGTTCTTGCGGGTCGCACGACTACTTGAAGTGCGCGAGCGATCCGAGATTAACGATGGCGTCGCCCGGGGCGGTCTGATCCGGCTCGATGGCCGCTGTTGTTTCAAGATAATCGTAGACAGCTTCGAAATCCTGATAACAGTCATCAAGCAGTTGTTGAAAACTATCAATAACAAAGTAGGACTGTTGAAAATTGTCGATGATGTAGTTGGTTCGCATTACCCGCTTCAGATCGAAGTTAATACGGTGGGGGGATGGGTCTTCCAGTGCAAATAGGCTCTCGGCGGCTGACGACAGAATGCCGGCGCCAAACAATTTCAAGCCGGTACTGCTGCGGATCAGGCCAAACTCCACGGTATACCAATACAAACGCGCCAGGTTCTTCAGCATGTCGCGTTCGATTGCACGCTGCCCGCCTTTTCCATACGCCTGCATAAAGTCTGCAAATACCGGGTTTGCCAACAGCGGGACATGACCGAAGATATCGTGGAAAACATCGGGCTCTTGTAAATAGTCCAACTCACTTTCCGGACGAATGAAAGCGCCGGCAGGAAATCGTCGCTGCGCAAGATGATTGAAAAAAATATCGTCGGGCACCAGATCGGCAACTGGTACAACCCGCCAACCAGTAATTGCCTCCAGGCGGTCACTGAGTTGACCCATGTCTGGAATGCCCGCCTCAGATAAGCGCAACAAGGTCAGCGCATTGGTGAATTCTTCGCAGGCCCGGGTGGCAAGGATCTTGTGTTGCCTTTGAAACAACCGGTCCCAGCGATCATGTTCCCTGTCGGAATACGAGGCCCAGTTCTGGTCTATTGTGTAATCTGCATTGCGCGGCGCATCGCGATAGCGGTTGCGGCGTTCCACGCCTTCGGCATCATTCTTTGGAACTGGGGGGGCGGGTAGCGTAGTCTTGCTCATAGGGCATTAGACCATCCCTGGGGTCACATCTTTAGGGTCACATCAGTCAGCAAATGGACACAGATTGCAGTTTAAGCAAATGAGATTCGCGACCGGGCCCATCAGACCGCGCCATACACGATTGAGTGCGGCACAAGAGAGGAAACAATGGTAGGCCGTGCAGGGTTCGAACCTGCGACCATCGGATTAAAAGTCCGGTGCTCTACCAGCTGAGCTAACGACCCACTGTCCTCAAGGGAAGCGAGATTCTAGCGATGCCTGACCAGATGGTCAAACCCCTGTTCAGAATACTCGATTTTGGCGGTAGATCAATCTGCGCGGGCTTCCGCGGTTCGCGCCGCGGATGAGTCCGGATAACGCTCCTGGACCTCTTTGAACGTACGCTTGGCGGCTGTGCGTCGATTCAGCTCTAGTTCGGCAAAACCCTTATTCAGCAAGGCATCAGGGGCCCGGCCGCTGCTCGGAAAGGAATCGACAACCCGGGACTGAGTCTGGACAGCCAGTTTGTATTTTTTCAATGCATATTGGCTGCTGCCAAGCCAGAAGGTTGCTTCGGGCGCGTAGGGGCTTTCCGGATACTGGATCAGAAAAGCATCCAGAGCCCGCTCGGCCGCATCAAAATTCCCCTGGCGAAATTCGTTGAGGGCTGCCTCGTACATGCGTTGCTCAGCCCGTTCAACAGAAACGGTCTGTCCATCGATTTGAACCTGCACGGGCTCAACCAGGCGAATGCGGGAGTCGACTCGCTCAAACTGGGTACGTTGTTTTTGCTGGGTTTTCGAAAGCTCGTTGCTTTGTTCTTCGAGCTGCCCGCGCAGAGCAGCAACTTCCTGTCTGAGGCGTTCAAGATCTTGCTGCAGCGCGAGTTGTCCGCCGGCCCGTTGCTGGATCTGGTCAACCTTGGCCTCCAGGGAGCGCAGGCGGTTGGTAAAGTCGATATCCAGGCGCTCGAGCTTGGCACGTAAATCGAGGATGGCCTTGCGGGCGTCGCTATCTTCAAACAATGCCCATGCCGAAGACAGTTGCACCGCCAGCACACAGGCAATTAAGGTCTTCATAATTGGGAGATTCAGGGTTTTTTGCATGATTCGTATGATAACGATCCAGAACCCCGCCGAGATGACTTCTCTACTTGTATACGATGTCTACGCGACGGTTTTCGGCCATATCAGCCTCTGATGAACCAAAATTCCTTGGCCGCTCCTCACCGAAGCTGACTGCCTCGACCTGGTTATCACTGACCCCGAGTACCGCCATGGCTCGCCGGACTGCCTCAGCCCGCTTCTGGCCCAGGGCAAGATTATATTCGCGCGCGCCGCGTTCATCGGTATTGCCCTGGAGCACAACCTGCCGCTCCGGGTTGGCGGTCAGATAACGAGCATGGGCTTCAACCAGGCCCTGGAATTCTTCGCGTATGGTGAAACTGTCGTAGTCGAAGAAAATGCTCCGCTGAGACAGCAGGCTGTTGGGCTCCTCCAGCGGATCGCTTGGGGTGGCGGCCTGTATCTGGGCGACGTCCCGGTTGGTGGTTGAGCCGGCGCCACCAATGCCGGCACTCTGCGCACCACCCGCGGCTGTTCCTGCCTGGGCGCCACCCCGGCTTTCGATTCGTGCCGGGTTGTCGTCGAGTTTCACTGATGAGCCGCAGCCAATCAAGGTGGCGGTAAGTCCGCTGCAAATCAAAAGACGCAGGTTCATGTTTTTTTCCTTGTTTCGTTGATTCGATAAACCCGGTTAGCCTCCGTAAGGGCCCCAGGTCGGTTCACGGATATCACCACTATCAGTGGTCATGCGTTGTCGGACCCGGCCGTCAACAGATGAGGCAATTAAGGTGTCCCGTCCGCCTGATTTGGTCGCATACATCAGCCAGCGTCCGTTTGGCGAAAAACTGGGCGATTCTTCATTGCCGCCGTCAGACAGCAGGGATTCGGCACCACTTTCAAGATTTTTCAGGGCAATAAAGTGTTGCCCCTTGCGGCGTGTGACGTAAGCCAGTGTTGTACCGTCCGGGCTGATGCGAGGGCTGACGTTATAGCCGGATCCGAAGGTAATGCGGCTGGCGCTACCGCCGTTTACGTTGATACGGTAAATCTGCGGCGAACCGCCGCGGTCAGAACTGAAATATAAGTCGGTGCCATTGGGTGCAAATTGCGGCTCGGTATCGATTCCGCTGGACGATACCAGTCGCTTAGGTTCAGCCTGCCCACTGGCACTAACCAGATAGATCTGGGAGCTGCCGTCACGGGTCAGGGCTACAGCCAGCGTACTGCTGTCTGGTGACCATGCCGGCGCACTGTTGCTGCCTCGAAAGTTGGCCACCGCAATCCGCTTGCCAGTGCTGATGGTGTGCACGTAAACCACTGGCTTGCGGGTTTCAAAAGAAACGTAGGCGATCCGGTTGCCATCCGGCGACCAGGCCGGTGAGATAATCGGTTCGCTTGAGGTCAGCGGGATACGGATGTTTTTGCCATCCCAGTCGGAGATGTTCAGTCGATAGGCATCACGCTTGCGGGTAATAAACGCTATTCGGGTGGTGAACACACCTTTTTGCCCGGTGAGCTTTTCGTATACGTAGTCAGCGATCTGGTGGGCAGCGTAACGCAGATCGCTGGGGGCGGCGATCATCGACACTGGCGTGCCCAGCACTTCCTGGCGGACGGCGTCAGTGAGCTGAAAGCGGACATCGTACTGGCCATTGGCCAGTCGGTTAATCGATCCGCCAACGACGGCATCCGCGCCTTTGCTGCGCAAGGTGGCAAAGTCTATTGCGCCGTATTCCGATAAGGTAAAGCCTGGGTCAATTATTTTGAACAAGCCGCTGCTGCGCAGGTCGGCCCGCAAGATTTCAACCACGTTTTCCGCGGGTTCACCACTGATTTCAAAATTGCCAATAGCAATCGGGTATTGCGTCGCCCCCACGCCGGTGACATCAAGACGCATCTGCGCAGATACTGCGCCGGGCAGAAGGCATAGCAGGCTTACGAGGGCAATCAGCAGGGAACCGGCTTTTGACGCTAAGAATTTAGGCATTTTTTTGGGCCGCAGTTTAACTACCCGCTGAACCGGGTGGCCACGCTGCTGCGATCAGTCCATCACAGAACAACAGATTATATCGGAGGGGCCATTTGGGCCGCTGAGCAGGAGCATACCCGGTGCACATCATGTAACAAGCTGATTCTGGTCCCGTGGCTGACGCCGCGAAGACTGACTTGTCATCGGCTTTGCGGCGACAGGGTGATAATCAAGTCATCCGGGCAGCGACCATCATCATCACAAGGCAAGGGGTCGTTTTTCCAGATGGCACGTTCAGCCGCATCATCCCAGGACGCCACACCGCTGGGCCGGGTCAGCTGAACCGAGCGGATTCGCCCGTTGGGCAGCAATTTCACGCGGAATTCAGCAATCGGGTTACCAACATCGCGACGCGCAAAGCTAACCTTGCCACGAATCAGGGCAATTAACTTGGCCTGATATCCAGCGTTGCCACGGCCACCGCCACCAACAGTCCCACGGGATCCGCTCGACCCGCCGGTGGATGCCCGGCCGCCGTCGGCGCCGCTGCTACTGCCGCCGACTGAGCCTTGTAACGACGCGAGGTATTCCTGACGGGCTTTGTCTTCCTCGCGTTTCTTTGCCTCTTCGCGCTTTTTGCGACGGGCTTGCTCCGCGCTTTTTTTTGCATCCTCAGCGGCGCGCCTTTTCTTTTCCGCAGCGGCGCGTTTTTCTTCTTCTGCTTTTTTCTGACGGGCAAGGGCGGCTGCTTTTTCCTGCTCTTCACGTTTTACGCGCTTTTGTTCTTCTGCCTGTTGCTGTTCTTCAAGGCGCTTTTTTTCTGCGGCGCGCTGTTGTTCTTGTTCCAGCTGCTGCTGCCTGGCTTGCTCAGCCAGCAGCTTTTCTTTCTCAAGCTGTTCGCGTTCGGCTTGCAGACGAGCGCGTTCGAGCGCAAGCAGGCGGGCCGCTTCATCCGCTTTGAGTTTCTCTTGTTCTTCCCGTTTTTTCCGTTCTTCCTCCAGCCGTTGCTTCTCGGCTTCGAACAAGCGTTGCTCTTCCTCGCGCTTTAAGCGCTCTTGTTCAAGCCGTTCGACTTCAGCCTCACGCTTAAGCTTTTCTTCTTCGAGCCGCTGGCGTTCTTCTTCAAGGCGTTTCGTTTCCGCCTTTTCCCGCTCGATGCGTTCCTGTTCGAGCTTTTGCAGCTCCTCCTCGCGTTTTAAGCGCTCCGCTTGCAGCTGCTGTCGCTCTTGCTCAAGACGTTGTTTCTCCAGTGCTTCGCGCTCAAGGCGTTCCCGCTCAAGTTTTTGCAGTTCCGCTTCGCGATTTAAACGCTCCTCTATCAATTGCTGACGTTCTAGTTCCAGTCGCTGCTTCTCTTGTTCCTCGCGTTTCAAGCGCTCTTGTTCAAGTCGTTGTTGCTCTTCTAGCGCGGTCTGGCGCTCCTGCTCAAGGCGAAGGGCTTGTTCTTCCAGCCGCTTTTTCTCGTCCTCCAGCTGCTGGCGCTCGGCCTGCTCAAGTTTCGCCTTCAGTTCTGCTTCTTCGCGCTCTTTTTGTTCGGCTTGCTCCTTGGCCAGCCGCGCCTGGCGAAGGCGCTCTTGTTCTGCCTCTTCTTGGAGCCGTTTTTCTTCCTTGATCCGGATTTCTTCTTCGATCCGGGCTTTTTCCTCAGCTTCACGGCGCAGCCGTTCTGTCTCGAGTTCGCGCTGACGTTCGGCCAATGCTGACGCGCGCAGGTTTTCTTCAACGTCACGTCGCTGAATCGCTTCATTCTGCAATTCGTTTTGGGCCAGCTGGGTTGGGTCTGGTACCGGGGTTACTTCGACCGGCTCGGGTGTTTGGACAATAGGTTCGGTTTCTTCGGGGGACCAGAGCTCGGCGATAACCGGCGGTGGTTCTTCAATTTTCCATTGAATGCCAAAGAACAATACGGCGGCCAGTGCCGTATGAACAAGCATAGACAACAGGATTGAGCGCACCCAGGTTCGATCGGATGCAACGAACCGGTCGATAAGGGTGTTTTTGAGGCGCTCAAAATCCATCAGGAAGTTAACCGGCGACTCAGTTGGGTTTCTTGACTAATAAGCCAATCTTGCGTGTACCCGACGACTTCAGGCGGTCCATTACAGCCATTACTTGTTCGTATAAGACGGTCTTGTCCGCACTAATGACAACCGGCGTATCTGCGCCCTGGTTTTCGGTCAGGGTGCGCACGCTCTCAACCAGGTTATCAAGTTGAACCGGGATTTCGCCCGAATCGGAGTCGGCATTTTTAAGTTGAATCACCATGTCGCCTGCGTTCGGAATCTGAACCTCAACATAGGTGTCTTTTTTTACCCTGCTACTGCCAACTGTTGGCAGATCAACAACCCCAGGTGACAGCAGCGGGGCGGTCACCATAAAAATAACCAGCAAGACGAGCATGACGTCGATATACGGTACAACGTTTATCTCGTTCATTACCCGCCGATTGCGGCCAGATCGTGATGTGACGGTCGCCATGTTTATCTCGCCTGGCGCTGCAGGATATTTGAGAACTCTTCCATAAAGCCATCAAAACGCGTCGCCAGGCGGTCAATGCCGCTGGCAAAGCGGTTATAGGCAATTACCGCTGGAATCGCGGCAAACAGGCCAATTGCCGTTGCCACTAACGCCTCGGCAATGCCCGGCGCGACCGACGCAAGCGTTGCCTGCTCGACGTTGGCGAGTCCACGAAACGCGTTCATGATGCCCCAGACAGTACCAAACAAACCGATGTACGGGCTGACCGAACCAACCGTCGCGAGAAAACCGAGATTCGATTCCATGTTGTCAAGCTCGCGGTTCAGCGTGGCTTTCATTGCGCGCCGGGTGCCATCGACCATAATGGAGTGTTCAAGCTTTTCTTTCTGTTGCCGGCTTTTCAGGTATTCGCCCATGCCGGCTTCGAAGATTCGCGCCAGCGCCCCGTTGCCGCGCCTGCCTTCGCGAACTTGTTGATAAAGAGACCCAAGGTCGCGGTCTTTCCAGAAATCGGTTTCGAACTTCTCGGTCGATCGACGCGCCGCACTCAGGCTGAATATTTTGCGAAAAATAATAGCCCAGGATGCCAGTGAAATAAGCACTAGTAAGCCCATGACAATTTTGACCAGCAGGCTGGCTTCGGCAATTAGTGACAGGATTGAAAGATCAGTATTCATTCGGTTACTCTTTTCACAAGCCATTTGGGCATCCCGACTGGGCTGCCATCCGCACAGCGTACAGATGCAATTCGCACCTGCGCACTGACTAAAATATCCTCTGAGCCCGCGCGACAAGCGTTTTGCTCAATTAGCAGAGAAGCCCCGCGGGTTTTCAGATTGGTTAAGCTAAGCATCAAATCGTCATCCAGCCGGGCCGGCAGCCGGTAGTCGACAACCAGCGAACGGACCACAAATTGCAGGCCTTCTTCGCGAGCCAAATCCCGGTGGGACACGCCCACGGCGCGTAACCACTCGGTCCGCGCTCGCTCGAAAAAGCGCAGGTAATTGGCGTAATAGACAATTCCGCCAGCATCGGTGTCCTCGTAGTAGACGCGTACGCGCCAGTCGAAATGTGATTGTTTTTTGCTCGTCATGGGTTTTTTAGCCGACTCCGCTGCGTGATAGTCGCAGGCCGATGTCGGCGCGAAGGTGCCCGCCGAGAATTATCCGGGGATTCTACAATGACGGGGCAAACTCGGCTGATCGCGGGCAATTGGCCGGCGATTGCACGGATTGGCCGGTTGTTTTGGGTGTTGTCCATGTGAATTTCCGTGTGAATGCCTGAGTGAATGACTTTGGTGGCGGTGGATCGACCATTTTTCTGCCTTTTTCTGCTGCTTCTTTGAGCATCGGGCTGATTAAACGATAGCTTTCCCTGCACGGCCCGCAATTCGAGTGACCATTTACAAACTCTTTACATCCCCAGCCAGCTAGGGAGACGGAACAGGAACTAGCTTCCATAGTGTTGCGCCGCCAGTTGCTGCGCAGAACAGTGCGAGCATTGCCCGCTGCATCCCCCTGGTGCGAAAGTTATCCCAGTCAAATCGGGCCACCATCAGCGCCGCCAGCATAAATCCTGCCACCAGACCACCGAGATGGGACGAATTATCGATCCAGTCGGTGATCAGTCCGAGGCCAAAAGAGATGACCACGAATGCCACGAATGGCAATCGCAAGTGTCGGACAACCGCGGGTGGCAGTTGCCCTGACTTTGTCAGTACGGCGGCGATAATTGCGCCGGCAATCCCGTAGACAGCACCCGACGCCCCGACCGATACCGCGCTTTCGGCGGTAAAGAAAAGGCTGCACAATGACCCGAACAAGCCGGAGAGCAGATAGATAACGGCAAATTGCACACTGCCGTAGAAGCGCTCTGCAATTTTGCCCATTTGGAGTAATACCCACATATTCACAGCCAGATGAAACAATCCGGCGTGCACGACTGTAGAGCTCATCAGACGCCAGGGCTGCTCTGATGTGTACGGGAGGAAGTTTCCGCCGGCAGTTAACATCTGGCTGGGAGATGGGGTAAACGGGTCGGCGCCGTTGAGCCAGGTTGCCAGGTACACAACGACATTGATCACAATGATGACGTAGGTCACGCCGATTCGGGGGGTCGCCGCATGCAGGCGATCAAAGAAGCTGGTGGTCACAACCCGTGGTCAGGCCGACTCGTCTGGCGCGCTGCCAGAGAAAATATCGCCGACGTTGTTTTGCCGGTTGCCGGGCTCGGTAAGACCAAAATGTTTATACGCATGATTGGTGGCTATGCGGCCGCGTGGCGTGCGTTGCAAAAAGCCCTGCTGAATCAGGTAAGGCTCAATGACGTCTTCAATCGTATCGCGTTCTTCACCAATGGCCGCGGCCACATTGTCCAGACCAACCGGGCCGCCGTTGAAGCGGTCGATGATGGTTTCGAGGAGTTTGCGATCCATTAGATCGAAGCCGGCGGGGTCTACGTCCAGCATCTTTAGGGCGGCGTGGGTACTGTCCAGGTCAATAACCCCGTTGTTACGAACTTCGGCATAGTCGCGAACCCGGCGCAGCAAGCGATTGGCGATTCGCGGAGTGCCGCGCGAACGGCGCGCGATTTCAGCGGCACCGTCATCATGTAGATTGACCTTTAGTAATCGCCCGGAACGCCGCACAATTGTTGTCAGGTCGGGCACGCTGTAGAACTCCAGCCGTGACACGATACCGAAGCGGTCGCGTAAAGGGTTGGTCAGCATGCCGGCGCGTGTGGTTGCACCAACGAGAGTAAACGGTTGTAAGTCCAGCTTAATACTGCGCGCGGCCGGGCCTTCGCCGATCAAGATGTCTATTTGGAAATCTTCGAGAGCCGGATACAGGATTTCTTCAACGACGGGTGACAGGCGATGTATTTCATCAATGAACAAAACATCGTTGCGCTCAAGGTTGGTGAGCATGGCAGCAAGGTCACCGGGTTTTTCAAGAACCGGTCCGGAGGTTTGTTTCAGACTAACCCCCATTTCGGCTGCAACAATATGGGCCAGGGTAGTTTTGCCAAGGCCCGGTGGCCCAAATAACAAGATGTGATCCAGGGCGTCTTGTCGCGCGCGAGCTGCCTGTATAAAAATATCGAGTTGTTCGCAGACTTTAGGTTGGCCAACGTAGTCGGCCAGCGTCCGCGGCCGCAGCGCCCGTTCAACTTGTTCTTCGTTGGGGGTTGACGCCGTGGCGGATATTATCCGGCCAGACTCCAGGTTATCGTGTTCAATCATTTGGCAAGCTGTTTTAAGGCCAGGCGGATGCCGTCAGCCACATTCGCATCTGCCGGCAGTCTGGCTGCTGCTGCACGGGACTCTTTGTCGGAATACCCCAACGCGAGCAAGGCATGAACGATGTCAGAAGCATTGTTGTCACTTTGTGGCAGGCTGGCACCGCCGGGTAAGTCGTCAAGTTTGCCTTTCAGCTCAAGCAGCAATCGCTCGGCGGTTTTCTTGCCGATGCCTGGTACCCGGGTGAGCCGACCGGGTTCTTGTTCATTGACCGCCATGCGCAGTTCTGTCACCGACAGGCCCGATAATATGGCCAGAGCAATACGCGCGCCAACGCCTGAGATCTTAATCAGTTGTTTGAAAGTCGCCCGCTCGAGTTCGCTGAGAAACCCGTACAACAGCTGCGCGTCTTCACGCACCAGCAAATGTGTCAGCAGGGTGACCTGGCTACCTTCGGGCGGCAGCTCATAAAACGTACTCATCGGCACATCAATTTCATAGCCAACCCCGCCGGTATCAACTAAGACAGCTGGCGGGCGTTTTTCAACAAGGGTTCCGGAGATTCGACCAATCATGGTGTCAATTTACACCAGTCGACCGCCCCGGACCCGCAGCGGTCTTCCGTCATCCTGCAGGCGGGCCGTCAGACCGGCCGAATTCACATGGCAAATCGCGCACGCCAGGGCATCGGCTGCATCAGTGGAGGGTTTCCCGGGCAGGTTCAACAGTCGCGTGATCATGGCCTGAATCTGCTTTTTGTCGGCATGGCCATGACCGGTAACCGCCTTTTTCAGCTGCAGTGCGGTGTATTCGTGGACACTGGCCCCACCAATAACCAGGGCAGATATTGCCGCGCCTCGAGCCTGACCCAGCAGCAGGGTGGATTGCGGATTGATGTTGACAAAGACTTTTTCGATTGCAGCGACGTCGGGCTGATAGGTTTGCAGAACTTCGGTGATGCCAGCTGAAATAGTGCCAAGTCGGGTGGGCAAGGCTTCGTTTCCGGTAACAATAACCCCACTGGCGATGTATTCGAGGCGCTGGCCTGTGCAGGCGATCAGGCCAAATCCGGTGCGGCGCAGCCCAGGGTCTATACCCAATATAACCTGGCGCCTGACGCCCGATATGTCAGTGCCGGAAATGCCGAACCCCGGTCAGAACCATGGCAATTCCGTGTTCGTCGGCTGCTTTGATGACTTCGTCATCGCGCATTGAGCCACCCGGCTGAATTATTGCTGATGCCCCGGCTTTGGCGAGAACGTCCAGACCGTCCCGGAACGGAAAGAAGGCATCAGATGCAGCCACACTACCGACCAGGCTCAAGCCGGCCGCCTCAGCTTTGATTGATGCGATTCGAGCAGAGTCGAGCCGGCTCATTTGCCCGGCACCAACGCCAACGGTTGCACCGTTTGCGCAAAACACGATGGCATTGGACTTGACGTATTTCGCTACTCGCCAGGCAAACAGCAAGTCGGCTATCTGCTGCTCTGAGGGTTTGGTTCTTGTTACGGTTGTCAGTTCGGTTGCGGTGATGATTTTATTATCCGAACTCTGGATCAGTATTCCTGAGCCGACGCGTTTCGCATCATTCGCATTACGCCCCTGGTGCCAGGCATCAGCAGCCTCGGGGTTAATAGTGTCGAGCGCAATTTCCATCAAACGCACGTTTACTTTACCCGAAAAAATTTCGCGCGCGTCAGCGTCAAACGCCGGCGCCATCAGCACTTCAACAAACTGCTGGCTAATTGCCTGTGCGGTTGGGCCGTCAACTGGCCGGTTAAAGGCAATGATGCCGCCAAATGCCGACGTTGGATCGGTGGCGAACGCTTTCTGGTATGCCTCAAGTGTCGAATTGCCTGTCGCAACGCCACAAGGGTTTGCATGTTTAACAATGACGCAAGTGGGTTGCGCAAAGCTTTTTACGCATTCCCAGGCGGCATCGCCGTCCGCAATGTTGTTGTATGAGAGTTCTTTGCCTTGTAGTTGCTTCCCGCTGACAATAGATCCGGGAGCTGGGTACAAGTCTCGATAAAAAGCAGCGTTTTGATGGGGGTTCTCGCCGTAGCGTAAGTCCATCAGTTTGGCAAAACGCCCATAAATCCGTTCCGGATGGTTGGCGTGAGTACCGTCGGGCAGGCCGTCGGCGCCAGTATTTAAGCCGCTGAGGTATTCGGCAATGGCCGCATCGTAATCGGCGATTCGACCGAACGCGGCAACGGCGAGCGAAAACCGGGTTGAATCGTTGATTTCACCGTTGCCCGTGAGCTGTTCAACGACAGCCGCATACTGACCGGGGTCGGTAACAACAGCAACGCCGCGCCAGTTTTTTGCCGCAGAACGGACCATTGCCGGGCCACCAATATCAATGTTCTCGATTGCGTCATCCAGTGAGCAATCCGGTTTTGCAACGGTTTGCTCAAATGGGTAAAGGTTGACGACCAGCAGGTCGATCGGGTCAATCTGATGCGCACTGATGGCGTCCATGTGGGTGCCCAGATCGCGTCGCGCCAGCAAACCACCGTGGATGGCCGGGTGAAGGGTCTTTACCCGGCCATCAAGCATTTCTGGAAAGCCGGTGTGTTCAGCCACTTCAGTGACTTCGATGCCGCTATCAATCAGCAGCTTTGCAGTGCCCCCGGTTGACAGAATTTGAACACCCCTGGCTGCCAGGGCTTTGCCAAGTTCGACAATGCCGGTTTTGTCAGAGACACTAATCAGCGCGCGTTGAACTTTCAAAATGGTTCCGTGAATTACATCAGGTTAGGGACAACTATTGATTCTCAGTGGCCGCTAATCGCGCCGCCAGCAGGAACTTAGTTGCGAATCATTCGGTGAATGCCGTGGGATTGCAACTTTTTGCGTAAAGTATTTCGGTTGATCCCCAGCATCTCGCTGGCACGAACTTGATTGTTCTCCGCGTGGCGCATAACAACTTCCAGCATTGGGCGTTCAACCGCGCTGATCACCATGTCGTAAATTCTCTGAGGATTAGAGCCATTCAGATCGCTCAGATAGCTTTCAAGGTTTGTTTTGACAACTGTGTCCAGTGACGATGACTCAGATTCATTATTGTTCATGCGGCAATTCTCCCGTTGTTTGTGTTTGAGTCGTTCGCTGCGACTCTTTTTAGTAGTGCATCGAGTGATGCGAGTTGTTCGGCTGCGGTTTCAATTGTGTAGAAACTCGCCAGAAATTCTTTTGCATTATCCAGACTGGCCACATACCATCCCACGTGTTTTCTCGCTGTCCGTACGCCGGTGAATTCACCGTGAAACGCGTAGTGATCAAGCAGATGTGCATGAAGCACATTACGTACTTCGTCAGCATCAGGGGGTGGTAATACTTTGCCAGTTTCAAGAAAGTAACTGATCTCGCGGAAAATCCACGGTCGTCCCTGTGCGGCACGACCAATCATTACCGCGTCGGCACCGGTTTGGTCAAGCACCGCTTTGGCTTGTTGCGGCGTATTGATGTCACCGTTGGCGACCACCGGAATACGCAATCGGCTTTTTATTTCGGTTACCGTGTTGTGCTCTGCCTGCCCTTTAAAACCGCAGGCCCGCGACCGACCATGAACCGCGATCATTTGAATGCCCGCTTGTTCTGCGGCCAATGCAATTTGCAAGGCGTTGGTTTGCGAACGGCTTGGTCCGGTTCTGATCTTGAGTGTTACCGGAACATTTACGGCGCCAACCACGGCTTCGATAATTCGTACAGCATGATCTGGATTGCTCATCAAGGCTGAACCCGCCGCGATATTGCAGACTTTTTTTGCGGGGCAGCCCATATTGATATCAATAATTTGCGCACCCCGACTCACGTTGAACGCGGCGGCTTGTGCCATCATGTCTGCGTCGCCGCCGGCAATCTGAACCGAACGCGGTTCAGATTCGCCGTCGTGATTGATGCGCCGCGCAGTTTTTACCGACTGCCAAAGGGCTGGGTTTGACGCTGCCATTTCAGAGACGGCGTACCCGGCACCAAGGCGCTTACACAACTGGCGAAACGGTCGATCAGTGACCCCCGCCATGGGCGCAACGATAACGCGATTGTGTAATTCGTAGGGCCCGATTTTCATTATTTATAGTTGATGCGCTCAAGTAGGTTCTATTGCTGGAGAATCTAGCTGCATTTAAGGGCGGAGGTCGATTCTAATCGCATTCGTGGCTGCAATGAAAGCCCAAATTTCACTCTTCATTTTCTATCAATCGATAAAGTGGAACTTCCAGGTTCTGACTGCTCATGCTGAAGTATGTTTCGATTGAGTTCGCGTTCAAAATCGGCTAGCAGTTTTGCGGTTCAGCGTCGTTGCAATTCAGCTCCTTGACACAGAGTTAGCCCATTGGCGCAGGAGTGTTACCCACGAGCGCCAGCTTGTCAGCGGTCGAGACTAAGTTTTGCACTTACATTTTTCGCAAATTTTTTTCTGCACGTATATCTGCTGTGCTTGTGCCGCTTCGGAACGCTTGACCTGCATTATGGCTTGACATTCTCCTGCGGGTTTTGTTGCACGTATTAGGCCATCAGGGATTGGATATCCTGCGTAGTTTTTGGAACGCCGTCGGTTATTATCTCGCATCCCGATGTGGTCAGGACGGCATCGTCTTCGACGCGAATACCAATATCGTGATAACGTTCTGGCACGTCACTGGCCGCATTTACGTAGATTCCCGGTTCGATGGTTATCACCATGCCGGCGACTAGCGGGCGCCAATCGGGCTCAGTGTTTTCTGTGCCTGCCGATTGCCGCGGTGATGATCGATCCCGATAATCACCACAATCATGCACGTCCATGCCTAACCAATGGCTCGTTCTGTGCATGTAGAAGCGGCGGTAAGCGCCGGATTCTATAATTTCATCTAATCCTCCGGCCAGCAGCCCGGTGTCTAGCATGCCCTGGGCAAGTACTCGCAAGGCTGCCAGGTGTGGGTCGTTAAAAGTGTTGCCTGGTCGGGTTTTGTCAACTGCTGCCGACTGCGCTGCCAGAACTATTTCGTATAACTCCTGTTGAGCAGAAGTGAATGTTCCATTAACCGGAAACGTGCGCGTAATGTCAGAGGCGTAGCTGTCCAGCTCGCAGCCAGCGTCAATAAGCAGTAAATCACCGCTTCGCATTTTTTGATTGTTTGCGCGGTAGTGCAATACACAGGCGTTGGCACCCGATGCGACAATAGATCCGTAAGCAGGGAATTGTGAACCGTGACGACGAAACTCATGCAGGAGTTCCGCTTCCACCTGGTATTCAAACTGCCCGGGTTGGCAGGTTTGCATTGCACGACAATGTGCGCCGGCTGATATTTGTGCCGCTTTTCGCATGATGGACAGTTCGGCAGAGTCTTTGATCAGACGCATTTCATCGAGAATGGCATGCAGATCGGTGGCCTGTCCCGGCACGGTAATTCCCGAACGAGCTTGTCCACGTACGGCTTCAAGCCAACCGCGCACTCTCTGATCGGTTGCCGGGTCTGAACCGAGCGGATAGTAAATGGCGGTCTGGTTCGCCATCGCCGTCGGCATTGATTCATCCAGATTGCCAATTGGCTGCGCCTCATTCATGCCAAATTCGAGGCAAGCGGCCTCAGGGCCCCAGCGAAATCCGTCCCAGGTTTCTCGCTCTGGGTTTTTCTCACGGCAATACAACGTTGATTTTCCGTCCGTACCGGGCTGGCCCGATTCAATGACAAGGGCAGCTTCCGGTTCGGTGAAGCCGGTCAGATAGTAAAAGTAACTGTCCCAGCGGAACGGATAATCCGCGTCACGGTTTCTCATGATTTCGCGACCGCTGAACAATACGGCAACCCCACCACCGGCCGCCTGCATTTTTTTAATCACCTGCGTGCGTCGTGTGGCAAACACCTCACTTTTTGTTGTCATCCTGACGTTCCGTTTTTCAGTAGTTGATTCACTTCGTTGAGCCTTTCCGGTGTGCCAACATCGGACCATAAACCATCGTGAAGCCTGGCGAGAATTTTCTGATTAGCGGCGAACTGACGAATCAGCGGGCCAAGTGGTGCTGCTGTGCCCGGCGCTATACCTGCAAACATGCTCGGCTTGAAAACACCGATTCCTGAATAGGTTAGCTGGTTGTTGCCTTCCGGGTGCAGAAATCCGTTGTTGGTCAGGGTGAAGTCACCCGCCGGATGGTGTACCGGATTCGGTACCAGAATACAACCGCCGACCGCTTGCTGACGGCTAATTTGCTGTTCTAATGCGTTCAACCCGGCAAAGTTGAAATCCGTGAAGATATCGCCGTTCACCACGGCAAAGAAATTGTCTCCCAGCAAGGGAAGCGCGTGAGCAATACCGCCTGCGGTTTCCAGCGCCACTCGTTCGGCCGACCACCGGATGCTGACGCCCCATTGGCTGCCGTCGCCGAGGGCTGTCACGAGTTTTTGCCCTTGCCACGCATGGTTAATCACAAAGTCAGTGAAGCCGCTGTTTCGCAATTGCTTCAGTAAGCGGACAATCATTGGTTGGCCACCGATTTCCAGCAATGGTTTCGGCTTTTGAGCGGTCAGCTCGCGCATACGTGCGCCCCGGCCTGCGGCAAGAATCATGACTTTCATCAAGCGATCTAAAAAGTGTAGCCCGCGTGTTGATCAACGCCTTCTATGCGTTGCAACAAGCTCGCAAAAGCCTGCAGGCTTTCGTATCGTGCCAGGGCTGCCTGGGTATAGCTAAGTACCAGGGGTAAATCGGCGAGGTAATTGCTTTTGCCGTCCCGGTAATTCAGGCGGCAGAAAATGCCAAGCACTTTGAGATGGCGTTGTAGACCCATAAACTCGAAGTCGCGCCAGAATTCGCCGAAGTCTTCCGGAACCGGCAGTTGCGTCTCACGAGCCGCCTCCCAGTAACGAATCGTCCAGTCAAGAACCTGCTCTTCCGGCCAGCTGATATATGCATCCCGAAGCAGTGAAACCAGGTCGTAGCTGATAGGGCCAGTCACCGCGTCTTGAAAGTCGAGGACGCCGGGGATTTTATCAGGTTCACTGGTCATCAGGTTACGCGAATGAAAATCACGATGGACATAAACCTGGGCTTGGGCAAGATTTGCGTCAACAATGGTGGCGTAGGCCTTGTTGACGATGTGTTTGTCGTTAGTGTTGAGCTTGAATCCTTTGTGCCGGGTGACATACCACTCATCAAACAACCTGAGCTCCTGGGTCAGGCGCTCGCGGTTGTAGGATGGGAAAACGCCTGTTCGGGTTGCTTTTTGTAACTTCACTAGTTCGGCGCTTGCTTGCCGGTAGCGCTGGTCAGCGTGGGCTGGGTTTCGGTTCAGTTCGTCCAGTAAGGTCTGGCAGCCCAGATCGGACAATAGCAAGAAACCGTTGTCCAGATCGCTTGCGTAAACGGTCGGGACTCTCAAACCAGCGTCAGCCAGGATTCGTGCAGCATGGACAAAGGGCTGACAGTTTTCCTGCGGCGGCGGTGCGTCCATCAGGATAACGGTGTCAGCTCGGCTTGTCGCGATTCGAAAATATCGCCGGAAGCTGGCGTCACTGGAGGCCGCACGCAGGCTTTGTGGCTGACACTGAAAGGGTAGATCCAGACCGTCCAGCCAGGAAAGCATTTGGGCTACTCTTGCTTGTTGGGACGGCGAGGAATTGTCTGATTCGGTCATTTCGGCTCCTGTTCTTATAATAAGCGCCAACTGCCCGATTGACGCCTTCCGACAGGGGTAAGCTTTGTTGATGTGCAGGTAATTGATTCCGGTCCAGCCTGCTCTGCCGTCTGAATCGCCAGCACGTGGCAGCAGGAAAAGTTTTTTTGAGTCATTTCTAAGTCGTTTCCAAGTCTTTATCAAGCCAGAACAAATACCGCTAAGAATGCTGTCACCAATGCCACAGGGATGCCTTCACGGATGCCACTAAGAGCGCCATCAGGCCGTTGAAAACTTTCCCGTCATCAGCTCAACCGATGCTCACCGATGAGCCCTGGTATCAAACCGGCACGCTGGAGCGGTGCCGGAGCCTGGGCTGGTGCTTGTTCGCCAGCCTGATCTTTTGCGCAGGGCCGACCGAAACTCATGCTCAATCGGTCACACAGACTGGTGTTCGGGTTAACAGTTCGGCGGCACCCAACCCCCCGGGGCCAGATCGCCCGTTACGGCTAAACCTGGAGACGCAGTTTGGTGCCGGCGCTGACGGTGATGAGTCGAATCGACCGGTTTTCGCCAGTGGCGACTCAATTGCCGGCAGCCCCGACGGCAAAACTGTTATCAAAGGGGATGCGCAAGTGCGACGCGCGGGTACCCGGGTGCTCGCCGATTCCATTTCCTACGATCAGGCAACTGAAGAACTCGAAGCGCAAGGCGATGTACAAATCAGTCGGGCAGGGACAATTTTTTCCGGGCCGTCGCTTAAGTTAAACCTGGGTTCCAGCACCGGTGTTTTTCTCAGTCCGAACTATGAATTGCTAACCAACGGTGGTCATGGCAAAGCAGCTAGTGTGAACTTCGATGGGCCCGACAAAGTCACCCTGAAAGATGCCACCTACAGCGCATGTGATTGTGCCGAGCCCGACTGGTTCCTTAAGGCGGAATCACTGACTTTGAACCGTGAGAACCGGGTCGGGGAGGCCACCCGAACCAGTTTGCACTTCAAGGGGTTGAAGCTGTTTACTTTACCTAAGTTCTGGTTTCCGTTGTCTAATGACCGGCAATCCGGTTTTCTCACACCGAGCCTCGCGCTGACTTCACGTACTGGTGCTGAAGTTGTCGTACCCTACTATTGGAATATCGCGCCCAATCGCGATCTGACCTGGTCACCAAGGTTTATGTCCCGCCGGGGCCTCCAAGTGGGCGCTGACTTTCGGTACCTCGAGCCCGACTACGACGGCGGTATTCGAACCGAATACAACCCAAACGACCGTCTCAGCGGCACTGATCGATTCCAGTGGTCATGGCAACACAATATCCGCCGCCTCGGTAAGTGGCGCGGTGGTTTGAATTTCAATGGTATTTCAGACGACAATTATTTTGTCGATTATGGCCGATCAATCGTTGCGACATCCGAACGCAACCTGCCTCGCGAGTTCTGGCTTTCACGTGAACTGAATAACTGGAATATCTTGTTTCGCGCTACCCAGTATCGAAGCATTCTTGATGCCCGCGATGCGCCGCCTTATCAGCGGGCACCACAGTTGCGCGTAACGCGACAGGTGCGCAACTACGAAGGCTTCGATCTGTCGATGGCGTTTGATTCCATTTACTTTACCCGCCGCCTGGCTGGCAGCACCGAAGGGTTTCGACTGGTGGCGAATCCGAAAGTGAGTTATCCGATTGTGCGCCCCGGCTGGTTTGTGGTGCCCCAGGTCAGCTTGCATGCGAGTACTTATCGCCTCAACGAATTTGCACAGCAAAAGAGTATTCATCGCGTGGTGCCAACGTTTGCCCTGGATGCCGGCCTGGTGTTTGAACGCCCGACCCGTTTCCTGGGGCGCCAGGTAACCCAGACACTGGAGCCGCGTTTGTACTATTCGCTGACGCCATATCGGGATCAAAGCAATATTCCGATTTTTGACACCGGGGTTTCTGAGTTTGGCTTTGGGCAATTGTTCTCGCCCAATACTTTTGTTGGCGACGACCGTATCGCCGATATCAATCAGGTAACCGCAGCGTTGTTGTCACGGGTAATCTCGCCAAAAGACGGTTCCGAGCAATTGCGTTTCGCGGTGGCGCAGCGGCTCTATTTTAATCGTCGCCTGGTGACAATTCCGGGCCTTGAAACCCAGACTGACCGGCGTTCCGATATTTTGCTGGCAGCGGCAGGAAACCTGGGCCGCGGTATCAGTTTTGACAGCGGGGTTCAGCTGAGTCTGGGTGACTCAAAAATACCGCGATTCAACCTTGCGTGGCGCTACTGGCCCGAACCCGGTAAGGTGTTGAACTTGGGCGTTCGGTTCCGGCGCGATTCCCTGGGTCAGGTTGACACCTCGTTTCAGTGGCCATTGGGCCGACGATGGACTGCGCTGGGACGGCTAAACTACTCCTGGTTGGATCGCCAGATCAACGATGCAGGTCAGTTGGAGCCAACCCGCCCAGGTGTTATTGAGAGTGTGCTTGGCGTCCAATATGGCACTTGTTGCTGGGCGACCCGGTTTGTTGTTCAGCGTTTTGCGACCGCAGCGGATACCAACACAACTGCTTTTTTCATACAACTTGAGCTTAATGGATTGGCCCGTATCGGAACCGATCCATTTACTATATTGCGCAGAAATATTCCTGGATTTCAGGAGTTAAGCACCCAGTCGCAACCTTTGGATCGATTCAGTGTTTACCAATAAGCCAGTTTTTTCCTTGAGCCGCCTTGCCCAGAGTTTTCGGCCGGCAATTTTGATTGCTGCAATGATTGCAGTGTCCCTGGCAGTTCCGGCCGGCTGGGATGTACTGATAACACCGTCTTATGCTGACGGTGTTCGACCTGTCGACCGGGTAATAGCCGTTGTGAACGACGAAGTCATTACAGAGGGTGAGCTTAACGGGCGGCTTGATATGGCGGTGAACCAGCTCAAAGCGCGAAACCAGCCGGTTGGCAATGATGCCAGCTTGCGGCGCGAAATGATGGAAGTGCTTATTCTCGAGCGCGCTGAAAACCAACATGCACGGGAAATCGGCATTAAGGTCACTGATCAACAAGTGGAGCAGGCGATCGATTCGATTGCCAGGGACAACAAACTGACCACTTCCCAGATGGTGGAGCGGCTTTCTTCCGAAGGCATTGGTATCGATGCCTTCCGGGCTGATATTCGAAACCAGATAGTGCGGGCGCGACTTCGAGAAACGATAATTCAACCGCGTATCAGTGTTAGTGATGCCGATATTGATGCGTATTTGCTGGCTCAGTCCGGTAGCGATGGTTTGCAGCCCCAATACAACGTTCAACAGATATTTGTCCGGGTTCCGGAGCAGTCCGGTGACGATGTTGTGGCAGAAAAAAAATCACAGATAACGGCCTTGCTATCCCGAGCGAAGGCAGGCGAAGACTTTGCGGCCGTGGTGGCTGACGGATCACCGGTACCTGGTGGCCAGCTGGGCTGGCGAGTCATGAAAGATCTGCCTGAGATTTTTGCCACTGAAGTTCGCAAGTTGCAGGCTGGTGAGTTATCTGACCTGATTCGGAGTCCGGCAGGGTTTCATATTCTTAACCTTATCGAAGTGCGCAAGGGTGCCGGGGTGCCGAGCGGCCCGCCGGTGGTGCAGTCACAGGTTCGGCATATTTTGATTCGACCTGAAGACGGGGTAGGTGAGGCAGAGATTGTGCGTCGTCTTGAGGGGATTCGCGATCGAATCGAAGCGGGCAATGCCAAGTTCGAAGATATGGCGCGCCAGTACTCATCTGATGGTAGTGCTGGTCGCGGGGGGAACCTCGGTTGGGTATACCCCGGTGACACCGTACCGGCATTTGAGCGTGCAATGAATGCCCTATCGCCTGGCGAAATGAGTCAGCCGGTTCGAACTCAGTTTGGCTTTCACCTGATTCAGTTAATCGAGCGGCGTGAAGATGGCGCTTCCGAAGAACGTCAGCGCCTTATGGCACGCCAGGAAATTGCCAAAAAACGTATCGCTGACGCCTTCCAGGAGTGGCGGGCTGAATTGCGCGATCGAACTTACGTGGAATTGCGGCCTGAATAATCAATCATCGGGAAAAGCCACGCTGTCAGGGCATCGTGCCCGCAAGCGATTTGGACAACACTTTCTTACTGACCGTCAGCTGATTGGTGACCTGATTGATCAGATAAACCCGCAATCAGGAGAGTACTTAATCGAAATTGGCCCTGGGCTTGGCGCATTGACTGATGAGCTCATCGACCGGGTTTCCAGGCTCACCGCTGTGGAATTAGACCGCGACCTTGCTGCCCGGCTGCGCGAGAGGCACCCGCCGCAGCGGCTGCACCTGATTCAAGAAGATGCCCTCAAGGCGGATTGGGTCAGCCTCACGATGCCAGGCCAGGCGCGGCTTGTCGGTAACCTTCCATATAACATATCGACACCGTTGTTGGTCCGGCTGATTGAGTGTCGGGAACAGGTTCTGGACCAGCATTTCATGCTGCAAAAGGAAGTGGTCAACCGAATCGTCGCGAGCCGGGGGGCTGATTTTGGCCGGCTGGGCATCTTGTTGCAGGCGTTTTACCGATGTGACTCAGTTCTTGACGTGCCTGCTCATGTTTTTACGCCACCGCCGCGGGTTGAATCTGCCGTGGTTCGAATGCGCACCCGCGCTCAGCCTCTTGTAACCGATGCCAGTGATCTGCAGGCATTGCTGGCGGTCGCTTTTAGTCAGCGCCGCAAGATGTTGCGCACAACCTTGTTGCCCTGGCTCAGGTCCAGGGCGGTGGTCCATGACGAGATCGAGCCTACGTTGCGGGCCGAACAAATTCCGGCCGAACTCTATTTTTTGATGGCTCAACGCCTGACCGATGCAAAGGCATTGCCGGCCGGCAATTCGGGTTAGGATTGTCAGACTATTGTTCAGTATCACGGAGGCAAGATGAAATTACTTCACACCATGCTGCGGGTTGGCGACATGGAAAAATCAATCGATTTTTACACCCGGGTTCTCGGTATGAACCTGGTGCGCACCACTGATCGCCCCGACCAGGGCTACTCATTGGCTTTTGTCGCATTCGGCGAAGGCAATAAGAGTGGCGATGCTGAAATCGAGTTGACTCACAACCATGGGGTTGCCCAGTATGAAACCGGAACAGCCTACGGCCATATCGCGCTGGGTTTACCCGACGTCGCGGCCACTTGCGAGAATATTCGTTCGGCTGGCGGAAAAATAACGCGTGAACCCGGGCCAGTGAAAGGCGGGTCAACTTTTATCGCGTTCGTCGAAGACCCTGATGGCTACAAAATCGAGCTGATTCAGCGCGACCACGAGTAGTGCGACGACCTGGCCGAGCGGGTCTTGTGGCTGCCTCTTGTGGCTTAAACTTAAAGCGCGAGATGTTCCGGCATAGCGCTTAAGCTTTTTCGGGCGTTCTCGTAGTCGGGCATCAGCTGGCCGACTACGAGCCAGAAGGATGCGGAATGATTCAATTCGCGCAGGTGGGCGACTTCGTGGGCAACTACGTAGTCCAGCAAATCTGTTGGCAAATGAATAAGCCGCCAATTTAGCCGAATAACGCCGTCAGCGTTGCAGCTGCCCCACTGGGTTCGGGCACTGGATAAATGCCAGCGTTTTGGCGCCTGGCCAAGTCGTTCGGAAAAATGAGTCAAACGCTGGCCGAGAATTTCCCGGGCCTGAGACTGGCACCAGCTTTCGACAATTATTTGTACGTTTTTCGGATCTGCTGCTTCAGGCGCCAGGCCAAGATGTAACCGCCACTGCCCGCTCTGCTCGTCCAGCCAGGGCTCATATTCACCGGTTGCTTCTACCCGCAGGCACACCGTTTCACCAAGATAGCGAATTGATCCGCCATTTTCCCAGGCAGTATCCAGACTGGCCCGTCGCTCCTCGAATGCTTCCCATTCGAGGAGTTTGCGGTTGATCCAATCGCTTTTCTCAACCACGGCTTCGTCAACCTCAGACATTGTTACCCAGCGCGGTGCAGAAATGATAAGCCCGCGCTGATCAATGGTGAAGCCAATACTTTTTCTGCGTCTGCGCTTGAATAAGTACGGAATAGGCTCGCCGCGAACAAGTGTTTGACGCAAGACTCCATCGCCGTTGACGCTTGCGGGTCGAGGGTTAGTCGCTGGATTCGATGGCGGTTTAGCCTCCGGCTTTATCGCTGGATTAACCACCGGTTTCAGATTGGCAGTGCGTTCCGCCGGAGAAAATAAAGGTAGTACTAGCTGCATAGCAAAGCGTATTGCACCGAGTGTTTTGCCCGGCCCGAAAGAGGATGACATTATTTTATCCCAGCCGCGCAATTCAGACATCAACTGATCATTCGGGTTGGCTGTGCAATACGTTTCATCGCCCGGTACCAGCAAAACCAGGGATTTGCTGCGTATCATTCTGATACAAATGCGGGCTGATCACTTGCATTTCGGCTTCAATCCAATTCATGACTTCTGTATTGAGCTCCTCTGGATTGCGACCCGCTGTCTCGATCGCCGGACCAAATGAGACGGTGACCAGGCCGGGCCTTTTAATGAACGCCTTTTTAGGCCAGTACTCACCAGAGTTAACAGCGATAGGTATCACCGGCGCCCCTGTTCTGACCGCAAAGCGGGAGCCGCCAGTTTTGTAACGCCCGATTTGCCCGGGTGGAATTCTTGTTCCCTCCGGAAACATAATGATCGATCGCCCCTCGGCGATTTTTTCGGAACCCTGACGAACCATGTCGTCAAATGCCCGGTTACCTTTTTTCCGATTGATATGAATCATTTCCAAAAGCCCGATTCCCCAGCCAAAAAAAGGTAGGAAAAGTAGTTCGCGCTTAAATACGTAACATAATTCGTGGGGCAGGTAGGACGGGTAAAACAGTGTTTCCCAGGTTGACTGGTGCTTGGAAAGAAAAACGACCGGGGTGTCCGGAATATTTTTTGCACCCTTAATCTGCCATCGAATTCCGCAGATATGTTCTGCTCCCCAGATACAGGCTTTGACCCATTTCATGGTGATTGCGTAGCGCTTGGACAATGGCAGTAGCGCACTCAAAATACATACAAAACTCCACGGAATCACGGTAGTGACCTGGAACAGTAAAAAAAGGGCAGAGCGGATTGCGAGCATCGGTCGGGCGTCGTTTATCAGGTAAGCATTTCTGCAGCGACTGCAGCCAGGTCAACGCGAACCGTGGTGCCGGGTGGAAGTTCTTCGCTATCCATGGTCTGGCGACCGTTGCCAGTCAGAACCAGGATTGTGCGACATCCCGCCGCATGGCCAGCCTGAAGATCGCGAAGCGAATCACCAACCATAATGGCATCTGACGCATTAATTCGCGTGCGTTCAAGAATGTCGGTCAGCATGCCGGGCGACGGTTTTCTGCAGGCACAATTTGATGCCGCCGGATGCGGGCAAAAGAAGACGGCCGAGATCTGACCGCCGGCATCTTGTACGGCCTTGTGCATCTTACGGTGGATTGCCCCAAGGGTGTCCAGGTCGAACAAGCCGCGGCCAATGCCGGACTGGTTGGTGGCGATAACAACTTTTATTCCTGCTTTGGTGAAGCGGGCGATTGCCTCAAGGCTGCCTTCAATCGGCTGCCATTCATCGGGTGATTTAATATGCGCGTCACTGTCGTAGTTAATGACGCCGTCCCGGTCGAGTATGAGTAGTTTCAATTGCCTGCCAGCCTTGAGATGTCAGCAACCCGGTTCATCATCTGGTGCATTGATCGCAGCATCAGAAGTCGATTCTCACGGACAGCTTTATCCTCAGCCATCACCATAACATCGTCGAAGAATCGATCGACCGGTTCGCGAGCCTGCGCCATGAGCGACATGGCTTCGGTGAATTTGCCATGACAGACGGCTTCTTCAACCTGTCCGCTGAGTTTATTAATAGTGTCAAACAATGCTCTTTCAGCATCCAACTCAAATAAAGTCGGGTCAGGTTGCGCAGACAGCTTGTCGTCAGATTTGCGAAGGATATTTCCGATACGTTTGTTGGCAGATGCCAAGGCTTGCGATTCGGGCATCCGACTGAACTCGGCTACAGCGGCCAGGCGTTCGTTTATCTGGTCCATCTTATCTGGTCTCTGTTCCACGACGGCCTGTATTTGCCCCGGTACATGGCCGGCCTCGCGCAGGTAGCCGATCAGGCGTTCGTACACAAAGTCGGTTAGTGCACGCATGCTGTCCGCGTCCATGCTGAACAACTTGCCCGCATTTTGAAGCATCTCAGTTAACGATACGGGCAGCTTCTTTTCGGTTAGCATGCGAAGCACGCCAAGCGCGTGGCGCCTCAGGGCAAACGGGTCTTTATCTCCGGTTGGGCGCTGGCCGATAGAGAATAAACCAGCCAGGGTTTCCAGTTTGTCCGCCAGCGCCAAAACAGTACCAACCTGGGTTTGCGGCAATTCATCACCGGCAAAGCGTGGCTGATATTGTTCCGTCATCGCCCTGGCAACTGCATCGGGTTCGCCGTCGTTTCTGGCGTAGTAAGTGCCCATAATTCCCTGTAACTCGGGAAACTCACCGACCATATCGGTTAGCAAATCTGTTTTCGCCAAAAGCGCGGCAGTTTTGCACATTGCTTTGTCCTGATCGCTCAGCCCCAGCATCGTCGCAATCTGAGTGGCCAGCTGGCTGACCCGTTCGCTGCGCTGCGCCTGCGACCCGAGCTTTGCGTGGTAAACAACGGCATTCAGACGATCACAGCGATCGCTCAGCGTGGTCTTTCGATCCTGGTTGAAAAAGAATTCGGCGTCAGCAAGCCTTGGCCGGACAACCCGTTCGTTCCCATCAATAATTAGCGATGGGTCATCAACCTGCAGGTTCGAGCAAATCAGGAATTTATTTGTCAGCCTACCGTTGCCGTCGAACAGCGGGAAGTATTTCTGGTTAGTACGCATCGTCAGAATCAGGCATTCCGGCGGTACTTGCAGGTATTTTTCCTCGAAGGTGCCCACGTATACGGCGGGCCATTCAACCAGGGCAGTGACTTCGTCAAGCAACTGAGCGCTTTCCTGCTGATTGCCAAGGTTAAATCCAAGGCTGTCAGCTTGTTTGTGCAACTGGGTCTCAATAAGGGTTCGACGTTCATTAAAATCTACGAGTACCCGGGCTTCGCGCATAGCCGATTCGTAATTGGCAGCGTGGTCAATTTCTACCTGGATGGGCCGGTCCGGTGCGTCGTCGCTGACGGTTGCGCCGGTAAAGCGATGCCCGTACGTGTGGCGCCCGGCCTTCAGGCCAAGCGCGCTGGCGTTAATGACGTCGCTTCCGTGCAGAGCAATCAGGTGATGAGCCGGGCGGACAAAACTGATTGTCGTGTGTCCGTCGGACAGTTGGTATTGCATTAACTTGGGAATGGGCAGAGCATTGATTGCAGTTTCAATCACCTCATTAATGACTTTTGACAGCTGCGCGCCGGCGACTGTCTTGACAGCAAAAAAATTCTCTTGTTTGCCTGATTTTTCGCGCTGAAGGTCGGCTAGGGCAACCCCTTGTTTTTCGGCCCATTTGTTAAGAGCAACCGTTGGCTCCCCGTTGGTGTCCAGCCCCACGTTGACAGATGGTCCTTTGAGGCGGACTTCGCGTTGTGCTCCCTCGGGGCTGACTGCTTCTATTCGTGCACCCAGGTGGCGGGGTGATGCAAAAACCTGGTACCTGGCATCCGCGCTGACCAGGTGATGACGGCTCAGTTCTTTGACCAATGCTGTTGCCCATGCGGCGCCAAGGCGTTGCAAGGCCTTGGGCGGCAGTTCTTCGGTTGACAGTTCGATCAGAAGCGGTTGCGCTGTCATAAGAGGTGACTTGAAATGTTTGTATTAGTCATATCAATCAGCCGGCTTTGGTCTGATCGACAAGCATCGGAAAACCGAGACGTTCGCGGGAATCATAATAGGCTTGGGCAACAGCTCGTGACATCGCTCGAACCCGGCCAATGTAAGCGGCTCTTTCGGTAACCGAAATTGCGCCGCGTGCATCCAGTAAATTAAACGTGTGTGAGCACTTCATAACCATTTCGTAAGCGGGTAGGGCGAGTTGTTTTTCAATTAATGCGCCAAACTGGGTTTCGTATTCATCAAAGTGACGGAACAGCATCGCTGTATCGGCTATCTCGAAGTTGTACGTCGACTGTTCAACTTCATTCTGATGAAAGACATCCCGGTATGTCATATTGTCTGTCCACTGCAGGTCGTAAACGCTTTCGACTCCCTGCAAATACATGGCAAGACGCTCAAGTCCATAAGTGATTTCGCCAGTAACCGGTTCGCAGCGAAGCGATCCGACTTCCTGGAAATAAGTAAACTGGGTCACTTCCATGCCGTTAAGCCACACTTCCCAGCCAAGACCCCATGCACCCAGAGTTGGGGACTCCCAGTCATCTTCAACAAAGCGAATGTCGTTGGTCTGCGAGTTGATCCCAATGGCTTTGAGTGAACCCAGATACAAATCAAGAATCTCGGGTGGTGACGGTTTCAGCACGACCTGGAATTGGTAGTAGTGTTGCAGGCGATTCGGGTTGTCCCCATAGCGGCCATCTTTTGGTCGCCGCGACGGTTGAACATAAGCGGCACGCCACGGTTCGGGCCCGATTGATCGCAGGAAGGTGGCGGTATGAAAGGTGCCCGCGCCAACTTCCATATCATAAGGCTGGAGCAAGGCGCAGCCGTGCCCATTCCAGTAATCCTGCAGTTGCAGGATGGTTTGCTGAAAGCTTGGTGTGCGGGTTCTTACGCCCGATCTGGATTTTGTCGCCGTTGTGGTCATTGCTGTGGTGTTATTGCCGTGGAAGTCATTGCTGTGATGCTATCGCCCAGGTGCTATCACTATAGTGGCCATTGTTGCCGATCCTGTTTTCTGGGCAGTCTCGACAGATTGGATTCGTTCTGGGCACAGTTTGTGACCAGACTCGTTAATCCCGCCCTCGGACGGCCTCAGGCTGCCGATGAAAATTGAACCAGCGATTCTACGCGACCCGCCCGCTTGTGGGGTTTTCAGTCGGTTTTGCGGGGGCCGATCAATTGCATCATTGTGCCCGTAAGCAGCAGTATCACCGCCAGTGTGGTGGGTAGCCACAGCCCGTATCGCGCAAACGGGGTCAGGCCCGTCATCGGCTGGACATTCACGTCCAGAGCACCGTGTTGGTAGACGGGCAATTGTGCCAGGACCCGGCCACTTGGCCCGATGTGGGCTGTGACCCCGGTATTTGTTGAGCGCAACATCGGGCGTTGAAATTCCATGGCCCGCAATCGGGAGATGTTCAGGTGCTGGGGTAGCGCATGGGACTGACCAAACCATCCAATGTTGCTAACGTTGATCAACAGATTGGCGCCGTCACGAACCTGTACAGCGAGCTCTTCACCAAATAAGTCTTCGTAGCAGATATTAAACGCGACCCGTCGGCCATCTAGAACCAACGGGGGCTGTTGACGACCACCCCTGTCAAAGTCGCCCAAGGGTATATGCATCATGTCGACGAACCATCGAAACCCAGGGGGAATAAATTCGCCAAACGGAACCAGGTGGCGCTTGTTATAACGGGCCGTGATCTCAAGATTGGCGTCAAGGGTGACGACACTGTTGGTCAGGCGGTACGGATTTTGTCCCTGTGGGCTTGGCTCGCGTACCGGGATACCGGTTGCAAAGAGCCCCCCGTTTTTCCGTAAATATGCGCTTAAGCTGGACAGTATTTGGGGCGGCGTTTGTGCCAGGCCAACTGTCCACGCAGTTTCTGGTAGCACATAGAGTTGTGCCGGTGCCTGGCGAACCAGGGCGATGTAATCGCGCATCGCACGAAGTGTGCGGCCTGGATCGAACTTCAGTTGTTGTTCGACGTTCCCCTGCAATAGTCGAACGGAAACAGGTTTACCGTCATTTGTTGAAAACGCTTGTTGACCTGCTAATACCGACACCCCGATGATCATCAGAATCGCCATTAAGATCGTCAATGCGGGCATCATCGTCGATCGGGTCAGTCGCGTCGTTAGCGACGTTGACCCGAATGTCGTGGGTCCGACCTCCTGGCGAAGCGATGTTTCCGGTATTGCCACATCGGGTTGTTTTTTTTGCATCCGCTGCTGTATGAGGTGGTGAATCAGCCGGGCGAGCAGAGCACTGATCAGGACGGCAATGCCACTGATGCCGTAGACCCCGGCCCATGCAGCTGTGCCGCTAAGCGGGTTGTCAACATGGGCGTAACCAATTGATAACCATGGGAAGCCGGTGAGTAAAATGCCGCGGGCCATTTCGCCGAGCACCCAAAAGGCGGCGATGATCAGGGGCAACGAATAGAAACCGGCGGCACCGTTGCCGTGGTTGCCAGTGATACCACCGGCTGAGATCGCCAGGCGCCATGCGACGGCGCCAAACAAGGCGAGGTAAGACGACAGCAGAACCACGGCCAAGGCTGCCATTGGGGACGGCATGCCGCCAAAGCGATGCATGCTGATAAACATCCAGCTTAGTCCAGCTGAAAACGTTGCCAGACCGAACAACCATGCGAGCATGCCAGCCCGGTCCGGGCGAAACAAGATTAACAGGCACAGGCCGCTGAATGACAGGGTCTGAAGCAAACCCAGGGCAAGCGGAGCAAAACTCAATGCCTGCAATAGGCCGAGAAACAATGCTGCCAGATTAAAGCTGAGCTCGGAGCGGGCCGGTTGTCCCGGCAACTCATCGCGCTTTTTTTTCAGCCTGGTGCTCCGGAATTCGGGGGTTTGCTTAAAACGCGCTCAACCAACAGCATTTGGAGCTGGCGCGGATCAGCACGCAACACTTCGAAGCGAAGCCCTTCGAGTTCGGCAGTTTCGCCGCGTCGGGGAACGCGGCCAAACTGGTCTGTGATTAATCCGCCGATCGTATCAAATTCATCATCCGGGAAGCTGGTGCCAAATTCATCGTTAAAGCGGTCGATTTCGGTGATCGCCGATACCCGGTAGCGGCGTTCGATGCCGTTATCTTCGATGGCGACGATATGATCACTTTCTTCGTCAAAATCGAATTCGTCTTCGATTTCGCCAACAATCTGTTCCAGAACGTCTTCGATCGTGACCAATCCGGATACGCCGCCGTATTCATCGACCACAATGGCCAGATGGTTCCGATTCAGGCGAAAGTCTTTTAGCAAGACATCGAGCCGTTTCGATTCCGGGACAAACACCGCGGGTCGGAGCAGGTCTCGGACGTCAACATTCGGGTCTTGCCCGAGACGTAATAGCTCTTTCGCGTGCAGGATACCCAGCACGTTGTCGCGATCGTTCTCGACGACCGGAAAACGCGAATGCGCGGTCTGGATCACATGGGGCATGAAAGAATCAGCCGGAACACTGATATCAATCACGTCCATTTGTGAGCGCGGCACCATGATGTCGCGAACCGCCAGTTCCGAAACCTGCATGACCCCTTCGATCATCGATAAGGCTTCGGCGTCAATAAGCTCGCGCGCCTGCGCACTTCGAAGGATTTCGAGCAGTTGCCCCCGGTCTTCAGGCTCGGCCATAAACATGGCACTAAGGCGTTCGATTAAGGGTTTTCGGGTTTCCGTCCCTTGCGGAGGGTCAGACATCTAGCATGTTGATCGGCTGCGACAGGCGTCAGGATAACCCAAGACCGGCCAAACGCACCAGCCCTGTAAGAAATCAACCGATTGCCCCCCCGGCCGGCAGTTCCTTTGGCGGCCCGGCCGGCAGTTCCTTTGGCGGCCCGGCCGGCAGCCTCGGTGGCGGCTCACTTGGGTGCTACCCGGTAGGGGTCGGCAATGCCAAATCCAGCCAAAATCGCCTGTTCCCGGCTTTCCATGGCTCTGGCCTGGCAATCGGATTGATGGTCATAGCCCTGAGCGTGCAACATGCCGTGAACAACTAAGTGAGCCAGGTGCCCGGCAAAGGTTTTCCCTTGCTCTTTTGCCTGCTCACGTACCACCGGGGTACAGATGACAATGTCTGCGCTGGCTTGCGGGAGGTACGAAAAAGTCAGGACATTCGGCGTATACGAGCGGGCCCGGTAACTGTGATTCAGGGCCTGTGCTTCAGCACGCGGAACAAAGCGAATCGTGACATCGAAGTTCGATTCCAGGCTTGCTTTGGCTATGGCTCGCAGACCGCGTTCGGTCAACGGTGCGATCCGCACTGAGCCTGCGTACTGAATGCTCAGCTTCAGGCGATACGATTGATTAACCTCTTTCTCGCAGGCCAGTTTCTTCGCGGGCATAGGCATCAACAATACGGGCAACCAATGGGTGGCGGACAACATCTCTGGATGAAAATTCAGTCTGCGCTATCCCCGGCACGGATTGCAGTATCCGACAGGCTTGAATCAGACCCGAGGGTTGACCGCGCGGTAAATCAATTTGCGAGGTATCACCGGTTACTACTGCGCGCGAGCCAAAGCCCAGTCGGGTCAGGAACATTTTCATTTGTTCTGGTGTGGTGTTCTGCGCTTCATCAAGGATGATAAAAGCGTGATTCAGCGTGCGGCCACGCATATAAGCAAGCGGGGCAATTTCGATGACTTGTTTCTCAAACATCCGTTGAGTTTTTTCGACTCCCATCAAGTCGTACAAAGCGTCGTATAGCGGTCGCAAATACGGATCAACTTTTTGCGCCAGATCGCCGGGCAGGAATCCCAGGCGCTCACCGGCTTCGACGGCAGGCCGGGTCAATACGATGCGTTTGACGGATTCGCGCTCGAGTGCGTCTACGGCACAGGCAACGGCCAGATAGGTTTTGCCGGTACCGGCTGGCCCAATACCGATAGTTACATCGTGTGAGACGATGTTGCGCAGGTATTCACGCTGTTTGGGGGTGCGACCTTGCAGATCGGTTCGTCGCGTGTGCAGGGTGGGTGATTCGTCACTGGCGTCTCTGGCGCTTTTTGCGCCACCGGCGTCATTCTCCGCTTGAGCCGGGCTGTGAGTCAGGTCGATTAACTCGAGCTGGATATCTTCACTGTTCAGAGGATCGCTTGCCTGTTGATAAAACCGATCCAGAGCCTGGCGGGCCCGCTCAGCCTTAACTGGATCTCCCTGAATCGAGAACTTATTGGCACGTCGTCCAATCTTGACTTCCAGGGTTTCGGCGATTTGCCTGATATTGGCATCCAGAGCGCCACACAGGTTGGCCAGGCGCTTGTTATCGAGTGGTTCCGGAGAAAATGCGATCGTTTGGTTCTTCACTACGATATTCTGGTTGTTCACTAATAACCCGGTTGGTTGGCCTGGGCTGTGCAGGCTTAGGGACGGCTAAATATACTGACACCGTCAATTGTAGTCGAGGCGCTTTCGCTGCGGATTGTGTACGACAAGCCGAGACGCTCGCCGGTTGGACCGAATAATGCGCCCCGAATCTGGGTGCTGCACCCATGAGAACCACACATCCACGGCAGATTGGTGCCACTGCCGGTTGCAGTTACAAGACCGCTGAACTGTTGATTGTTATTCAGGCTCAGCTGGCTTGCGGCTGGATTCTCGGCTCCGCCAGCAGTGCTGAATTGAAACTGGTCACCGGCCAGGTTAACCTGGCCAGATAGCCCGACTCTTGGGGCAACACCAGGCGCAAATTGCACCGCGGCGCGGCCACTAAAGCTACCCGGGGTATACCAGTCATGCGACATCGTCGGTGCGGTCGCGGCAGTCAGGTTATAGGTAAATGCGCCACTTGCCGGCAAACTCAGCGCCGGCGCGCCGGTGATGTAATGCATTCCTTCGTTGGCACTTAGTGCCACGGCGGTTCGCAGTCCAAACACGACAACATCCATATTGCCATTGGTCCATCGGCCCCAGGCTGCGTAATCATCATGCCCTGCTTCAGCCAGCTTAGCGCTGCCGCGTGACAGGCAAATGCCAGCGTCACAGTGTCCAATCGACTGCAGGCCGAGGTTGTCGTCAAAGGTCAGCAGGTTATCGCCGGCAATTAATCCGTTGTGAATCGTGCCGGGAATCGGTTGCAAACTGATCAGCCAGCCGCTTGCATCGGTTGGGCCGGATGACGGCCCGGGGTTCGACGGTGGCGGTGTCGGGCTGGCAATATCATCAATTGGTTCTTCGCCGCTGTCGTTGCGGCCGCTGTCATCACCACCCGAATTTCCGTTGTCGTAGTCGCCGCCGCTATTGCTACCGCTGTTGCTACCGCTTCCGCTGTTGCTACCGTTGTCGCCGGTGTTGTCACCCCTATGATCGCTGTCATCGGTGTCCGGATCGTTTGGTGCTAGTGTTGCCAGTTCGGGGAACTGTCCGTTTGCATCACGCCGGGCACTTTCGGCCGGGTTGGGTAGCGGCAGCGGGCGGTCAAGTTCGAAACCCAGCCGTGGTGAACCCACGGGATTCTCGGCGCGTTGCCGGTCGCGGGCAACACGCGGAGGGTCATCTACCCAGCGTGAGAATGGGGTGCGGCTATCAATGGGTTGATCGGTTGGAGAGCTGGTCGCAGGAATGTTCAACTCAGTCCTGCCCGGGGCTGCCGGGGCCGAGGGCTGTCCGGGTGGTCCGGCGGGTAGTTCAATTGAACGTGGCGTGAGTTGTGGCTTCCATTGGATAAACTGGGGCAGGCTGCTATGGTTTTCGATCAGGGCCGATTCGTTTTGGCCCAGTTCGATTGTTCCGCTGTCGTTTGACACGATAACTCGCCCTTCGGTCACTGCGATTCTTGTGCCCGGACTGGTGCCTGGAGAGCACAACGGATCACAAACAGTGTGTTCAACTACAAAATGTGTTCCACGAATACCAATGGTGGCCGACGGCGTGTTGAGCTTGAAGTCTTCGTTTGTGCGTTTGCCAATCAAGCCGCTGGCCATACGGATTGCACCGCGTAATAACGATAAAAAGCTGCGCTCCTCGTTATTGCTAAAGCGGTGCTCATCAATCTGAAACCGGGTATTGGGCTGCATCGAGAGAAAAGCGCCGTCTGCGAATCGAACCTGTAGGCGGCCGGCAGGGGCAGTAACAATACTGTCGCCTTGTTGTACGGCAATACCGGGTTTAAGCGGGGTAATTACTGCTTGCGCACGAACGACAGAATTGTCACCCGCAGTGGCGACGATTGCGCCAGCCTGAGCAAGACAAAGCGTCGGAAATGCCAGCAGCAGGCTGAAAAGCACGCCAGAGATCTGGCTATAGGTTCGCCCAACGACAGATTGTCGGGCCATCCGTTGCAGGAAGCCCTGTGCGTGGCTGACCACGGCGCCGCGACCTACTGAAGTCGGTAGCGTGCGACGAGTTGAGCCCGGGTTCGGCGGTAGTCGCTGGGTGCGAGCGTCGATCGATTTCGAGTCAGGACTAATTCTGGTTGCAAAGTCCAGTTCTCATCGAGGGCGCTTTCTAGGCCCAGTGTTAATTCCGTTTGCCAGTCGTGGCGCGTAACCCCGAATAGCGGTTCGGCGCCGTCGAAACGGCGCTCTTCCCAATTGAAGCCTAATGAACCGGTCCAATCTGCAAAGATTGGAGCGGACAGCAACATGCGGATACCCGTGAAATCAAAACTGAGGTTGTCGAGGCCCGCCCGGGAATACTCTCTGCCCAAATGCACAGTGCTCAGGAAGATGGCGCTTGTCGGCAATTTCTGGGCAAATGAAACACCCAGTGACTGGCGTGATGCATCGCGCGCCTGGGCATCCGGAAACCGGAGTTCAAAGCGCTGAGCGAAACCGCCGAGCTGTTGGCGCGCGCTTAAATCGCACTGCCATTGCCCGACAACGCCGGCTGCGTTTCGAAACGAGCCGCCGTCTACACGAAGTGTTTGCATCTGGCCAAGCATTTTAAATTGGTGACAATCTTTCCGATAGGCGAGTCCGGTCGAGATGTCGACCTGCTCTTGGTCCAGTGTATGCGCGCTCGGGTATCTGTGGAGCATACCGTGCAGACCAGTTATCCACTGCAGCCTGCCGTTGATCGGAGTGGCTATATCAATACCGCCTCCAACGCCCAAAAGGGCCGACTTACGTGGACGATTTTGCCCAAGTGGCAGAACCTGGGTGCCGTCAGACAATAGCCAGCTATTTTGCGCACTGCCGATATTGACGTTGTTGTCATAACCCGATTGCAAAACTATGGTGTAAGTGATGCGTGAATCCGGTTGATTTTTTACTCGCGACAGTGCGTCGATATATCGGGCAACAACTGCGTCGACTTCGGGTGGTAAGTTTTGCGCTGCAACCGCCTCGAATTCGCGTCGCGCCGTCGTGTTTTCACGTACCTGCAAGTAGGCGCGGGCAATTTCGGCCCGGGCCTGAAGATGCTGCGGGTCATTGATCAATACTCGCTCAAGCGCGAGAATTGCCTCGGACGGGCGGTCATTTTCCAGAGCGGCAATGCCAAGCAGGTAGTCGTACTCAACATCGCCGGCATAGAAATTGATCCGTTCGTTGAGGGCCTCGTAGGCCAGATCGTATTGCCGAATTTCTATCAGCCGCCGCGCTGAACGGAGTAGTTGGGCGAATGGCGATTCGTAAGCTGTTTTTTCCACCTGGCTTGTCGGTGCATTCTTTTTGTCGATAGAAAGCTGGGCAACCGATTCGTTTTTGAAAAACGAGGAGGCCTGAACTGGCAGGCCAATGACCAGGGTCAGGAAGGCAGCGACAAAAAACTTATTCGTCGCTGGCCGTATCCCGTTCATTCGCATGGAACACCACGCAACGAATGAGGCAGGGCTTCGGTAATTTTGATATTGACCATTGACCCGATGAGAGATGGGTCACCGTCAAAATTAACAATGCGATTGTTTCCGGTCCTGCCGCTGACCTGGGCGTTGCTCTTTTTTGACAAACCATCCACCAGAACCGGTTGAATACTGCCAACCATGGCATCGCTGATGGCGGCGGCGTTCGCAGTAATTTCGGCTTGCAGGCGTTGCAGACGCTCCAGTTTGACCGAATGGGGCGTGTCATCGGGTAGGTTAGCCGCCGGTGTGCCAGGGCGGGGGCTGTAGATAAAACTGAACGAAGAATCAAAGCCAACTGAACGAACCAGATTCATTGTTTGCTCGAAATCAGCTTCAGTTTCGCCAGGAAAGCCAACAATGAAATCTGATGAAATCGCGATGTCGGGGCAGGCGTTTCGCAGGCGGCGCACAATCGACTTGAATTCCAGGCTGGTATAGCCGCGCTTCATTGCTGACAAAATTCGATCCGAACCAGCTTGTACCGGCAGGTGAACATGTTGCGGTAGTTTGTCCAGGTGGGCGTGTGCCTGGATCAGGCGGTTACCAAACTCGCGCGGGTGAGACGTTGTATAACGAATGCGCTCGATCCCGGGAATATCACAGACAAATTCAAGCAGGGTGGCAAAATCCGCCTCGGTGACATCGGAACTACCCTCAAAAGGACCAACCCAGGCGTTGACATTTTGCCCGAGCAAAGTGACTTCCCGGACTCCCTGGTCGGCCAGTTCTGCGACGTCGGTCAGGATATCTGCCAGAGGCCGCGAGACCTCTTCGCCGCGGGTGTAAGGGACAACACAAAAGCTGCAGTATTTACTGCATCCTTCCATGATGGATACAAACGCTTTACATCCATCGACTCGCGCCGGAGGCAGGTGATCAAATTTTTCGATTTCAGGAAAACTGATATCAACCTGAGCTTTGCCGGTTCGTTTTGCCGTTGAAATCATAGCGGGCAGGCGATGCAATGTTTGGGGGCCAAACACGAGGTCGACAAACGGTGCACGGCTGATGATTGATTCACCTTCCTGGCTCGCAACACAGCCACCCACACCAATTACCAGGCTGGGATTTTTCTCTTTTAGTGCGCGGGCCCTGCCGAGGTCGGAAAATACTTTTTCCTGAGCTTTTTCCCGAACCGAACACGTGTTGTAGAGCACGATGTCAGCATCTTCCATTTTTTCAACGGAGACAATACCTTCATCGTCATTGAGAACATCGGCCATTTTGTCAGAATCGTATTCATTCATCTGACAACCGAATGTCTTGATATATAACTTGCGTGCCATTGTCGGGCCTATCGCTTGCGTCGATTGAGCGCGGTGATTTCCGCATTTGATACTAACCACGCTTGCTTGATCTGACCCTGAAAATCAAGAATGTAGGCTATCGGCACTTTGCCGGTAACGCTCGCGGGCAGGACCAGCTGATTGGCTTGGTTCAGTATGCGGGCGCCAGGAGAGAAGCGGACAGGTTTGCCATTAACCGCAGCAACCGGAAAAACGCCCATGGTCAGGTTGCCGGTTCTGGCTTCAGCCGGCAGAGCCCTGGCCTGGGCAAGGGCATAGCCTGCCGGGATAGCCAGCGAAATTAGGCCGACCAACAGGAACTGGGTAAGCCGGATCACAATCAGGGGATATTTCATGACGAGAGGATACCGCAAGCGGGTTCGACTTCAGGCTTTCCGGCCCGGAGTTCCGGGAAATTTCGGTTGCCACTGTACCGACTGATGATATCAATCGGTTGGTCGCTGGACTGTCAGGCAACAAAAGCTGACTTTCCCAGGTTGCAGGGTTACCGGGCCGGCCGGTGCGGCCGATTCAGCCTATGCGGGCCCGCCGATGCCAGGCGCAGCCAGAAATAGCTGGAAAATATTGGTGGCGGATCAGGGATTCGAACCCCGGACCTGCGGATTATGATTCCGTCGCTCTAACCAGCTGAGCTAATCCGCCGAAGGGCGAAATACTAGCGATGCGATCGCGCACTGTCAAAGCCCATTTTTAGCGATTGAGGGTCAATTCGATCAAAATGCACCACAAAGGCGGCACCAACCCCCGCTCCCCGACCCCGTGGCCAGGCAAGCCCGTCCGAGACATTGATTCTGGCCTGGTGTAAACGGGCAATTTCACGAACGATTGCCAGTCCGAGGCCACTGCCCCGGGCCTCTTCTTCATTGTTGTCCAGGCGGTCCCGGAGACGATAAAAGCGCGAGAAAACTTCTTCGCGCGCCGCCACCGGGATGCCCGGGCCATTGTCTTCAACAGTCAGTGAAACGATATCCATTGCCTGGCTGACAACCACGTTGATAACACCACCCGCTGGTGTGTATCGAATGGCATTGGTCGTCAGATTCTGAGTCAGCTCACCCAGTAGAATCGAATTGGCACGAATCCAGGCCGGGCTCGGGCTGGCTTCAAATCCGAGGTCAAGATCGGCATTGACTGCCATTGGGGCCAGTTCGGTTATTATCTCGCGCACTACGTCGTTTAAATCGGTTCGTTCGAACCGGGTTGTTTCGGTCAGATTTTCTGTTCGGGCCAGTGCCAGCATTTGATTGATCAAATGTGATGCGCGCTCTGAACTGCGTGCGAGTTGTTTCAGACTACGGTTACGTTCGTCCTGATCGGTCTCGCGCAGTGCAAGTTCTGCTTGCATACGAATACCAGCCAGTGGCGTTTTCATTTGGTGCGCGGCATCCGCGATAAAGCGTCGCTGATTGTGCAGATTGTTGTTCAGCTGGCCAAGTAATTCGTTGAAGGATTCGACCAGCGGCACAATTTCATGTGGGGCACTTTGTGGATCAATAGGTGACAAGTCATCAGGACGGCGACTGCGAATCCGATCTCTCAGGCCACGTAACGGGCGCAACCCTCTGGCCAGTCCGAACCACACCAGGGCGGCGGCGATCGGCAGCACAAAAAACTGTGGAATGATGACCCCCTTGATGATGCTGTTCGCTAACTGGTTGCGTTGTTCAAAACCCTCGGCTATTTGAATCAGAACGGGATTTCCCTGGCTCAGCGCATCAGCCTTTGGCACATAGGTATAAGCGATTCGCAGGTCTTGATCGTTAAACGGGATCGTGCGAAAGCTGACCTGTCCGAGGTCGGGGTAGTCGTACAAGGACGGACTGGGCAGTTTGGCTTCTCCGAAAATCGGCAGACCGCTTGAATCGCGCACCTGGTAGCGCAGGTTTTTATTGTCACTGGCAATCAACTCATGGGCAGAGGGCGGCACGTAGGGCACGAGTTTGTCCCCGGAGTGTCGAAACTGTACCTGTTGGCTCAGCAGCAGCGTTTTATCGTGTAGCGCTTTGTCATACGGTGCATCGGCCAGAGAGCGGGCAACAATTAATGTGATGACGATGGTCAGTGGCCATACCAGCAGTAGCGGCGCCAGCATGAAGTCGAGGATTTCCCCGAACAGTGATTTTGATTCGAACGCTTTGTCAGTCTTGGGCTGCGAGCCGGGCAGGGTAGGTGCTTTTTCGAGACTCTCTATTTCGAACGGGCTTGACTCGTGGGTATGAATTAAGTCGCCCAGAATCGACGAAACCGACGAGAGTTTTTCTGGTCGATTCATCTGTTATCGGCAATTGGCAAAGGAATTCAGCGGCCTGGTTTGTAGTCAGGCGCCGGCAGGCCGTTCAAGGCAATAGCCAAGGCCTCTTACAGTTGCGATACGGACGTCACCACCATCCAGTTTTTTGCGCAGTCGGTGCATATACACCTCAACCGCGTTGGCGCTGATTTCTTCACCCCATTCGCACAGGTGTTCAACAATCTGGTCTTTGCTGACCAACCGGCCCATGCGTTGCAATAAAATTTCGAGTAGCCCGAGCTCGCGTGCCGATAACTCCAGGGCTTGCTCTCGCAGATAGGCAGACCGCCCGACTTGATCATAGGTGAGGGCTCCGCAGCGTATTTGAGAGCTTCCGTTGCCCATACTGCGCCGGACCAGGGCGCGCACCCGCGCCTCGAGTTCTGACAGTGCAAATGGTTTGGCCAGGTAGTCGTCGGCGCCAAGGTCAAGGCCTTGTACTCGTTGGTCAACCGAATCGGCTGCCGTAAGAATCATTACCGGTAACGAGTTTTCACGGGCCCGCAGTCGCTTCAGGACTTCCTGTCCACTGAGCAGGGGTAGCCCGAGATCAAGTATGAGTAAATCATAAGACTGTTGCGCTGCTAAGGCGACATCCGCATCATGGCCGGTACTGACGCAGTCAACCGCATAGCCTGACGACCGCAGTGATCGGGACAGGCCATCTGATAAGACAGCGTCATCTTCGGCAAGCAATATTCTCATTGGCTTCTAACACCCTGATTCTGTCGAACGTTAGGATCATCCGCCTATTCTGACCGTAAAACCGCCCCCTGTCGCCTCTGGTGATACGGCTATGCGCCTCAATAGCCTGCGCATTGGTGGCATGGGTTGCGTTAGGTCCACAAGCCACATTGCGCACGGGCCCGGTTGATGGCATCGCGCGTGGCCTGGGCAACCATGGCCGCGGCGCGGGCAAAATCGGGCCCTGCCGACGCATACAGGATAGCCCGGGATGAATTAATCAGCATCCCGCAACCCCGACTGTCAAGGCCGGCAGCAACGGTTGCGTCGATGTCCCCACCCTGGGCACCAATACCGGGAACAAGCAATGGCATGTCCCCGGTCATGGCGCGGACGGTTTTCAGTTCGTCGGGATACGTTGCACCAACGACAAGGCCAGCCTGACCATTGACAAGAGTATTCCACGGGCCGGCGGCGAGACTGGCCACTTTCTGATATAACGCGCCATGCGCTTCGCCTGGCGCGCTATCAGTGACGGGTAGTGATTGGAGGTCATCACCGCCCGGATTGGATGTGCGGCACAGAATAAATACACCCTTGTCCGGGAACTCACCGTACGGGCTGATCGAGTCACTGCCCATGTACGGATTTATCGTAACGGCGTCCGCCCCATAACGCTCGAACGCTTCGCGAGCATAGTGGGATGCGGTTGCACCGATGTCGCCACGCTTGGCATCGAGGATTACCGGAATCGTGGGGTAATTATCCTGAATATGGCGAATGACCCGCTCTAATGCCTGCTCTGCGCCGGCGCTTGCAAAATACGCAATCTGCGGCTTAAAAGCGCAAGCCGACGCCGCGGTGGCATCAACAATAGCCTTGCAAAACCGCTCCAGTCCTTCGTTGCCGTTACCGAACCCTGGCGGCAATCGCTTCAGATCGGGGTCCAGACCAACACACAGCATCGAAGCGCTGCGGGCCCAGCTTGCAGTTAACTTCTCAGTAAAGTTCAGGGAATGCCTCCTGTCGGTTGTTGCGGCCTGGCTCGCAGGCCGCTGCTAGTATGAAGTGCACGAATAAAGCACAAATTTTTTCGCCCGATTTCGTTGATCGGCAATTATCACGCTCCACATGATGAAGATGAAGTCTAGTCTGTATCAACGTCGATGGAATCCGGATTCGAGGTTAACCGGCCGGCATCGCAGTATCTACCTGGTACACGGCATCAGCGAACATTCCGGACGTTATGACGATGTCGGGCGCTGGCTGGCCGCCAGGGGCTGGATCGTCGGCGCTCACGACCATCACGGGTTTGGCCGGTCTGGAGGAACCCGCGGGCGCCTGCGATCAGCAAACGCCTATGTTGATGATTTGGTGCAGTGCCTGGCGCAGTTTGCAGCTGAAAGTGGTAGTCGCCCGGTGTTACTGGGACACAGCATGGGTGGGGTTATTGCTGCGGCCAGTGTGTTAACACGGTCTGTCGATGTTGCCGGCCTTTGTTTATCGGCCCCTGCCTTTCGTCCCGCGTTGTCGAGATCGCAGCGTTGGCAGCTGCGCACGCTTGGTGCCATTGCCCCTCGGTTTGTCATCGAGCGGTCGCTAGATCCGAGGAAGCTGTCACATGACCCAGCCGTGGTTGCTGCCTATCGCAGTGATCCACTCGTCCATGGGTTTGTTTCGGCCCAACTGGTGCAGTGGATAATCGACGCCGGGGCGGATTGTCTTGCCCGGGTTGATCAGCTGACCGTCCCGACCCTGATCATGGCTTCAGCGGCTGATCCAGTGGTGAATCCGGATGGCTTTCGCGAATTTGCCGCCAAAGTGCCGCCCGGGTTGCTCACCCAACGCTGGTATAACGGATATTTGCACGAGGTCCTCAACGAAGAAGCTTCCCGCCGGGGCCAGGTATATGCAGAGTTGCTGGCCTGGCTCGAATCGATAGCCTAAAGTTGGTTAATCTAGTCAAAATGGGCTATTAATTGCAGTTTAGCTCGAGACATCGCGGGTCTGTGTAGTTAGTTTGGGTGATGCACCGAATAGGTTCGATCGCTAGATTCTGTCAATAGTGGCTGCCATCGGCAGTCGCGCAAATCTAATTCGAATTGAGTAATCATGATCGGGCAGGAATCACCAAGGGATGACAGGTCTAGCCTATACACGGTTATTGACAACCTTCACGCGGCATTTTGTGACGGTGCATGCTGGCCTGAATTTCTGGCCAGCCTGAGCGTTGTCGTCGGCGCCCGGGCGGCAGCGATGATCTCGCTGGCTCCTGTGGAAAGAACCGGATTGCTGGTTGCGCACGGAATATCCGCATCGACAATGACCCGCTGGCAGAGCCATTACCAGGAAATTGATCCATGGCTGTCTACCCTGTCAATGCCCGGGCCCGGAAAACTGTTCGTCTACCGCGGGACAGATCTTGCAGGTAACAGTGATGTCAGATCCCGGTTTGCTCTCGAATTTCTCGATCCAAATGGGCTCGGGCCACATATTGGCGCGTGGATTACGCCGGCCGACCCGCTGACCAGTCCGTACGCTTTATTGTTGTGGCGGGCACCGCACGCCCCCAACTTTGAGCAGCGCCATATCGACAGCCTGAGCCTGGTATCCCGGTCAATCGCGGCCCAGGAGCAGATCAGTATTGCCAATTCACTGAGTCGGGCAAGCGGGTTGTCAGATCAACAATCTGCCGTGTACTTGTTGAACGACAACGGCTCGGTGTTGGTGACCAACCGCCGAGGCGCTGAGTTAGTCGATCGTGAATTGGTTCGTTATCCGGGTCGCAGCCTGGGTTTTGCGTCGTCAGGCGCGAACGCATGGTTGCAAGCGATTCTGGCCAGCATTCAGCGCAGTCCGGGCATCGTCGACCATCCGATAGAACAGAGAGAAAAAATGGCTGGCCTTGGTACCGTGAATCTCAGTTTCTACCCATTGCAAGCGATCGGTAACGCACCATCTTTGCTCGGCGTGCGTTACGGTCTCACCCTGCGGGAAAGCAATGCGCGGGCGGAAGTCAACCTTTCACGTATTGCCAACAAGATGTATCGCTGGACAAGTGCAGAACTCGATACCGTGCGTCGTCTTGCCGAAGGCGATGCAGTGCCGGATATTGCCCGCGAGCGGGCCTGTTCGATTGAAACAGTCCGCTCCCATCTCAAAAATGCCAAACGTAAGGCGGGGGTCAACCGTCAGGTTGAACTGGTGCGCGTTATGATGTTATTGGAGGGTACTGGCGGCAATTAAGCCGGCGTAAATTATCGGCGACCACTTTGCGACAAATCGGCCTCACATAGTGGTTTGTTGGCCCGAAATAGCTTTTGTGCGTTTTCGTCCCAGGGTGCGATCCGGTCGACCGTATAGCCGCGATCGTTGGCGGTTGGCTTTACCACGTGCAGGGCTTCATACTTTCGCGACGGACCTCCATCGAGCTTGACCTCTGTCGGTACCGCGCAATACCCGTCTGAGGTACAGGCAACACAATCGTGGAACCAAGTCACCGGTTTGCCCGACGTATTTAAGACATCACGCAGGCTTTGCCGGCGCATGGAGTTGCGCGCATTGCGTTGTGCCTCGCCGCTGGTGGATGTCAACAAACCGTTCGCATTAGCACTACGCAGAGCAATAAGCATCGCATCCACTGAGGCACGGGCGCGCACACGACGCTGAACATCGGCGCGCGCGATCTCGCGACCAGGCTTTTTGTCCAGATCGCCGCCTGGCGGGGGTTGATCACTCGAACCGGATGCGATCAGTGCGGCTTCCCATTGGTTAGCTGGCAGGTCGCTGACAGCCTGTATGACACCGCCTCGTATAGACAGTTGCTGATTTGGCTTGAGTCGAATCGGGTTTGAGCTGCCGTGTGATACTTCAGCAACCCCCGAGCGCAACTTGGAATTGCTCAGATCGCGCTTGGGGTAGTAGGTAACGACAGCGTCCGCGCCCAGCATTTGGGTTTGGCTCTGTCCAGATCGTACCAGGTAGTTGCTGTCGAACCCGGCCCCAATCGACTTGATTCTCAGCGTGCCGTAAACAAGGGAGACTTCCAGGCCGATGGATTCATTTTTCCGGTCCTGAACCACCATATTTGATTGCCAGCCTATGGCAATTTTCGAACTCGGGCCGATAGAAAAGACGAAAGGCCCGCGCCTGGTTTTTCCGACGACCTCAGTGAATTGCACTTCGACGCTGCCATTGCGTCCGGTTGTGAATTGATCACCGGCGTTTACGTTTATGCCCTTAGCGATTCTGACCTGGCGATCTTTGCGAACTAACTGGACATCGCCGCTGGTTGTTAATATAG
>JBAUID010000150.1:0-22115 GCA_049680625.1 Burkholderiaceae bacterium | reverse complement strand
CAAGACGGGCTGTTCAATTGTCCGACGACGGCGATGAAGGTCTATCGACTGCGAGCTGAGCCTTCAGAACGAGTTCTGTTGAGTCGAAAACTGCGGGTACAGTGTATGTATGCTGGGGTAAGATCGGCGAATCGATATCGAAATCTGGTGGTCGTTTTTTCGTGGACCGCCCTGGAAAATTTGTGGTCGGCCCTATTGACGGCCCTATTGACGAACCTATTGACGGCCCAATTTGCTAAGGAAAATACTGATGTCTGATCTGGATCATGGCGGCAAGCCAATGCCTGAGCATTTTCATACTCTCATTGTTGGTGCCGGAATTTCCGGTATCTGCGGCGCATACTATCTGCAAAAACAATGCGCGGATTCCAGCTTTCTCATCCTCGAAGCTGAAGAGTCTTTTGGTGGCACCTGGTGGACCCATCGTTACCCGGGTATCCGTTCCGATAGCGATCTGCATACTTTTGGCTACGGTTTCAAACCCTGGGTCGGGCCACCAATTGCAACCGCAGCTGAGATTCGCAAGTACATGGGCGAAGTCATTGCTGATAACGACATCGCCCGTCATATTCGTTACCAACACAAAATTGTCCGCGCCAATTGGTGTCCGATAAATGATATTTGGCAGGTCGAGGTCGTTCGCACCGATTCGAGTGAGGCCGCCCAGTTCACTTGTCGTTTTCTCTGGATGTGCCAGGGTTACTACCGCCATAACGAGGGATACACACCTGACTGGCCTGGTATGGCTGATTTTCGCGGCCGTATTGCCCATCCTGAGAACTGGCCTGACGATCTCGACTACCAGAACAAAAAAGTTGTTGTCATTGGTTCTGGCGCCACGGCGGCGACCGTGGTTCCGGCAATGGCAGATACCGCTGCCCATGTCACGATGTTGCAGCGCTCGCCAACGTATTTCCGCACCGGGCGAAACGCGATAGATATTGCAGAAACGCTGCGACAACTGCAAATGGACGAATCGGTTGTCCATGAAGTCACTCGACGCAAGATTCTGTTTGATCAGGCAGCGTTTACTGACATGTGCTTTGACCAACCAGAAGATGTCAAGCAACAACTGTTGGGTGAATTGCGCAAAGTTCTGGGCCCGGACTACGACATTGACACCCATTTCACTCCGTCGTATCGCCCATGGCGCCAACGCATTGCCTTTGTACCAGACGCCGATTTATTCAAAGAGATTGCGGCTGGCAAAGCGTCAGTGGTGACTGACAAGATTGAGCGCTTTACTGAAACCGGAATCCGGCTGGAATCCGGGCGTGAACTGCAAGCCGACGTTGTCGTGACCGCCACAGGGTTCAACATGTCGATGATGGGCGATATTGCTTTCACCCTCGGAGGGGAGCCGTTGAAATTTCACGAATCGGTGAGTTATCGGGGCATGATGTTTACCGGGGTGCCCAATCTTGCGTGGGTATTTGGCTATTTTCGTGCCAGTTGGACGCTCCGGTCAGAACTGGTTGCCCAATTTGTCTGTCGGCTGCTTAACCATATGGGCGCAACTGGCGCAACAAGTGTTACCCCGACACTGCGCCCGAGCGAACAAAATATGCCGCTCTCAGCATGGATTGATGACGAAGATTTCAATCCGCACTACCTGCAGCGGGCGCTGGATATTCTGCCGCGACGTGGTACCACCCGGGAGTGGCAACATACGCAAGACTACTGGCGTGAAAAAGACGAATTCCAGGCTATTGATTTGAACGACAACGTCTTTAGTTATACCTATGATTCAAGGGCCAGTGAGGCCGCGGACTAAGGGTTTTTTGTAGAATCGCGCAACGGATGAATTCGATGAAAATTTCCCGACTCGATCATGTCAACGTACGTACGACCCAACTAAGTGAAATGATTGCTTGGTATACGTCAGTTTTGGGATTGCGCAGTGGCAACCGCCCTGATTTTCCATTTCCAGGCGCCTGGATGTATGCCGGGGATTCACCGGTTGTTCATCTTGTTGGTATCGAGGGCGATCCGGCTACCGGCTCAGAAGCGAACCTGAAACTAGAACATTTTGCGTTGTCAGCCACCGGTTGCGCAGAATTCGAGGCGCGATTAAAGATGATGCAGGTTAAGTATCAGCGTGCCGAGTTGCGCGATTTTGAACTTGTTCTGATTAATGTTTGGGATCCCGACGGCAACCATATCCACGTTGATTTCCCGGCAGACGAATAAAGAACCAGTTTTTGATTCGTCGCCGCGGTGATGCCAGGCCAGCTATAGATTGGCCTGACTCATTAGCGGTGAACCCCATGCAAACAGTAATAATGATGGTGAATATATGTCGGCCTGGATAAAAATGATTTCAGACGAGCAAGCCAGTGATGAGCTGCGTGAGGTGTTAGCGCTGGCGAGAACGCCGCACGGTACCGTTGATAATGTGATGCGCGTGCATTCGTTGCGTCCCCAAACGATGCATGGACACATCGTTTTGTATCGGGCGGCACTGCACGATGATAGCAATACGCTACCTACCTGGCTCCAGGAAACGATTAGCTCTTACGTTTCGATTCTAAATGACTGTCCGTACTCGCTGGCCAATCACTGGGCAAACGCCCGTCACCTGATTAAGAATGATGAGCGGGCGGATGAGATACATGCCGCATTAGTGGCTCGTAACCCTGGGCTTGTCTTTAACGGGCGTGAGCTGGCGTTGATGCGCTATGCAGAAAAGCTGACCATGACACCAGGTGAAATGAACGCGGGTGATGTGGGTGAGTTGCGTGATTCAGGGCTTGACGACGGAGAAATTCTTGAGGCCAATCAGATTATCGGTTACTTCAATTATGTGAATCGTTGTCTGAATGGCCTCGGTGTGACAACTGACGGTGATGTCGTCGGTTATTACAAACCAGATATCTAGATCATGGCTGTCTCACGCTTGTTTGCCGAAGCTGATGTCCAGGGCGGTATTGATAATCTATTGATTAACTGTCTGGATTTGCAGTCCAGTGAACGGCTCCTGATTATTCACGAAGATCCGTCGTTGGGTTGGTATGACGCTCAGGCGCCTCTTCTGGTTGCCCAGGCCGCGCGTGAAAGAGGTGCGTCAACGACTATGCTTGCGGTCGGTGCGCCCGGAAACGACACCGACAAGCAGGTGCTAGCTGCTGTCGATTCGCATGATTGCACAATTTTTTTTGCACGACTGGGTGATCAGGATCGATTTGCTCCGCCGCGAGGCGGGCAGCGCACCGTCATGTGTTATGCGCGCAGCTTGTCGATGCTGGCTTCAGAATTCTGCCAGGCGCCATACGGCGCATTGAAAGCGCTAAAGGCGGCTGTCGATCAGATCATTGGGCAGGCTCAGAAGCTGACACTCACATGCCCACGCGGTACACGAATAAGCGGGGCCATGGTGCCAGGTCGGCATCAGGGGGGCGACGACGTATCGACGCTGCGTTTTCCGTTGGCTGTTGGCACTCCGGTGATGGCCGACGTATTCAGTGGACAGGTTGCACTTGCCCATTTTCTTACCCCAACCGGCAACAGAGTCTATGAACCGCCGAGTATTGCCCTGCCGACAGTTGTCATGGCCCGGGTTCAGAATGGTCGGATTGTGAACTTTGAGGGTGAAGAGCCGGTAGTCGCCGCTGTACGTAATCATTATGAGCGTGTTGCAAGCTTGTTTGCGATTGACCGGGACGCGATTCATTCCTGGCATGCGGGTATTCATCCTGCCTGTGCCTATGAAGCATCGGCATCGATCAATCCCGATTTGTGGTCGAATACGGTTTTCGGCAGCCCTAACTTTGCGCATGTACATACCTGCGGTGATTACCCGCCAGGTGAGATTAGCTGGATGGTGCTGAGCCCGACGATCGCCGTCGACGAAATTGCGCTCTGGGATAGCGGTCGCCTTTGTCCGCATTCGTTTGAGGCGGGCCGGGATTGCCTTTTGCAATGGCCGATCCTAAATGCCTTGTTGTCGAATCCGACGGATCAAACAGGTCTGCATCGTTAGGCGTTTGAGGCGTGACAGCATCGGTTTTGCCCAACTGAATCTGTTCAGTGATACATATCCCGAGGTCTGCAATCCATGTGTTTTTCTATTGGGCTATCCGGGAATTAAGCCAGCGAAGCATGTAGTTGGTATAGCTTTGTTCAAACCAGACTTCGAACTGTTTTTCCGTACACAGGATCAGGACGGAGGTGCGCGCCAGGATCGATTGTGCGCAGTCGCCATTGTTCATCAGGAAGAAATCCAGAGGGCAGCCCTGGGACAATAGCGCGATGGCGTGATCACGCCGAACTGTTACCCCAGTGTATGCGGCAGAGACATCGGTGGCTGCGCCGACTGATGCCGGAATCAAGTTCTGCAGCTGTTTAAGCATTGCCTGGCCACGGGATTCGGGTAACCGGATAAGCCAGTGATTGGGGCCGATCCATATCGCATCGGCTGATGCCTGGTGGACCCATTTATTCGGAACCGTCGGTAGGACAATTGAATTGAGCTCACGAATTTTCTCGGCAACCTCTTTGCCTGCCTTTAGATCAATAAGGGTGGGCGGGGTCAGTATTTCAACCCCTGCGCCGACGGTTCCGGATGAATTGGGCTCAAGCATGTTGTGAATAGAATCAGCCACGGAGTTTGCTACCGTTTTGATCGTAAAAGATTGGCGGGCACACCTTAGCCTGGCACAGGCTGAGCCCGTTGGAATTCAGGAATTTTTTTGTGGTTTTTTCCTTGTTCGCCTTATTCCTCCGGTGAACTGTGGCGTCCTGCTGAACCGTTACCAGGACCAACTGATCAAGCCGGTTTTTCCCGTCATTCAGCAAAGCCAGGGCAATGGAGCGCCCAAGCGTTGGACTGTACATGCTGGCAGTGACAAACCCTTCGGACGAGCAGCCGTTCGCACTAACAATTTGCGCGCCTTCAGCAAGCACTTGTTGCGGATCGGTTGTTAACAGACCAATAAGCTTAGGCCGGTGAGTGGCCTTGGGGGCATCAGGCTCGGGATCATCAGTGATGAGCGAGCGCTTGCCGATGAAGTCCGATTTTGTCTGGTCGACTGCCCAGTCCAGGCCCAAGTCGCTCGGCAACGCCATGCCGTCACCTTCGTGCCCAATCGATATGTATCCTTTTTCGGTTCGCAGGACATGATTTGCCTCCGAGCCAATGGCCTGCAGACCAAACGATTGTCCCGCGCTCCACAGTGCCTCCCAGAGTGCGCGCCCATTGCGCGCCGGGACATTAATTTCGTAGCTAAGTTCACCGGTATAGCTGACCCGAAACACCCGCGCTGGCAGGTCTGCGACGTTTCCGTAAGACATTGCCATAAACGGAAATGCCTTCACATCTAAAGAGATATCGGTGCCCGTGGCTTCGATAATCTGGCGACTGAGCGGGCCACAAACCACGGTGTTTGCCCACTGTCCGGTGACCGGTGTGATGAATACCGGTGCATGCCAAACAACTTGTCGAAGATACTCCAGCCAGGCAACGACAACATCAGCATTGCCCGAGGTTGTCGACAGCCAATAGTGGTTCTCGCCGAGTTTGAAGACAACGCCATCATCCAGGAGGCGGCCATCTTCGCGCAACATCAAACCGTAGCGTCCGCGTCCTGGTTTCAGGCGGCTGACCCGGCATGTGTAAACCCGATCAAGAAAATCATCAGCACCAGGCCCACAGATTTCTATTTTCCCGAGCGGGCTGCTGTCATAGATGCCCGCTTTAAGGCGTACCGCAAGGCATTCGCGTTCAACCGTCGTGGCCATCGATTCGTGCGCGCGTGGATAGTATCCGGGCCGTTGCCATCCGGCCCCTGATTCATACATCACTGCGTCATTTTCTACGTGCCAGCCGGTCATTGGTGTTTGTCTAATCGGCCTGATCAATGGCGTGTGAGAGCTTGGGGCAATGGCACCAAAAGAAACTGGTGCAAACGGCGGTCTGAAAGTGGTAGTGCCCACTTGGTCCGGCGTCCGCCCGGTCAGGTCTGCCACCAGGCCAATAACGTTGACGTTGGCGGTTCGGCCCTGGTCTGGACCCATGCCGGCAGTGGTGTAACGCTTCACCAGTTCGACTGATTCGTAACCTTCGGTCAGCGCCAGGGCTAAATCGTCCTGCGTAACATCGTTGGCAAAATCGACAAATCCGTGGTGCTTACGAGGGTTCGGCAAGTGCCAGCAAGGCTCAATAGCAAGCGGGTCCGGATTAGTCGTCGCGTTGGTGTCTTTATCAGTTTTTTTCGTTTCGTCCGCTTTCGGGGTATGAGGAGCCCATTCAGTTGGGCGTTGTAGTGAAAGCGACAGTTCAAAATCCTTCGTTTTGTGGCCTAAGGCAACCAGCGCGTCGCGTCCGGCACGAAATCCGTCATCGATACAAGTCTCAACATTGAACGCACCGTTGCTGGCACCGGCGCTGTGACTGGCCTGCGCTGTGCGGCCCGGCACAAAACAAGCGAGGCGGTTGTTGTAGCGGACCTGACCACCCGACTGTGAATGCAGGTGCACCGATGGATTCCATCCTCCGGACACAGCAATCAGATCACAGGAAAACTCTTCAGTGGCGCCGACCATGCCTTGTTTTCCATTGACACAAGAGATCGGGGCAATCCCAACAGCTTTCAAAATCGGCCAGGCTGAAACGCGGACGATGGTACTTCCCGGTTTTATCACGATACCGCGAGATATGGCACAACTCCTGACGTCGGGGTCGAGATGGCTTCGCGTATCAACTATAGCGGCAATCTGAATGCCTTGATCATGTAATTGAAAGGCGACGTGATAGGCGCTGTTGTTATTGCAGAAAACGACGATTCGCCGACCGCAAATAACACCGTATTGGTTTAGGTAAGCCAACGCGGCGCTTGCCAGCATAACGCCGGGGCGATCGTTGTCCGGAAACACAAGTGGACGCTCGATAGCACCGGTGGCCAGAACTACCTGTCGGGCACGGATTTTCCAAAGGCAGGTATTGTTGGGCGAATTCTTTTGAAGTGCCGTTAAAAAGCCGTGCTCATAAAATCCGAATACCTGAGTATCAGTTAAATACTGAACATTATCTTGTTGTTTGATGCTTTCGTGGCTTCGCTTTATCCAGCTCAGGGCCGGCCCCGCGTAGCATTCACCGGGCAGGCTACCCCCGGCAATGCTTTGACAATCGGCGATAATTACGCGCACCCCTTTCTGAGCAGCGATTAAGGCGGCGGCGGTACCTGCCGGTCCGCAGCCGACGATCAGAACATCGCAATGGGCAAATTTCTGACGTTGACTGCCACTGTCATTTTTCGAGTTGTTCGTATTGTCAGGGTTGTTTTGTGCCGGCGAGGAGGTGCTAACCCTCACGACGCCAAGCCCGGCAAGACGCCTGATTATTGGTTCATAAACTGGCCAGCCGCGTCCGGGTGATTTAAAGGTTTTGTAGTAAAACCCGGCGGGGATCAGTCGATGCAACACGCCCAGCAGCGCCCCGATATCAAACCTCGGGCCAGGGTAACAGTTTACGCTGACGGCTCGTAAACCCGGTTCCAGTTTCAAAGTCGTTGCAAGGGCCAACGGTTCTGGCTGTGGAGACAGCACTTGAACAAAGGCATTCGGTTCTTCCACGCCAACCGCCAGAATGCCCCGAGGGCGATGATACTTGAAGCTGCGCGCTATCACGCGAACGCCGTTGGCCAGCAAAGCCGATGCCAGGGTGTCCCCTTGAAACCCCGTGTAGCGCCGACCATTGAATTCGAACGAAACCGCGACTTGTCGATTCAAAGAACTCCCGATGCTGGCATGCCGTGCCCTGTTCATTCGGGTTCTGCGTTAGTAAGTGAAACAAAGTTGTTGTTGGTGGTGTCTCGTTGCGTCTCGAACCACTGCCGGCAACCGAACTGATGCCACCACAGTTCGCGTACGACTCCCTTATGGTTGGTCCGATAAAACAAGTAGTCGTTCCACTCCCGAGTGGTGAGCGTATTTGGATCGTCAGGGCGTTTCGTCAATTCTCCGCCGCTCTGAAATTCGGTCACGGCTCGATCGCCACAATACGGGCACATGATAAGTAGCATGATTAACCTCGATTGGATGCGCCAGCGGTCTCCAGCAGTGGCTGGCCGCGCTCAAATCGGTGCAAGCCAAATGGCGCAATGAGATCGCCTGGCATACCGCTGCTGATCAGGCCTGCGAGCCCGGCGCCACCGGCGGGGGTAGACTTGAATCCGCCGGAACCCCATCCGGTACTAAAGTACAGGCCGGATACCGCCGTTTTGCTGATGATCGGGCTCGTGTCATATGAAAGATCGATCGCGCCGGCCCACTGGCGCATCAATTTGACCTGTGCCAGACGGGGAAACAGTTCAATCAGGCTGTCGATAATATCTTCGATCACTGAATAGCCTCCCCGCTGCGCATACGAGGAATAGGCTTCCGGGCCGCCGCCGATCACTAATTCGCCCTTATCGGACTGGCTTAGATAAATGCCCAGTGCCGGGCAGGTAACGACAATATCCAGAATCGGTTTTAGTGGTTCAGACACAAATGCCTGCAGTGGAACGGTTTCGATTGGCAGACGCAGGCCTGCCATCGCCGCGAGAGTGCTCGCATGGCCGGCCACGCAGATCCCTAGCTTGCGCGTTCGGATAAGCCCTTGTGTTGTCCGCACCGCCTTTACCCCGTGCGCATCACGATCGATCCCGGTGACTTCGCAGTGCTGGATAATGTCGACCCCCAGGCTATCGGCGGCGCGCGCATATGCCCAGGCGACAGCATCGTGGCGGACGATTCCAGCCCGCCCCTGCCAGGCGCCCCCCAGGACCGGCAGGCGCATATCGGCGGCCCGGTTCAACCAGGGAAGTCGCGCGTAAACATCGTCCGCGCTGATTAATTCGTAGTCGGCACCGGCAAGCCGCATCGTGTGTAAGCGGCGGCGTGCGTCACGGAGCTTCGCCCAGGTCTGAATAATTTCGAGTTGCCCGCGTTCGCTGACCATCAGATTGAAGTTCAGTTCGCGACCGAGCGTCTCCCACATCCGCAGGCTGGCATCCTGAAACCGCACGCTGGGTTCGCGCAGGTAGTTTGAGCGAATAACGGCTGTATTGCGCGCGGTGTTACCACCGCCGAGCCAGCCTTTCTCAAGGACCGCCGTGCGCCGCAAGCCGTGATTTTTGGCCAGGTAATAGGCCGTCGCCAGTCCGTGCCCGCCGCCACCGACAATGACGGCGTCATACTGGGTTGCCGGCGCCGGGCTACGCCATGCGCGCGGCCAGTTTTTATGCCGGGTCAGTGCGTTGCGTGCGATGTTGAAAATCGAGTAATGCATTGCCTTGTAGATGAAGCCGCGGTTGGACTGGGTCTGTAACCAGACCCCTTTCGCGTCCTGTTCGGATCCGGTAGTCTAGCCGGCAACGATCACGACATCCGGTCAGGAGTTACATATGAGTTATGCCAAAGCACGAACCATTGATGTTGAAGAAATTCCGGTCATCGATATCGCGCCGCTATTTGGCGAGGACTCAAACGGCTTGCGCCTGGTGGCCGAAGCGATGCGCGATGCGGCCGAAGGTATCGGGTTCTTTTATATCAGAAACCATGGCATTTCGTCGCAATTGATTGATGATGCTCAGACTGTTGCGCACAAGTTCTTTGCCCACCCAATCAACGACAAGCTGCGTCTGGCTCCCCGGCAACACCACCGTGGCTTTCTGCAGATCGGTCAGGCCAAAATGCACCAGAAAGCCAGGCCTGATCTAAAAGAGAGTTTTATCTGGGGTCTGGATGTTGCCGACGATGATCCGGACTACCTGTCGGGCAGCCGCATGATCAGTCCGAATCAATGGCCAGATTTTGTACCGGAAATGCGTCCCGTTTTAAACGCGTATTTTGCCGCCGCCAACGAGTGCGGCCGGTTATTGTTGCGGGCGTTCGCGGTTGCCCTTGATCAGGCGCCCGACCACTTCACGGCACATTTTGACAAACCGGTTAGCCGGGGCTCGCTTGTATATTATCCGGCGCAGCCTGAGTCCGCGGGGGAACGACAGTTTGGGGTTTCCCCGCATACTGACTATGGCGTTATCACTATTTTGCATCAAGATCTTGTGGGTGGGCTCCAGGTGTCGAATCGCCGCGGAGAGTGGCTTACCGCTCACCCGATTGAGGGGACACTAGTCATCAACGTTGGAGACTTACTGGCACGATGGACAAATAATCGATTCCAGTCGACGCCGCATCGGGTAATTAACTCGTCGGGAAGGGAGCGCCTGGCGATGGCAGTTTTTGTCGACCCGAATGATGAAACACCGATTGTGCCAGTCGTTCGCGATGGGGAAAAACCGAAATACGAAGCCACTCAATGTGGCGCCTATATTCTGGGCCGATACGATAAATCGTTCTCCTATCGGCAACAGGGTTAGCGAGTTATCTGATTGACCAGGATCAATTTGTCCTGAGAATACGCCCGACACCAGAGCGAACGCGCCCGTGTTACTGGCTCCCGGAATCGTCCGCCGCAAGTGCAACAACCTCAACCTCTAACTCGATCAGCGGATCGAAGAAATTGCTCACACCGATGAATGACAGGGCAGGGCGGATATCCCGAAAAACCTCAGCATGGGCGCGGCCTGCTTCGGCCCATTGGCTTGTATCCAGCATATATATACGGGTTTTAAAGACATCGGCGTAAGTCATTCCCGCCTCAGCAAGCGCGTCACCAATCAGCTTTAGTGACAATTGCGTCTGTCGGTAAACGTCGCCTGGGTACAAGATGCTGCCGTCTGGTGCAGAAGGCGATGTCAGGCTGGTTTCAAACAGGCGGCCAACCCGAACGGCGCGCGAATAACCCAGCGCTTCTTCCCAGGGACGGCCGCTGGAAATATTGAGTCTGTGCATGATAATTCTCCGAACGCAGGTTTCTTTGCTCTTGGGCAGACCGTGCTAGATTATCCTAACCGCCGTATAGAATCTAATGTGAGTTTAATCTCGGAGATAACAATGAGGCGGATTCCAGAACGAATAGTCTCATTGAATACAATTGAGCCAGAATAACCCCAGAGAGGAACCTATGAGCAGATTGTTAACGAAGATCGTAAAGATCCCGGCTGTTGTATTGGCTGTATTTCTCACTGGCATGCAAATCGCGCATGCTGGTGTCATCGAAGATGTCCAAAAACGCGGCAAACTCATTGTTGGTCTTTCCACGTTTGTTCCGTGGGCCATGCGTGCCAAGAACGGTGACTTAATCGGATTCGAAATTGATGTTGCGAACCAGCTTGCCGCAGACATGGGTGTTGAGGTCGAGTTTCAACCCACCGCTTTCGACGGCATAATTCCGGCCCTGTTGAGCAAAAAGTTTGACATGATTGTTACCGGTATGGCGCTCAAGCCCAAGCGTAACTTGTCTGTGAACTTCACCAACCCGTATGCCTATCTGAAGGTCGGCATGGCGGCGAATAAAGCCAAGGCAGAGAAAGATGGCCTCAAGACACTGGAAGACTGGAATTCGTCTAATGTCATCCTGACTATCAAACGTGGTACTGCGCCGGGTGAAACGGTTGCCCGCCTTTTTCCGAAAGCCAAGTTGCGCCAGTTTGATGATGATGCGCAAGCATTGCAGGATGTGCTCAACGGTAACGCCCATGGATTTTTGACGTCTGAACCGAAACCCACTAACTACGTTCTTGACAGCCCGGATGTGCTCTACCATCCGTTTGGTATCGGCCCGTGGGATCCGACCGCATCGTCTATTGCGGTTCGAAAGGGTGATCCGGATGCGCTCAACTTTCTGAACAACTGGATCTTGTACCGCACACTCGATAACTGGTTGCCTGAGACCCACGACAAGTGGTTCAAGACCCGGGACTGGCAGTCGTTGATCAAGTAACTTAGTCTTTTCCGGGACGGCCCGACCGCGCATGCCTGTCACCACTTCAGCGCCGCAGCCAGGCCGTCCTGCCCCTGAGAGAATTAGCAAAACCTCTGTGCCGTGGTGGCGCTCGCGCTGGTTTGATGTTTTCCAGTTTTTAATACTGGTTGCTCTGGTTATTGGTGTCATCTGGCGCGGTGCCGCGGCGATGGAATATCGCTGGCAGTGGTATCGGGTGCCGAGCTTCTTTTATAAGCTTATTGATGGGGAACTTATCTGGGGGCCTCTTGCCGACGGGCTGCTGGTAACCCTTGAAATAGCCGCCTGGGGCATGGTTCTAACGCTGATAATCGGGCTGATCACGGCGTTGTTGCGGCTTTCAGGCTCCATGGCAGGGCGAAGCATCGCAATCACCTACCTGGAAGTGGTGCGTAATACGCCGCTATTGGTGCAGGTATCGATCTTCTATTTTGTGCTTCAGCCGCTGCTCGGGTTCAATAACCCGTTGTGGGCTGGCATTATCTGTCTCGCGTTTTTTGAAGGTGCGTTTGCTTCTGAGGTTATTCGGGGCGGTATTCAATCGGTGGCGCGCGGCCAGTGGGAAGCTGCCGAAACCGTTGGCTTATCGCGAATCGACTCTTATCGCTATGTCGTCTTGCCGCAGGCATTGCCGATTATGTTGCCACCCATGGCCGGTGTACTGATTAATCTGATTAAGCACTCGGCAATTCTGAGTTTTGTGGCCGTGTTTGAGTTGACAACAGAAGCGCGCAATTTAATCGGAGATACTTTTCTTAGTTTCGAAGTCTGGTTTGTGGTCGGTGCGATGTACCTGTGCCTCACCATTCCGTTGTCTGCCGTTGTAGCCTGGCTTGAGCGACGGGTTGCCAGACGGTGAAAACTGTCGAGCTCAATGGCTGAGTCAAGACCGCCGCCGCCGGTTAACATGCGCCAGAGGGCGACCTGGGTCGATCTGGTCGTCCTGGGGGGCGTTTTAGTGCTTATCGCCTATGTTGGCTATCGGGTGACGTCCGTCTTGAATTACCAGTGGGACTGGTCGGTAATCCCTGGTTACTTTTTTCGCTGGGATGAGAGCTCAGCCAGCTGGGTTGCCAATCTGCTGATTATTGGGCTGATGACAACGCTACGCATTGCATTCTGGGGCATGATCGTATCGTTGATTGTTGGTATGTTTCTGGCATTTGCGCGCACCAGCAAACGATTATTGCCACGTCTGATTGGCTGGGCATACGTTGGCTTCATTCGCAATATCCCGCCGGTCCCTTTTCTGTTTTTGTTCTACTTTTTTATTTCCACTCAGTTGATGCCCTGGCTTGGCATCGACGCATTTTTAAACGATGCGTCACCGCGGACCATAGCTGTTGCTGAAGTGCTTTTTGGTAAAGCATCACTCATCTCGAACTTTGCCGCGGGGGTGATTGCCTTGTCAATGATGATGGCGGCGTACATCGCTGAGATTTTGCGTGCCGGAATTTTATCGATCGATAAAGGTCAGTATGAGGCGGGATATTCGATTGGGCTGAACCGGTGGCAGGTCGCGCGGGATGTGGTTTTGCCGCAGGCCATTCAGCGCGTTATCCCACCGTTGACGGGTCAGTTGATCACATTGATTAAAGATTCGTCTCTGGTTGCTCTTATTTCAATTCAGGAACTGAGCTTTCTTGCGATGGAGATCGCAATTTCTGAACAACGATTCTTTGAAGTCTGGATCGTTACCGGGATGATGTATTTTGTGATCTGCTACACCTTGTCAGTGGTCATGTATAGACTTGAACGACGTGCAAACGCAGCGAGCCGATGAATACCAACGACCAAGCGCTTGAGTCGTGCCGATGATAAACGAGCGAGACTGTTGGCGTCTGCTGAAAACAGCTGGAGACTAAATTGAACCAAGCACTCGACGAACCCATAATTACAATGGCTGGGGTTAACAAGTGGTTCGATCAATACCATGTTTTGCGCGATATTGATTTAGTCGTGCGACCCGGCGAAAGAATTGTCGTCTGTGGACCATCGGGGTCGGGCAAGTCAACTCTGATTCGCTGTATCAACGGGCTGGAAGAGCATCAAGAGGGGCAGATAGTTGTCAACGGCGTAGAGTTGGATCATGAGAACCGCCAAAGTGGGGTCGTGCGTGGTGAGATCGGCATGGTGTTTCAGCAGTTTAATTTGTTCCCTCATCTGAGCGTACTAGACAACTGCATGCTCGGCCCTGTTCGCTCGCGCGGCATCGCGAAGTCTGACGCCAGACACTTGGCACTGGAATATCTTGAGCGGGTTCGCATCCCCGAGCAGGCTGATAAGTTTCCGGCCCAGTTGTCCGGTGGGCAGCAGCAGCGGGTTGCCATCGCCAGGTCATTGTGCATGATGCCCAAGGTAATGCTGTTTGACGAACCAACGTCGGCCCTTGACCCGGAGATGATCAAAGAAGTACTCGACGTCATGATTGACCTTGCCACGACTGGAATGACAATGATTTGTGTCACCCATGAAATGGGCTTTGCCCGCACCGTCGCCGATCATATGGTGTTTATGGATGAAGGCAGTATTATTGAATCATCACCGCCCGAGAGCTTCTTTGCGAATCCGCAGAGTGACCGGACAAAACTGTTTTTGAGTCAAATCTTGTCGCACTGAACCGGCCGGGTTGTTTTAACGGCTACTCCGACAGATGGAGATAACATGAACGATTCGAGCAATAAGTTTCAAAAGCCGGTTTCAGACGGCTATCGAGGTCACGAGTTGCGTGCTCAACCCGCCCCCGATCCAGAGCTTACTGCGGTTGGCCCTGGGACGCCTTGTGGTGAATATCTGCGCCGTTTTTGGCAACCTGTTGCCATGACCAGCGATGTAGGCGATCTGCCGTATGCCGTTCGGATACTGGGTGAAGACCTGGTGTTGTTTCGCGACCTGAGTGATCGCTACGGCTTGTTTCATCGGCATTGCTGTCATCGCGGCGCGTCGCTCGAATACGGTATTGTGATGGAGCGGGGGCTTAAGTGTTGCTATCACGGTTGGCACTATGATGTAGATGGCGTCATTATTGACATTCCTTCAGAACCGCCAAATAGCGCACTTAAGCGCCGGGTCCAACAAGGGGCCTATCCGGTGACAGAGTGCCAGGGCATCGTCTTCGCCTATCTTGGCCCGTCCGCTCTACGCCCCGAGTTCCCGGTTTTTGACTCGATGGTTGCTGCAGAATCGGATCCAGGTTCTGAGGCGATCCCGTTTGCGCTGACCACTCCTTGCAATTGGCTGCAGGTTTACGAAAACACGCAGGACCCGGTACACGTTGTGCACCTGCATGCAAGATCGAGCGGTGTGCAGTTCGGTGTTGCATCCGGTATTGAGCAGGTAATTGATTACCGGGAGACCCCGTTGGGCATGATCAACATCCAGACCCGGCAATGTGGTGATTTGGTTTGGACCCGGACTACTGACAGCATATTGCCGAACGGCAATCAAACTGGTGCGATATGGGAAGAGGCCGAAACTGAAAAGCTGATGCAGGGCACGTCAATGCTGCGCTGGATGGTGCCTATCGACGACGTCAATACCGTTACCATTGGCTGGCGTTATTTTAGTGAACCACTTGATCCTCGCGGCCAGGGGGATAAATCACTTGTAGGGCGCGAAACAATTGACTTCATCGGGCAAAGTCCGAATCGGTCTTACGAAGCCGCGCAGCGAAACCCCGGTGACTACGAAGCCCAGGTATCGCAGCGACCCATTGCAATCCACGAGCTTGAACACCTGGCTGGTTCGGATCGCGGTGTGGCGAAACTGCGGCGCCTGATTCGGGACAATATCCGCGCCTTGGCGGCTGGGTCCGAACCGCCTCAGCCGCGGTCGCGCCGGGGGGCGGATCAATCAGTGTCGACCTACTGCCGCGACAATGTTTACCGTCTGAGCTCAGACCTTGAGATTAACGACAAGTTGTTGGCGCAGGCAGGGTCTGCCGTCGCGGACGGGCTTATAGAAGACGGATCGCAAAGTGATCGCGATAGGTTGCTGTCAATGGCACGTCGGCTCAGCGAGCTGCAACGGCCGGTCGAAAAAGAATCCAAACGATAAGTGTGTCTTTAGCAGAATATTCCACGATGACTGAGTCCAACAAATACACTGATCTGAGCGCCTTATTCTCGCCGCGCTCGGTAGCCATCATTGGGGCGTCCGATGACCCGGACAAAATTGCCGGGCGTCCTCTGGCTGCGATGCTCCACTACGGATTTGCCGGCGCTATTTACGCGGTGAACTCACGACGCGATACCGTGCAGGGGATAAAGGCATATTCCTCGGTCAGTGAGCTTCCCGATGTTCCGGATTTAGCCGTCCTGGCCGTGCCGTCGACAGCGGTCATTGATGCCATCCGTGATTGTGCAAATTTGGGCGTTAAATTTGTGGTCGTCTTTGCGGGCGGTTTTGCAGAAACCGGAGAGTCGGGCAGGGAGCGCCAGGCACAAATGACTGCTATTGCGCGGCAGGCCGGCATGCGGATCTTAGGGCCCAATTGCCTGGGTGCGATGGATTTCAATTCCAGTGTATACGCCACTTTTTCAAAAACAACAGAAGACCGATACACCCCCGGAAAAAAAGGCCTGGCCGTAGTCAGCCAAAGCGGAGCGCTTGGCAACTACATGTTGACCCAGGCAATGGACCTCGGTTTACCAATTGTGAAGTGGATAACCACCGGCAACGAATCAGACCTTGAGTTTGCGGAAGTACTGCAGTACATGGCTTTTGAGCCCAATGTCACGGGTATCCTGGCTTACCAGGAAGGTGCGCGCGATGGCCCGCGACTGGCGCAGGCATTACGCGATGCACGGGATCAAAAGAAACCGGTTGCCCTTATTAAGGTTGGGTCAACAGACATTGGTGCCAAAGCGGTCGTGTCGCATACCGATGCCCTGGCTGGAGATGATGCGGTTTACGATGCATTGTTCCGCGAGTGTGGCGTTTATCGGGTTCATGGCATCGAACAACTGCTGGATGCCGGCACCGCCATGGCACAGTCGGAGGCAGCCACTGGAAACAAACTCCTGCTGGCGACAATCTCCGGCGGGGTGGGGGTCATCATGGCGGAGGCGGCCGAGCGCTTTGGCCTGAGCCTGCCAGATTTGTCCGACGACAGTAAACGACAGCTCCGTGAGGCAGTACCGTTTATGTCACCCAACAACCCATTGGATGTCACCGGGCAAGTGGTCCAGGATTTTTCGCTGTTGCAACGCGCTCTGGAACTTGGCCTGCAAGACACCAAGGCCAATATTGCGGTGACATTTATTGGTCGCCTGGCCCGGGTTCCCGCGGCCCTGCGCCAGTATGTTGACACCATGAAGGCGCTTCGGGTCGAGTATCCTCAGACGCGGTTTATTTCGGTTGGGATGTTCGATACCGACACCTTGCGCAGCCTGCAGGATGATGGATTGCTTGTGTATGCGGACCCAACTCGCGCGATTTCTGCGGCTAGTGCGCTGGCCACTTTTGGTAACGCGTTTCGTACCCCGCCGGTGGCGCAGCCCGATATCAGCCGGTTTCGGCTTGAGCGCCCAGATGGCCTGCTCAATGAAGCGGACTGTTATGCCTTGCTGCAAACAATCGGCATTCAATCCCCGCCGTATCGGATTGCCAGTGACCGGTCGTCAGCCGAACGCGCATTTGATGATCTGGGTAGCCGGGTTGTAATGAAGATATTGTCGGCCGATATTGCCCACAAGTCAGATATCGGCGGCGTCAAGTTGGGTATCGAATCCAGGGCTGCTGCCGCATCAGCCTTTGATCAGATTCATGCGAGTGTGCGCGCTGCTTTGCCAGCAGCCCGGGTTGAGGGTGTGCTATTGGTCGACATGACTCCCGTGGATCTCGAGTTGGTCATCGGTGCCCGGGTTGATCCGCAACTGGGGCCGGTGGTGTTAGTGGGCGCGGGTGGCATTCTGGTCGAGATACTAAACGATGTGGTAGTCCATACTGCCCCGGTAACGATTGGCCAGGCTGAGGCCATGGTGGCATCGTTGAAGTCGGCTTCGCTACTGAAGCAATGGCGCGGTCGTCCGCCACGCGATGTTGCCGCGGTGGCGCAGGCATTGTCGCGGTTGTCGTGTTTTATCGCGGCCAACGTGGACTGGGTCGAATCTATCGAAATTAATCCGTATGTTCCTGGCATGGTCGGCGAAGGTGGGCTGGCACTGGACTGCGCGGTTCAAATGACAACCGGGGGTAAATCATGAGTCGGTCATTTCTCCAAACTGCCATTACCGATCGCTTCGGTTTGCAAAGTCCAATTTTTGGCTTCAGCCATTCGGTTGAAACAGTGGCGGCCATTTCCAACGCCGGCGGCTTTGGGGTCTACGGGGCAACCCGCCGGCTGCCCGGTGAGATTGATGCTGAGCTGGCACAGATTCGAAGCCTGGTTGGAAACAAACCGTTTGGGGTTGACCTGGTCATTCCTGCTGTCATACCGCAGGAGAACGATCGCTCGGCAATGGAGAAGCTGATTCCAGACGAGCACCGCGGGTTTGTTCAGAACCTGGAGGCAAAATACAAAGTACCAAAAGGAACCCGACCGGCAATGCGGACCCGGTTTATCCGTTCGCAGGAAATTACGGCCTTGCAAGTGTCCGCAGTGATCAATAGCAGTGTTGATTTGGTTGCCCTGGGAGTGGGGTGTCCACCGGATGTCGTTGAACAGGTAAAGCGCGCCGGAAAAACCACCCTGGCCCTGGTTGGTCAAGAAAAGCACGCGCTCAAAGCGATCGAGGCGGGTGCTGACATCCTCGTGGCGCAGGGCACCGATGCAGGCGGGCACACCGGTACCGTTGGCACCTTTAGCCTGGTGCCACGGATCGTGAAACTGGCTGGTGACGTCCCGGTGCTGGCCGCGGGCGGGGTGGCAACGGGTGATCACATCGTGGCGGCCCTGGCCATGGGGGCGGTGGGCGTATGGGTTGGCACCGCATTTTTGCTGACTACCGAAAACGCCAGCCACCTGACCACAAATGAGCGGCAGGCCCTTATTAACGCTCAGGCAACTGACACCGTAATTACCCGGGCCGAGAGCGGAAAAACCTTTCGGCAAACCCGATCAGCATGGTCTGAAGAATGGGCCGCGCCTGACGCTCCCCAACCCCTGGGGCATCCGTTGCACGATGTTTTGATCGGCGACTTGCTCGGTGCGATTCGCGAACACGATGTTCAGCCATTGGCCCACAGCGGGGCAGGACAGGGGATCGGTTGGTTCGATCAAGTGCGGCCCTCAGCGCAGGTGATTGACGACCTCATGGCCCAGGCGGAGGCAAGTTTTAGCCGTTTGCAGGGAGCCCGCTAATGGCGGAACGCAGAACAGACTTCCCCGCCGGGGAGGAGGCCAGGTTTCGTGAGCAGATTCGCAATTTTGTCCGTAGCCATCTCGGTGACGCCCTGCGAAAGAAAGCAGACCATGTGCGACCGCTGGATAAAGAGGAATCCGTGCAGTGGCAACAATCGTTAGCGGCCCAGGGCTGGGGCGCCCCCCACTGGCCCGTCGAGTGGGGCGGTACCAACTGGAGTATGCGCCAGCAGTTTGTTTTCGAAGAAGAAATGGCATTGTGCGGGGCACCGCCAGGGCAGGCGTTTAATACCAGGATGATTGGTCCGATCCTGATTGCCATGGGAACCGAAGAACAGAAGCGCAAGTTTTTGCCCAGGGCCCTGACCTATGATGACTGGTGGTGCCAGGGGTATTCCGAACCATCATCTGGCTCTGACCTGGCTTCGCTAAAAACAAAAGCAGTGCGTGATGGTGACGACTACATTGTCAACGGCTCGAAGATCTGGACCTCGCATGCCCAATATGCGAACTGGATGTTTTGCCTGGTTCGTACCTCAAGCGAAGGTAAGAAACAGCAGGGCATTTCGTTCCTACTGATTGATATGAATACGCCGGGCATTCGGCTTCAGCCTATTAAGCACTTTTACGGTGCCCATGTGTTTAACCAGATTTTCTTTGACGATGTCCGGGTTCCGGTAGCCAACCGGGTTGGCGCAGAAAATGAAGGCTGGACGGTTGCCAAAGCGCTGCTTGAGCATGAACGCTTGTTCGCCTCCCGGCATGCTGAGGCGCGCAAGCGTTTACGTCGATTGCTGCGGGTTGCGACTACGACTCGCATCAATGGTCGCGCAGCAATTGAACACGACCATCACCGCCACCGAATTGCATCACTGGCGGTGAAGGTGAGGGCGCTTGAGTTTGCCACTATGCGGGCGCTGGAAAAACTGACTGTTGACGGCACGATCGGGTTTTACTCGTCGACAATGAAACTCCAGGGAACTCAGGTGAACCAGTGGCTGGATGAAGCCTTGTTTGATATTTGTGGCCCGGACGCACTGGCCGCCGATGCCAGTTACTCTGAAGAGGCGTCGGCCGAGAAATTGGGCCTGGTGCCAGAGGCCCGCTACGTGGCGGAATCCAGGTACTTTTTTCGGGGGCCGGCAATTGCTGGCGGGTCCGCTGAAGTTCAGCGCGGCATTATTTCCAAACGTATTCTGAATATGGGCTGATATGCAATTTGCGCCAACGGAAGAACAAAGCCTGATCGACGATACCGTCGAGCGACTGCTGGCCAGTGAGTCCGGTGCCAATATCTGGCATCGGCTGGCCGAACTTGGGTTGTTGGGGGCTGCGGTACCAGAGGCATTCGGTGGGGCCGATGGCGGACCGCCTGAACAGATGGTTCTTGCCCGCCGACTCGGACGTCACCTGGTGTCCAGCCCCTATCTGGCCAGTGCTGTTGTTGGCAGCCATATCATGCAGCGCGCTGCGTCAGCTGACGGGCCAGGAGCAGCGATGGCAGCCTCAGCCCTGAGCGCAATGTCAATCGGTGAGCATCGTTTCTCACTGGCCGTCTTTGAGCAGGCCACCCGCTACGACATTGATGCCCTGGCAACTTCGGCAACCCGGGCAACCGGCGATGACAACGGTGTCGTATTAAACGGTTCAAAACATTACGTCCTTGACGGCGGTGACGCCAACACTATTGTTGTCGCGGCCGGTTCGGGCGGGAATATGGGTCTTTACGCGGTTAACCCGTCCGCCGACGGCGTTGAAGTCCTTCCGTATTCGTCGGTTGACGAGACCCCACTGGCGACTGTTCACCTGAACAATGTTCACGTGCCGCGCAGCCATTGCCTGGTTGCCACCGATCACGGCCGGATAGTACTGGACGAAGCGCTTGCTTTAGGTGCGTTCGGCATCAGCGCCGATATTCTCGGTGCCTGTGAAGCCGCGCTTGAGAAAACGGTTGAGTACTTAAAAGTTCGCGAGCAATTTGGTTCGCGTTTGTCGACCTTCCAGGCACTACAGCACCGGGCCAGCGACTTACATGCGGAAATCGAAATGCTGCGCTCACTGGTCATGGGGGCGGCGCAGACTCTTGCTGAGGGGTTGAACCGGCAGTCGATGAGTGATGCACTGGCTGCGGCAATCATGGCTGCGGAAGTGGGTGACCACGTGGGGCGCGAGGCAATTCAAATGCATGGTGCCGTTGGTATGACTCACGACCTTGGCGTGGGGCGTTACCTGATGCGTGCCAATACCCTGACCCGTTTGTTCGGTGATGCGGACGATTGCCGGTTACGATACCTGGCGCTGACAGACTGAATTCATTACCGAGCGCTAGCGGTTATGCGAATGCCAGGGGATAAAAATGAGCAAAGATTCAACACCAAATTCGACTAAAGCTGCCAGTTCAGAAGCTAAAGCGGCAAAAACCATAGCGACGGCAACCAAAGCGGGGCAGGTGCATTTTGTTACCGAAGGGCCGGTAGCCATTGTCACGATCGATTGTTTTGAATACCGAAACTCTCTTGGCGCACCCGGCATTCGGGACGGGTTGCACGCGGCGCAGGATAAGTTCGAAAACGATAAGTCATTGCGGGCAATGGTCATTACCGGGGCCAACCAAGTGTTTTCCGCTGGCGGAAACCTCAATGCTTTGAAGGCGGTGCCATCAGTTGAAAAAATGCGCGAACGTTTTGTTCACGGCAGCCGATTGATGGATACCTTGCTAAATTCCAAAAAAATCTATATCGCTGCGGTTGAGGGGCCGGCGTTTGGCGCCGGCATGGGGCTGGCGATTGGCTGCGACCTGGTTGTTGCCTCTTCGGAGTCCCGGTATTGCGCGGCGCAGGTACGGGTAGGTGGTTCTCCCGACGGGTCATTGTTCTGGACTTTGCCATTCCGGGTAGGCATGGGTCGGGCAAGACGTATCTTGCTCACCGGTGAAGAGGTGCATGCCAATGATGCTCAGGCCATGGG
>JBAUID010000149.1:0-8987 GCA_049680625.1 Burkholderiaceae bacterium | reverse complement strand
TCGGCAAACCGGTCGATAGCACGCGTGCGGTAACACCGCTTCACCGTATCGTCAGGTGTGCTCCAGGCACTTTCGGGCACTTCATCGGCCGCAGCCGGAAATGCCCGCCAGCCCCTGGCTGTCCATTAGTCGTTTGGCTTCACGGGTGAGCAAAAACTTACCCTTGTACTTTCGAATCAAGCCGCTCAGCTCGGCGATCAAATGGGTAATGTGTCATTCAGCAACGTCCGCCTCGCCGCGGATTATTTGAAAGTCCGACTCCGTCTAAACAGAGCGGTGCCTGAATGGGTAAGGTGCCGCCGTCGGGCCTGGCAAGCCCGGCGATTATAATTTTAATGCCAGCCACCCACGAACCGCTTATTCGACTAATACCGCACCATGGACGAAAAAATTATCGAGCGCATTCGCAAGCTCTATGCAATGAGCCAGGATGTCAGCTCACCCAACGAAGCCGCAGTTGCGGCCCGCCGTTGCCGAAAACTCATGGACGAGCACAACATCCAGGCGCGCGACCTGGAGACCTCGCCATTCGGCGCCGAAATCGGGCGTTATGCCAACAAGAGATTGCCGGGATGGATCAGCGCCATGGCCCTGGGGGTGGCGAAGCTCAATGACGTGCTGGCCACCGGTGTTCCCGGCGGGGTGCGGTTTGACGGCTTCGAGCAGGACTGCCTGGCCGCACGCCTGATGCTGGACTACCTGGTGAGTGCATGCGACTGGCAGTGCCAGGTTTACCTGGCGTATCACCGGGACGCCCGCATCAGTGGCCGCGCCAGCGGCGGCTCGTTCAGAAACGGGTTTGCCAGTGAAATACAAAACCGTTTACTGCAAATGGCGGACGAACGCGAAGCGCAGGTTGAACTGTCCGACGGACGCTCATTGGTCCTGGTAAAAATGGGCATGGTGCAATCCGAGTTTGGTGTTCAGCGAACCACGACTCGCAAATCTGCCGTCTATTCGAAACAGGCTTACGGTGCCGGGCAAGAGGCCGGTTCGAATACTGGCTTGAATACGCAGATCAAGTCGGGCTGAACGCGGCACAATATGATGCGCTTTACGCCACGAAGGCGCAGGTACGCGCCCTGTTGCAACAACCCGTACCACTGGACACCATCTTACTTACCCCAACCGGCGCACCCGCGCAGCGTGGCAATCTGTCAACCGTCAACTATCGGGTCAACGGCGCATCAGACCCCGTACAGGCGATGGGTGCCGTGCGCTTAATGCCCAATGGCACCGCCGTATCTTTTGTTGTGCTGGCCGCAGATCAACACTTCACCGCGGCCCGCAGCGCCGCATTCGCTGCTGCCGACAGCCTGGCAGTGCTTAAGACGAACGACAACGCCAACACCAAACCATCCGGCGCCGCCAACAGCTGGCAACAAGCACTCAACGGCCAAACCCTGCGCATATACCGCACCGGCAGCGGCTATTCAGAACGCACCACGCTACGCCTGTGCGCTGAGGGCAGTTTTGTACACGCGATGGGCGGCTCGAGTCATTCCACCGCCGGGACCGGTGCATTTACCGGGCAACAGACTGGCCGCTGGCAAGCGTACGGCACCACCAATACGGCGGGGCAACTGGTTTTCGAGAATGCCGAAGGCAAAGTGACCGTGCCGGTTGAAGACGCCAACGCGCGCACCGCTATCATCTCACTCACGCCATTCGAACAATCCAGATTCATGGCGAATAACCCACAGGAGGATATATGTCGCACCTGACCGGTAAGCGGGTCGTCATTTCAGGCGGATCAAATGGTATTGGTGAGGCAACCGCCCGCCTTTTCGCCGGGCAGGGCGCACAGGTGGTGATCACGGGTACCAGCCGGCAATCGGTTGATGCGGCGCTTGAGCGTAACCCTGGGCTGGCCGGTGGCGTCGTGTGCGACCTTGGCAAGATGGCGGATATCGATGCGCTGGCGGCAAGCGCCAAACAGATACTGGGTGCAGTTGATATTTATTTCGCCAATGCCGGGGTCGCGCATTTCGTCCCGTTTCAGGAGATGACCGAGTCACAATTCGACGACATCATGGCCGTCAACGTGAAGGGTTTGTATTTTTCGATACAGCGCCTGGTGCCGCTGATGCCGCCTGGGTCGGTGATTGTCGCCACCGGTTCGGTAGCCGCACGAAAAGGCCAGGCCACCATTGCGGCTTACGGCGGCTCTAAAGGCGCGGTGCGCAGCATCGTCCGAAACCTTGCGGCAGAGTTGATGCCGCTGGGTATCCGGGTGAACTGCCTGACCCCCGGCCCGACTCATACCAATATCTTTATGCGCATGACCGGTGGTGATGAAACCAAGGCACAGGCAGCGCTGGACAGAATCACCGCCAACGTGCCGCTGGGCCGGGTTGGCACCCCAGAAGAAATTGCCCAAGGGGTTGAGTTTCTTTGTGGCCCGGGGGCAGACTTTATGGTTGGCTCAGAACTGACGCTAGATGGCGGCAAAGCCGAACTCTGACCCCGGTGTGTCGCACTAACTGCGGCGTTAGCAAGTCTCCCGATACTGTGCCGGCCAGGTAAGGTTTCTGAGCGACCCAGATCAAACGATACCGTCACACCGTATGCACTCGCTCCAGGGGCAAGCCACGACAATCCATTTCGAACTCCAGTTCCTGGACCGGCGGGCGCGCAAAATGCCACTGCACACCACTACGCATCGCACCGCTGCGGACAAGTTCGTCGCCAGCGTAGGGATGAAAGTCATGTACCGTATAAACCTGGCTTGCAGTCACTGACGGCCACTCAAAGCCAAGCATTCCCATGCGCCGTTGCATCTCGCCGAGAACCCACTGTACTTTGGTTTTCAGGCCTGCCTGCGACAAGTCGCCGCGGGCAATCACGTTGTCACGATAGTCGCCTTTGCCCTCCGGGCATTCCGCGCTGCCCGCCACCACAAAAGTCGGACGCGCGTCGGGGTCAACCACGGTATAGGAAAACGCATGGAAACCCGGCTCATCAGGTGGGTTGATCTCGGGGCAAACATTACTCCGTGCGATGGGGTTGACCCCGTCACGCAGAATCCCCCAGCGGGTCAGTACCTCGCCGTACTGCGCATTGAAATCGCGGAATCCCTGTTCCGTAAACGGCGCCGGAGATCGCAATTCACAGGCACAAAACGCCGTGTTGGGGCGTCCTATCGCCGCCAGGTGTTTTTCGATTAACTCGAAACCATGCGCCAGCGGGACCACTTGCGAAAAACTGACTCTTTCGATTCGCATGCCCGGCTCGGCGACCACGCCACCGGAGTACTGAAAAACAGCCGGTATGTAACGGTATCCACCATCGGTAAATGTTTCAGTGCTCATGATTACCTCTTCCTTAATTGTCTCAAGCTAATTATTCATCACACCCAGATAGGCGTCGCGCACCGCGGGGTCACGTAAAAGCGTGGCACTCGGGCCGTGATTCACGGTCCGACCAGTATCCATGACATAAGCGTACTCGGACACTTCCAAAGCCGTCATGACATCTTGTTCAACCAGTAAAATTGTCAGGCCGTCTTTATTAAGCGATGTCAGTGCTTCCAGAAGTTGCTCAACGAGTAACGGCGATAAGCCAAGTGATAACTCGTCAATCATCAACAATCGGGGTGCACTCATCAAGCCGCGCCCAATCGCACACATTTGTTGTTCGCCACCGGACAGCGTACCAGCGGACTGAGAACGTCTTTCTTTCAGTTTGGGGAATATGCCGTACACCCGCTCCAGATCCTGCCGCAACTGGGCATGCGAGGACCGGCGAAGATAGGCTCCCATTAGCAAGTTCTCTTCCACGGTCATTGCGCTGAACAAACGTCGCCCCTCGGGAACATGGGCAATGCCCAGTGCCAGCACTTGTTCAGGATCGCTGTCTTGCATCGATTGCCCCTCCCATTGGATTTGTCCGGCGCGCAGCGGTACCAGCCCCGAAATGGTACGCATCAGGGTTGATTTGCCGGCGCCGTTCGAACCAATCAGGGCAGTGATCTGGCCCTGCCTGACGGTCAGATCAACCCCCCAAAGCACGGTAATCTCGCCATAGCCCGATTGCACCGAATCGAGCCTGAGCATGTCAACCGGATTGTCTGAGATAGAGTCAGTCATAGATTCTCTTTCGCAACGGCCTGCACATAACGTTTACCCAGATAGGCTTCAACGACGCGGGGATTGGCAACGACATCGGCCACCGAACCATCAGCAATCAATGCGCCCTGATGCAAGACGACAATACGCGAACAAATCGTCGTGACCACCTTCATCAAATGCTCGATTAAAACAATCGTGATGCCCTGCGCCGCAATCTGACCCAGTAGTGCCATAGCACCCTCGATCTCGGCCGAATTCAGGCCCGCGTTCACTTCGTCCAGAAACAGTAGTTTCGGGTTCATCGCCAGGGCTTTAGCCAATTCGAGTCGTTTTCGCATGGCCAGGGTCAGGCTGACGGCTGGTTTGTCTGCCTGATCTTGTAAGCCAACAAAATGCAACTTCTCCATCGCTAGTTCACGGGCCGCTGTCGTTCCGGAAAGGCCACCAGAAAACAATGCCGCAGCGGTCACGTTCTCCAGCGCGGTGAGCTCTGGAAACGGCTGCACAATCTGAAATGTCCGGGTTAAACCAGCGCGGGCGGCCTGATAGGGTTTTATGCGGGTAATGGGGCGGCCTTGAAATCGGATTGTTCCGGAAGATGCCGGATGCACGCCGGTCACAACGTTAACCAGCGTCGTTTTGCCTGCACCATTGGGGCCAATCAGGCCAAGCACTTCACCACTGCCAACCGACAAAGAGACATCATTCAATGCCTGTAAACCGCCGAACCGACGCGACACGTTTTGTAGGGTGAGTAACTCAGTCATGGTTCGAACCGATGCCGCGCAAGCGGCGACGAAGCGACATCACACCATTTGGCAGAAAGAGCAGCAACAAGACAATCAGCAGGCCTAAAACTGCCGAGTGCACTTGCAGATAGTTGCGCCAAACGGCCTCTTCAATACCGAGGAACAAGAATGCCCCCAGTACCGCACCGATGGTTGAACCCAGCCCACCCAGCAAAGCCATGACAATCGGTTTAACCGAATGCAAAATGTCGTACACGTCGGATGGGTCGATATAGTGAACCCATCCGGCATACAAGGTGCCTGCCATGGCGACAAAAACGCCCGACAGGGCAAAGGCGAAACTTTTATACAAGGTGGCATTGACACCAATCATGTCGGCGGCCGCCTCGTTTTGTCGTATACAGGTTAGCCCGAATCCGATCTTGGAGCGCTCAACCCAAAGCACAACGATGACTGTCATCAGCAACAGTGCCCACATTGCCCAGAAAAAAAACCGGGCTTCGCCCAGAATGCCGTCGCCGCCAGCCGTACTTAACGGAATGTTCAAGCCCATGCCGCCGCCAGTGAGGTCAGTGGCCGAATTCGTCAGCTCGCGCAACACCTCCGCCACGGCCAGACTCGCAATCGCAAAGTAATGACCACGCATTCGCAGTAACACGGAACCAAGCAGCATCGCACCAATAAATGCAATCAGGCCCGCAACTAACAATGCGATCAGCAGCGCTGCGCCGTTCGCCAGAACAATGCCGCCGGCGTAAGCACCTAACCCAAAAAACGCTGCTGTCGCGAACGACGGATACCCCGCCATGCCACCGATAACGTGCCACGACACAGACATGACGGCATACATGCAGGCGAACGTGCCCAAGCGTAGCGTATACGGACCACCGATCAGTGGTAACAGACCTAACAGCAAAATGCCGGCGACCAACCATCCGGAGTAACGGGCTTTCATTCAAAACCTCGTTTGCCCAGCAGTCCATGAGGTCGGAAGATCAGGAAAACAATCAGCAACACAAACGATAAAGTAATCGCATGTTCCGGGCCAAATGCCATGGTCCCAAAGCTTTCGACCAGGCCCAGCACCAGGCCACCAATGACGGCACCCGGCACACTACCCAGTCCACCAATGACACAGACCACAAAGGCCTTGCCTAAATAAGGCGTCGCCGCTAATGGTGAGATGGGAAAAATCAGTGCCAGCAGCACGCCAGCGCATCCGGCCATCGCAGCACCCAAACCAAATGCCACCCCATAGATTGACATGACACGTACGCCCATCAGGCGCGCGGCATCCCGATCCATCCGCACAGCGATGATGGCCCGGCCAACCCTGGACTTGCGCAAGATCAGATACAAAGCACCCGTTAATGCGAGCGCAAATACCATCGCAATCAGTCGGTCGACCGGTACTACAACAGAACCCCAGGCGACCGTACCCAGCGGCGGCGTTAACAACAACTGCCGATAGTCAGCCTTGAAGGCCAGGATCATCGCGTTGTTCAGGATCAGGTCCAGTCCGAAGGTCATTGTCAACGTCACCAGCACCGGGGCTGCAATGACTCGATTCAAAATACCCACCTGAATCAGATAGCCCAGGCCGTAAAACAATGGCGCGGCAATCGCCAGGCTGAGCCATGGGCTCAGACCCAGCGAATTGTAGGCACCCCAGGCCAGGTAGGAGCCCAACACGATAAACGTGCCATGCATCAGATTGATGACGTTGAGCACGCCCCAGACTAGCGAAAACCCGGCTGCGATACAGGCGTACAGACAACCCAGGACGATCCCATTGACCAAGACCTGCGAGATCATTCGGTAACCTGCGCAGTTGCCCGGAGCATTAAGTGAAGAACCAACGGACTTGTCGCGGAATTGTTTGCGCTGTGACGCAGTTGCCAGCCGGTTCGCAAGTTACTTCAACCCGAGCTGAAATTCTCCCTGCTTAATCGACTCAGGGTGTACGACAACAATCTTGCCTTTTTGAATCTGGAACACTGGCGGTTCGAGCGAGTTGATCTGCCCGGTCGAGCCAAATTTTACCGGGCCAAAAAACGTCGTCACATCCGTCGCGGCCAACGCATCGCGGACCTTGGTCCGATCCAAAGTGCCTGCCTTCTCGATAGCCATCTGGAATAACGCGCCGGCTACTGACGATGACGCCTGGGTATAGTCGGGAACCCGTTTGTGCTTGGCTTGAAAAATTTTGACATAATTTTCGGTGGTGCCAAAGATGTCTGTGCCCTTATAGTTCGCCGAAGGGTGCCACCATGCGGCGCTGCTGACGTTTTCGGCACCGGCGCCAGTGGCGTCGATAAACTCCTGGTAAGCCGGCCCCGCAATCATCGTGACAATCTTGGCCGCGATGCGTTGATCACCCATTTGCTTGCGCAATAAAATCAGATCGTTGACATATCCAGTGGCCATTATCCAATCGGGTTTAGCCGCCTTAATCTGGGCCAGTGCGGATGAATGATCCATCGTGTTGATCGCGTACTTTTCGAACAACACAACGTCAAGTTTCTGCGCCTTGGCGGACTTCTCCATTTCTTTGGCGATTGCCAGCGGAAATAAATCGTTACGTGCCAAAATGGCGACCCGCTTGATGCTTGCGTCTTTCTGAACCGCAAGTTTTGACAAGGGGTCAGTGAGTGTTTCGTTTGGGGTGAATGTACCGAATAAATACTTGTAGCCCTGGTCGTAGACCTGAGACGAGGATGCCGTGGCCGCAATTGTCGGCACACCGTATTTCTCTGACACAAAACTGGCCGCCTTGGTGGCGCCGGAGCCAAACGGCGCGAACAAGAAGTTCACTTTTTCCTGAGTAATCAGCTTTTCAGCTGCCTGCACTGCACGCGGAGTTTTTGACTGATAGTCCGTATAGACGATTTCAACCGGTAGCTTTTTTCCTCCGACATCAATACCGCCGGCAGCGTTTACGGTCTCTGCCCATAAGTTATAACCTTCCTGTTGTTTTAGCGCTTCTGGGGCCAAAGGACCGGTCAACGGTAAGGGGGCGCCGAAACGGATCGCGTCTTGTGCCAATACCTGACCCGTTGCGGTCAGCAAGAAAGCGGTCAGCAGCGATAAGAGCGAAACACGTGGTTTTATATGAAGCATAATTATCTCTCCCTGTTATTGAGTGTGCGGATAGCGCTATTCATGCACGACGCTTGACAGCACCTACCGATGCGCATCCACGGATGCCTGAGACTCGGACATAACCCTGGTGAACCGCAGCTGAGCTTGGCATCATTTGGCAAAGTGATCAAGGTGGCATATTCAGAAATGAGCCGACCGATCAGGTTTATTCGCGGTCGAGGCTGAGTGCTACCGGCTTTGCCGCCATATTGCGGTGCAAGATGCCTCCAACCCGAACCGGTCTGGGTCGATTTGACCGTTATTGTGCCAATGCCTGGGTCACGCACTGCGTGCCTTTTCAGGAAATGGCCGAATCGTTGTTCGAAGAAATCATGGTCGTCAACTTGAAAGGCTGTATTTAACTGTGCAGCGGTGAGTGCCACTGATTGTTATACCTGCAAGGTTAACGTCGGATCAAACAGCGGGTTCTCGAGGTCACCCCCCGGCGCGTAACCCCGCGGATTACAAACAACACGGGTCTGACCCACCGAATAGTCAAAACTGTTGTGCGTATGGCCGTGCACCCATAAGTCGGGTTGCCAGCGCAGGATGTGTGCTTCCAGGTCGCTCACAAAGCAGGCGTTCAACGGCGAGTCGGCAAACTGCGGATGGATGCTTTTGCGTGATGGTGCAAAGTGGGTGACGACAACGGTTGGCCCGTCAAAGGGCAGGGAAAATTGATCATCCAGCCAGGCAACGGATTGGTCGCAGATTTGCTGTGCTTTGGCGGGCGAGAATTTCACACCCGGTTTCACCGCCGCCGCCACATCCGACTTCACACCAGTTTGGGGCTCACAGTGGATGCGGGTGAAGTCATACAACACGCGTACCGCCAGCGCCATGCTGGTGTCCCGCTCTTCATCGCTTGCGTACAGCCGGTGATCCGACCACAAGGTGCAACCCAGAAAGCGAACCCCGTCAATAACCTGGCTGTTGCACTCCAACACGCTGACTGCTGAACCATGGGCGAGTTCGCGCAACTGTTCAATCGTCGATTGCAGATCAGACCCATAGTATTCGTGATTAC
>JBAUID010000148.1:0-16569 GCA_049680625.1 Burkholderiaceae bacterium | reverse complement strand
TCGGAGGAAGTTGCGCCGCCACATACCCGGGAATTTCAGCGATAACATTTAACAACACTACTCTGACATTCTCGCCCTGAGCAATTGACTGAATACTGCCAATCATCGCAGTAGTGCGTTCCATTTGACCAACATCAACCGGTAACAATATGTTCTTAAACATGGCTTGCCCTCCTTTGAGTTTCCACGTCACTTGGGAACCAAAATGAATGCCGGTTGCGGCTATTTCCGCCAAAATAAACTAACCTCAGTGGCGCTGACCATCGACAACCCGACATACCGTCAGAACCAGATTGCCTCAAACAGGGTTTGTCATCCTTGACACACATCAATCCGTCCCGATCCCACTGCGAACACAATGGTCATCGTTGACTCGGAGGCCATTAATGAGAGTTCTGATTATCTATGCAACTGTTGAAGGGCACACCGCTAAGATTGCCCGCTTTATCGGCGATGAAATCGAAGTAGCGGGACATCAGGTTGCGTTGTCCGATGTGCGCCAGGCCGGTTACGCGCAGCCCGGGGAATTCGATGCCGTTGTCGTTTGCGGGCCAATTCATATGGGCCACTATCCGCGGGAATTGGTTCGATTCGCGACAGATTTTCATGACGCACTGAATAGCGTACCGAGTGCTTTGGTGACGGTTTCGCTTTCTATTGCCAGTGAACATACTGACGAACGCGAAGAAGCAAAATCGTTCCCCTACGTGCTGTGCGAGTCAACCGGTTGGGCACCTTTGATGCGTCTTGATGTTGCGGGGGCTCTTAAGTATCTGGAATACAACTATTTTAAGCGTCTTGCGATGCGGACAATCATTAAGCACGCAGAGGGACCGGCCGGCGAGCATGTTGATACCAGCAAAGACCACGAACTCACCGACTGGCCTGCACTGAAAACCTTTGTCGACCGTTTTCTTGCACATGCTTTTAAGTGAGTCCGGCTCAAAGGGTACTGAACGCGCAGATAAAAAAATTCGCCACAGGCAGTCACCCCGTTCGCTCAGGCCTCTTCAGCCGATTCGTTGACTCAGGTCAATATTCGAATTTCCGAGGTACATATCCTAGATGGCTTTCCTCCCGCCCGGAGCTTGCTGTGGATTTTGAATATTCTGAACGATGCAAACAATTGCGCGAACAATTGCTGGCATTTATGGACCAACACGTCTACCCAAACGAGGTCGCATTTCATCGGGAAGTTGCCCAGAATCGCCAGAATGGTAATGTCTGGATTCCAACAACCACGGTTGAGACGCTCAAACCCATCGCGCAGCAAGCCGGATTGTGGAATCTCTTTCTTCCGGGATCGGACAGAGTACCCGACGGATTGTCAAATCTGGACTACGCACCCCTGTGTGAAATCATGGGCCGTATTCATTGGGCCTCCGAAATCTTTAATTGTTCAGCCCCGGATACCGGCAATATGGAAACGCTCGAACGATATGCCTCTGAGCCGATAAAACGTCGCTGGCTCGACCCGCTGCTGGCCGGAGAATGCCGCTCTGCCTTTGCGATGACTGAACCCGACGTAGCATCATCAGATGCAACCAATATTCAGTCGCGGATCGAACGCGACGGTGACAACTACGTAATCAACGGCGTGAAATGGTGGACTTCCGGCGCAGCCGATCCGCGCTGCAAAGTACTGATCTTCATGGGCAAAACCGATCCGTCGGCAAACCGGCATCAACAGCAGTCGATGATTGTTGTCCCGATGGACACACCGGGGGTAACGGTTCGCCGTGCGTTGACTGTCTTCGGATACGATGACGCGCCCCATGGACACGCCGAAGTGTCTTTTGAGAACGTTCGGGTACCGACAGAAAATATGTTGCTTGGTGAAGGGCGCGGCTTCGAAATTGCCCAGGGTCGGCTCGGCCCGGGTCGAATTCATCATTGCATGCGTTCAATCGGGGCTGCTGAACGCGCGCTTGAACTTATGTGCGCGCGACTCTCTGACCGGGTGGCTTTTGGCAAACCCATAGCCCAGCAAGGCGTGTGGCAAGAGCGCATTGCCAATGCACGCTGCATGATTGACCAGGCCAGATTGCTGACCATGCGTACCGCGTACAAGATGGATACGGTCGGCAATAAAGAAGCCCGAGCCGACATTGCAATGATTAAAGTTGTTGCCCCAAACATTGCCTGCCAGATTGCTGACTGGGCGATTCAGGCATATGGCGGCGGCGGCGTCAGCGACGACTTCCCGTTGGCCGGGATATACGCCCATCAGCGCACCCTGCGCCTGGCTGACGGCCCCGACGAAGTTCATCGAAACGCTATTGCAAAAATTGAACTTGCTAAATACAGGCCGGGAACAACCGGCCGCCCTGATCTTATCGAGATGCCGGTTACCAGGGGTTCATAGAGAACTCAGGTGGCTGTGGGGCTAAAGGCCAGTAGAGCTTCTCGAGCAACGCTATTGCGCGCGCAAGCGCGCTACAAAGGTTTGTAGACCAGAACCTGCCCGGCATCAGCATCAACACAGACCCAGTCGCCAGTATTGATAACACCAAACGGATCACGGTCAAAATCAGTCATTGCCGGCGCCCGCGTCACGACCGCCCCCAGAGCAACTTTGGTTGTCATTTCCACAAACAGCATCGCACTAGGGGCGGTGTTCATGACTCTGGTCAGATGGAAAGTGTTCGACCAGCCCGACGAACCCTTGGCACCGGGAAACAACAAAACTTTGTCTTTGAAGCTCTGACCACGCAGTTCATGTCGGGTTTCGATAATTGAGCCGGTCCTTGGATCTACCCCACCCCACCCGGAGACATGGTCGGTGGTCACCATCGCCTCGCCGGCACTGCGTCCACCAACAACCTTACGCCCGTGCAATACGATGGCCTGGCTGCTGAACCCCTGCGGCACGGATTGGCCAGATTGCGCGGCCAACAATTCAGGCGATGTCATTTGCAGTTCCCTCAAAGCGACCGGTCACTGCTGCATCGATACACTGTGCGGTGGTACCAAACCAGCCCTGGATTCCCATGATCGCGGGCAGGTAATGGACTTGCTTGGCAGAATCAAAAGCTGCAACCCGGGTGCCTTTGGGCACTGCACGACTCATCGCAGAGCAGGTATCTGACATTAACCGCCCACCGGCTTGTTCAATAATTTTTGTGTACCCGTTTTGGTCTGCCAGGGCTTTGATCGCCCGCGGGGTGAAGATCCACAACGCGCTGTCTTTATGCACTTTACGACCTTCGATTAGCCGTGCAGCTTCCCAGATTTGCTCAATTGAATAGTGCGGGCAGCCGAGCATCACGTAGTCAATCTTATTATCTGTAGCCGTGGTGTTGAGCTTTTCCCAGGTTTCGCGCATCTGCGCCTTGCCATAGCGCACGGCGGGCGCTCCACGCGCCCCACCGAACGCTTGTTCGATAGAGCCGGCTTCGGGGGTGACACCCACCAGGTGGTACATCTCAACCCCTCCTGACGATGCGGCTGCTGCGCCGAAGTGCTTAAGCTTTTGCAGATTTGGCGAGGCAATTATCGTGCCGCCTACACCACTGACAACTGGCACCCTCTCCTGCACAATTTCTCCGAGCCAGTATCCGAACATCCCCCACTCGGCAGTCGTTTGCAGCGCAACTTCTAACTCAATCAGATCAGTGCCCAGCCGATTCTTGTCCAGGTGCAAGCCCCAGTTCGGAATTTTTCCGGTCAGGGCTGCCGCCCCGGTACTTTCCCGGCCTTCGGTATTGGTTCGGGCACCGAGAGCACCATTGGCATACACAACAGCCGAAGACTCCATCCAGGCCAGGTGTTCGCCCCGCACGGGCACATTGCCAACCAGATAAGGCGTACATGAATTAACCGTTTGCATGCCGCGCGCATTGGTATAAGCCTCGCCGCGCTTATATACCTGGATGACCTCTTCACTCAGATCGAACTCTTCGGGGCTTCCCGGGTCCATACCCAGTTGCAAATGTGTGGTGTACACCTTGAACTTGGGAATTTCGACGGTCTCATCGCTGTCCAGGTTAAACGCCGAAAAAACGCCGTCCATCCCGCCGTTTTGCTCGGCATACTCACGCATAAACGGGGTAGTCGCACCCACAGTGCCAGCGACATTGCTGACGTTGATCAGGTCGTCAGCCCCCAGCGCCTCACCGTAACGCACAAGTAAATCCATGGCTTTGGCAATGGCCGGGCCATCGCGCCCGTCACGCATTGCTTTTTCGTCATCGTTTAATTTCATTAGTTATCTCAGTATTTTCAGGCAGCCCGCTGGGCATCGGCAATACTCATTGGCAAACCCTGAGCACGGGCTTCATCCTCAGTGCGCAAATGCACGCCCTGGGCCCGCAGCTTTTGCTGTACCAGCGCGACATCGACGTCGCGCGGTTGCACACCGGCATTTACAGCGACCGCCGCCGCAACCCCGGCAGCCTGTCCGGTTACCCAGCATTGTGGAATTTCGCGCATGAAACCATGAGAGTTGCGATCACAGGCCACGTGTCGGCCCGGTGCCAGCAAGCCATTGAGATGGGCAGGTATCACCGATCCGAGCGGAATTGATATGTTGGGAAACTTCGGATTGACCGACGGAGTCACCCCAATTTCGTCCGGGTGAACCATGGCGGTTGGCCATTGCGCCCGGGTTACACCGCTCATGCCGACCACCCGACGGGTATGGCGCACGCCAATTTGCGGGGCAGACAACATCAGAAAAGCGTTTTCAAAACCGGGCGCATGTTGCCGGTAAAACTCGGTCATGCGTGCCATCACTTCATGGGAGCGGATATCAACGTCGGTCAGATCGTCGATATTCAGGCCGGAGTATCCGGATTGACGAGGCCCCATGAACAGACCGACATCATTACGCCAGGAAACAAAGGCGCGTTCAAACGAGCCACAGGCCTCACGCCCGAGCTGCATAAACTTGGCAAAAGCCTCGGGCTGTCCGCTGCGAAAATCGATAAAACGATTCATGTCAACGCCCCCCATGAGGAAGGCGGTATTCAGGCAATGATGAACATCCCCCTTATCGACATCTTCTTCAGCAGCCTCCCCGGCGCGGGCGAACATATCACCATCGCCAGTGCAGTCAATAACAACTTTGGCCTGCAACACCTGCCGGCCTTCTTTGCTCTCGAAAACAACACCAACAACCGCGCCGTTTTCGACAATGGGTACGCTCGCCCAGGCGTGGTAAACCAGTCGTACCTTGTTTTCAAGCAAGATGTCCTGCGACAACAACTTCAAGCGTTCCGGATCGACCGTAGGCGCCCAGGTGACAATCCCGTGATGCGCCGAGGTGCGCATTGACCAGTAAGAAACGTCAGCTTCATTTTTCGAACCCCACAGTTTTTGACTTGGCCCTGCTTTGGCATCAGCGGGTAATCGGTCGAGCAACTCTTCGGCAAAACCGCGAATGGTGGGATTGCCATGCCAGTCGCTCATGCGATCGATCCAGATCACAAGCCCACCCGTCGACAAGCCACCTAGATGGTTGTAGCGCTCCAGCAAGCAAACATCGGCACCCTCGCGGGCCGCCGCTGTCGCCGCAGCGGTGCCTGCGGGCCCGCCACCAACCACCAGGACATCGCAACGCCGGTAGATGGGTAGGTCGCGGGCAGACTCTGTCCAGTTGCCCAATTGCGGGCGTTGCGCTGATCCGCCTTCACGGTCGAACATACCTGAAAAGAGAATGCGATCGTCGCTGGCATCGGGTATTCGCACAACTGGTCTCCTGATTACGCTTGCGCGCCTTGTATAAGCAAAAAGTGTGGATTAAAGGTGTGGCTTAAAACGTGTTCGGGCTGATTGTTATTCAATAGGCCAGCAAACCTCGAAAGTCCAGCAAATATTTCTCTTGCCGCGCTGCACAATTCGCGCCATAAAATGCATCGGTTGATCCACACTGTTCAACCGACTCCACCGGGCGTATTCTACGGTTCCCGTTGTGTCAGTACAGGAAAGGCATTGGCAAGCTCCGGTTCTCAACTCAGGTTTTCCGCACTGCACCCGACATTTGGTGCCGAAGTGCTTGGTCTGGATCTGCAGCAATCTATTGATGAAGCAATGGTCAGCCGGATTGACAACGCGATGGACCAGTACGGCGTATTGCTGGTGCGGGGTCCGATACTGACCCAGGACGAACAAATGCGCTTCACGAAAGCACTTGGCCCGCTGGATCTTGGTTTCAGACGCGTTAAGACCGCACCGGGCGGAGACACAGGCCACCGGTTCGACTATGCAGAACTGGCCGACATTTCTAACGTCACGCCTGACGAGAAAATCGCGTCGCGGGACTCTCGTAAAGTCGTCTCGAACATTGCTAACCAGATGTGGCACGCTGACAGCTCTTTCCAGTGTCCTCGGGCTAAGTATTCACTACTTCACGCAGTGACTTTACCTGGCAGTGGCGGCGATACCCAGTTTGCGGATCAACGCAACGCCTGGGACAGGTTAAACCCTGGCATGCAAGAGCAAATCCGCGAATTACAGGTTGAACATTTTGCTCTGCACTCGCGATTTATGTTGGGGGATTCAGCCTACACACAAGCCCAGATTGATGCTATCGCGCCAGTCTTGTGGCCGCTCGTACAAACCCATGCGGGTAGTCAGAGAAAACACCTGTTCATCGGCGCTCATGCACGCGCCATCCAAGGTATGGTGACTGCTGAAGCGCGCATGCTTCTCTGGGATCTGCTTGAGCACACATCCCATCCCGACTTCATCTACACCCATCAATGGCAACCTGGCGATTTGGTCATTTGGGACAATCGGTGCATGTTGCACCGTGGCCGATCATTTGACCTGTCCAGCCGCCGTGAACTACGCCGCTCGACGACGCTGGATCCAGAATCAGCATTGCTCGGCAAAACCATGGCACCTGTGGCTTCGGCGGCTTAAAGAGACAATGGGCATAAGTTGCCCTTCCTGGGTAACGTATGGGGTATGCCCAAAAGGACAAAGGCAACATACGAACAAAGGCAATATGCGTTGTCTGATCTAACGACTTAATTACTAGTACCAGTATTACTCAGGAGGAGACCATTATGTTATTTGGACGCACTACCGCACGCCTGTTAACCAGCGCCGCATTCGCATCAACACTTGTCGCTGTCAGTCTGACGGCCCAGGCCGCTGACTTTAAATGGCCGGATTATTTTTCGGTTGTCACACCACGAGTAGGTACTGCAAACCATTCTCTGGCTGTTGCCTGGTCATCAAAATTCACCAAGTCCACCGGTGTCAAGGTGGCGGTCAAGCCAGCACCAAATGGATTCGCCCGCGCCCAATGGCTCAATACCAATGAGGGTCAGGTGGCGTTGTTTCAAGCGTCGGACTATTTTGACCAAATGGACGCAGTACAAGGTTACGCCACCAAAGATGCCGGGCCCAGCGATACCCGGATGCTGAACATGAATATGGTCACACCATGGGGTTACGCCGTTCGCGGTGACTCCAAGATAAAGACCATCGACGACATTGGACCGGGCACCCGCATTGCATTGACCAAAAGTTCTTCTTTCCTGGTATCCGGTATCAACGCGCTACTGGCTTATCGGAATCTCAAGCCCACTGATGTGACCCTGGTCGAAGTTGGCAACTACGGTGCCAATACCGCTGTACTGGTCGAAGGTCGGGTCGACGTTACCTTTACCTCGCCAATTTCCGGTACGTCGGTCAAAGCCGAAGCGGGCCCGAACGGTCTGCGCTGGATAGAACTACCGCCAGTCAGTAAAGACCCGACGGCATTTTCGCGGTATCGCAACATCATGGCTGGCTATGTGCCCGCGAAAACTGTCTCTGGTGTGAAGTCCGCAGTCGGACTAAACATGGATCACGCTTATCAGGCGAACCATGTACGCGCTGATGCTGACCCAGAATTTGTTTATCAGTTAATCAAATGGCTTGATGAAAACCACGACAGTTACAAAGGCGACTTCACTCACGCCCACCTGATGAACATCAACAACATTGTCGCTTTTCTAGAAGGTGGCGCCATGCAACCGCTGCATGAAGGCACGATTCGTTATCTCCAGGAAAAGAAGCTGTGGAAACCGGCCCACCAGGCCCGTCAGGATCAACTGGTTACTTTAGCCAGCAAGCGTATCGCTGCATTTCAGGCAGCAGTCGAACAAGCCACAAAGCAAGGAATCAAAATGGACCCGGCAGACGAAGCCTGGCAAAAACTGTTGGTGGCGACCCGGGAAAAGAACGGTTTGATGGAACCGTTTAGCAGCGCCGTCCTGTCGTTAAAGTAAGCGATGGGCGTACCGGTGCACCCGAAGTTGACCCGGGTTGATCACAACAAAACCACCCGCCGGCGCCGCTATGGACAGTGACGAGCCGGTTGCCGACCGGGCGATGCAACGCTTCGGCTACCTGCCAAAACCGTTGCAGTGGCTTGTTATGGCGATGTCGGCTGGCGGGGTTGTGCTTGCGGTTATCTACATATTTGGGCTCGTACCATTACTGGATATCCGTTATTACTTTTTGCTGATGGCGTGTTATCTGCCACTGTCATTTCTGTTCCTGCCTGCCTACCCGGGAGAAAAGAACCCGGGTTTGCTGTCCGCAATCCCGGCAGTGCTGACAATCGTTTTTACCCTGGTCCTGGCCTATCACTCCGACGACCTGGTTTACTCGACCTGGATACCAGTTAACGCGACCTGGCAATTGGTCACTGCCGCTGGACTGATGCTCGTCATTCTTGAAGCGGCCCGTCGCTCGGGTGGCTATATTTTTCTGGGGATCGTGGTTTTTCTTGGAACCTTTCCCGTCTTTGCGCAGTACATGCCATCGCTACTGTGGGGCCCACCGACGTCGCTGTCACGCACGATTGCGTTTAACGTCTACTCAAGCGATGCGCTACTCGGTGTTGTTACCCGGGTGGTGGCAGAAACAATTATCGGCTTTCTGATTCTGGCCGCCCTGCTTGTGGCAACCGGGGCGGCAGACTTTTTTCTGAAGCTGGCAATGGCCCTGATGGGGCGCTCCCGGGGCGGTGCCGCCAAGGTTGCCGTGCTGGCCAGTGGCTTTTTTGGCAGTTTAAGCGGCAGCATCTTTGGCAACGTCGTGAGTACCGGTGCAGTCACCATCCCGGCGATGAAGCGCGGTGGTTTTCCGGCTCACTATGCCGGCGCGCTCGAGGCCTGCGCATCAACTGGCGGGATGTTGATGCCGCCAGTGATGGGTGCGATTGCTTTTATCCTCGCAGACTTCACCAGCACGGAATACGGCGTTATCGTGCTGGCCGCCATGCTGCCAAGCCTGTTGTATTACTTTGGCTTGTATTGCCACGTAGACGGCTACGCAGCCCGTCACAATATGGTGGGCCTGCCCGAATCAGAACTGCCGTCATTTTCCCGAACGCTGCGCGAAGGATGGCCGTTCCTTGCGGTGCTAATTTTCCTGGTCTGGGGCCTGGTTTTCATGCGTTGGGAACGACTGACTCCGTTTTACGCTGCCGCGATGCTGCTGTCGATTACCTTTCTTAAGAAAGATCTGCGACTGGATAAAGCCCGGGTCATAGAGATGGTTCTGCAAACAGGCAAATTACTGGCAGAAACGATGGCCCTGCTGCTACCGGCCAGTTTTATTCTCGGCGGGCTGATGGCAACCGGCGTAGCGCCGGCCTTAACCGCGGCCCTGGTGCAAATGGGTGACGGCAACCTGATACTAATCCTGGCGATTGGCGTTGGGGTTTGTATCGTGTTCGGCATGGTCGGTATGATCGTTGCCGCGTACCTGATGCTTGCACTAACACTGGCCCCCGCGCTGGAACAAGTCGGCAATATGAACACCTTGGCGATTCACTTGTTCATTGCCTACTATGCGTGTCTGGCAGCAATTACGCCACCGGTGGCATTGGCTGCCTTTCTGGCATCACGAATCAGCGGATCGTCCCCGGTGCGCACCAGCATGCACGCAGCCCGGCTGGGCATTGTTCTGTACTTTATTCCGATCTTCTTTTTGTTTGAGCCGGCACTGATTTTTCAAGGCCCACTACACCTGACCGCCATCTGGTTTGTTCTCAACGTATTTGGCATTATTGTGATCGCCGGTGCCTCCGAAGGCTATCTTCGGGGTTTTGGCCGCCTGCGGACCTGGCCACGTCCACTTCTATTTATTGCCGGCCTGCTGATCGGTTTCCCGGAATGGTCGTCTACTCTTGTTGGCCTGGCAATCGTCGCCGTGGTTTTCGGCTTGCGTCGATGGGCCGGTGCCGGCATATCGCCGGCATCTCAATACCCCCCCCCCGCAGCAGGACGCTCTTAACCACAACGAGTAACTAGCAGGCTGGAACGGGTACCCGCTTATCGACTCGCGTGCCCCAAACAAGTGGTGCGGTTCTGAGATGCTCGTTACCGTCCGGCAAATTGGCACAACCCCGCCTTACTCCCCACTACTTGTGGGCAATAGGCTTATCGGTGAACAAATAGTCTTTCAGCTCAGATTCGAAAGTCTTGTCCTGGCGCCGAATCCATTCCAGCACCATGGCTGCGTGCTCTTTCTCTTCGTCCCGGTTGTGCTCAAGGATGCGTTTGAGTTCAGGATCTTTGCACGCATCGACGCGCTGATTGTACCAATCGACAGCTTCCAACTCCTCCATAAGTGACGTAATCGCGCGATGCATATCCCGCGTTTGATCGCTTAGCTCTGCGATGGGCTCGTGATAACCCTCATTTGCCATTGAAACACCTCATTGTCTTTGAATACACCACTGCAGTTTAAGACCTTCCGCCGCCAAATAACACCCTGGGAACAACAAAACCGTGCTGCCGCGCAAGATCAAGCGTGAGATCAACGCCGAATAGTTCGAACGCATCGAAATCCGATATACGCAACCGCCATGTCGCCCGGCTTACTGGCCAGGTGCTCCGCCTGCATCTGCGCGGGGCCGTACCACCAGGAACCGCCGCGGGTACGACGCGGTGCGCCTGCAGCGGTCGTACCCAAGATCATTGGCTCGTTAACCCATTCCCACAAATTGGCACCCATATCGAACAAGCCGTTAACGCCAGCAGCGCCACTCGCAACCCTTGCATGCCCAAAACCACGATTTAACACACTGCCATCGGTGACAGCGCGACCCCGCGGGTCGCCACAGCCGTCAAGGCAATGAGCACCGACTGGCGAGCTCCCTGTTGGATATTGATAGCGGGTTCCCGGCACGAATGGAGGCGGCGGTTCGGCGCGGGATTCGATATACGCAGCAGCCAACCATTGTGGGTCGCTCGGCAATTGTCCACCAGCCCATTCGCAAAACGCCTGAGCCTCATCATAGGTGACGTGGGCCGCTGGCTCGCTATCTTGCGCAGGTTGCCCAAATGGTGACTGCCAGTTCCATCCAATCTTTTGCTCCCAGCCATTGTCATAGATAAGGCCACCGCCATTGCGCTCGGCCAGCGTGGTTTTGCCAGTGGCTCGAACGTAGCGTCGAAACTGACCGACGCTTGTCTCAGTAGCACTAATGCTAAATACACCAAGCTTGGCATCGCGGATCTTCCTCCAGTCAATTTCGCCGGGATTCTCATTCGATGCCTGAACCGGCGCCAACGAGCAGATAAAGCAAGCGGCAAAAAAACTCGAACGCGCGAACCGCTGGTTAGAAATTAAAGAGATAATCCTATTCTGTATCGACGAGTTCATCAGTTATCTTCCTCGATTGGCTAGCGAAACTTTTCTTCCATACATCGTGGCCGGGACAGAGTTCAAACCCGGATCGACAGTCCGTCTGACAAAGACATACGAAACGCGCGCCACGCAGGTATCAAACTGACCAACAACGCACTGGCAATCAAAGCAGCCAACAACGCCAAGTCGCCCGAGTATGGCCACGACGGAAGCAGCGGGACACCAAATTCACGCAAAACGAAAGGACGGGCCAAGGTGGTAAGACCCGCAAGAATTAGCAGTCCAAGCGCCGTCCCCACAAGGCTAAACAGCCCAGCTTCGACAACGAGTAGAGCCGCCAGGTGCCGAGGTCTGGCACCGACGGCTCGTAGCACCGCAAGTTCCCTGCGCCTGGCTTCCAGCGCGGCCAGAATAACCGTTAACATGCCAAGCAAAGCTGTAAACACAACAAATACCGAGATAATCCGTAAGGTCTGTTCGGCAACCCGCATTAAATCCCAAAGCTGCTGAAGTGCTACGCCAGGAATAATTGCCATCAATGGCTCAAGGCTCATGGTATTTATCTTGCGCTGTAGCGAAAAAATCTGCGACTTTTTCTTAACGCCAACTAGAAATGCCGTAATACTTTCCGGAACCAGTTCTTCCGGATTTACTGGCCGCTTGCCGATTACACCAGACGGTTGATGGCGCCCATCCTCCCAATCGTCATGAATTGCCTCGATTCCTGCAAGACTGACGTGGACGGTCCGGTCAACCGGCGTCCCGGTTGGAGCAAGTAAGCCGACAACGGTAAACGGTTTGTCCGCATGACGTGACAACTCGAGTTCACCTGTTCCGTGGCTTAACACTATTGACTCACCAGTCATGTAACCAAGCTTATGTGCCACTTCGGCACCTAGAACAACATCGAACGGGCGATTAAACACACGACCCTGCGCAAATTCTAGCGACTGACGGTTCCCAAAACGAAAATGATCAAAATAAGCAGTCGTAGTGCCCAGTACCCGAAAACCGCTGTGGGAATCGCCTAGTGATATCGGCACGGCCCAGGCGACTTCGGGCTCGTTGGCGATAGCCTGATAAGTAGCCCATGAAACATTTGCAGTGGCATCACCCATGCGAAAAACTGAATATAACAACAGTTGGACTGCACCACTGCGTGCGCCGACAATTAAGTCGGTACCGGACACGCTGTTGGCAAACCCCAACTTCGCATCACGTCTGATTTTCTCAACCCCCAGAAGCATGACAACGCTGACGGCAATCGACAAAATCGTCAGCAAGGCGGTCGTGCGCCGGTTAAACAGGCTGGCTATAGCGAGTCGAATTATTAACATCAGAAAACCGTCACGAAGTGCCAGATCCACGCAGGGATTCAACCGCTGCACGCGCCTTCAGGGTGCTGAACCTAATGTGCCGGTCAAACTGGGACGCAAGTCGGGTGTCATGACTGACAAAGACCACCGCTGTTGCGTTGGATTCACTGTGAGTCAGGAGTAATTCAACAAAGCGCCCCCCCGACTCATCGTCCAACGCGGATGTGGGCTCGTCAGCAACAATCACTTCAGGCGCGCCGATCAAGGCACGTGCTACCGCAACACGTTGTTGCTGACCAATACTTAGGTCAGCTGCGGCTTGCTTACCCAGGACCCTGAAGTCAAGCTCGAGATGGGTCAGCAAACGTTCGGCTTCAAGCCGAGGGGTTAGCCCGGCATTTGCAATGCGCTGACGTCTTTTTGCCGAGAACTGACACGGCAACAGAACGTTTTCGAGAATACTAAGGTACGGAATCAGATTAAATTGTTGAAACACGATGCCGAGATGGTCCGCTCGAAATCGGTCCCGTGCCGCTGAGGTCAAAGCGGTAAAGTCTTTTCCCAGGATTTCCAGGCGACCGTGGTCAGGTAACGCCACGCCGGCAATCAAACTTAGCAACGTACTTTTTCCGCAACCACTCGGACCACTGATAAATATTCGTTCACCGGCTGCCACGGCGAAACTATCCAGATTGATCAGCGGCGGTTGACCTGCGGCCCACCCAAAACGGACATTCTGCATAAGCAGTACTGGTCCTTCCGAGCCGTTGCTTATTGTGGTTGGCGATGTCGCGCGATCGGCTGCTTCGATGGGTGACATGATTGCGCGGGATATCGTTAGCGTTTGGCCAGGGATCGGCTAAGGTTTGTAACTGGTCACTTTAACCGCCTTCATCGCGTAGCCGGTGCTGACATTTGACTGACCGTCGACCAGAGATAGTGAATGAGAACCTTCGTCAACGGTCAAAACGCCTTCCACCCATACAGGTTCATAAAGTGCTTTACTCTCAAAGGCGTGGTCGATTTGAACGTAAACCATTTGGTTTGGTGGTGGCGGTGGTACGTGAATACATGCACCGACAAACGGCACAAGAAGAAACTCGCGAACCAGAGTGCCATCGGTTTCGAGGGGCAACACGTAACCCGGCATTCGAACGGTTTTGCCAGCAAGTTGAGGGTCGACCCGTTTCGATTCAAGCGCGTACTGCTTGTTCGTCTGATCAATTTTCTGCCAGAGTGAAAAAATATCCGGATGGGACACGGGATAGTTGGTCTCTAGAATGCGTAATTCATCACTGCGCAGATTCGATTTTTTTATAAACCCGGCATCGATGCGTTGCTTCAGACTTTCCTGGTCATCAATTTCGTAATAAAGCTCTTTCTGCGCTTTAGTGAGCTTATTCAACGCAGCCTGTACCTGGGCAATGTTTCGGGTCAGCGATTCGCTTTGCGCCGGAATGAGTTTCTCCCAGGTAATTTCGAGTGGAGCCGCAGCGTTGGCCAACGGGCTCGACAGGCACAGTACACACAGCTGCACAAACAACAAACTTAGCCGCTTACCAATCATTCACGTATCTCCTCATTGACCGAGCCCCCGGCGGCTTCAAATTGAAACTAGTCGGAAATTATCTGCGCCTGTTCGTCTCATTGCAAGAGTCAACCCCGGCTTGAGACGCCGGGATTTGAAATCCGGTCGATCGAAGAAAAGCGTTCTACCCCGCTTTTTCATCATCCTGAAACTTTGCCCGGGGTTTAATGTGCCTCTGTAGCGGTCGGCCTAGACTTTTATTTTCCGTCCGCGGTCACTGACTACAGGAACGCCGTCGTATGGATTTACCCACTCAACAACATGGAAATGTAACGATTGTCCGACTCCCGCTTGGTCACCTGCATGCGGGAAACGTTCCTGAATTCAGAGACGCCATCACGCCTCTTCTTGATGCTTATCAAGACGTTGTAATTGACATGAGTCAACTGACGCTTGTTGATAGCTCCGGATTAGGGGCACTGATTGCCTGTTTGCGTCATATCAGCGAACGCAACGGCGAGCTGCGCCTGTTTGGACTCTCGGGTTCGGTACTGGCGGTTTTCGAATTGATGCGCATGCACCGGGTATTCACGATTTGCGAAACCGAGCAGGCAGCGATCGACTCGATGCTGGCCAGTCGAGAAGGCCAGCATTAGCACGGCTCAGATCCCTTCGACAGTTTTGGCCAGTGATGACCGTTCATTAGCCTTAGATTGTATTAATGCAGGCTGGGGCCTTTAAGCAGTAAATTTCGGTTCGCTGACTCCACCTCGACCCGCAAAACATCACCCTCACGAGAAATCATCAGCGGAATTTTGGTTCCAGCCGGGCCAAGTTTCCAGACCGCACGCAAAAAACCGGCGAGGGTTTCGACCCGCTGATCGCCAACCTTCAGCAAGACATCACCACGTCGCACATTCGCAGTGGCTGACGGCCCCCCACCGACGAGTCCAGCGACTTCAAGCTGTGATTCAGATTCATGGGCAAACAAGCCGAGCCATGGCCGTGGCGGGGTTGAAACAGCGCCGGATGTGATCAGTTCGTCAAGGATCGGTTTCAACAGGTCAATCGGGACAATCATGTTGCCCTGGGTCGAATCGCCTTCCATCGCCTCCTGGACAAGCAACGAACCGATTCCGACCAGTTCGCCGGCATGGTTGAGTAAGGCAGCCCCACCCCAGCGCGGATGCGCAGGAGAAGTGAATAAGGCCTCGTCGAGCAGGTACTCCCAGTAGCCGGCAAACTCCCGAATGGCAATCAGTCTTGTTTTGGACGCATGAGAACGTCCGCCCTGGCCAACAATGATTAATTCATCGCCAGGGGTAAGATTGTCCGAATCACCTAAAGACAATGGACTGATGCCAAGCGGGTTCAACGCCCGGACCAGTCCAAAGCCAGTCACCTGATCATAGGCTAACGGGTAGGCCTGAACCACAACGCCGTCATTTGTCGTTAACCAGATGCTGGTTGCCTCGGTAATCAGGTAGCCAATGGTAAGAACGATGCCACTGTCCCGAATCAACACGCCGTTACCGATGCGGTCGGTACCCAGGGTATCAGCGGTGAACGCATCTTCCGGGATCTCCGCGCGAACGGTGACTACCGCATCGAGAACGGCGTCCAGATCAAACGACAGCTCGTCACTGTCCGGTTGCATGGCCGCAGGAAAGGCCCAATCTTCGTTTTCTTGGTCTGACATTCGGTAAATAGTACCCCGGCACGGCAATCCACTCGCGGCAAAGCCCTGGATTGCCTACATTTTGGTCAGCCAGCGGTGTGATCCCCACCCCGCAGGCCCGTTGGCCTGAATTAATTAACTAGTTCTTGTCCGGAAAATCCGGACAAGAACTACATTTTTTTGGGCTCGCCCCCTAAATCCCCGATCCCGGGGACTTTGGATCGCCACGTTTCGTGCAATTCCCGGCATTCAGTTTCAAAACACCAATTTCCGGACAAGAACTTACTAGAGTTTTCGCTTATTCCTCGGGGCTAGTACCAGACGGTAAATTTGTGGCATCAAGGCGACGCAGGCGAAGATCCGAACCACGTGATGGGTCGTGACAAACACGGGGTTAGCGCCCAGAGTCAATGCAATAAGGCTCATCTCAATGACGCCGGCGGGGGCAA
>JBAUID010000147.1:0-16827 GCA_049680625.1 Burkholderiaceae bacterium | reverse complement strand
CAAAATAAGTTGGTAGTTCACAAGCAGGGCGGTCTTCCCGCAGCGCCGGTGACCGAACCCGACATTGATATCGACAGTGGCCGGGGCTTACGCAGCCCCGGGTCGCGGGTTGGCCGCGTGGCGATGGTCGGTGGCGTGGGCTTGGCGCTGTTGCATATCTGGCTGAATACTCTCGGGACGTGGTCGGAGCCCTGGGTTAACGTCATTCACTTTGGTGGTTTTGGCGCGCTCTGCGCCTTGAGCTACCCCCTTGTCCAGACCCGCACGGCTCGGGGTACGCGTATTGCGTTATTCATCGACTGTGTATTGGCCGTGCTTGCATTGGCTTGTATCGCGTATCTGATTCTTGGCGAAAAGTCTTTTTACGCGCGCAATGCCGAATTTCTCTGGTACGACTGGGTATTCACCATTCTGGCGCCGTTGCTTGTCCTGGAGTTTGTACGCCGGACAACGGGATGGTTAATACCGGCCATGATGTTCATCGCGTTTACTTACGTGGTGTTCTGGGGCAAGTATGTGCCAGGCATTATGACGTTCCCTGGTCTGTCATTGCAGACCATGTTGTATCGCACCTTTCATACTGAAGACGGCATGCTGGGAAATATCGCCAGCATCTCAGCGACTTATGTCTTTATGTTTGTGTTGTTCGGTGCATTTCTTACGCGCTCAGGGGCCGGCGAGTTCATTCTGGATTTGTCCCGGGCGCTGGCCCGGCGCCTGATTGGTGGTCCGGGTTTTGTAGCCGTATTTGGCTCGGCCCTCATGGGCACAATCTCTGGTTCAACAGTGGCCAACGTGGCGGCAACCGGCGTTTTTACTATTCCGATGATGAAGCGTGCCGGTTTTCCGGCGCGTTTTGCAGCGGCCACCGAAGCAGCGGCATCCACCGGAGGGCAGATAATGCCGCCGCTGATGGGTGCCGGAGCGTTTGTGATGGCGTCCTACACCAACATTCCTTACCTGACCATTGTCTCGGTCTCGGTGCTGCCGGCGTTACTGTATTTCTGGTCGGTCGCCTGTTTTGTGCGTATCCAGGCCAAACGTCTCAACCTACAGCCTGAGGCTGGTGAGGGGCCTGGGGTGATGGACGTAATGCGTCGCGGCGGCCTGCAGTTTTTTCTGCCGATCGGTATTTTAATGGGCTTGCTGATTTACGGCTTCACCCCGACTTATTGCGCCGGGATTGCGATTCTGGCATTGATTGCTGCGTCCTGGCTGCGTCCAGGCGGTGGTATGGGGCTGCGCGATATCTATCAAGCCCTGGCCAAGGGTTCGAACGACATGATTCTTACCGCCGTGTTGTTGGTAGGTGTTGGTGTCGTGGTCAACGCGATCGCGACGACGGGTGTCGGCAATACATTTTCCCTGATGATTAACCAGTGGGCCGGCGGTAGTTTGTTTGTAGCTTTGATTCTGATTGCACTGGCTTCACTGGTGCTGGGGATGGGGCTGCCGGTCACCGCGTCATACATTGTGCTGGCCACATTGTCTGCGCCGGCGCTGGCAGATTTAATCGCACAGGCCGATGTGATCAATGCGATAGCCTCGGGAACCCTTGGAGATAGTGCCAAGGCGATGCTGATGCTGGTGGCACCCGATCAGATGGGTCAGATCGGATCGCCAATGACTTACGATGCGGCGCTGGCCATCTACGAGAAAATCCCGCTGGATATCGCCCGGACATTTAAAGAGGCCGCGCTGACGCCTGAAGCATTGACGATTGCCTTGCTATCGGCTCACATGATTATCTTCTGGCTGAGTCAGGATTCCGGGGTCACGCCACCAGTGTGCCTGACGGCGTTTGCCGCCGCTGCCATTGCCGGTACGCCGCCGATGCGTACCGGATTCACGTCGCTGAAGCTGGCCAAGGGGCTGTATATCGTGCCTTTCCTTTTTGCCTATACGCCTTTCCTGGGCGGCAACCTGTGGTACGACTTGAACGTGGCGTTTTTTGCGTTTTTTGGTATCTACGCCATTGCTGCGGCTCTGGAAGGTTACCTCGAAGGGCCGGTGACTTATTGGATGCGACCGATTCTGTTTGCACTGGGTTGCGCGATGATGTGGCCCAATGCCAGTTTGCTTCACGCTGGCGCTATGGCGCTGTTTCTGGCCTACCTCTTTTGGAATGTCCGTCGCGATCGCACGGGGAGGGCGTTGCCGGCGTCGCAAATTGTCACTTAGGTGATAGTTTGTGACCGTACGGCTTGCATTGACGGCAATTTCAACTTATTTTGAGCGATTCAGTAAATCACCGGAATCGCGCATGATCACTCCCTCAATTATTGGTTGGGCACATACAAAATTTGGCCGTCTCGACGAACATACGCTCGAGTCATTGGTCAGCACTGTCACCCAGGACGCCATTGCTCATGCCGGCGTTGACCCCGACGAAATCGACGAGGTTTTTGTGAGCCACTTTAACTGCGGGCTTGATCCACAGGGTTTCCCCTCGTCGTTACCGATCCAGGCTGTACCGGCATTGCGCTTTAAGCCGTCCACCCGGGTGGAGAACGCTTGTGCCAGTGGCTCGGCTGCCGTTCACCTGGCTGCCCGTGCCATCGCTTCAGGTTCGGCTCGAAAAGTTCTTGTCGTTGGCATGGAAAAAATGACGGCGGCGACTAATCCCGAAGTGCAAAAAGCATTGATCTCCGCCAGTTACGTTAAAGAAGAAGCAAAGGATGGTGGTTCGTTTGCCGGACTATTTGGCGAAATCGCCAAACGCTATTTTGAAAAATACGGTGACCAGGAAGATGCGCTGGCCCAAATCGCGGCTAAAAATCATGGTTACGGCGCGCATAATCCGCTGGCACACATGCAGCGCGACCTTGGGTACGAGTTCTGCCGCAACGAATCAGAAAAGAACCCCTATGTTGCGCGTCCGCTCAAGCGCACCGATTGCTCAATGGTGTCGGACGGCGCGGCCGCATTGGTGTTGTCGGCACCAGATGCCGCCGGACAGCGCGACATGGAGATTCAGTTGCGGGCGTTCAGCAGTGTGAACGACAGTCTGCCCATGAGCGGGCGTGACATGACCGAGCTGGCCGGGTGCGAAATGGCCTGGAAGAAAACGCTTGGCCTGGCCGGTCTTCAGCTGGACGACCTTGACTTCGTCGAAACCCATGATTGCTTCACGATTGCCGAGTTGCTTCAGTACGAAGCAATGGGCCTGGCTGCGAAAGGTCGGGGTGCTGATGTTATTGCCAACGGCGACAGTGCGCTGGGTGGCCGGTTGCCGGTAAATTTGTCCGGTGGGTTGAAGGCCAAAGGGCATCCGATTGGTGCCACCGGGGTTTCCATGCATGTGATGACTGCCCGCCAACTGGCAGGCGACCCTTGCGGTGCCCATCTGGTTGGGGCGCGATTGGGTGGAGTCTTTAACATGGGCGGCGCTGGTGTGGCCAACTACTGCTCGATCGTCGAGCGAACCCGCTAGTCACGACTTAGCGCTTGAATTGCTTGTGTAACCTCGATGATGCGCGGGGCCGCAGCAAAATACCGACACCAGCCGATATTGACCGACGATGACTGACATTGATCGACGATACTAACTTCGACGGAAAAACCGTGCTGGTGGTCGGCGGCTCCAGCGGTATCGGCAATGCCACCGCGCAGGCTTTTCGAGCGCGGGGTGCCCGCGTTCATGTCTGGGGTACCCGCCCAAGCCCGGCCGACTATGCTGACAGCCCGGATAGCGACCTGACGGGCTTGTCGTACACACCACTGGATGTCAGCGATTTTGATGCGGTCGCGGCTGTTGAGCCGGATTTTGCATCGCTCGATGTCCTGGTGTTGTGTCAGGGTATGGTGTTGTACAAGCGTCAGGAGTTTGCAATGGCTGGCTTTCAGCAAGTGCTGGATGTCAACCTGAACAGTGTAATGGCCTGTGCCACGCGTTTTCATGACGCGTTGATGGCCACCAAAGGTTCCCTGATTATTGTCAGCTCAACGGCGGCTTTTCATGCAACCCGGGGTAATCCGGCGTACGGGGCCTCAAAAGCAGCAGCTGCCGGCCTCACTCGCACCCTGGCCCAGGCGTGGGCAAAAGACGGTATTCGGGTCAATGGTATTGCGCCTGGTTTTGTGCCCACCAAGATGACCCGGGTCACCACAGAAAACGATATCCGGGCCGAGGCAACCAAACAAATGATTCCGCTTGGGCGCTTTGGACGACCCGATGAAATGGCCGGGGCTATTTTATTTCTCGCGTCGCCATTGTCCAGCTACATCCTGGGCCAGACCTTGATTGTTGACGGTGGGCTGCTGCTATAACTTAGGTCACTGAATCAGCCATCAGATTGGAATCCACATGAGAATACCGGCGGCCCCGATTGCAGTTGCTTTACTACTGGCGTGCACGATGTTGGGAAGCGCACCGGTTGGCGCGCAGGCCGTCAATTTGTTGGCCGGGGCGGCAGACAAGCTGACTGACGCCAACCTGACTGCGGATGAACTGGCCATCGTCCGACAACTGGGTGACGGCAATAAGAAGCTGGCACCTGGTGTAGTCGCGAATGGCATTGAATACATTGTCGACCTCGGCGACGTTTTTAGTGCGGAGCGGCTTAGTGTATTTGCCGTAACGGACAAAAAATCTGCCCCCGCCGCGGCCGCGCAGATTGAGATTCTCGGGTCTATTGCGTCATCACAGACCGGCTACCAGGTCTTGCGATCAACTACGGTTCAATCGGGCCAGCCGCAATTAAGCCTGACTTTTTTGCCGACTGCGGTGCGTTGGATAATGCTGCGCATTACACCGGCAAAAAAAGCGAAGCCACTGGCTATTGCAGAGATCGAAGTCTTCGGGAAGAAAGGGCCACCACAGAGCAAGTACGCGTTTCAGGATAGTCCGGCTGACGCCCAGTTGGTACTGAATCGTTTTCGCGAAGAACTCCGCCTGAAAGTCAGTGAAGATGAGCAGGCTTTGTTTCGTGACGCGGCTGATGGTCAGCTTGACCAGTGGTCGTTGGCTGATGCCGCTCTGCTGGCGTCCGGGGTCAGTGATGCCGGGCAACGGGCGGATTTTCGCAAACGACTCGACCGGATGGAGAAAGAGGCCCGGGCATTGTTGCAAAGCCAGCCCGGGGTAATGAAAAAGGGCCAGCAATTACTCAAGTACTTACACGGTAAACCCCTACGCGGTGGCTACCAGGAAAAGCAGACTGATCTGTCGGTACTATTGAGCAAAGGCGTCTATAACTGCGTGTCCTCGGCGGTTCTCTACAGCCTTCTTGGCACCCGTCTTGGTCTTGATGTGCGCGGTATTGAAGTCCCTGATCATGCCTACGCGATAATTTACGACGGCACTAAACATGCTGACGTCGAAACAACCAACAAGCTCGGATTTAATCCGTCGCGTAACCGCGCTGCGCAGCAGGCGTTTACAAAGCAAACCGGGTTTACGTATATACCGGGGTCTAATGCAGGCAAACGGCGAGAAACTTCTGCCCTTGGCTTGATTGCGCTGATTTACTACAACCATGGGGTCAGCCATGGTAAGGCCAGCCGGTATGAACAAGCCTTGCTCGCCTACTACCGGGCGCTGAGCATTGACCCCAGGCTCAATTCAGCAGTAAAAAACTCTTTGTCGTCGCTGGGCCGGTGGGCAGAAGACGTATCCAGGGCAGGCGATAACGTACGCGCGCTGAGTCTGCTTAATACGGCTCTGGCCCTGGCCCCCAAAGACCGCAATCTCATTCACAACCGGCGGGTGATCTGGCATCGACGAATTGCTGATGCGGTAAACCAAAAAGACTTTACCCAGGTTGTTGCCCTGACGAGTGAGGCCCATCAGAACGATCCGGCGGGTGGCTTTGACCGTCAACAGGCCAGGGCGTTTATCCAGGAAGGGCAGACCTTAAGCCGGCAGGGCAAGTGGGCCCAGGCATTGACTGTTGCCAATGATGGGGCTGGCAAAGTGAACCCGGAATCCCTGGTGCCACTGAATCGGTTCCGCGCCGGGGTGATCATGAACTGGATGTCGACCGCAATTAAACTGGGCGACTGGACCGGGGCGCTGCAAGCCGTCGGGCAAGGTCAGAACATATTGCCTGACGACTATCGCTTACAGCGTAATGCCGCGTACTTGTTGCAGGAATGGAGTGAAGCCGCTTTTGCAAAAGGCGGGGCGGATGCTGGCATTGCTGCGGTTGATGCCGTGTTGACGGTGTATCCGAAGAACGATGGGGTGCGTCGGGCGGCACGCAACTTCGTGTTGCGACGGGTTGGTGAGTTGCGAGACCAGGGCAAAGAACGTGAAGCCGTCGCTGCGGTTGAACGATATCGCAGACTGCTGAGTGATTCGAATCAGGCTAACCAGTTGATTGAATCGGTTTTTGCAGGCAAGGCCAACGAACGTATCAAGGCGCGGGACTGGGCTGCAGCGGCAACAATCTACGAACAAGCCCGCGATGCGGCTCCGGAGGGTGGGAAAAACCTGCGTTCTTATCAGCAGAATGTAGCCTATATCGCCCAGGAGTGGCTCAAAGATTCCGGCGATGCCGGTGGCAAGCTGGCGGCAGATCTACTGCACCGCTTTGCCGATGTCCGGGGGCTCGAAAAAGTGGTTGTTTCGTATTACCAACGTGCCGTTGAACAGCGTCAGGCCACAGGTCAATTTGACGCGGCTGCCGACATTGCCGCTGCGGGTTTTGAGCAACTCAAAGGCAATGTGGGTGGCCTGCGACTGATGCGTTTTACCTACGACCGCTGGGCCACCCATTTTTCTAGGCAGCGATTGTGGCAGCAGGCCGTTGATGTATACCAGCGCGGTCTGCAGGCAGTACCGAATGATGCTCACCTGACCCGCAATGCGATTGCCACCTGGCACGGGTGGGCAAAACCGCATCTGGATAAGAAAGAATGGCAGCGCGCCCTGGAGATTTACGAGAAAGGGCTGGAGCAGTTACCCGGCGCAAATTTGTTCAGACAAAACATCCGCTATTGCAGGCAACAGATCAGTCGCCAGTAAGTCGATTCGAATTCCGTAACGAGAACATTTTGTCTTTCGTTTATCCGCAGGATCGACCGACGAACAGAAAGCGATTAGAGTACGGCAGCGGCGCGCATTTTCGCCCGCGTAGTTCGAAGAAAAATTCAACGAAGAAAAATTCAACGAAGTAAAATTCAAGCGAAACGGAGACAATCAATGTTGCTAAAAATCAAAAAGCTGACGCTGACCATGGTTGCACTGGCATTTACCAGTGGCACCGCAATAGCCGCGACAGAGTGTAAACCCTCAAAATGGGGTAAAGATGATCAAATTGGTTCAGCCAACCTGGTGACCCCGGAAAACACGCTCAAAGCCGCTGGTCTGATTAAACAAGGAAAGTCGTTACCGCTAGGGATCGTAATTGACAGTTCAACGCCGGCGTTTCCGCCACGGTCACTGAGTCTGCAGGTAGTGCAGCCTAACCAGCAAGGGGGTCAGCGACTCGAATCTTTTGGCTATCCGGCGAACTACAACGACGACATTATTCAGACCTGGGTTGGCATCGGCAGCCAGATTGACGGCCTGGGTCACCTGGGTGAAGCTGGCTTGTACTACAACTGCAACAAAGAAACAGATTTTGCGGCAATTACCGGCCTGAAGAAACTTGGTGTTCACGACATTCCCCCACTGGTCGGTCGGGCCGTCATACTTGATATGGCCAAACATGCCGGGAAGCCGTTCCTGAACGCCGGTGATCATTTTGGTGAGGAACAAATCAAAGCGGCAGCTACTGCACAAGGTGTGACCATGGGTAAGGGTGACATCGTGTTGTTTCACACGGGCTGGACTGAAAACATGCTCGAGAAAGATCCGAAAGCATGGGTGTCCGGTGAGCCGGGTTTAAACAACAACGGTGCCCGCTACATGGCCTCGCTTGATCTGATGGCCGTTGGTGCCGACACCTGGGGTGTTGAGCCGGTACCGGCTCCGAAAGGTGATGGCGTTTTTTACGGCCACGTCTTGTTGCTGCAAGAGCAAGGTGTTTACCTGCTCGAAACAATGAATACCGGGCCATTGCTTCGTGAAGGGGTTAACGAGTTCTTCTTCGTACTCGGCCAGGCACGGATTCGTGGCACGGTTCAGATGATCATCAATCCGGTCGCGCTGTACTAAGCAGCCAGGGCATTATTGTCTGAGCATTAAAAAGGCGCCCACCGGCGCCTTTTTTTTTACCTGTTAGCGCATTTGTTGTTAGTCGTAGGCCTGAAGCACTTGTTCGATTGCCTGTTCGAGATCGTTGGCGGTTGCGCAGTGTGCGACGGTATGACAGTAGGGTTCGTAACGGTGCATGACGCTGTCACCCGAGCCCCAGCGGCGTCGGTCCTCCGGGCACAGCCAGACCAGACGTTTGGCCCGTTGTGCGATCTCGGCAAGAATTTCTATTTTTGGATCTGTCTGATTCGTGCGGCCATCACCAAGAATAATCACGGTTGTGCGGCGGTCAATCGTGTCCCAGTACTCAGTTTTCAAATCGAGTAGTGCCTGCCCGTAGTCGGTGCTTCCTGCGCCGACATCGCGAATGATTCGTTTCATTCCCGGTTCAAACCCTAATTCATCAAACCAGTCGGACACATCGTAGAGCTGGCTGGAGAAAGCAAACGAGCGCAGATTCCGGATGGTTTCATTCAGGCTGTACAAGAACAGCAACAAGAATCGAACATAACGCGAGACTGAGCCCGAGACATCACAGACGACAACCACCTTGGGTCGGTCCAGGCGTTTTCGTTTGAGTATCAGCTCGAACGGCACACCATCGTTGCCGGCATTGGCGCGCAGGGTGCGGGCGACATCGATCATGCCGCGTTGGCGGGGACGACGACGCCGGCTATGCCGGGCAGCGAGCCGTTTTGCCATCCGCGCAATCAGGGTTTTCATGCGGGCAAGGTCCCGCCCATCAAGTTCACCGATCTCGCGGTCAGCCACAATGTCGTTCAAGAATGTCTGGGTTGCGGCGCGCCCGAAGATTTCAAAGCGCTGGTCGATATAGTCCCGTATCCGGCGTTGCAGCGATGTACGTGTATCGATTAAGGCCTGGGCCTCGCGCTGGGCTTGTTCGGACGGGTCGCTGATTTGTGCCTGGAGTTGTTCTTCGAGTTGTTCAATGCCCATTTGCTGCAGCATGCGCCGCGAAAAATAAGCGCGCTGGGACGCGAAGTGGATGTTGTCGACGCCAACGGCGGCTCCGGCCTGTTGCAAACGCATGGCAAGTTGCTCTGGCTGGGCATTGTTAGCGAGGTCGATCAAGGCCTGGATCGATGGTGCATGGTCGGATCGTTCGTCACCTGCCGATGATGCGTTGTCCTGGCTGGGATCGCCTGAGAATTTGTCGTTTTCCGGGTGCGCCTTCGCCTCCTGCGCTGACTGATCCGCGCGGCGCTGTCCGGTTTCATAAGCCTGGCTCGAAAAATACAGGTCAAACAGATCGCCAAGCAGCGCTACTTCTTCTTCCGATTTGGCCAGGACAGAACTTAGCGTGTCTTTGAGCAACAGACGGTCACTGTAACCAACCAGTGCGACGGCTTGTGCTGCATCAATTGCCTCAGTTGTTGAAATTGGTGCTCCGGCAGCACGCAAGGCCCGGACAAAACTGGTCAGAACCCGTTCCATCAGGCCTGGCCGGCGCGTCCCACAACCGTTTCATTGCCTTCACGCACTAGTCGGTCAACCTGATCCTGCATGTTGTTGATATCGCTTTGGTGCTTGAGTAAGACATTTAAAGAGTCGCGAACCATTTCGGGTTCCAACGCACCGGCATGCAACAGAATCAGCGTCCTCGCCCAGTCGATGGTTTCGCTGATAGACGGGGCTTTGCGCAAATCTTCCCCACGCAGGGCCTGGACAAAGGCAACGAGTTGGCGCAGCAAGTTGTCGCTGACATCGGTTACCCGGGCGCGAACAATTTCTTCCTCGCGTTTGAGTTCGGGAAATCCGATATGCAGGTGCAGGCAGCGGCGCTTGAGCGCATCACCCAATTCGCGGGAGTTGTTTGAGGTGAGCATCACAAGCGGTGGATGTTGTGCCTCAATTGTTCCAATTTCGGGTACGGTTATCTGGTAGTCCGACAAGACTTCAAGCAGCAAGGCTTCAAATTCTTCGTCAGATTTATCCACTTCATCAATTAAAAGAACAGATCCACCGGTTTGCTCCATTGCCTTAAGCAGCGGTCGGGATTCCAGAAACTCACGCGAAAAGAATAAATCCTGAAACTGGGCAAGCTTTTGCATCGACGCGTCCAGGGTAGTGGCATCTTGTAAGACGTCACCAATCTTTTCTTTCAGGATCTGGGTGTAGAGCAATTGCTTGCCGTATTTCCACTCGTAGATTGCCTTGCTTTCGTCGACCCCTTCATAACATTGCAGCCGGATCAAGGGGTAGTGCATCGCCTTGGCCAGCGAACGGGCCAGGTCGGTTTTGCCGACCCCGGCTGGCCCTTCAATCAGCACCGGTTTGCGCAAGTGCTGGGCAATGTGAATAGCAGTGGAAATCTGCCGGGTTGAAATATAGCCAACCGAGGCAAGGGCCTGGGTAATCAGTTCAATCGATGCTAGTGCGTCGGGAATTGCGGAATCGGTCATCAGTGTATTGTGGAGGCGCCCGGGGGCGCCGGATATCGAATAGTGCTCAGCCCCGGGCGATTTCCCGACTGGTGAACGTGTCCGTGGACCTTAAAGTTCGCCACCCCGGTTACGCACTTCGGCGCGGCCGACAACAAAATGGTGCACTTCATCCGGCCCGTCAGCGAGACGAAGGATACGCTGGCGTGCATACATATCGGATAACGGGGTCCATTGTGAGACGCCGGCTGCACCGTGGATCTGAATGGCCTCATCAACGATCTTGCAGACTTTTTCCGGGACCATGGCTTTGACCATTGACACCCAGACCCGGGCTTCGCGGTTACCGAGAATATCCATCGCCCGCGCCGCTTTAAGCACCATCAGTCGCATGGCTTCAATTTCGATTCGGGCGCGCGATGCAACTTCAATATTTTTGCCCAGCGCAATCAGGTTTTTGCCGAAAGCCTGGCGACTCATACCGCGTTCGACCAACATATCGAGTGCTTTTTCGGCGGTGCCAATTGAGCGCATGCAATGGTGAATGCGACCCGGACCCAGGCGCAGCTGCGAAATTTCAAACCCCCGGCCAACCCCCAGCAGAATATTGTCTTTAGGAACGCGGACATCGGTAAAGCGAATATGCATATGACCGTGTGGCGCTTCGTCGTGACCAAATACATGCATCGGGCCGAGAATTTCCACCCCGGGGGTGTCAATGGGGACGAGGATTTGTGACTGTTGTTGATGCGGAGCCGCGGTTGGGTCGGTTTTGACCATGGTGATCATGATCTTGCAGCGCGGGTCACCGGCACCGGAGATGTAGAATTTTTCTCCGTTAATGAGCCACTGGTCGCCGTCGAGTACAGCGGTAGTGCCAATGTTCTTGGCGTCTGATGAGGCAACATTAGGCTCGGTCATTGCATAGGCTGACCGGATCTTGCCCTCGAGCAAAGGCTTCAGCCATTGCTCTTTTTGTGCCGGGGTGCCGACCCGTTCGAGTACTTCCATGTTGCCGGTATCGGGGGCAGAACAATTCATGGACTGTGAGGCCAGCGGGTACTTGCCTAACTCGGACGCAATGTAGGCGTAGTCGAGGTTGGATAGTCCTTCACCGGTGTCAGCATCTGGCAGGAAGAAGTTCCACAACCCGGCTTCGCGCGCTTTTTGTTTTGCGCCTTCGAGCAATTCGAGTTGGGCGTCGGTGTAGCTCCATCGATTCTCGCGGTTTTTGCCAAGCTCTTCGAACTTTTCGGACATCGGGGCTACGACGTCGCGGCAAAAAGCCCGCACTTGTTCAAGCAAAGGCATTGCCTTATCAGACATGCGCAAGTCGTTTAATTCATCTTGGGCATCGAAACCGAAGCCGGTGCGTTCGCCCTGAGGGCCGGTGGGACTATTCATATTGCGCTCCTTGGAGTTCGTGTTGTTCGTTTATTCTGGTGCGGGAATTCGACGGGATGGTGGGTACAATCAGTTTACCCTTTGCCAACCAGGCTGCGTCCAATAATCTCGCGCATGATTTCGGCAGTGCCTCCGGCAATCCGAGCCATACGGGCATCTGCCCATGAGCGAGCGACAGGGTATTCCCACATGTATCCGTAACCACCGAATAGTTGCAGACATTCGTCCAGCAACCGGCCCATCATTTCCGCGGACAACAGCTTAACAATGGCGGCATCAACGGCGTCTAGTTTCCCGGCCAGGTGCATTGTCAGGCATTTATCGACAAACACCCGCATCATGACGGCTTGCGATTTTACATCCGCTAATTTGAAGCGCGTGTTCTGGAAACCGGCAATAGGGCGACCAAAAGCGGATCGCTGGGTTGTATATGCGATGGTTTGATCCAGCGCCGATTCAATTACCGCAATCGCGCGTACCGCCTGAATGAGCCTTTCCTGTGGCAGTTGCTCCATCAGTTGGATAAAGCCGCGGCCTTCTGCACCAAGCAGATTGCTTGCCGGAACGCGTATCTTGTCAAAGAACAGCTCGGATGTGTCCTGCGCCTTCCAGCCGATTTTTTCGAGGTTGCGTCCACGACTGAATCCCGGTCGGTCGGCTTCAACCAGAATCAGGCTGACCCCGCGACCGCCGGTGTTCGGGTCGGTTTTGCAGGCCAGGATAATGAAGTCACAAAGCTGGCCATTGGTGATAAAGACTTTCTGCCCCGAGATGAGGTAGTCGTCGCCGTCGCGAATCGCCGAAGTACGAATGTTCTGTAGGTCAGAGCCTGCCGACGGCTCCGTCATACCGATGGCGCCAATCGCTTCACCACTAATCATTTTTGGCAGCCAATGGGCTTTTAGCGCGTCACTGCCGTAATGCACGATGTACGGTGCCACGATATCCGAGTGCAAATAGAAGCCTGGCCCGGATGCGCCGGCGCGGGCCAGTTCTTCAAGTACAACAATACTATAGAGAAAATCGGCGCCGGCGCCGCCCCAGGTTTCGGGAACGGTTGCACATAACAAACCATGTTGACCGGCCAGTTGCCAGGCCTCGCGGCTGACCTGCCCGTCTTTCTCCCACTGGGCGTGATGGGGAGAGATATGTTCGTCAACGAAACGACGGACTGAATCCCGGTGCAGGTTGTGGTCGCTGGTGAAGATGTCTCTTTCGAACATATGGCTCTCTGCGGATGCGTTTGGCCAATGTTAATACCTCAATCGTTCGAGGACAGAGAATCAGCCGCAATGAGAGGCGGCCCGACTGGAGAACGCGCTATCAGTCATCCTGCAATGGGCTGGCGAGTGTCATTGTCCAGTAAGAATCGTAGCGGCTGTTGTTGTCGCCCAAAACCAAGCCAACACCAACTTCGTGGAAATTTGCGCTCATGATGTTGCGGCAATGACCGGGGCTGTCCATCCACGCTTGCATGACGGCGTCAAGATCCGGGTAACCCGCTGCAATATTCTCTCCGGTTGCCCGCCATCGGTATCCGGTTTGCTCTATGCGTTCCGATGGGCTTGTGCCATCTGAACCAATGTGGTCGAAAAAACCGTTGGTGAACATGTCGTCGCTATGGTTTTCGGCTGCAATGACCAGTAGCTGACTGACCCGCAGTGGGTCGACCGCGGGCATGACATCGTCTCCGCAGGTTGCGCCGGCTGATCGAAACCCATTAATCAACGCCAGGGCAGACATCTCGGTTTGTTCGTTGGTTGCTGACGCCGGATCGTTGTGGTTTGGTTGTTCAGATGCCTCTGAGGATGCCGGCGGCAGGCCGGCCTCATCCCGCGACTCTGTTCCCGGCCCGTTTGCCGAATCCGCAGCCCCCTCCGGGTTCGCTTGTTCAGTGGCTGAGTTGCCAGCTGGGTCGCCCGTGGATCCGTTCTCTGGCGGGGCAATGGTAAGCGTCTCATCACCGCTGCCTCGGATACCCATGGTTAAAGCGTCTTCAAGGCCACCACAGCCTTTCAGCATCAACAAACCGGCGACGCAGGACAGGATGGCTACGTGGCTCGTCGCGGTGCGACGCCGGATTGTTTGGTGTGCTTCATTCATTCAAGTCTCCGTCTTTTCTTAGATACGGTGTCAACTGACAACGCAACCGAGAATTGGGCATTTACGACGAACCGGGGGGTTCTGACCGACTACTGGTTAGCAATGGAGGATGGACGGCAGGGGTTGGCAGACCGGCATAATGTCGGGCCGGGTGAACCTGGGTTGCACGAGTCCGTACTTGCGGGATTCTGTTCTCGCTGGAGTCGGTTGCCCGGATCCCCCGCCCAATGTTCTAAGCCCATATCGAGCGCACCACGGAGCGCACAACCGGGAGCGCACCAATCATTTTCAGGCGGACCACTCTGAACACAACACCTGTTACCACGGCACATCCGGATCGTCCCTTGCTGGGTATTGCGCTGATGCTTGGCTTTTGCTCGATGGCCCCGGTTGCTGACGCCATTGCCAAACTGCTGGGTGAGACGATTCCGCTGGGCCAGCTGCTTTTTGTCCGCTTTGCGACCCAGGGAGGAATACTGCTGTTAGTCGTCTGGTTCAGTGGTCGCTCGCTGATGATGTCGCGGCGCGTGTTCTGGTTGTCAACCTGGAGGACCCTGCTTCATATCGCGGGCATTGCTGCGATGTTTTCCTCTCTAAGGTTTTTGCCACTGGCTGATGCCATTGCAATTGCTTTTGTCATGCCGTTTATTTTGCTGCTCATTGGCAAGTTGTTTCTGAATGAGCGCGTCGGGCCGTATCGCCTGGGAGGGTGCATTGTTGGTTTTTCAGGTTCCTTGTTAGTGATCAAACCCAGTTTTGCCAGTGTTGGCCTGCCGGCGCTGCTACCGCTGGTAGTGGCTTTCACGTTTGCGTTTTTTATACTGGTTACCCGACAAATCGCCCGCGATATCGATCCGGTCAGTTTGCAGGCGGCAAACGGATTACTCGGTGCGCTGATTTTGTTTATCGGGTTCTGGCTCTGGCCGGTAGCGGATTGGCCGGCGTTTCAGTGGGTGCATGCCGGACAGTTGGAAACAATGCTGCTGGCGGCAGTTGGTATTTTAGGAACCGTAGCCCATTTGCTCATGACGTGGTCACTGCGTTTTGCGCCGTCTGCAACCCTGGCGCCGGTTCAGTACGTGGAGATTCCGCTGGCTGCCCTGGTTGGCTGGCTGGTGTTTGCGGACTTGCCGGATGGTCAGGCGGCAGTGGGGATCGGGATTATTTTTGCCGCCGGATTGTTCGTGGTTTTTCGGGAGCACCTGATTGCCCGGCAACTCAAGCAGGTGGGCCGGCCAAGCCCGGGGCTGTAAGGGCATGCCCGTGGAAAGTCATGGCGATGGGTGAATTTGTCGATCGGGCAACCTGGCACCTCAGCTGCGCGAGGCCTTGAAAGGGGTGAAATTGAGCGTTCCGCATAGGAAAATGGTATCTTTCGAACTATGGCAGTTGCCAGGTGTCGACAGACGTCTGATCAACCAATATGGTTTCTGAACGTTAAGTGACTGTGGTGCTAAACGCCGACCAAAAGACTTCGCTGGCGTACGTTTGGAGTTCATTTGCGGTTCATTTAGCATCCTGACCTGATCAGATTTCAGCAGACTTTTTACAAAAAGAGAGGAGTTGCAATGAAAAAGCTCATACTGGCCGTCGCAGTGTCGACGGTTCTAGCCGCGCCGGCCCTGGCCGAGGATGTCAAGATTGGCGTACTACTTGGTTTCACCGGACCGATTGAATCGCTGGCCCCCGATATGGCAGCGGGTGCCGAACTGGCCATGAAAGAAGTTTCCGACAGCGGCAAGTTGCTTGGTGGGGCCAAGGTTGTTCCGGTTCGCGGCGACAGTACGTGTACCGATGCGGCGGCCGCCTCGGCTACCGCCGAACGCATGATCACCGCTGACAAAGTGAGTGCCATCATGGGTGCCGACTGCTCAGGAGTTACAACCGCAGTATTGCAAAACGTTGCCATGGCCAACGGCGTTGTGATGATTTCACCGTCGGCTACTTCACCGGCATTGTCGACCATCAAATCTGACGGCTTGTTTTTCCGCACATCCCCGTCCGATGCCCGTCAGGGTGAAGTTCTCGCCCAGATTCTGAAAGAAAAAGGGGTTAAATCGGCTGCGCTGACCTATACCAATAACGACTACGGTAAAGGCCTGGCTGACAGTATTAAGTCATTTGTCGAAAAGTCTGGTGCCAAGATCACCATCTCGGCGGCTCACGAAGACGGTAAAGGGGACTACTCGGCTGAGGTGGGTGCACTGGCCCAGGCGGGTGGTGACGCGCTGATCGTTGCGGGCTATCTTGACCAGGGTGGCAAAGGGATTATCCAGGGCGCCCTGGACGCTGGTGCTTTTAAATCCTTTGTTCTGCCCGACGGCATGATTGGCGATTCACTGCCCAAGGCAATTGGTGCCAAATTAAACGGTTCGTACGGCACGATTCCGGGTTCGGACAGCCCCGGCGCCGCAACCTATGAGGAGATGGTCAAAAAAGCTGGCTTCAAAAACGGCCCGTATGCTGCCCAGTCGTACGATGCCGCGGCTTTGATCATGTTGGCTATGCAGGCTGCCAAGTCGTCAGACAGCAAAGCCCTCAAAGACAAAGTTGAGATGGTTGCCAATGCACCGGGAGAGAAAATTTATCCGGGCGAGTTGGCCAAGGCTTTGGAAATTCTCGCCAAAGGTGGTGACATCGACTACGTTGGTGCGTCAGCTGTCGAACTGGTTGGCTCGCGTGAGAGTGCCGGTAGCTACCGCGAAGTACTGATCAAAGACGGTAAGGTAACAACGGTAAAGTACCGTTAACTTGTTGCCCACAAAGATCAATTGACTC
>JBAUID010000146.1:0-15893 GCA_049680625.1 Burkholderiaceae bacterium | reverse complement strand
AGACGTCATCAATTTGAAGCCGGGGTAGTTTGCCAGACGTCAAATATTCCCGACAGCGGACATTCGTTGCGCGCCGGCCTGAATGAGTCCTAAGTGCCCTGAGCGGCTGTAGAAATGTACAGAGTTGAGTTCGAGAAACAGCTTTTTTACACATGCCGCTAAGTTTAAGCTACCCGTGCCTCTATCACGCTATATCTGAGCTCGCTCAATGGCTGGTTGGCGTGGCATGCCACTAGGCCGGATTAGTGCGCCTGCGCACGTCTACGCGGCGGCGTACAGGCGCCACGTACCGGGAACACCCTTGAGGTCGTGCTCGCCGCGCTCGACGAATGTTAGCCCTGAACCAGGTACCAGGTCCTTTACAGTGCTCGATACGAGCACCTCGCCGGGCCGGGATTGCGCCATCACTCTTGCACCGATGTGAACCGCGATGCCTGCCATCTTGTCAGCCGTTCGTTCGCACTCACCGATGTGTACGCCGGCACGCACCTCGAGACCAATTCGGCCGACAACTTCGCAAATTTGCTGTGCGCACCGAACCGCGCGCGCGGGTCCGTCGAAAGTGGCGAAGAAGCCGTCGCCCGCGGTGTCTTGTTCCACGCCACGGTGACGACGCAGCTCTTCGCGAACAAGCTCGTGATGCTGGCCGAGCAGCTCCTTCCATCCTCGGTCGCCAAGCGTCACGGCGCGCTCGGTGGAGCCCACGATGTCGGTGAAGAGCACCGTCGCGAGGACGCGATCGATCTCTACATCACCGCGAGATCCCGTCAGAAATTCCTCCAGCTCTGCTGCGAAAAGGTGGCTATCGCCGGACCATGGCGCGTGATCGTTGCCTGGCAGCTCAACCAACCGCGCACCGGGAATGTTTTCACTTAACCAGCGGCCACCGGCGATCGGTATCAGCTGGTCTTCGATGCGATGCATGACGAGGGTAGGCAAGCGCAAGCTGCGGGCGACGCTTCGCGAGTCGATCTGCGAAACCCACTTGAGATGTGAACGGGCAGCCCGTGGGCTAAGCGACGCGCGTTCGAATTGCCCCGTGAATTCGACTGCCGCGGCCCGGTTCGCGAGCGAGGGCGAGACGAATCTCAGTGTGTACCCCGCACCCCACTCCTCATCGACGGCGCGGGACATCTCCGTCAGACGTTCCGAGATGAGTTTCCCCTCGGGAAAATCCGGCGCTTCGACACTACGTGGAAAAGTACCGAACAAGACGAGCGCCTGAACCCGCTCCGGGTAGCTTGCCGCGAACAGCATGGCGAGCGAGCCACCTTCTGAAAAGCCGAGTACTGCCGCCCTTTCGGAGCCCACCGCATCGAGCACGGCGCGCAAATCGTCCATGCGTTCCTCAAGGCTTGAATCGCCGACATCGCGGTCGGACAGGCCGCCGCCGCGCTTGTCAAAGACGATTAGGCGGCAGAATGACGTCAGTCGGCTAACCCACGCCTCGTACCCGTTCATTTGCCAATGCATGTCAAGGTGCGAGATCCAGCCAGGCACCACGATTAGATCGAGAGGCCCATTGCCAACAACTTGGTAGGCGATATCGATATCGCCGCTCTTGGCGTAGCGTGTCCGCGGTTTCTCCATGTTCGTCCTAATTCCGTCTTGTGATGCCCGGTCTACTCGTCCTGCGTAACAGAGCGACGGCCAATTGAATTCAACTCCCGGTGACCGAGTCTACGGTAACTCTAATCCGCATTCGCACAACGCTCGATCCCTAAAAGCGAATGTAGTCGAATTTTTCTTTCGGCGTCGGCCACTGCGGCTGGCTGGAGCCATGTCGCGGCTCTGGGCCAAATGGCTGGTTGTGGCCGACGGGAGCCGACCAGTGTAATCAATTCTCCGTCATTCGAATGGCTGGTCCCGAGAAAGCTGACATTCGTGATGCATTGCATCGAATGCGTACTACGTGCCCAAACCAGTCCTTGAGATCGGGACTTTGGCTTTACATGTCAAACCGTTTGAAGCAACGTTCCACGCGTTACCAGCCGGCTCACCTTGCGACACTTCTGTTTACAGACCGGTAAGCTGACTCACCCCCCAGGAGTAATCCGGGAGCTGCTGCGATAAATGAAAACTTATCCCTGCCGAAACACCAAGACTCAGCCAGTTAGTGCTTCATCGCAAAGTCTTTTACGGAAGACGCAAAGGCGTTAGGGTCGGCGCCCGGCCAGCCGTGCGTCGCGTCCGTTATGGTAAGAATCTTGTCCGGCAGGCAATCAGCCGTCGGCTTGAGAAATCCGACTAAAGTTGACTTAGTACCGAGGACAATTGTCGTCGGTACTTTGCTCGCTTGTAACTGTTCGCAGGATAAAATTGTTCGCTTAGCCTTCAATGAAATTGGAATAGTTCGAGCATTGTCTTTAAACATCAACTTTTGTTCGTCAGAACGTTTCACATAGGCGCCGGGGCCAACAACCGCATCGATCCACTTAGGAATTGAGGCTTCTGGGCCTTTTTCCTTAAGAACCTTGATAGCCGGTCCGAATAGTTTTCCACCAGCTAATTTTTGTGCTTTCGAATCAGCCTCAGTCAGATTGATCCTTGCCGAACCTTCGAATAAGTAGGCACTTCGAGCAACCTCCGGGTGCCGCAGTACCGTCAGATGTGCAACCCTTGCGCCTCGTGACCAGCCAACCAAATGAGGAGTGGTGCCTGAATTGAGTCCTTTGATAAATGCAGCCAAGTCATCTGCGAGCAATGCGTCACTGAATTGGGGCCAGGTATCACTCCACGGTGCCTTCCCAAAGTAGCGCATCGTTGGAGCCACGACTCGGAAGTCCTTCGCCAAAATCTCGATTTGCTGTTTCCAGGTGCGGTTATCAGAAAACGAGCCATGAACAAGAATAAGTAGAGGGCCCTGTCCCTGCTCCACGTAGTGCATATCGAAGCCGGCAACATTGATTGACTTTTCGTTTGCCGCGTTCGCCGTGGCGGATATGCCCACCAATGTCGAAATCGATAATGCAGCCAGAATCACTCGAACGGTTCTTCTCATCATTGTCTCCATCGCATTCTCTGCGCCTGTTATCAATCACAAGGCGGTTCACGAACTTCCCTCGGCAGGATTACAGAGGAAGTTGCTATCCAGATAGCCTTACTTTCCACCGTAGACAGGGATTTCGCAATACCAATGTTTGGGGACGACACTTCAATCCGTTCAGAATTTGCTCCTGAGTGAATCGATGACCAGGGAACCGCTGACTGTTCGTAGAGCTTCTTTCGGCTCCAAGCTAAGACCGCTCCTGGCCGATGGGCGCCGGTCAGAAGAACAATTGCCTGTCGTTCGAATGACTGTATATGGACTCCCCCTCGATGCAAGTACTCTGTTTAATGACAGACATAGGCACGACTGCATACGTATATCCGGCCTCTCAGGTGGCATACGTTGATGCCGGGCCATAATGGTTTATTCGCGCATCAGCTCCCAATTGCTTTCTCGTGTTGTTAGCACGCGGTCATTCACGGGTTTGGCTAATGCCGGTTCGACCTGTTTGCCATCATTCAGCTTACTGTGCAATCGTGTATTCGGTTCCTAAGTTCGTTTAGTTTTATTGATTTCTTTCTTTCAAGCCGCTGCATAGTCTGGATCGTAGTCGGTTTCGTTTCTCATCATCGCCCAAGCCATGCGCACGGTTTTGTTCGCCAGCGCCACGGCGGCAACGTTGGGGTGTCGTCGCTTCGAAATATCCATCACCCATCGACTCAATGGATCGTCTTTGTTCTTGGCATGCCAGATTGTCGCTCGAGCACCATGGATCAACAAACTGCGCAGATAAGCATCACCGCGTTTGCTGATACCCATCAATCGGTCTTTACCTCCGGAGCTGTGTTGCTTAGGTGTCAGTCCAAGTGCCGCTGCCATCTGCCTACCCTTAGCATACTGCTCACCTGTCCCGACGCTAGCCACAAGTGCTGTGGAGATCAACGGACCAACACCGCGCAGTTGTTGCAGGCGCTTAGCCATCGGATCGGATTTAGCGATCAACGCAATGTCCGCATCCAATGTCGCCACGCGTTCGTCCAGCCGCAGCAAGTCTTCCCAAAGCCCGTGTAACAATGCGCGGAATCTGCTGGTCAAACCGTTCTCTGCATCCTCAAGCCAACACGGGATGGCCGCACGCAGAGCGGCCGTTTGCAATGGTGCTACCAGGCCATATTCCGTTACTAGGCCTCGGATCTGGTTGCCCTTGGCAGTCCGATGCGCCATGCACTCTGCGCGTACCCTGTGTGTTGCTTGGATATCTTGTTGTTCGACGCTCTTCACTGACACGAAGCGCATGTTCGGTCGGCTCATCGCTTCGCAGATCGCTTCCGCGTCATTGGCATCGTTCTTGTTGCTCTTCACGTAGGGCTTTACAAACTGCGGCGGGACCAATCGAACGACGTAACCTCGAGACTGCAACACTCGCGCCCAGTGATGCGCGCCACCGCAGGCTTCCATCCCGATCTCACAACCAGGCTCTGTGTGATCAAACACAGCACGCAACCATTGATCGCGCTTTAAGCGTCGTTTAAAGACGGCCTTCTCGTCCCGATCTACGCCGTGCAATTGGAACAGGTTCTTTGCCAAATCTACCCCAATACGAATAAGCTTCATGTGTGGACTCCTTCTCACCGTTGACTGTGGTTTTGCGATTTCAGTCTGGCACATAATTGCCGATTAGGTGAGGGGGAGTCCATACCATTGCTTTCGAAAACGAACAGCACGCCTCGTTCGTTCGCACCAGACATATTCAACACAAGACTGCGCGGCCCTTCATTTCTGCAGCGCTGTGAGCGTGCCAAGCACCTCATCAACGTCCGGCAGGGTTCCCTGATAAACCTGTCCGTGTCGAATCACACCTTGTGGGTCGATCATGATGACTGCGCGGTTTGCAATTCCGTTTTCGTCATTGAAGATTCCGAACAAGCGCGCCACTTCGCCATGCGGCCAGAAATCCGCCAGTAATGGGTGGCGTATTCCGCCAAGTGCGGTGGCCCAGCTACGCAATGCATATATCGAATCCACACTCATGCCCAGCACCTGGGCGTTTGCATCCTCAAACTTCGTCAACGCACGGTTGAACGTGGCAGTTTGAGTGCTTCATCCGCCAGTGAAAGCAAGTGGGAAAGTGTGTAGCACGACCCATTTTCCGGGGTAGTTACTGAGCGATATCGCTTCGCCATCATGGCTTTTGAGTTCGAACGCAGGCGACTTGGTTCCAGTTTCCAACATAATTTTAATCTCCATAAGAATTTGCCAAACACATCCTACAACGAACCATGCCGTGATTGCATTTATCGTGATCCAAAAAATTCGGCTTTGGGCGCGTATCCAGGCGATGTAGAGAAACCGAGAATATGTATCTAAGGGTGGCAATTGATGGCTATACAGCAAAAGTTTCAGTTGGTCGAAAGACTCTTGTTGGCCGGTTGGCGACTCAGCACCAGGCGAGCAACCGAATTTCCTTCCGGTGAACCCAGTGACGCGACAGCGAAGGGCCGGATGAAGAACAAATCATTGCCGCCACATACTCGGAAGTTAAGTCGTGGGCTCATCTGTTAGCAAGCGATACTGAAGCAACCTGGCATATCGTCGATTCAGTGGCCTGCTCATCTCCGCGCAAATGACGGACCAAATCGCGGGTCGTGGACCGACGGGTCAGCATCAGGCAGGTAACCTGATCTGCGTCGGCAACAAAGCTTGTATGCCAGCACCCGGGGGTCATTTTGATCCCCTGACCTTGCGCAACCTGGAAAGCTCGCAACTGACTCATGTCTGGCCGGCGAGAATACGGAAGTCCGGCACAAACGACATGAATTAGGCTGCCACCAGATAGAGGTGCGATAGCTTGTTCGGTAAGCCAGTGGGCTTCTAGTGACGTAACAGTCAGTGACGTGTCTCGGTAGTTGACCCACAAGACTTCTGTCTGCCCACCACTTCCCGGATCGAAATCAGACGAGTGCCAGAAGTCACTTGCTGGAAAGCTATAGGCATTCGGCTCTTGGGTGAGTTCAATGGGTAAACCAAGAACCTCCCCATAGTCGGCGAACCGGTCAGCGGTCAATGGTTCGATCACCACCAATGGGCAGCCAGGGTCATCGATCGCGTTGTTATCGGATATGGTCATTAAAATTCTCGGTCGGTAAAAACAAAGTGCTTGCTCTAATTCGAGCCAAACCATTTTCGATACAAGTCATCGTATTCTCCGGATTCCCGGATCTTCAACAGCGCCCGGTTAATCGGTTCAGTCAAAGGGCTGCCATCTGGCAGCGCGATGCCGTATTTCTCGGCCCGAAAAATTCGACCCGTTGTCTGCACCCGGCCTTTGCCCCGGGTAGCCGCGTAATACGCAAGGATGGGGGCGTCATGAACGATGGCGTCGAGTTGCTTGCTGCCAACGTCGGAGAATAGTTGCTCCAGACTATCAACCTCGATATGCCTGATACCGCGTTCTTTGAGTAGGTTCGATGCGGTTGAACCTTTGGTGGTGCCGACCCGTTTGTCGTGTAAGTCGTTCACACTCTGAATGTCTGCGCGCAACTCGCTTAGCGTCATTGCCGAAGTTAAGGTTGCGACGAATGCAGACACCAGGAACAAAGTTGAGATAAGTAGTGTGGTCCCAAGTACACGCCCTGGAATGCTGCGGGGTACATGCTCTTCAAAGCCACCACTAATTAGGGCATGCATGGCCCACCAGAATGAGGGCCACATGCCGTCCCGGTAACTGCGCTGAAAATAAGGCGATTTATCCTTTTCGAAATACCACATCAAGTTGCCGATAAGGAACGTGACTGCAACAGCCGCTAGTAGCAGAGACAGCATTCGCCAGTTCAGTATCGCGTTTAAAAGCCCACCGCCAGAACCACTTGCCGGTACTAGTATCTGCAGGCCCGAATCGAATATCGGATGGCTAAAATCCAGCGCTGCTTCGCGTTCGGCGGTGATCGATATATTGGCGATTGCAAGCGGGGCCGACTTGTCGGTAACTTGCTTCAACATTTCGGCGAAGGAGGCACTAAGCTGGTAGGTGCTTGTGTGTCCGATTTCCCGAGAAATCGCATTCCATAAGTCGATACTGAAACCCTTCACCCCATCGCCGTTTTTCATCACGAACGGTGCGCGTTCAACTACTGATACGGTTAGCTTGTCCTGAGCCTGGGCTTGGGCCGGCCAGCTCAGGCAGGCGAGGGTGAACGCGAATGTGAACGCCAGAAAAACTCTGATCGGAAAGCGGTTGCCAAGTCGTTTGTTGCTGACGATCATGACTACTCTTTTCCGAGGTACTTTGTGACCAGTGCTTCCCAGGCTGTTCCACGCGCATGCTTAAGAATGCCAAGGTTCACACCTTCACGCAATTTGCTATTTGATGGCAAACCGATCGCGTAGTCCTGTGGTTCGAATGTCACCTTCAAAACTTGCAGCTTTCCGGCGAACTGAGTCTTAACCAGGTAGCGCAGCAAAGGTCGGTCGTAAACCACGGCATCAAGATTGCCGGCGTTCAGGGCTTGCATGGCTTGCGACAAATCGTCGAATGACTGAAACCCGATTCCCTTAATGCTAAGTCGTTCGGCGCTCGTGGATCCCGCAACGGTGCCAGTTCGCACGCGGCTCAGGCCACTCTCATCCTGAACCGAAGAGGACAGCGCGTCGACGGTCAATGCGGTAGTCAGACTAGCTGTGACCGTAGATATGATGATGACACTGACGAACATCCAGATCAGCGCAATGAATCGACCGGTAAACGTCTCCGGAGACTTATCGCCGTAGCCAACGGTTGTCATGGTCACGCTAGACCACCAAAGCCCGGCGCCAATGCCACGAGCCGGATCATCCGGAAACTGATCGGCGTTGCGGCGACGCTCAGCGAGCCAGATCAATGCACCAACGGCGGTTAGCAATGCCAGCAGACCGGCGACCGCCTTCAGGAAAGCGGGTGACAGCATTGCTTTCCAGGTTCGCAGCCAACTGCCGCCGCCGGCTTCGAGCGGCACGACAATCCCCAGACCAGTGTTGAAGAACGGGTGGCTGAAATCAAACTTGCCTTCACGTTCATTGGTTACCGACAATGCGCCGACGGCCGCATCAAATTGGCCACTGGCGATGCCGTCGAGCATCTCCTGTAATGATACGGATTCGTAAACAGACTCGACGCCGAGATCCCGTCCGATCTGTTCCCACATGTCAATCGCAATGCCGCGCCATTTCCCGGACGAGTCCTGAAAGGCAAACGGTGGCACCTCGCGGGTCGCGATCTTGAGCGACTTGGTTGGTGAGGCACTGCTGGCGGCTCCAGACGACGGTGTGGTTTGTGCGGTAGCCAGCTGAGTAGTTAGTATCCACCCGCCCGTAAATAGTAAAACAATCATGAGCGCGGCTTTAAAAGCGCGTCGAAGGCGTTGTTGCAAGACAATCCCCGGATATTTGTTGTCGAATTAGTAATTGTCGTGGAATGACTGCCCTGGCAGGCGCTTTGCTACCCGATCGCGTTGTATCGGTGCATTAGTGAAGCTACTAATGGGGAAGCACCCCGATGCTGAACTTCGAAGCACTCGAACGACACCTCTGATTGTAAGGACATTCCGGAAGAACATACCGGAAAGACATTTTGGAAGGACATTCGAATAATCGTTTCCGGGTATCGTCAGTCTGATTCTTCGTAGGTCGCCAGGCCGAAACCTCACCCCTCAACAATAATCTTCGCCGTCTCATCCGGCATAGTCAGCATCGGGTAATGTCCGGTTTTCAGCACGTGCCATTTCGCGTTTAACTTGTCCGCAGTACGTCGAATATGCGCTTCACCTGGGTTGGCTGCCTGATTGCAATACAGTACCGAGGCGTCCCAGCTTTGATCCCAGAAATCTCCCAGCACCACGGGTTGGTTGAAAGTTAGTTGTGGGTGCAAACCAAAGCGATCCGCCGCCCAGGCGCGCATCTTAGGTTCGACATCAATCATCAGTCGTTCCATGGCATCTTTGCGGGATGGGCCAAGCCCAAATTCGGTGTTGATGTCAGCAGGGCGGGTGACAATATCGCGAATCTTCTCACCATTCATCAGCGCAAGCGCATCAATAAAGGCAAGGCGCTTTATACGGTCTCGCGCTTGCTCGGCAGCGCAGGCCATGACCATGCCTCCGGCTGAAGTGCCGGCGAGAACAACATCGTGTAAATCGAAGTGATACAGAAACGAGGCAATTTCGGCGCCGTGGGTTTCGGTGGTGATCCCTGCCCGAAGTTGACTACTGCGTTCGCCGCAGCCATCCAGGGTTGGCGTGTAAACGCTATGGCCCTGGCGACGGATGCGGTCGGCCACTTGATTCCAGATCCATCCGCCCTGATAGGCGCCATGAATCAGCACAAAAACTGCCATAACCTGCCCCTGCTTCTTGTTGTAGTGACCAGAGATTAACTGATTCGGCGGCTTTCGTGCCGTGCGAATTTTCTGCAGCGAACCTGGTTCACCACTCCTGACTGGTGGTGGTGAAATTCGGTCCATAATTGACTGTAAGCTGACGGCATCAAACACTTGAACCGCGACTTATCTGACCGCTGATCAAATCCTTAGGAGACCCTCTATGCCAACCGTGTCATACGATGATGCCCCATTTGATGTTCGCGAGCAGTTTGCGGACAGCCACAACCGATTTTGGGCCCGACTGCGCATGCCTGGGGCCTGGCTGACCAGTGCCGAGAAAATTGCGATTGCCAAAGAAACGCGTGCGGCAGCGAAATGCCCGCTATGCCAGCAAAACAAGCAGGCCTTGGCCCCGCGTTCGGTCAGTGGCAGTCACACCGTTGTCACCGACCTGAGGCCGGAAATTATCGAAATTGTCCATAACATGATCAACGACGCATCCCGCCAGACTCAGGCCTGGTACAAGGGGTTGTTGTCTGAGTCGTTTACCGATGCTGCTTATGTCGAAGTTGTAGGTACGGTTGTGGCGATGATCAGTATCGATTCTTTCGCTGAAGGGCTTGGTTTGGCCCATCGAGAGTTACCCGAACCTGGCACCGGCAAGCCGACCGGCTATCGTCCGGCAACGGCTGTGGTCACCGATGACGCCTGGGTGCCGATGGTGCCAGCAGACAATACTGGTACACCCGAGGCAGATTTGTGGACATCGGGCAAAACCGGCAATGTCGTGCGCGCCATGAGCCTGGTGCCTGATGAAGTCAGAACCTTGTGCGAGTTGTCTGATGCGCACTACCTGCCAATGTCCGAGGTGCGCAAGCCGGGTGAGAATGCGGACCGTGTGCTGGCCCGGTCACAAATGGAGCTGGTTGCCGGCCGTGTCTCTGCTCTGAACCAGTGTTATTACTGAACGTCGGCACATGCCAACATGCTCCGTGTGAGCAGTCAGATAAATTCAGAAAGCGTTAATTTGTCCGCAGTAATGACTGGTGATGATGCCGGTGATATTCAGTACGGGGCACAACTTGTTGCAATTGCTGAAGCAGTGGTATCTCGAGACCCCAGCCAGATTCGAGTTGCCCGCGAGGCTTTGCTTGAAACAGCGGGTGCGGCAGTGCTGGTTGATGCGGTTGGTGTGGCATCCAATTTTCAGCGGATGGTACGCATTGCCGATTCAACCGGCATTGTGCTTGGTGACTTCGAATCGACTACCGAAGATATTCGCGAGAGTCTGGGCATTAACGCATTTAGCAAATTTGGCGTATCCAACGCGCCAAACGCCTCCGCTCGCTAATCAAATTAAGGCAGAAATGGCGACGGTTCCGCTTCGGTGTAGCGCAGATTCAGTGCTCCCGAAGCAAGCCGGGTTTGCGTCGCCTCGAAGCTCACCAGGCGCTGCGCACCTGGTAAGTCAGCGACGGCAGACTCTTCCCATACGATCTCAGCATGCCCGGTCATGTACAGCAAGTCGCCGCTGTGAAAGTGCGGAATCAACAGGCCGACGGCCGGGTTGACCGCAATATTGCCCAGGGTGTTAAAGAAGTTGTTGCCGGCGTAATCGGGCCAGACTAACTTGTTGCTATGAACTGAAATGAAGCCGGGTTTGCCGCCTCGATGAGAAACGTCGGGGCCGCAAGCGGCTTCGGTCGCTTCAGCGGAGTCAACGTCTTTGGGTGATGACACCGACGAAATAAAGAAAGTATCGGCTTGCGCAATAATTTTAAGGTGGCGGGCGTCGAGGATCGATGAACTCTCGATGAATTCGATTGAGGCGTCGTCGGTGTTACAGGCAGCCGCCTCGGCGCCTGTATTGATCGCCGTATTTTTGGCCACCGCAATCAGGTCTCGTCGCTGGATGTACTTTGGACAATTGCCAAAGCTCTGCTTGATGCGTATTTGCAAACCCTGACTATCAATCTTACTAATCTGGCCGTTAGCGCGATTTCGGCGGCGGGTGTTCAGTTCCAGGCCGAGTAAGGCGATATTGTCACCGTCACATAGCTGGGAGTAAACCGGGTCGCCGGGCAGCGGGTTGGCATTGACTGTTAACACTGTTTCGGTCGGGGACTGCACAAAACCGGCGGCTCCTGTCAGCATCGCTGCCCACGGCCGTCCGGCGCTATCAAGTGCGCCGTAAAAAAGAGTCGAAAGATTCTCGAAAAAGCGTCGATGCTGCTGCGGCATGAAAGGCCGGATATTATGTTGACCAATTGCCGCGACGGATGCGGCAACGCCGGCCCGTTCCTGGACCATTAATTCACCGGGGTGAAAGACGTTGCCCGTCGCGGCAGACTTACTGGTATCACCAGATGTCATGCCATTTTTACTGCCGTACCGCTGGCAGCCACCATCATCATGCCGTTGGTTTCGCCCATCACTTCATAGTCGATATCAACACCAATAATGCCATCTGCGCCCATTTCTTTTGCGCTGGCGATCATGTCTTCCATGGCGGCATCCCGCGCGCCGGACAGCGCGCGTTCGTATCCGCCGGCACGTCCACCAACGACGTCACGCACCGACGAGAACATGTCACGGAAAATGTTGGCGCCAATTATTGCCTCGCCGTGCACTACGCCGAGATAGGTTGCTACGCTGGCGCCATTGCCTTGTGGATTAACTGTCGCCAGGAAAAAACCTTCATCCCGTTTTGAAAACCATCCCATCATTCACCTCAGTTTATTTCGCTCAATTTCAGCCTGGAAATGTCTGCTTAAATGCCGGATTTTCCATCAGGCGTTCGGCAAGCGCAGCAATTTTTGGCGCTTTGATCGTTGCATGCAGATGTTTTGGGCCAATACTCATGTATTGCCAGCCAACGGCAGTTGTAATGTCAACCTGGCTAATCGCCTCGCCGAGAAAGTATTGTCCGTCAAGTTGCGATTCAAGCCATTCGTAACCCAGTCGGGCTTGCTCTTCGCATCGTTCCACCCACGGCTGGTGGCGCTTTTCTTCCGGGCGAAACCGAACTTCGTAAGACACAGAAATGGCTTTATCGATCGAGCCGGTTGCAACCCCCAGCATATTGATTGCCCGGGTTCGATCGTCCCCGGTCATCGGGGTCAGTGAATTTTCCGGGCCGGCAAGGCGATCCAGGTAGTCAAGTATCGCCGCACTTTCAACGATGACTTGTCCCGAGTCTGTCACCAGTGCCGGCACTCGTCCGATCGGGTTGATTTTCCGCAGCGTTGCGGCCTCTTCACCCGTGTGTTGAATCGGCTTGCTGTCGTAATCGAACCCGTAGAAGTTCAAACTGGTGGCAACCCGTCGCACATACGGGGACAAAAAACGCCCATACAAAATCATTATTAATTCCTTGTGATAAAAAGCCGAAGCGGCTCAGCTGCTGATAATAGTGATGAATTCACTGGTGTTGCGTGGTTTGTTGAGGCTGGTTGGTAGTTATATCTTAGTTAAGCCCAGGCAGTTTGAACGGTCCCCCCCGTTTTAACGCCGCCTGATAACCTGGCCTTGCCTCAATGGCGTCGAGAAATGCGTTCAAGCGCGGAAATTCGACCGCCATGCCGGTACGACTGCGCGCCGCCAAAACCGGGAAGCTCATTTGGATATCGGCACCCGTGATCCGGGGCCCGCAAAACCATTCATGTTCCGTTAATGCGGCTTCCATGAACAAAAGATGGCGGCTGATGTTGGGGTTCAGATAGCTGGACCGAACCTTGCCAACAATCCCGCGGGCAATCGGTTTTACAAAGAATGGCATTGGGGCGGTTTCGATCCGGCTCATGATCAGCGAAAAAACCATCAGAGGCATAAAGCTGCCTTCCGCGTAATGCAACCAATAGGTATAGCGCCTTTTTTCCAATGAGCCAGCGCGCGGCAGTAGTTGCCCCTGGTCATAGGTTTCAAGAAGGTACTCAATTATTGCGCCTGATTCGGCGATTGTTATATCGCCGTCCGTGATTACCGGCGATTTACCCAACGGATGAATGGCTTCGAGGGATTTTGGTGCGAGGCTGGAGCCTGGGTCACGCTGATAAGACTTCACCTGGTATTCCAGCCCCATTTCTTCCAGCAACCACAAGATCCGCTGCGAGCGAGAGTTTTCTAAATGGTGCAAGGTGATCATGGTTAACTGCCTCGGGCGGTACGTCATCTCGAAGTGACGCAGTGTAGCCGGCCCCGGTCAGGTGACTCAGTGCTGAAATTTAACTGCCTTGACAATAACTGACTAGACAGTGATTATTGACCTCCATTGAACCCGGACGCCGCCTACAGCGCCGAACGGGCCCGGGGCTACTGTGCCAGGCCCATTCTGCGCAAACGAGCATGTTGCATGAGCCAATCGAAGACCGCTAAAGATTCTGCTGATCTGTATAAGGTAGAGGGTTTTAATCCGGATGATGCTGTCAGCTACCTGTTGCATTCCGTCGTGCATTCCATGAAGTGCCAGATGGAGCAGGGGATGGAGCCCCATGACCTGACCGCGATGCAATGGCAGCCGCTGTATATGATCGCAATCGGGCGCGCCAATACCGCTGCCGGCCTGGCCCGTCTCATGCAGGTAGACACCGGGGCCGTCACCCGGATGATTGATCGTTTGGAAGCAAAAGGGTTGGTAACGAGGGAGCGGGACAACCAGGATCGGCGCATAGTTAACCTGACCCTGACCCGAACCGGGCGTGAGCGTGCAGATGCTGTTCCAGCGGTGTTGTGTACCGCATTGAATCAACATCTCAGCGGGTTTTCAAGCGATGAACTCACCCTGTTGAAGTCGTTGTTGCAACGCATGATCGACAACGGAACAGAGATGTTGGCATGAATGGTCAGGATATTGTCGCCGCCACATCAGGCGATATCGTTGCAGTCCGAAAGCGCGGCAATGGTCGGCGGTGGGGCATGTTGTTTCTGGTCGTATTGCTTGCTGCCATGGTCGTGGCTGCTTATATGGCCTGGTACGAGTTGGTTGGCAAGCGATTCGAGAAAACCGACAACGCCTATGTCCAGGGGCATATTGTTCAGGTAACGCCGCAACAGGCGGGCACCGTGATCGAGGTCGCCGCACGTGATACAGATTTCGTGCAAGCCGGGCAACTGCTGATTCGACTCGACGGGTCTGATGCCAAGGTTGCACTGGCGCGTGCAGAGGCACAACTGGCACAGACGGTTCGCGAGGTTAACGCGCTGTACGGTAACAACGATACTCTGGTTGCCCAGGTTCGGGCGCGCCGGGCCGAGGCGGCAAGGGCGTCGTCAGAAGTGCAACGTCTGGAAACCTTTTATCAGCGCCGGGTCGAGCTTGCCAGGTCTGGCTTGATCTCCAGTGAAGCACTCAACACGGCAAAAAACGAATTGAGCGCAGCCCGGAGTAGTCTTGAGGCGGCGCGTGCATCGGTTTCAGCGAACCGGCAGCAGTTATCAACCAGTCGTTCGTTTACTGCCAATACCAGTGTTGCTGAGCATCCCAATGTCTTAAGCGCGTCAGCATCGATTCGCGCCGCGATGCTCGCTGTTGAACGCACTCATATACGCGCGCCTGTCAGCGGCTACATTGCACGGCGGCGGGTACAACTGGGTCAGCGGGTCGAACCTGGTCAGTCGATGATGGCGGTTGTGCCGCTAGCCGATGTGTGGGTTGATGCGAACTTCAAAGAAAGCCAGTTACGCAACATGCGAATAGGCCAGCCGGTTGAACTGACGGCTGATCTGTATGGAAGCGATGTCGTTTATAACGGCACTGTTGAAGGTCTGGGTGCCGGTACTGGCGCTGCTTTTGCGATATTGCCGGCCCAGAATGCAACCGGTAACTGGATCAAAATTATCCAGCGGGTGCCAGTGCGGGTTAGCCTTGACGAAGAATCATTGCAGGCACATCCACTGCGTATTGGTCTGTCGATGCATGCAACCGTGACAGTTGAAAATACCGACGGCGAGCGCATGGCGTCAGCACCGCGGCTAAATCGAACTGAAGTCCTGGATTCTCCAACGGATTTCGAAATCAGCGCCGAGGCTACAATTACTGCAATTATTGCGCGTAACCTTGGCGTGCCAGTGGCCGGCGGCCGGTCGTCAGGCAAGATCGCTGGCCGGAGCGCCGCGACAAAGCGCCGATAACATGGCCAGTCGCACTCACGATTTACCCCCGCTGCAAGGGGCTAACCTGGTGGTCGGCACAATTGTGTTGTCGCTTGCGTCATTCATGACGGTACTGGATACGTCAATTGCAAACGTGGCGATTCCGGCAATATCGGGTGATCTCGGTGTCAGCCCTACCCAGGGCACGTGGGTTATCACGTCGTTTGCAGTGGCCACTGCCATCATGATGCCGCTGACCGGGTGGCTGACGCAACGAATTGGGCAGGTTCGGCTGTTTGTTGGCAGCACTTTGTTGTTTACGCTGGCGTCTTTATTGTGTGGTCTGGCGACCAATATCGAATCGCTGATTCTATTCAGGATTCTACAAGGCGCGGTAGCCGGCCCGATGATTCCACTATCGCAGTCGTTGCTACTGGCGAGTTATCCCAAGGCGCGCGCGGG
>JBAUID010000145.1:0-12017 GCA_049680625.1 Burkholderiaceae bacterium | reverse complement strand
GATGGACAAACCGATTATAAAAGCCAACTCCGCCGGCGCCGAGATCCAGTGCCGCGTAATGCAGCTCTTTCATTGACACGCCGGGTAAGCGAATATCGATGGCACGACCTCGCATATGCAGGCTGTGTGTTGCCACTTTCTTGCTGCGTTTGCGCAGCATTTGATTCGTTTGCGGGGAGCGATAAGCTGAGACAATTTCAAAAGCGGTATCACCTGTGCCAAGCAGGCTTTGCAAATCCATCAGGTGAACAATTAGCGCCGGATCCATCTGGCCCACTTTGCCGTTGTGGTGATCGCGCAGCAGATGGCTCAGCTCTCGTTGGGCTTCGAATGACACCGATTCATTGCGGCCAAGCAGGAAAGTGGCAGATTCATTGAAGCGTAAATTGCGCACAGTGATCGCTCGGGTGTCACCCAGGTAAAGCGGTTTGCCGGTTTTTACATTGACTTGAGCATCGTCAAAGTAGTTACTGGCGTTTGTGTGGACAGTATTGTTGCGCGCACTGGCCCACGCGGGTACGGCGGTACTAAGTCCGCCAATGGCGAGCCCTCCCAGGAAATTGCGGCGTGTAATCATTGTCTGTCTGCATCCTGGTTTAACGAATAACGCTGCAATATTTGCCGGAAACGATACAGTTTGTTTCGTTCGTACGATCGACGGCCGATGGCTCGGAACCAGCGGTCAGTTCAAGGCGATCGGATGTCGATAATGGCGTTTACTTATCAGCAAAAATGTGGGCGTCACCAGGCGCCGAATGTGCTCAGTGCCAGCCTCCTGCAGGTCGGTCTTGCCGGGGCTCAGCCTTCCATAACCCCGGCTATGGTGAATCCACCATCGGCCGACAGGACGTGTCCGGTAGTAAATGAGCACTCGTCAGACGCGGCAAAACACACCAAAGCGGCAATTTCTTCCGGCTCGGCAAACCGTTGTATCGGCGCGCGGTTATACACACTGGGCCCGGGCACATCACCGCTGACCGCGCGAGTGCGTGTCGCCCCCGGGGCAACTGCGTTAACCAGGATATTGTGCGCTGCCAGTTCGATCGCCATGGTCTGGGTGAGATTGATAATGCCCGCTTTGCTGGCGCCGTAGGCCGCCCGGCCCCGGCCACCAAAGATGCCGGAATTCGATGCGATGTTGACAATCCGCCCCCCGGTGCCCTGAGCAACCATTTGGCGTGCGGCCAGTTGACCACAAAGAAAAGCACCGGTCAGATTGACACTGAGAATCTGCGCCCACAACTGATCGGTCATTTCCAGAAAAGGCAGGCGGTCCATACGACCCGCATTGGATACCAGAATATCAACCCCGGACCAGGATGAGACCGCCAGGGCAAACATGTCAGCAACCTGGGCGCGGTCTGAAACGTCCGCCCCGATTGAAGCGGCGATACCGCCGGCACTACAAATCTGATCTGCCGTGTGAGCTGCCGCCTGCGCATCGATGTCGGCAACCAATACGCGCGCGCCTTCCCGTGCCAGTCGCATAGCAACAGCCTGGCCAATACCTTGGGCGCCACCGGTTACAACGGCGCGACGACTATCGAATCGCTGGGTCATTTAGTTGAGTTATTTTCTTCTTTGTTCTGAATGAGTCCCGGCCGCGGAACCACCAAAATGTAACGGCTCTGCGGCCGGCCAGGCGCTTACTTACTGCCTAGTTGTGCGATACGGGCATCGACACTCTTTTCGCAACTGGTCGCTGCGTTAGCGTACTTGTCGTACCACTGGGCACCAAACTGATCGACATACCATTTTTTCATCGGCTCTTTCACCGCACGGAAGGTTTTCATGTCTTCTTCGTTCGGGACGTAGATTTTGCCTCCCGATTTAAGAAACGCAGCACTTTGGCGAGCTTCCGCTCCTTTATTGAACTCAAGCTGGACGTCAGCCATTTGCTGAATGCCGCTGACAGTCAGTGCTTTGAGATCTGCCGGCAAACTGTCGAGGAACTTCTGGCTGACGGCCATAAAACCGTATAAATAGGCGTGCTCGTCAACCGTGGCGAACTTCACCACCTCGTGCATTTTGTTCGGAATGATGTCGGTGACCGCATTTTTTGTGCCCTCGACCACGCCGGTAGCCAGCGAGGTATAGAGCTCACCCCAGGCAACCGGGGTTGGATTGGCGCCGAAGAATTTCATCATTTCGACCGGCAGTTGCGAGTTAATCACCCGCATCTTCACGCCTTTGAGGTCAGAAGCTTGTTTGACCAAAGCGTTTTTAGTAAAGAAGTTGCGAAAGCGACCTGTGTTGCCAATGCCAATCAGGTTTACATTGCCGGATTTTTCCAAAAAGCTTTTCCTGGCATCTTCAAAAAATGGCCCTTTGATCATACATTCGGCAACTGCGTCGTCTCGAATCACGTAGGGAAGCTCGATTACTTGCAGTTCAGGCATGAAGCCCACCAGGCCACCAAGGGCAGTGTGAGCAATTTCGAGTGCATTGGCATTGACTTGCTCAACCATCTCGCGGAAGTTGCCTAGCTGAGAGCCAGGAAAAATCTGTACCTCGATTCGGCCGTTTGAGCGTGCTTCCAGGAAGTACTTCAGGAATTGTCCGGCGACATCGTCGTCAGAGTCGGGGCCGACCGGGCCCGGGTGTCCGTATTTGATGGTGAACTCTGCGCTGTGCGCAGCCAGAGGTAAGGTCGCGGTTCCGATTGCCACCGCTGCTGCGACGGTTAGCGGACCGATAAGTCGTTTGAACATGTTTGTCTCCTCGTATTGTTTGTACTGCCGTGTAAAAATCAAAAGCAATGCCTGCATGACCGAAGTCATCTGCTATTTACCCCAAAACACTTATCCCCCAAGCCCTAACATCCTTGGCAAGGTCATTGTCAGGGCCGGAACGTAAGTGATCAGCAGAATAATAAGGGCGTGCATCAGCAGAAAAGGCCACAGCTCGCGGGTGATGTCCGTGACAGATACTCTGCCAATTGATGATGCAACGAACAACACCAGACCCATCGGTGGTGTGGCCAGGCCCACCGTCAGGTTGACACACATAATGATTGCAAAATGAAGTGGGTCTACCCCCAGGGACACCATGGTTGGCGCCAGTAGCGGCCCAAGTATCAGAATTGCCGGGCCAGCGTCAAAGAACATTCCGACGATAAACAATAGTGCATTCACCAGAAGCAAGACAACCCAGGGGGTATCGCTGACGGAGGTGAGCAGCGCAGAAACGGCGGACGATACGCCGGACAGCGAAGTGACCCAGCCGAAAACCGTGGCCGCCCCGATGACCAGCAAAATGCTCGCCGAAGTGAGCCCTGCCCGGTAAAGCATATCGGGTATTTCTTTGAACGGCAGGGTCCGGGTAACAAAGATGCTGAGCAGCACGGCGTAGGCAACGGCTGCCGCGGCGGCTTCTGTTGGCGTGAATACCCCGGATAGAATCCCCCCCAGAATAATCAGTGGGGTCATTAACGGAAAAAATGCACTCAGGAAACTGCGGCCAATGACACGTGCTGGTGCACGGTGCGCCGCCCGTGGATACTGGCGTTTATGCGAAATCATGGCATTCACCAGCATCAACCCGATACCCATCATGGCGCCGGGTACAAAACCGGCCGCAAACAACCCGCCAACTGAGACCCCCATGATGTAGGCATACACCACCATGATGATTGACGGTGGAATGACCGGGCCGATAACTGAAGATGCCGCGGTGACGGCCGCAGCAAAGCGGCGCGAATAGCCGTCTTTTTCCATTGCCGGTATCAGCATCGAACCCAGCGCTGATGTATCGGCCACGGCAGAGCCGGATAAGCCCGCGAACAACAGGCTCGACAAAATATTGACATGGGCCAGCCCGCCCCGAAAGTGACCAACCAGGGTTTTGGCGAAGTCGACCAGGCGCAGCGTAATACCACCCCGGTTCATGACTTCACCGGCCAGGATGAACATCGGGATTGCGAGTAGCGGGAACTGATTGATGCCGCCAAAGATCCGCTGCGGAAACATGCTTAGAAAGACGGTTTTTCCGTCCAGCCACACCCCAACAATAGGCGCAAAAATCAACGCAAATACAATGGGTACCCCGATAAGCATCAGGAACAGCAAGAGGTAAAAGAAAGTCAGTGCCATGTTGCGATCCGGGTGGCTGTGGCGGTTGCACCTGGCCGTAGCGTTGAGCCATAGCGACCAGGATTTTGCAAATTAGTACACACTGTCAGCCTCGGTTGCAGTAATCACCAATCCCTGATCGGGACGGAAGATACCAATAAAAGACCGCAGTGCATGTTCAATCGCTACCAGAATGGTGAGTGCGGAGCCAACCGGTACAGAAATGTAGAGCCAGAACATTGACAGGTTGAAACTTGACGCGACTTGCCGCGCGCCTTGTTCAGCGAAGCCAAGACCCTTCCAGAGAACAATCGACATGGTGAAGCAGATGATCAGGTTCACCAGCAGGTGCATAAACTGCTGCATGCGCGGTGGAATGATTTTCACCAGGACATCAATGTTGATGTGACCAAACTCGCGCAGCGCAATCGGTGCGCCGAGAAAGGTGAGCCAGACCATCAGGTACTTGCCGGATTCTTCAGCCCAGGACAGCGCGCTGTTCAGGCCATATCGGAAGACAACAGCGGCAATCAGAATGATCGCAATGACTGCAACAATGATGATAATCAAGTACTTACAGACTAGAAGCAGGGCGGAATTAAACTGATATAGCCGCTCCACTACCCGGTGTAGTGCATCCATACGCTGTCTCTGACGTAACGAAGGCTCAGCATAGCCGAAATGCAAGAATCGAACCAATGCGATTGCCTACAAGATCAAACCTCAGCCCAGAGGGCTCCGGATATGAATTATTATTGGCGTGCTGCGGCGTACTATATTGCGAATTTTGTGGCAGTGCGCTGCGTAGTAGAGCCGACGGTTACTGTTTTGGGTAGGCTCGTATCAGTCGGTGATGGTTAGCAAGGGCTTAAGCGTATCACCGCGCGCAAATTCAACATAGGCCTGCGCCAGTTCGTCCAGAGAAAACTCTGTATCGGTAATTGTTCGGTATTGGTCACTTCGTCGTTCCAGTAGCTCGACATTCATTCGGTGTTCACTGACTGGAAAGTAAAAGCTACGCAACATAATGAAGTCTTTGCGTCGAAACACCGGACCTTCTTCAATTGTCCACGGAGACGAGTTCTCGCCGATTAGTACTACAACCCCGTCGGGCGCAACCGCGCTAATCGCTGCATTGCGCGCCGCGTGCGCGCCGCTACACTCAAAAACGCAGTCGTATCGTTGACCTGACTCATCGGCGTTATTCGCACCAGCCTGAGCGAGCGCTCCCAGCTGTAAAGCAATCGCCATCCGCTTTGGTGTCGGATCAAATACTTCAATACCTTCAAAACCAATGTCCTGCAACGCAATCAGGGTGCCAATGCCAACCGGGCCGGCACCGGTAACTAAAATGCGTAGATCGGAAAGCGGCGAATCCCCACGTTGGCTGGCCATCAGCCGTTTCACCGTTCGCACGGCATGGGCTGACGTGCCAATAGTGTCGAGCAACAACGGCGCGAGTCGGTCTTCGATGCTGTCGGGTACCGGCAGCAGGCATTGCTCTGGCACCAGTACGTATTCGCTGAAGCCGCCGTCCCGGTTCCAGCCAATGAGGGTAGATTGGGTTTGGCAGCTCTGTGTTACGCCGCGCCGGCAGCTTGGGCATTTTCCGCAGTACACGGGGATATAGACGCAGGCGCGCTGTTGATCAGCCGGGTGACCGGGTTGCTCAACGACGCCAAAAATTTCATGTCCTGGCGTCTGATTCGCACCGTCACGCCAAAGTCGATTGTCAGAACCACACAACGCGGTTCTTCGCACCCGCAATCGCACTTCACCGGCTTGAGGTTCCGGCAGGGTAGAGCGGCGAATCTCAACCGTTTGCGCACCCGCAAAGTGGGCATGACGATACTGAATTGATTGCTTCATTGCGGGTTGTTTTTCGGTTTGCTGCACAGTACGCCTCGATGGTTTTGATCTTCGCCGTGGTAGGTGCTTCAGAGAAATGCTTTAGCTTAACGCTTCAACTAACGGCGGTAGCCGCGTTGACGAAGCCCTGTGCCTTTTTGGAACTGCGCAGACGCCAGTTCAGAATTTCGACTATCAATTGCTGGCGTTGGTCCGCGTAGACAGGGTCGTCCCACAGGTTACGCCGCTCCCCCGGGTCTTCGTCAAGATTAAACAACTGGCCTTCGGTGTCACCTAGAAAGTGAACCAGCTTCCACGGTCCTTCACGCACCATGGTGACAAACTCGACGTGTTCAAGAATTAAGTCTTCGGCATGTTCGGCAAACACCCGAACCCGGGACGGATCGGTGGACTGCGAAAAATACGGGGTCAGCGATTGCGCCTCCATCCACCCTGGCGGCGTTACCCCAGCCAGTTCGAGGATTGTCGGGCCCAGATCGAACATCGCCACCAGGTCGGTGACATGATGGTCTCCGGTGATGTGGCCCGGCCAGGAAATGATGCCGGGGACGCGAACACTTTGCTCGAACATTGACCATTTTTGCGAATGGCCGTGATCATTGAGGCAGTCGCCATGGTCAGAGGTGAAAATAATCACCGTGTCATCCAATACGCCGCGGCGTTCTAGTGCGTCAATTAGCTCGCCAACCTGGGTGTCAATCATACTGACGTTGGCATAGTAATGGGCGCGTTGCCGATGCAGTTGTTCATCACTGGGGTTTGCCAGATGCACGATGGCATCATGGTCATTGTCCAGATGTTGTTGGCGCAGTTTGCGCAATGCGGCGGGTTGGGAGTCCAGGTCGTAATCACGAATGGCCTTGGGCAGTTCTTTGCGCAGGTAGGGGTCTACGTAGCGTTGCAGTGGGTCATAGGGTGGATGTGGTCCGGGGATGCCAACTTGCAGAAAAAACGGTTCTTCACCGTGATACCTGTCCAGCCAGAGTGTCGCCATTTGCGGCACAAAGATATCCGAGTGCATATCTTCAGGTAGTTCCCAGGGGTAGGCTCCGAGTCGTTCTTGATAGTCCGCGCGCTTGCGATAGGTTATGCGCGATGGTTTTTCCAGGCCTCGGGCGGCCAGGGCTTTGTCCCAGTTATCCAGAAAGAACGGCAGGCTCGGGTGGGCGCGATCTTTGTTTTCAGTGACATGGCGTTCGTGGAAACCAAATGCTTTCTCAAACGGATTGGTATGCATCTTGCCAATATTGACGCATCGGTAGCCGGCCTCGGCCAGCAAACCGACCCAGGTGTAATTCCATTGCTCGTCGTTGCGAAAAACCCCGTTGGTGTGTGGATAGACCCCGCTGAACAACGATGCACGCGACGGCGCACAAGATGGCGAAGTCACGTACATATTGTGAAAAGACGTGCCCAGTTGAACCAGGCTATCCAGGTTTGGGGTGTCCATATGGGCATGACCATGCGCGGCAATGGTGTCTACGCGTTGTTGGTCGGTAACAATAAAAAGAATATTTGGTCGCTTTTGCATGCGTTAGCAGTCTCCGCCGGGCAGCTTTCCGAAATCCTACGGTACTGCTGTCTTTATAACCGAAAGCTTGGCTCTCGTGGCCCTGGTTTCAGGCCGCAACTGTTTTGATCAGAACACAGTACATCGAGTCGCTCAGCGGCTGGCGATCGACTAACTTCATTCGCGCGATTTGTAGTCCGGACTTTTGCGCCATTTTGGTCAGCGATAAAGGGGTGAAGTAGTTGACATGGTCGGGCCAGCGAAAGCCGCACCATTTACTGCCGCGGACGTGTCGATTAACACTGTCGTAGTTCGGAACTTTGATAATGACGAAGCCGCCTGGTTTGAGCGTATTCCAGCATAGGCGAAGCAAAGGTAGCGGGTTGATCTCGTGTTCAAGAAAAGACGATAAGACGATAAGGTCGAATTTATTTGCATCAAACCGGGTCAGCCCATCGATGGCCGACGCGTGCTCGCAAGTGCCGCCGCGTTCGCTGAGTTTCTGTTGCGCGAGTCCGGCCAGGTGAGTCGATATTTCGATGCCGAAGGGCACGACCCGGTCGGCCACGACCATCGGTAGGTGCTGATATAAGTTGCCCAGCAGATTAGCCTGCGCACAACCGACATCGAGGACATTGAGCGAGTCGCTGTGTTTTTTGGCGCGTTCACCAAGAAAGTCGGTGGCCAGACGCATGACCTTGTCTCGTTTCAGAACCGTCCGGCGAAATTTCTTAATTGCATTGCTCAGCGCGTAACGGGTTGGTTCGGATTTCTCACGCGAGTTGGACTCACGTACGTAAGTAGTTTCCCAGGCGAAGTCTTCTTCCAGGTGGCTGTACTCAGGCGGATTCTGTAAGTAGACAAAGCCCGATTCGTTGCATTCGAGAAGAATCCAGGGCTCTGGTGCATAGCCCAGCTGCTTTGCCGGGTGTTCGGTTTCGAGCAGCGGGCAGACCCTGGAGACTTGTTGTAATTGCATTTTATTGTCCATTGTCGGCATGCCTGTAGATACTGGCCGTCAAAAATCGGATTGCGCAAGCCGTATGTTACCTGCATGCCGGCGACCTCCCTTTGCCCGTCTGGTTTCGGTTATTGTATTGATTCAGTGGCGCCGCTATTCAAGGTAGTGTTTGGTTCTATCGACTCAGGCTGATGCAGGACGTACTTTTGACGGATTTATCGACAACATTTTTTGAGCGTTTGCCAGTTATGAAAAGGCCGCTGGATACCTTCGACCCAGCCGACTATACGCCGGCGCCGGATGACTGGTGTCTTGTTGTCACTGACATTATTGATTCCACAGCTGCCATTGCCAACGGGCGGCATAAAGCCGTTAACTTTGTCGCCGCGATGGCTATTGCCGCGCTGAAAAACTGCTGCGCTCCGCACCAGATTCCATTCCTGTTTGGCGGCGATGGCGTGGTAGTCATGGTTCCGCCGCAATACGCTGCCGAGTCTAAAGTTGCACTGGCCAGGGTGCGATCAAAAGCGGCCTTAGATTTTGACCTGGAACTAAGAGTCGGCATGGTGGCGGCGGGCAGTTTGCGCGCCAACGGACGGGATATTCGGGTCGGCAGGTTTGAGCCCAGCCCGGGTAACAGTTTTGGGGTGTTCGCCGGGGGTGGGGTAAGCTTGCTGGAAGAAACGATCAAAGGTGGGGGAGATCCCTCACTGGCCGCCGAAGCGGTCGTGCCCGAGGCCTTGAATGACGGGCTTGCGCCCGACTTATCGGGCCTGTCATGCCGGTGGAATGCATTGCAGTCACGGCGCGGAAAAATGATGACCATCATTGTCGTTGGTGCGCCGCAGGCTCGCGAAATTTATGCCGGCGTGCTGGCACGCGCAGATCAGGATGGTGACTCAAGCCCAGCGCATCTCGATTCATTTAAGGTCAGCTGGCCGCCAAAAAATTTCATGCTTGAGGCAAAGGCTCGTCATAAAGGTGGCTTATTAGCGATGACAACCGCAAAGCTCTTGGTAGAAACTTTGCTGGCGTTTCTTATTTTTTCTCGCGGGCGTGTCGTTGGGAAATTCGACCCGGTGAGCTATCGCGAAGAGATGGCCACCAACACCGATTTTTGTCAGTTTGATCAGACTCTGTGTTTTGTGTTGGACTGCACCACAAAAGGCATTGACGAGATTAGTGAATATCTGAAAGCGTATTGTACGGCCCGCAATATACGGTATGGCATTGATGTTGCTGATACGGCCTTAATGACTTGCCTGGTTACTGACCCCTCTGAAGGTCTGCATGTACATTTTATTGATGGTGGCAACGGTGGATACACCAACGCGGCCACACGGATGAAGACTTGAGTTACTAATGGCGCCTACCCGATGACTTCGAATGACTGACAACCAATGGCCGTCCTCCCTGTGGGCGGCGGTGACCCCGGCATGGCCCGCAAGCGCGCCACTGGAAGATGATATTGAAGCTGACGCGGTTGTTATTGGCGCTGGTTTCACTGGTTTATCCACCGCTCTGCATCTTGCGCAAAGCAGGCTGCGCGTTGTGGTAATTGAAGCGGTTGAGCCAGGCTGGGGAGCCTCGGGTCGCAACAACGGCCAGGTCATACCGACCCTGACCCGTCCAAACCCGGATGACATCATTCGTCGTCACGGTGAGGCCGGGGAGCGTTTCGTTGCCATGCTGCGCGATAGTGCGGACAATTTGTTCCGTCTGATCCGAGAGGAAAACATCGCGGCAGAGGCGGAGCAAACCGGATGGGTTCAACCCGTACATACCCCCGGGCGGATGAAAATTGCCGACACGCGAGTAGAGCAATGGTCGCGCCACGGTGCCCCGGTTGAGCTTCTTAGCTCGCAGCAGATTCATGACATAACCGGCTCTGATATCTGGCACGGTGGGTTCTGGAACAAGACAGGCGGACATATCAATCCGTTAGCCCTGGCACGCGGACTGGCCGACCGGGTTGTTGTTAACGGTGGACAAATTTATTGTCATACCGTCGCCCAGAGAATCGAGCACAAAGACAATGCCTGGCAGGTAAGCACCCAGGGCGGTCGAGTCACCGCGCCTTGCCTCATGCTGGCAACTCATGCCTATACCGGAGAGCATTCCCAAACCCTGGCTGCCCGTATCGCCCACGAAGTTGTGCCGGCGGTGTCCTGGCAGCTGGCAACCCGTCCACTGAGTGACACCCAGCGCCAACAGGTGATACCGGGGCGCCAGGCCATTTCTGATACCCACGGCGACTTACACTTTATGCGTTATGACGCGCGCAACCGACTGGTCACCGGGGGTGCCCTGGTGATTCGCGCCAACGGCGCTGCACGGCTGAAACGTCGGATTGGCAAACGTCTCGCACGTGTTTTCAAAAGTGCGGGTGAGTTTGAAATCGAATATGTCTGGAACGGTTTTCTTGGCATGACAACCGACTACATGCCAAGAATTCACCAGCTCGGCCCAAATGGCTATGCCTGGGTCGGCTGTAACGGCCGGGGTGTTGCTTTGTCAGCGGCCCTGGGCCAACAATTTGCGAAGGCAATGACTGGTACGCCGTTAAATGAGCTGGCTCTCCCGCTGACCGTTCCGGTTCCGTTGCCGGCGCATGGATTGATCAGACGAATTGCGCCTCTTCGCCTGCTGCAATACCGCTGGGCCGATCGGCGCGAAGTTTAGACCGGGCGCCGTTTTGGCTTTTCTCCGTTTGCCTCGCGTTTGTACCCCTCATTCAAGGGGAAGAGTGCACGATCTTGGGATTGATTTCCATCGTCTCGCAGGTGTTAGCGGCCATGTCGAAGGCCAGCCGTTGGGGCAGCTTCTCCAGAGACAGTCCGTACATATGCAGATGGCGCCGAGGTACGTCTCCCGGGGTAGCGACGCTGTGGATGTCGTCGGGCATCATGGCAACGCTTTGTCCATGCGTGACCTGAACCGTCTGATCCAAAACAATCGTCGCAGCCCCGGGCTGATAACCGCCCGATTCGCGACGATAGAAGCGGTTCTCTTCGCAACCGGACAGACCCGCAACCACTGCCCAGGTGCTGTGGTTGTGCGGTCTGACCGAACCACCGGGCAGGGCGCAGACCAGATATAAAGCGAAGCGGCTATCGGCGTCTTCGCTCAGCGGATACAGGCGCGCCGGCTGGCCAGGTTCAGGATTGGGGAATTCGGTTTCGGAAAACAAGGCGCCATACCCGGTCAACCCGACCAGAACGGATTCAATGTCTTGCAAAGCGCCAGGATTGACGCCTTGTACTTGCTCGATCTCGCGCACGCGATCAACGGCTTCGGCGATCAGAGTACGGCGAACCGGAGGTACTGAATTCTCCATGAGTATCCCTGCCGATAAGTATCGATTGAGGGACAACTATATCGCGGCGCCGGATGACAAGGAAGCGCAAGCTGCATCCATCGACAGTGAGTCGGCAGTGAGTTGACAACCAAAGCCGGCCCGTTTACGGCTTCTCGCCCGAAGCTTCGCGTTCGCGCGCCCATTCAACCTGGGCAATATCGACTTTTGGCGAAACCGGCCAGCCGTCTCCACGCTGACTGTTCAGACTGCGATGAGGCGCCCAGTGATAGGCCTCGTTGTCGACACCAA
>JBAUID010000144.1:0-15247 GCA_049680625.1 Burkholderiaceae bacterium | reverse complement strand
TCAGGGCACTGAAGCGACCAGCCTCAAGCCTGAATTCGCCACACTTTTGCATTACCGGCGTCCCGGACGATATCGACAGTATTGCCGTTCCAGTGGTAGGCCAGGTCGCGACCCTGGCGTGGGTTGCAGGCCAGATCAGGCCAAAACAAACCGGCGCATGTACCACCTGCATGGCGCACGCTTGGGTATACAACCCCGTTTGAGCCGGCTGCGTGCAATGCACTACCCAGCAATTGGGCGGTCGCGTAATGCTCCGGGTCGCGAAGCGCCGCATAGCGTTTCGGATTGTCGGTGAGCTGGTGAAGACTGGCGCCAATGTCGAGCACAATCTCGCGAAACTGCGACGTCCAGCCCGGCGCTTCATGGGTTGCGGCCATGAAGCGGCCATGGTGGTGCACTGTTTCAAACACGGCAGTCTCAAATTGCTGCGCGGCATACAGTACGCCAAAGCTGCCGTCGGAAAAGCGGCTGGGACGGTCGGTTGAAATATGTGTGAACGGTGACATCAGATAGCTGGCACCCGGGCCGGCAACCCGCCGCGCCGGCGGTACCCGGTCGAGTTGACCCAGTGTTTCCATCAGGCGGGGGTTTGTTTTCATTTCGGCTGAAATCAATAGCGGCCAATCAGCCGGGTCGGCAATGTCCTCAAACAAGTCGATTGGCGGATACCGGCCACGAATAATGCGCACGGCCCCCGGCCAGTTCACCTGGGTCGTGGGTATTGCGGTCGGATCCAGCTTCACCACAAGCTGCGTTCAGCGTCGAGTAAGTGTCGCACCCGCATTAAGTCGGTGAGTTCACCACCGAGCATGATTTGAAGCGCGCTGCGGCCGTTGAGCACGGTATTGGGTTTTTTGATCCAGGCGTAGCCACGTTGTGGTTCGCGAAAAATGATGCGCAGGGCTTTGTGTATGCCAATAAGGTGGGACAACCGTGCTTTGCCGTCGCGACTAATGCGGCCGGCGCCGTCCGCTTTCCAGCGGGTATAAGTGCGCACCGGTAAATCGAGCAAGGTGGCTGCCTCGTTGTCAGTCACTCCCCACAAGCGGAACAGGTTCACGACCGCACGGAACAAGGCGGCAGCTTCGCCCGCCGTGATCGGCCCGGGTGTGAAAATTTCCGGGGTGCTTGGGATGGGTTGCAGTTGGGGCACTTAGGACTCCCGAACAAATATACAATATGGCATAATTTAGCACCAAATAAGCCAAATGGCAATTTTGGTGAGCGCAGTGGGAAATTCACTATCCGTCCGGTGGCCCGCAATCTCTGATGTATTTTTGCGACCAGCAAAAAATGCCCGTATCGACGGCAGACAGCCCGCGCATAATTGCTGGTCCAAAATTCTGAGGTGCTGGCGCGGTGTCATTCATTGTCAACGTCGATGCCGGCCAGACCTCAGCCAGTTCCGCTCAAACCCGGTGTTTGTCTTGACCAGAAAGTCGTTGGTGTCGTCAGATTCTGTCGCCGGCCGCGACGCCCCCGACACTGGCCGGCCATTGCTTGCCATTGGCCTGGTCTCGCTGGCCATGTTGTTGTTTTCAATTAACGATGGTGGCGGCAAGTACCTTACCGCCAGCTTTTCCGCGCCGCAGATTATTTTTGTCCGTTATGCGGTAGCTCTTGCGTTGTTGTTGCCCTTGCTGATGTATCGCAGGGGTGGGTTAAGCGGATTTTTGTATACAAGCCGGCCGATGCTGCAAAGCCTTCGTGGTTTGTTGCTGGCGGCGTCGAGTTTGTTGTATACCTTTGCCCTGGCGGACTTACCGCTTGAAGTCTGTGCGGCGATCGGATTCATGGCGCCGTTGTACGTGACAGCACTATCCATTCCATTGTTGGGTGAAAAAGTTGGTATCCATCGCTGGACAGCGATTTTCGTTGGCTTTGCCAGTGTGTTGCTTATCCTGCGGCCCGGCACTGCCAGTTTTCAATGGGCAATGCTGTTGCCCCTTGTATCGTCGCTGAGCTGGGCGGTTGGTCTGATTCTTACCCGTATGATGCGCGACACCGAAGCGCCGCTGACGGTATTGACCTGGTCCAGCATGGTGGGCTTTATTGCCGCAGCGCCACTGGCGTATACGGTCTGGCGCGTACCCGACCTTGGACAGTGGGCTTTGTTGATTTCGGTGGCTTTGTGCAACGCGGCTGCCCAATACCTGGTAATTCGTGCATTCATGCTGGCCTCCGCGTCAGTGCTGGCACCGTTTTCGTATACGACGATGATTTGGTCGATTTTGATTGGCGCACTGGTATTCAATAGCTTGCCGGACAGCACAACCTTTTTGGGAATGGCTATGCTGATTTGCGCCGGCCTGTATGTCTGGCATCGCGAGCGCATACGAAAAACCGACCCGACCGTACCTGGGGCATCAATTGCCGAGGCTGTAGAGCCAGAGCTGATCGTCGAGCCGGAATTACACGTTGACCCAGGCAGCATTGATACGCCAGTTGATACGCAGCGATAGTGCTCAACCGGCGCGACCCCAGTCGGTGATCTTTCTCATTGCTGGCTCCATCGAACACTTTTTCATGCTGAGGCAAGCAGTGAGCGAGCACACATTAACAGTAAATATCCGGCCGCAGCCAGACGATGAAACCTGCGGCCCGACTTGCTTACACGCGGTCTATCAGTATTGGAATGACGGCATATCTCTGACTGATGTGATCGAATCGTTTCGTACCGTAACTGACAAAGGTCAGGGTACTTTGGCCGTTATGCTGGGGGTTGATGCATTGCGCCGTGAATATCGTGCCCATTTGTTTACTTTTAACGTACAAGTCTTTGACCCGACCTGGTTTGACAAGCGCGGTGATGCATCCGCCGAACGATTAACGGACAAGCTCACCCGCCAGCTCGAGGCAAAGTCAAAGTCAGAAAAACAGCCCGCCGATTCACGCATTGGTGTGGCGACGGCTTCGTACCTCGAATTTTTGCGGCTTGGCGGACAGATTCACTTTCGGGAACTCAATAGCGTACTGATCTCGCGGCTGCTGCGTGAGCGCGGGCCGATTCTGACCGGGCTGAGCGCAACTTATTTGTACCGTTGTGCCCGGGAATTTGGACCATCAGACGTCTACGACGATATCCGCGGCGAACCCACCGGACATTTTGTTGTTATCAACGGTTTTAATCCGGTTAAGCGCCAGGTTTCTATTTCGGACCCACTGGCTGACAACCCCGGGTTTGCATCCCAACACTATCAGGTGCCAATGTCACGCCTGATCGCATCCATTATGTTGGGCGTACTTACTTACGATGCCAACTTGTTGGTTATAGAGCCGGAGAAAATACCGACCCCTCTGAACCAGAAAACTAATCGGGGTGATCAATGATCCCTTTGGTTGTTGTTGATTCACCCCGTCGATGGCCGCTGGAAATCCCAGGCACCCAGCTGGTTTCTTCGTATCAGTATTTGTCAGACCCGCAGCTTGCCCAGGGGCCCGGCAGAAAAGTGTTTAACCTGTGCCGGTCATTTAAATACCAGGCGGCGGGTTATTACGTTTCTCTGCTCGCTGAAGCACGCGGCCACCGACCATTGCCGTCGTTAACCGCCGTTCAGGATCTCAGGCTGGCGCCTGTCGTTAAGCTGGCATCCCAGGGTTTTGATGAGCAGATTCAACAAAGCCTGAGACGTATTGAAGCTGATCGGTTTGACTTGAGCATTTACTTCGGCCGCAATATGGCGGCGACTCATGAACGCCTCGCCCTGGCAGTTTTCAATGCGTTTCCTGCCCCTTTGCTGCGTGCCCGTTTTGAACGCAACGGTCGCTGGCAGCTAAGTGGCTTGCGAGTCCTCGGTTTATCCGAAGTGCCGGACACACACCGGCCCTTTCTTGTCGAACAAGCGGTCCGATACCTGAAACGGACCCCGGCTAAAACCAAGGCAAGCGTTGCAGCTCGATTTGATCTGGCAATTTTGCACGATCCGTCCGACCCGATGCCGCCATCTGACGCCGCAGCGCTGAAGCGGTTCGTCGAGGCTGGCGAGGCACTTGGAATGCGTTGCGAATTGATTGAAAAAGACGCTTATGGCCGGATCGCCGAATTCGATGCGCTATTTATTCGTGACACAACTTATGTAAATCACTATACCTACCGATTCGCGCGGCGGGCAAAAGCAGCCGGCCTTGTTGTGGTTGACGACCCTGGTGCAATTTTGCGCTGTACTAACAAAGTATTCTTGGCTGAAACCCTGACCCGGCATCGAATTGCCACGCCTAAAACGATTATTATTAATCGGGATAATGCACTGGAAAGCTTACGTACGCTTGGATTTCCGTGTGTTATCAAAGAGCCGGACAGTGCGTTTTCGGCCGGGGTGTTTCGGATTGATGGTGAAACTGGGTTGCAGGCCCGCCTGGACAAACAGTTTGCCCAGACCGATTTGTTGATTGCCCAGGAATATATGCCCACCGATTTCGACTGGCGGATTGGAGTGATTGGCGGCGAACCGATTTTTGCCTGCCGATACGAAATGGCGCCCAACCACTGGCAAATTGTAAAACGCGACGATGACGGTGTGCACGAGGGTGGTTCTCAAACCGTCGCCATTGCTGATGCACCCCAATCCGTTGTGAGCATGGCTGTGAAAGCGGCCAATTTAATGGGCGATGGTTTGTTCGGCGTGGATATGAAAGTTGTCAATGGTAAAGCCGTGGTAATCGAGGTGAACGATAATCCCAGTATTGATACCGGGGTTGAAGATGGTGTTCTGGGAGATCAGCTTTACCTGAAAATCATGCAGTACTTTCTAACCCGGCTGGAAGCGCGATGACCGCGCCGCGCGCTGTGCCCAGTCCGTATGGATTGTTTGACGTCTTTGGTATCGAATTGGAATACATGATTGTCGATGCTGACACGCTGGATGTCCGTCCGATGTGTGACGCATTGTTCCGAGAAGCAACCGGGGCCAGCGTATCCGATGTGTATCCGGACGGCGCCGAAGGGGTGGTTTCCTGGTCTAATGAACTGGCCTTACACGTGGTTGAGTTGAAGGCGGCGAAACCGGTTGCCTGCCTCGACAGTTTATTGGTGCCGTTTCAAAGCCATGTCGGAAAGATCAATACCCTGTTGGCGCCGATGAATTGCCGGTTGTTGCCAACCGGTATGCACCCATGGATGAACCCGGATAAAGAAACCCAGTTGTGGCCGCATGAATACAATGAGATCTATCAGACTTACGATCGGATATTCGGCTGTAACGGGCACGGGTGGGGCAACCTGCAAAGCACCCATATCAATTTGCCGTTTGCCAATGATGATGAATTCGGCCGGTTGCATGCAGCTATCCGTTTAGTGTTGCCGTTGCTGCCTGCGCTCGCGGCCAGTTCACCGCTGGCTGACGGGCAGATGATGAGCCTGGCGGATTACCGACTGGCGGTTTACCAGACCAATTCGGACCGCGTGCCGATGATGACTGGTCAGGTGATTCCAGAGCCGGTGTTTACGCCGGCTGATTACCAGCGAGATATTCTCGAAAAACTATACGACGACCTGGCACCACTGGACCCTGAAGGTCATTTGCGTGAAGAATTCGCCAATGCCCGCGGTGCTATCGCGCGCTTTGACCGGGGCGCAATTGAAATACGTGTGCTCGACATTCAGGAATGCCCAGAGGCTGATCTCGCCATTGCGGCCTTGGTTGTTGGCGTTTTGCGGGCGCTGGTGGCAGAACGTTGGGGTAGTTACACCAGCCAGCAGTTATTGGCCACTGACGCGCTCTACCCGGTGTTTACCGATACGGTTCGGCATGCAGAACAGGCGGTGATCCGCGAACCAAAACTGCTTGCGGCCTTTGGTTTGCCGGTAACGCCAATCACCGCTGGTGAACTGTGGATGGCCTTGCTCGAACAAGTAATGCCGCTGGACGGCACCTGGACACCACTTTTGCGCCGCTTGGTTCCCGCTGGTTCGTTATCGACTCGCATTCGAACCAGCCTGCCGTCAACGCCAGGCCGGGCCGCGCAGCGTGCGGTTTACACGGAATTGGCGGATTGTCTTCAATCCGGCGATTTGTTTCGTGTCGGGTAACTTCGTGTCCAATTGTCCGGACTGGTTGCCGACCCGGATTGTTCTGACTTGCGAGCATGCGAGTCGTGTTGTGCCGGCGCGCTGGCGGCGTTTGTTCCGCGAACATCGCTTAGCCCTGCGCAGCCACCGGGGATCTGATATAGGTGCGTTATCAGTCGCACAAGGGATGGAGGACTATCTCGGGGTTACGTCGACATTGCCGACATCGCCGACACCGGCAACTTCCGCGACTTGGCCGCCAGCGTTGTTGGCGGCGCCGCTACTGTCCACCAGTGCAACCCGTCTACTGATTGACCTTAACCGGTCGCTGGATAACCCGGAGGTATTCAGTGAAATGAGTCGCAGCCTGAATGAAAGTCAGCGCTTGCGCATCATCGATCAGTATTACCTGCCGCATCGCAACCGGGTGCATGCGTTAATTGCCGAAACGATTGCTGAAGGACATCAGGTTTTGCACGTTGGTGTGCATTCATTTGTTGACATATTTCATGGTGAGCAACGCAACGTGGATGTGGGTTTGTTGTTTGACCCGGACCGAATCAGTGAAGCGTCGTTTTGTGATCGCTGGCTGTCGTCGCTGAGTCAGCTGCCGGGCGGTTTGCGCTATCGCGCGAATCAACCGTATCTGGGTACTGACGATGGCCTGACCACCGCGCTTAGAATGCAGTTCGATCCGCTTTGCTACGCCGGTGTTGAAATTGAATTGCGCCAGGGTTTACTTGGCAGGGCCAGGCCGCGACGTCGATTGGCTAGTGCGCTGGCACAAAGCATACTATCTTTGCTCGCACAAAACGGTCAGCCAGTTTAAGCTGGAAGAAAACGTGTCCAGCGGGTACTGAATACGAAGGGAATTTCCAAATTTGGTTAGTAGCGAACGGGTGAGAAGATTGACGTTTAGATAGTCAATCAGTACCTACCAAAAGAGGGGTTTCCCTGTTCAACCTCAGCCGCTACTTTGTATTCGCAAAGAATTACCGCGAAATGCGGGCGCGCGCTTTTTCGCGATAGGCGAAGTCGGTCAACGCGGCGCCCGAGTTATCTCCTGGGCGGTCAGGGCTTCGGTGGCCCCGGCAGCGGTAATCATCGCTCGCTGGAACACGCAGGCGTCACAAAAACCACGATCCATTATTCCTCCATGTTTGGGACCGATCATTGGCCGTTGAGCAGTCCAATTATCCTTACTTCTGCCGAGGAATAAGCCATGAAACGCCCCCGCGCAACACAAACTCCACTTTTGCGGTTCCTGCCAATGCTGTCTGCGATGCTGGTTGTTGTCAGCATCGCAGCGTGCGGCGATAACGATGACCCCGTCACTGACACGACCGACACGACTGATACGACCGCAACAGCAGGCGACAGCAGCGAGTCGAACAATGAGTCGAACAATGAGTCGAACAATGAGTCGAGCACGCCAGGCGTGGTCGTAAGCGGTGCTGCAAGTACGGCCGCCGTAGCCTGCACCTACACCTACAGCGAGTTCAACACCAATGCGTGGGTCAATGACACGAGTACGGTCGCATGGTCGTGCGATGACACGCAACGAATGCTGACGGCCAACGGTATCCCCGATCATGATGCCGGCCCATTTATCGAGGCGCAGAATCAAACCATCCTGCCTCAGGATGTGTCCGCGACATTCAGCTTGGAGCCAGCGTATGACGGCACGGCGACGCCGCTCGGCGGGCCCGCAGGGGTCGTGGCATTCATGCTCAATGGTGTAAAGGCTGATCCGGGCACGGGCGGCTCGTGCGACGATTCCGGCGCGATATGCAGCCCGGCAGACCCAAGCGGCAACTGGAGTATCGAAGCGCTAACCCAGCCGTACTTCTTCTCCACCGACGACAGCAACGCCCATATTCAACCCGGTGGCCTGTATCACTATCACGGTATGCCTGAGGGGCTGGTCGCTAAGTTAAGCGGCGGCAACGTTGCGATGACCCTGATCGGCTGGGCGGCGGACGGCTTCCCGGTGTACGCCCGCTACGGATACACCGATGCCGCTGATGCCACCTCACCGATCAAGGTCATGACCGGCAGCTATCAACTGGTTGAGACGGTGCCCGATAACCGGCCCGACACCGACACCTATCTGTTGGGCACCTTTCGACAGGACTGGGAGTTTGTCGCCGGCTCGGGCGATCTTGATGAATGTAACGGGCGCACGGGGGTGACACCGGAGTTTCCCGAGGGCATCTATCACTACTATGCAACGGACACGTATCCGTTTTTTCAGCGCTGCGTAAAGGGTTCGTATTCCGGCGGAGGCGGTGCCGATGGTGGTACGGCACGCCCGGTGCGATAGACCGTGCGCGATTTGAAGCTACACAGCGGTGGCAGCTTGGCTGGCTTCGCCGCTAACCCCTACTCACGGCCGTTCACTGGTTTCTGGGTCGTGAGCAAGAGTTTGTTAGCGGCATTACTGCTGCTAATCGCGGCGATGTCAACGGCACAGGCGCATTTGATGAATGCCCAGCGCGGCACCCTGAATCTGGTCAACACGGGTGGCTATGTTGTGCTGTCTGTGCCGGTAGCGGCGTTTACGCACGTTGATGACAATGCAGATGGCCGCTTGTCGATGGGCGAGTTGCGCACGCATGCCAAAGAGATCAGTACTCAAGTGACCCGTGCTGTGCAACTGATTGGCGAAAGTGGTCCGATCGAATTACAGGGGCTGATGCTTAACCTGGCGCCCAATGACAGCACGCCGACGGCGCCGGCATCCCACCTTGTGGTGATGGGGCGTTTTCCATTCGCGACGGGGATTGCTGCGATCAATGCTGAACAGCAAGCCTTGTCGCCTTTAAGCCCGAAATTCAGACTGCGATTCAGCCTGTTTGGTCAAACCGCAGATACCCAGCGTCAGCTGATTCTGGTGCGCCACGCGGGCCGCACTCAGAAAATCGAGATGACGCCTACCCGGCAGATCACCGAGCTGATGCCGGGCCCCTGGCAGGTGTTGCGTGACAATGCGCGCCTGGGTGCCGAGCATGTGCTTTTCGGTTTGGATCATTTGTTGTTCTTGCTGATTGTATTGGCGACCGGCTGGCGATGGCGCGCGATTGCGCTTGCGCTGACGACGTTTACCGTTGGCCATGCCATATCGCTGACGGCGGTTGTTGTCTTCGGGCTGAGTCTTCCGGCGGTCATCGTCGAGCCGGCCATCGCAGCGACTGTTGTCGCCATGTTGGTGTTCGAGCGGTTGTCGTCGCGAAGTCGCAGGCTGCGGGCGCCCGGGTGGCGCTTGGGTCTGATCTTCGGTTGTGCGCTGATTCACGGTCTTGGATTCGCCGGTGCCCTGGTCAACCTGGGGCTTGACCCGTCGGCACGCATACTGGGTTTGGTTGGTTTTAATCTGGGCATCGAAGCGGCGCAGTTACTGGTCGCACTCGCTGCCGGCATTGCGCTGAGCGGGTTCCAGGGTCTGCAAAGGGGGTTTGGTTTATGTTGGCCGCCTGGCTGGCGACTTTGGCGCGGGTAGGCGGTTTGGCGGGCGCAAGTTGTCATGACAGACGATGTAACGATAAAGATTGCCCGCATCCGGGCCAGCTGCATCCGGCGCCGGCCGCGCGCCTGCACCAGACAATCTTGAGTGCGTTCACTCGGGCGGGTCGAAGCGATAGCCGACGCCGTAGACCGAGGCGATGCACTGGCAATTGGGTTCTGCGGCTTCGATCTTTCGGCGTAGGTTTTTGATGTGGCTATCAATCGCGCGATCACTGACATCTCGCAAATCGTCATGCAGACTATCTAGCAGTTGCGCCCGCGCAAACACGCGCCCCGGATGCTCAGTCAGAAGGCGCAACATGCGAAACTCGAGCTGTGTAAGTGGCAGCCATAGCCCGCGCCATGCAATGCGCTGACCCGTGTTGTCAACCGTCCAGGCTTTTGACCCCGTCGAGGTGCCTGTGCGGGCGCTGCGGCGTAGCAATGCCTTGACGCGGGCGATGACTTCACGCGGACTGAAGGGCTTACACACGTAGTCGTCAGCACCGCAGTTTAGGCCGATCAAGCGGTCGACCTCATCGATGCGAGCCGTCAGCATCATGATTGGAACGTCGCTGAACTTGCGTACGCCGGTGCACACTTCGATGCCGCTTAGTCCGGGTAGCATCACATCCAGAATGACAAGCGACGGTGGTGCATGCTCGATCTGCGCGAGGGCGAGCCGCCCGTCCGCGATGACGCTGGCCGAATAGCCGTCCTGACTCAGATAATCGAGCAGCAACTGTGCGATCTTTGGGTCATCTTCAACAACCAGCACATGCGTTGGTTCTGTCATGATTTCGTTCGGTTGTGGGTCATCGTCGACGCGACCGATATCTCGGGGGTTTCCGGCAGCTCAATTCGAAGGTGGAGCCCACCGAGCCACGAGGGCCGTGCGTCAATCGTGCCCGCGTGGCCGGCCACAATGGCGTGGCAGATTGCCAGGCCCAGGCCGCTACCACCACGGATTCGGCTGCGGCCCGAGTCTGCTCGATATAGCGGCTCAAACAGGCGCGATATCTCCGCCTTGGGCACGCCGGGCGCACTGTCTTCAATGTCGATGACAAGACCCTTGGTGTTGTGTCTCAGGGTAATCGTGATCTGGCCCGGCGCGTCGGTATAGCGCAGGCTGTTTTCCAGCAGGTTGCTTAGCAGTTGTTCAATGCGCGATCCATCCCAGGCGACCGGTACTGCCGTTAGCGAACCCGTATCAATTTTTACTGCCAAACCAGCGGTGTGTGCACGCGCTCTAAAGCGTTCGGCAATGCGCCGAACCAGCGCCACCGCGTCAAGGTCCTCGAAATGGCTCGGCAGCGACTGTAGGTCCGACATTGCCAGAAGGTGCAAGTCATCGATGAGTTTGCTCAGGCGCAAGACATCTTCATGCAGAGAGACCACCGCCTGCGTCCGCAGTGGCCTGACACCGTCGAGCAGTGCTTCGATCTCGCCGCGCAATGTCGTTAGTGGTGTACGCAACTCGTGCGAGATTTCAGCGAGCCAGCGTCGACGTGCGCTTTCCAGTTGTTGCAAGCCGTCGGCCATGCGGTTCACGTCGCGGACGAGGTCGCCGACTTCGTCGGTACGTCCTTCGCCTTGCTCTCGGCCGCGCAGTCGTATATCGAACTCGCCCCGTGCAATGCGTTCAGTGGCCGATTGGAGCGCCTGCAAGGGTTTCGCCCAGCGGCGTGCGAACCACCAGGCGCCGGCTAGCGCAAGGATCAGCAATGCGGCAGAGACGCCGATTATTCCCATGTACTGCGAGCGCAAAAAACGTGTTTCCACCGCGTCCGGAACCCTGTCGCTCACCCGCATGCGCGCCAGCGCGACAACCGTGCCGTTTAGCGTAATGGGTCGTTCGACATACTCGTCGGCAGCGGCGCCCGGCGCTTGCCGGGAAGGCCTTCGGCCCGGTCGATCGTGCAGTGCCTGTCCATCGAGGTTAACCAACGTGATCCGAGCAATGAAGTCATCGGGAGGAGGTGGGGGGCGGCGCGGCGGCGGACGGTGAGGTCGAGGCATGGCGTCATTATCTGGACGGCCTGCGCGCGGTGGTGGTGCGGCACGGCCTGGTAATTGATCATCGCGCCACTGTTTCATGCGTGGCGGCGGCGGCCGATCACGCGCCGTGCCTTGCTGTCGGGCGAAACGACGCAGCAAATCTCGCATGCTCGTTTGCTGGAGCAGCGCTGACAGGCCGCCCGCATCGCCCGCCATCTCACTGACCAAATCCGCAAACTGTTCAAGGCGCTCGACATCGCGTCCAAGCAGGTAATCGGTGAATCCGTTCTTTAGGTTCCAGGCGGCCACGCCTGCCATCGCAAACACGGTGACGAGGACCGTAGTCACCAACAACAGAGATAGAGTGTGGGCAATACGTAGTTGCATGAGGTGCCGATTTAAGCAGGCAATTGTGGAGACAGTATGAATTGGCAAGGGTGGAGCGAAAGTGCCGATCCGCGCACATTTGGTCCACATTCTGCCGGCATCATGGATCGCGAAGCCGGTAATCGCCGGTGCAACGTCAAGGATCGTAAGAAATGAACATGATGCAACGCATTCTCGTCAGTGGCACACGTCATACCTCCAGGCTGGTACCCGTGGTTTTCACGGCTGGCGTGTCGCTTTCGTTGATTGGCTCTGCCATGGCGCAACCGGCTGGCGGACAACGAAAGGGACCGCCGCCCGAAGCAATCGCGGCCTGCGAATCGCGCGCCAATGATGAGGCCTGTGAATTCGTCGGACGCCGGGGTAAGGTGTCCGGAACATGCGTTACTCCTCGGCCTGATCGGCCATTGGCTTGCAGGCCGGTTCGTGATGCCCGATAACCGTTCCAGCGATACGCATCGAAATATGCCGCCTTGTCGTTTCGCGTTGGCCGTAAAAGCGCAACCAGCTGTTTGTATAACTACAGTATCCAGTAATGGGGCGGTAAGTGAACGTTTGGTAACTGCACGGCTTAGTGGCGCCGAGTGTAGCGCTCCTTAGCCAATCGGTGTTTATACTACCCGCCGCCGCCCGTGAGGCGGATCTGGCCAGTGCCCTTTGGCCACTGCAGGCCGCGGCGGTGACGTACCGTATCGGCGGGCTGGCCCGCACTTTGTGGCCCGGGTAGTGAATTCTGACCGGCTAGCTGGGCCGGTTTGGCCTGTTTTTTCCCGCGTCGCCCGCCTGGCACCGTCATTCGGATACTTTGCAAATGGCCTTTAAAATTCCCATCGGCAATTCTCGCAGGGGCGGTCGCTGTTGAAAATTCTGGCACGCGACGATGCCCGACGACCACCGATGCAGGGCGGCGCACTGGATGAAGCGGTATCGGCGCTGTACAACCTGGACGCTGACCCGTATCAAGAAAACCCAATCAACGATTCTGCTGTCGCAAACAAGATGATTTACAGCATGACCGCACTCATGCGTACCAACGATGCGCCGGCCGAGTTGTACGGGCGGTTCGGATTGCAGGAGTAGCCGGGTCAGGACTACGCGGGCAACGCCCGTTGAATAATTGCGTCCAGGTCAAGACCGGCGGGCAGGGTGCCGAACGCACCGGTGAAGCGGGGTGCCAGCCGGGACTGGCAAAAAGCAGATGCTACCGAATCAGGCGCATGTGCGGTCAACAACGCCCCTTGCAGTGTTAATGCCATCTGCTCGGTAATTGTTCGCATGCGGCTCTCGAGGTCTTTCGTATTGCCGACGTCATCTTTTAGCCGGTCAATCGCCTGGTCAAGGTTACGATCGCGACCCCTTGCGGTTTCCACTTCTGCAAGAAAGGCTTCAAGCGTTTCATGCTCACGCCCCATGGCACGCATGACATCAAGGCCCATGATGTTGCCCGAACCTTCCCAGATTGAGTTCAGCGGAGATTCCCGGTGCAGGCGCGGCATGATCGACTCTTCAATATATCCAGGTCCACCATGGCACTCCAGTGCTTCAACAACCAACGACGGACACCGCTTGGTGTTCCAGAACTTTGCGACCGCGGTGCCAATTCGCGCCAGTGCGGTTTCAGTTGGATTGTCCGGATGATCCATCGCACGAGCTATTCGCAGGCCCAGGGCAACGGACGCCTCAACCTCAATGGCCATGTCGGCCAGCACGTTTTTCATCAGGGGCTGGTCAATCAGCAGCTTACCGAACACCTTGCGGTGCCGGGTGTGGTGCAGTGCCTGCACCAGGGCCTGGCGCATGATGCCGGCAGAAGACATCGCGCAATACAGCCGGTTGCCAGTGACCATGTCGAGGATTGTGCGAATGCCGCGACCCTCTTGACCAATCATCACGCCGTAGGTGTTGCGAAACTCCATCTCGGAGGATGCATTGGAACGGTTGCCCAGTTTGTCCTTCAGTCGCATCAGCATCAGGTTGTTGCGGCTGCCGTCGGGGCGCCAGCGTGGCACCAGGAAGCAGGAGATGCTGTGCTCATCGGTTTTGGCCAGGATCAGAAAGGCATCAGACATGGGTGCCGAGCAGAAAAACTTGTGCCCGGTAATCAGGTAATTGGCCCCAATACCGGTTTGGGCGCTGGCCGGCACCGCCACCGTACTGTTCGTTCTGACATCGGAGCCGCCTTGTTTCTCGGTCATGAACATGCCGAGCATGGCGCCTGTTTTTTCAGACACCGGAATGTCACGCTTGTCATACCGGGTCGACAACAGTTTCGGCATCCAGGCCCGTTCAATTTCCGGCGTGCTGCGCAATGACGGTACAACTGAGTAAGCCATTGCCATTGGGCACATGACCCCGCCTTCCGGCTGGCAGAACATGTAGAACAGGGCGGACTGACCGACATGTCCCGCATTGCCTTCATTTGCCCAGGCAAAACCGTGGGCGCGATGATTGATCGCCATGGCCATCAGGTCATGGTAGGCAGGGTGGAACTGCACTGCGTTGATCCGCATGCCGTTGCGGTCGAAGGCCCTCAGTTCCGGACCGTGACGGTTCGCCTGGTCGGCAAGCTCAAATGTTGTATTGCTGCCCGCAGCGAGACCCGCCTGATGAAGTGCCTGGTGGTGTACATCACCGCCCATGACATCAGCCCAGTGACGCAACGCGGTGTCATCGGTCCACAGGTCCTGGTCAGCGGCCAGGGGCGGCATGTTGAACACCTCGTGGGTATCGAGTTCGGCAATAGGTGCGCGCGCAGTCATCGGTTAAACCTGTATCAGAGACCTGATCCGGGACTTTACCAAGAACCAGGGCCAAACATCCCATCAGGTCTTCTGATTCTCTATGCTAATAGGGAAAGGCGACGGATTCATCAGTGGCCGCGGGTTCATGAATGTGAAACGAAAGCTGCCAGCCGCCCGGGTAAGCGAGTAGTATTTTTTCTGGACCGAGCCCATCGGTGGGCCAACGCCAACCAGGCCCGGGAGCACAAATGACATTGAAGGTAGAACACTGGCACCGTACCGTTGACGTCGCGGTCATTGGCTATGGTTTTGCCGGGGCTGCTGCGGCAATCGAGGCGTTTGACCAGGGTGCAGACGTGTTGCTCGTCGAAAAGAACAGTACGCCGGGTGGTATTCGGTTTGTTCCGCGGGTGGTGTACGAATAGCCAGGGACCCCAATGCCGCCTTTGCCTACCTGACCGAAACCAACGCCGGAACAACGCCGGAACAACGCCGCCCGAGCCACTACGCGCACTGGCCGACGGCATGGCCAATATTGCAGAGTTCATTGAAAAGCTCGCAGAAGCTGCCGGATCAATACCCGTAGTCAACTGGATGAGTAGCACCTATC
>JBAUID010000143.1:0-5230 GCA_049680625.1 Burkholderiaceae bacterium | reverse complement strand
TCTTTGCCCACACATCCGGGATCCTGGAGGTTGCAGAAAGGGGGTTAAACCAACTCAGGGAAACCAGATCAGTTCCGATGGGGTCGCTCCGAATCTCAGTGCCTACGTACTTGTTGTCTTCGCGTCTCTCGCAGGCCATTGGCCAGTTCATTGCGCTGCATTCTCAAGTGCACGTGACCGCAGATTTCACGGATAACGCACTTGATCCCGTACAGGACGGTTACGACCTGTGTATCCGTTCCGGGCAATTCGGCACAGGTAAAGCCACGACTCGCAAGCTTGGAAAATTTGAACGGGCTGTCTTCGTGGGTAAGCGCTATTTTGCCGATCAATCGAATGCGGCTCACCCCAGGGAACTGATGGAATGGGACTGGATCACATACCGACATCGCAAACGTTTGTTCGTATTGAAATCCGATACTGGCGAGACTCAAAGGCTCTCAATTCATGATCAGGCCCGACTTCAAGTTGACAGTATCAGTGCTCTCTACTCATACGCTTGCATGGACATAGGCGTCGTAGTAATGCCCGTGGAGTATGCACAACGCGGCGTCGAAGAAGGAAAGCTGGTCCGCATTTTTGAGGACTGGAAACTCCCCGAAGTAGAATATTTTGCAGTCTGGCCAGAAAAGTCTTATCGGCAGAGTTTGGTTTCCGTTTTTGCTGACTTTCTGTCTAACTATTCGCCGGGAAATACTTAATGGGTTCCATCTAAAAAGCGAACGCTCGTTGCAATCTGTCGCATTGCCGATTGTGAACAGAACTGCTCGCCTCAATCGGCTGGCGATGTGCGGGTCGTCTGTTTAGCCACCTGGCGCTCCCGGTGAACGGTATACAGCCCGGCAATTACCAGGATGGCAGCCCCCAGCAGCATTTGCCAGTCCGGGTATTCACCGAAGAAAAGAATGCCGAGCAGGATTGCCCACAGCAAAATTGCGTATCGAAACGGGGACACCGCACTGACATCGCCACAACGCATTGCGCTGACTCCGAACAGGTAGCCGGCGGCCACCGCAACTGCACAAACAGCCAAGCCAGCAAACTGGTCAACGCGCATCGTTTGCCAGTCCGTTAGCGCGGTAAGCACGGCGCCGGTGGTGGTAATGGTCACGCTGGTCACCAGGGTAATCACAACAGCCGGTAATTGCCCGGAGATCTGACGGGTGGCAAGGTCGCGCAGGCAAAAGAAGACAACCGCACCCAGTGCCATTACCGCATAAATGCTTATACCGTCGGCACCGGGCCGGACAATCAGCAGCATGCCGGCAAAACCGATCAACACGGCCAGGTAGCGGCGCCAGCCGACTTGTTCTCCAAGCAGCAATGCAGCAGCCAGCGTCATCACCATTGGCATCATCTGCAGGATGGCGGTTGCGTTTGCCAGTGGCAGGTGGATCAAAGCGGTCAAAAAACACAGCGTGCCGCCGACTTCGCCGGCCATCCGCAGTGCCAGCCAGCGGATATCACGCGGCGCAAGTGTCGGCCACCCAGGCGCGATATGCCAGACGACACCCGTCATCAGCAGAACGGTTAACAGGCCGCGCACAAATATGGCCTGGAACAGCGGCAGATCGGCACAGACCAGTTTGATCAACGCGTCGTTCAGGCTGAAGCCAGCCATGCTGACGCTCATGTAAATGGCGCCGCGGATGTTATTTGTCACAGAATTTTCCTGAAAGCCGGCCGTGTTGTCGGTTATCGCCAGCATCTCCGGGACAATCCAGCCAGCCGATATTAATTTTAAAGACCATTTGCAAAGTATCCGAATGTCGGTGCCTGGCGGGCGACGTGGGAAAAAACAGGCCAAACCGGCGCAGCTAGCCGGTCAGAATTCACTACCCGGGCCACAAAGTGCGGGCCAGCCCGCCGATCGGGGCATTGCTTGCGGCGCCCCGACACCGGGCGCGCAGCAGCGCCCGCGCCACGGTGTTCCGTGCCGGACTGACTGATTCGCCCTGTCCCCTGTCCCCTGTCCCCTGGCCGCTTATCGCCGTCGCGATGCCGATCACCACGCCTGATCGGACTGAGCCGTGCGCTCGCCGGCCAGTGCCGGGCGGGTGATGTATCGACACAGTCGCTCAAGACGCCCACGCTGGATATCGGTTTTTCGTTGATGGCGGGTGAGAATGACGAACCGAACTACACCTGGTCGCTGAGCACAGAAGTTCGCTTTATCCGAGTGGGCAGTTTAAACCCGGGCAGCGTTCGGGATCTGGAATACAACCCGCTGACGTTCCAGCTTGGGTTGCGGTATCGGTTCTAGGATAACTTGCGTCTTTTCTGCTGCACGCTTTAGTGCACTTCATGCCAGATAGATTTCGGTTTTTAAGAAGCCATCACGTCAGCTTTGCGCTATATAGGTGCTTTGAATGGTCTGAGACCATTCGCTCTGCTCGGTCACATTGTCAGGCGGGTCGATCCGGATGCCTCTGTGTTGCAAGTCAGCCTGGAAGATGTCGACAATCTGCCTGGGCGTCAGATTGTCTGTGCCATTGTTGAATGCGTCAGCCTGGGCCTGATCGGCAAAGCAATACGCTTTCCACAATACTGACGCACGAACCTGTTCGGCAGCATAGCTAGCCAGTACTTCGCTTACTTCGCCTGCTGGCGCGGTAATCTGCCATCCCGCATTAGTCCGCTCCAACATCGCATCGAACGGAATCTGATTGTCCGGCAGAAAATTCGACTCGTCACCGATCTGGCGCACTCGGTGGTACATGTATTCGTTATCGCCAATGACCCCCTGATTATCAAACAGACTCTCTTGCACCGCACTCGCCGCCTGCAAACCATCGGGCCAGTACTCGAACTCACCACCCTTACCGCCGTAAAACCAGGTGATCACCGACGCGACGGGTATTGCCCAGCGCTGGAACAATCCGGAGTAACCCATTGGTGCCAGCAGCCACAATGGCACTTCACGCTTGTGAGCCCCGCGAAAGAATGGCAGATCCAGATGCGGTTGCCCGGCTGGCGCCGGCGCGTTTAGGTTGGTCATCATCGCAAGCGGCGAAATTACCCGGGCACCAAAGTGTTCTTTGGCCGCTTCAACGAAGTTTGGGTTGTGAAAGGCTTGCTCAGCGCCGGGGAAGATGACTTTGCCACCGAGGGCCCAAAAGTTTCGGAACCATGGCGCAGCACGAGTTCCTTCGGGTTCTTTTTGAACGGCGGTGATGCTTTTATAGGGTGCGCCGCGATCGATCAGCTCAAGTACTTCTTCCGGGTTGTCGAATGCATCGGAAAGGAGGGTGGGCGGCGCCAGTTGTGTCGCTGGACGTTGGGCCTGTGCATCGTTCGCCTGTGCATCGTTCATGGGGCATCATTACACCTCGATTGGGCGGACGCAAGAGATTGATTCAACGATGAGCATCGCAACGACAGACACTTCGAGCACCAAAATGCCGTGGGCCCTGGTGGCCGCGTGCTGTCTGGGGATGTTCGCAGCGACCGCCAGTGGCAGCGTGCGTTCGCCGTTACTGCTGGAAATGGCCGCCGACTTCGACGTTTCGCTGCCCTGGATTGCGAATCTGTTCGGCGTCACATCGGCATGCTGGGCTATCGGTTCGTTTGCTGCCGGCAAGGCATCCGATCGCATCGGCCGACGTCTCGTCCTGTTTGGCGCTCTGCTGCTGCTGGCTGCCACGATGGTGACGGTCGCGAACCTGGATCATTTCTGGCTGCTGGTTATAGTGACGGCCATCGCCGGGCTCGCTTGTGGGTCGTTCACGGCCACTGCGATGACAGAAGTTTCACTGCGCACCGTTAGCCTGCAGCACGGACGCGCACTGGGCTGGGTCATGAGCGGGCAGTCGCTGACGCTGCTTATCGGTATTCCGGCATCGGCGTGGCTGGGCGCGCATGTGGGCTGGCGAGGCGTGCACCTGATTGTCGCCGGACTGGCGATTCTTGCCGCTGTCGCCACCTTTTTGGGTTCGCGACCAACGCGCGATTCGAAGCGCATTGCCAACGCAGGGAATTCGGGCAGCGTGTCACTTCGCGAGGCCATGACGGCTCCGATCGCGCGGTTATTCGTCGCATTGACCCTGGAGCGGGTTTGCTTCGGCCTGTCGACATTTTACTATCCGACTTACCTGAGCACCGCCTACGACCTGCAACTCGCGCAACTCGCCGCGCCGCTGTTCGGTTTCGCGCTTGGCAACATCATCGGCACGATCGTGGGCGGCCAGGTGGCCGACCGACTTCCTAACCGGCGGGTGAGCTTTGCACTGGCGATGCTTGTCTCCGGGGCTTTTGCAATTGCCTGGTTCGGTTGGCAGCCAGGCCTTGTGAATACCGTCTGGCTAGGCATCGGATTCTCGTTTTTCAACGCCGTCGGACGCCCGCCACTGATCGCGGCGATGGCCGATGTGCCGCCGAATGTGCGCGGGGTCATAATGGGATTAAACAGCTCCATCGCCAGTATTGGTTGGCTGTCTGCAGCGATGCTAGGCGGGTGGCTGTATGCTGGCCCGGGTTTCGACGCGTTCGGTCCGCTGATGCTCGTTATGTGTTTGTTCGCGGCCGCTGTTGTGGTGCCGGACTGTCGACTCTGGAAGCGACGAGCGGGTAGCGAATCTTTTTGACAATTCATGCCAGAGTGATGTCGGTTTTTTTCAAAAAAATCCATCACGTGCCCGAGTCTTGCACTCATCCGCCACTACTGTTCAATCTTCCTGATAATCCAAACGAGTTGAACAACCTTGCCGGTCCAGGCGGGATGACCATCGCTGCATTCATGGCAAAGGTCAAAGTCGGGCCAATGCAGTGACTGATGCGCCAATACGAACATCATGTGATCGTAGTCGGCCGGTCTGCCGTCGCATTGGCATTCGGCGGTGGTTTCGTCCAGTGTTACGCCGCCTGGCGATGACGGTCGGTGATGCCTTCGACCTTTCTGCGGGAACGCTGCAGCGCACCTGGAAACGGTCTGCAGTGTGCGCATTGCTTTTGCAGTGCGCGCATTTTCGCGGGCCGCGCCCAATGCAATAACGCACAACAAAACTAGTCAGAAATACCTACTTCAGCCCATCCTACCGTCGCAATACCGGCACTCTGTGAACAATCCGGACGACAGACCATAACGCTTGCGGAACAATGGCAATGCACTAATGACTGCTGCTCCGGAGTTTTCTATGGTCCCGTTCCTCTTCCGTCACAAAGACTTCTCAACGCTGATTGTTCGGTCACACCAACATCTCGCGCGGCTGGCCTCCGGCCTCTTCACCGCGCT
>JBAUID010000142.1:0-8923 GCA_049680625.1 Burkholderiaceae bacterium | reverse complement strand
GTGCTGGAGTCGTCGGTGCTGGAGTCGTCGGTGCTGGAGTCGTCGGTGCTGGAGTCGGTGTCGGGGTTGGAGTCGCATCGGACGCGACGTTGTCGTTGCTGGAACCGCAGGCGGCAAGACCGGAACTGATCAGCACGCAGCCAAATGCCTTGGCAATCGTGTGCATTGAAGATGAACTCATGAAACTCCTCGGAGGCTCCAGGAGCCGGATTACGAGCGCCTGGAGTAGCTGACAGGACCGCGCGATGCGGTCAATTTAGTTATTAGATGTACATTGGCATCAATTGGTTCAATTGAAGCGTTAAAAAGTTGACGGCACAGACAATTGGCAGTTAAAAAACAGCAGTCATAGCAATCACAATTCCCGACAATTGGATGCGGCGCAAAAGCCAGACCACATCCAGCGCAATTATGGCCACCAGGTCAGATCCGCCAGAGCCTTCGCGGGTATTGTCACGATCCCAACCGGGGTGTGCAAATAACCCTGGAGATCAATTCATCAAATCTTTAGATATATTCACTGGAAATCTCGACTCAATCGTAAATCTCAACGAACTTTGCGTACAAATAGGCAGCATTTTGCCTATTGAATTACTTTTGCTTGCAACTGCGAATCCTGGGTTACCTAAATACCGGGCGGAAACGAAAAAAGCCCCGCTATTCGCGGGGCTTTTGGGTGCTCAGGGAAACGTTTTAGCCTGAGGACCGCGCATCATTTTGCTGCAGGAGTCGCGATCCAGTGCTATCAGCAGAATCCCCCTTACCTGGGCAGGCCAAAGCAACAATTGGCGTACTCAGCGCAAGCGCTGCGAGCACAGCAACGAGATATTTCATAGATCACCTCCTTGTCGAATTAAATGGGCAGCACTGCGACTGTATCACTGCACACGGGGCAATGACAAATACCACTGTCGGCTCGTCAGTTTTTTACCAGTGCTGCGTTGGCCCGCCGTAAGGCGCCGGACTTTCCGACCGAAGCTATCAGCAGACGCCGAAGCGCCGACTACTCCGACATCAGACCGCGCGGCATATGGCCCGGACGAATACGGATCTCGCGCTGCGGAACCGGTACTTCGACGTCATGGCGGCGAAGGGCTTTTTTGATCTCCCAGTGGTAGGCTGCAAAAATTGCCTGCGGCCGCTTAACGGCGTCGGGCATCAGCCAGACGATGAGCTCGAACTCAAGACCGTTCTCACCATAATTCACCAGCCAGACACTCGGTTCGCGACCCAGCACGCCAGTCAGTGTTGACGACAATTTGCCCGCTGCTTCCAGGCCGGCTTCAACCACTTTTTCTTCATCGGCTTCGTACGACACCCGAAACGGCACATGAATACGCCGGAACGGGTCAAGCAAAGTCCAGTTAATTACCTTGCGCTCGGTAAACGCGGAGTTCGGTACAACTACATCGATATTGTCATTGGTATTGACGATTGTGCCGCGCACATTGATCGACTTAATTTCACCGGTCAGGCCGTTGTCCAGTTCAACAAAGTCACCCACTTTGACCGACTGCTCAAAGAACAGGATCAGGCCGGACAAAAAGTTATTAACGATTGTCTGAAGCCCAAACCCAAGACCCAGCGCAAGGGCACCGGCAACCAGGGCAAAGTTCGTGAAGTTCAGGCCAATAGACGACAGACCGGCGATCAATCCGATCAAAATAATCAAGTAGTGCGACAAGCGGCTGATAATAAAAACCAGCGACTGGCTTTCATTTTCGAAGCGATGGCCAACATTGACCAGAATGCGGCGGAACATCCACGAGAACACCCAGGACAGCAGGACAATCATTACAACCTTGAATAAGCCGGCCAAAGTAATAGGTGTCTCACCGAGTTTGAACAAACTGCGGTCAGTAATGCCCGACAACCAGGTGCCGGCTGCTGATGCCGACGCTGTCACCCTACCTATTGCCCGCGCAATCGGGCCTTCGTTGTCCGTCACGGCGCGTGTCGTCCAGCGAGTCAAGAATTCAAGCTGGGTAATTTCGCTGGACAAGACTGACACGGCCGAGACGGTTTCCTGGGCAAGGCGCAACCGGTCCTGGTTCATCAGCCGAACCGTGGTTTGCAGTGTTGGCCCCTGATCGGCAGTCGACAACAGAGCACCGGCACGATCTCGTTCGCGTTCGCTGGCGGTCAGCCATTGATCCAGACTCTGCCGGATCTGCTCAAGGCGGGCATTGAAGTCCGTCATCCGTGCCCGAATCGCGCCGAAGTCAGCCACCTCGGGGGTAGCCAGCATTACGGCCAGATCCCGCTGCATCTTCAGACTCTCGAGCCTAAGGTTGGCAGTTTCGAATACAACGGATGCGTTGGTGGCCCGCTGCTGGCGATAACGGGCCGCAATCTCATCTTCGAGGGTGTCTGCATTGGATTCGAGCACCCGGCGTCGCTCGTTAAACACACGCGCATAACTCTCTTCAAGCTCTGGCTCGAGAGCCTTGATCTGTTCTTCAAGCCGGGTAATTTCACCCGGCGATGCGGTCAGCCGTCGCTCGGCCACGGCCTCCGCCCTCGCTAATTCGTTAAGCTGGCCTTCGCGAATTTCAAGCGCCCGATAGCGCAGTCGCAATTGCAATTGTGAGGTCACGGCCGCCGTCCGTTCAGCCATGATCTCCATACCCGCATCCACGCGGGCCGGGTTACCCACGCCAATTTGCAAATAAGCAACCATTTGCTGGTCGCTCTGGCGCAAGGCATCGTCAACCCGGCTCTCCAGGGCATCGGTGTCATTGCGCTCGTATCGCAGATCCTGCCGCGCTTTGCGCAGCGCTTTCACCAGAGACAAGGCCTGACCCGGCGTGTATCGGTCGAGGACTTCCGGGGAGGGCAGATTTTGCGGGTCTCGCAGGCTCGAAGCCTTGGCAAAGGCGTCCAGATTAGCCTTGATTCGGTTGACCATCCGGATACCGTCACCGGACCCGGCCTCCTGGCCGGTTACACCGTAGCGGCGATCGAGTAACAGTTTGGCAGTGTTGACCCGGGTGGCCAGCTCATCTGGCTTAACTGCAAAGTAGCGAAACCAGTCGGCGCGCAGATTCGCCGGATCGGGAACAACATCGATTGCGCGGGATTGTTCACCACCCGGCGAGGTGAAGATCTGCGGGAGAATCGGGCCAGCCGCCCAAGCCATTGTTCCGTGCAGGAATAGGGTTAGGGTCAGGGCCAGCCATCGTTTCATTGTCAGATACTAGCAAGCATTCGGTCCGCCGAAACGTCACAATGAGACAAGCGTACGGCAAACCCCACACCGACGGCGAATTCCGTCGTAAAAATCTATGCAGCAAACCTAAGCAGCAAACCTATGCAGCAAACCAATGCGCGCGCTGCACCAGGCGACGCGCGCGTTCGACAACCGGCGCATCAAGCATACGACCATCGAGCTGAACCGCAGCCTGACCCGCCGCAAGCGAAGCTTCGAAAGCCGCAACCACCCGACGCGCCTGCTCAACTTCCTGGGCGTCGGGGGAAAACATCTGGTTGACCTTGTCAATTTGCGCTGGATGAATACACAAGGCGCCATCCGAGCCAAGCCCCCGGCCCGCCAGAAGAATGGCTTCCCAGGCATCAAGATCACGAAATACCGCAATAGAGCCGGGGCACGCATAGGCAAACTTGCCATAGGCACGGGCCGCCAGAACCATTTGCTGAGCCGAACCAGTCATACCGGCAGCATCCGGCAAACACTGGAGCGACAAGGCAAGATCTTCAGTGCCCAGGGCCAGCGCCACCAGGTGATCGCCACCGTTAGCCGCAATATCGGCTGCCTTTAGCACGCCAATCGCAGTTTCAATTTGGGCCATTACCGGCACCGGCCACGGCGTTACCTGGCCGGCTGATTCGACCTTGGGCAGGACCAGCCCGTTGAGGGCGGGCAGAGCAGCAAGGGTGCGCAAGTCGTCGGTGATCTCGTCAGGTGACGGCACCCTCACCCATAGCTGCGGCCCCGTATCCGGTTCGCGCTCCCCGAGCCAGCGGATGACATTGTCAGTGGCTTGCGGACGTGACGCGGCAGCCACGGCATCTTCAAGATCGAGGATGACCGCATCACAACCGCTGGATACAGCTTTGTCGAAGCGCTCGGGGCGATCACCGGGCACAAATAACCAGGACCGTGGTGCAACCAGGGCATTGTCTTCAGTCTTCATGCGGCATCCGCCTCGGTTGTGAATGAATCAGCATAAAACTCTTGCGCCGGCAGCTGACAACTGGCGATAAATTCGTCCTGGGCAGAGTTAACCACAATCGGCGCACCACAGGCATAAACCTGGTGGCCGGACATGTCAGGCCAGTCGTCAACTACTGCGCGGTGAACAAATCCGGTCCGGCCCGACCAGTTATCTTCGGGCAAGGCATCAGAAATTACCGGCACGTAAGTGAAATGCGGCAAGTCGGCGGCCCATTGTTCACATAAAGCATGGCAGTACAGATCATGCGGACGCCTGCCGCCCCAATACAGGGTGACTGGCCGGTGAATTTCTTTGAAAATCATGTGCTCGACGATGGCTTTGATCGGCGCAAACCCGGTACCACTGGCCACCATGATGATTGGCTTGTCACTATCTTCCCTGAGAAAAAACGTGCCCATCGGGCCTTCAATGCGGAGAATAGATTTTTCCTTGACTGGCGGGCTGGTCACACCAAAGACGGTATCAGTGAACTTGCCGCCCGGCATGTGGCGGATATGCAGTTCCAGCTGATCCGCATCATGCGGTGCCGTCGCCATTGAATACTCACGGCGGGTGCCATCGCGTAGTAATAGTTCGATGTATTGTCCAGCCAGAAACTGCAGCCGCTCATTGGCCGGCAGTTGGAGTCGGACAACAACAACATCGGGGGCAACGGTTTGAATCGACGCCACCCGGCTCGGCATCTTGCGTAAGGGAATGTCGCCGACACCATCGATTACCCGGGCTTCGATTACCAGGTTGTCCAATGCCTTGGCACAGCACAAAAGGGCAAAACCCTGTGCTGCCTCTGCCGGTTTTAGCGCACCGGCCGCATGCGGCCCCTGGTCAATTGCCCCCTCCATCACCTTTGATTTGCACGAGCCGCAGGCACCGTCTTTACAGCCGTAAGGTAGTACGACGTTTTGTGCCAGCGCGGCGTCGAGCACAAACTGCCCTTCCGGAACCTCGAATGTCTTTCCACTGGGTTGAACCGTAACCTGGAATGCCATGTTCATCTTTCCTGTACTGAGTCTTTTTGCCGCGCTTGCGGGTCTGAATCCCCGTATTATCACCCGATGTCCGGTATCAGCCCTGCCCCACCTCTGCCTCGCCGGTTTCGGCGACTTCGAATCGTCATTATCGGTTGTGGCGATGTTGGCCTGCGACTGGTCCGGCAGTACGCTCAACGGGTAAATATTGTTGCGACCAGCCGGCGAGCAGATCAGCAACAGCAGATTCGCGACGCCGGTGGCCGGGCGATAGCGTTTGACCTGGACGAACCGGGACGCCGACGGCGCCTTGAGGCGTTGGCCAGCTACCTGGTTTACCTTGCACCGCCAGACGCTGCCCGCAACGGTGATCCGCGTCTCGCCGCCAGCTTGTGCCGCACATTAAAACCGTCCGGCCTGCGTCGCGCCTGCATTTCGCGGCGGGCTGGTGGCGGCAGGTTCGCCGCACCGCGTCGCCTGGCTTACACCAGCACAACCGGGGTGTTTGGTGATGCCGGCGGGCGCCTGCTAACGGAAACCGATTATCCAAACCCTCAAAGCCAGCGAGCCAAACGGCGTATGGCCGCTGAGATACTGGTTCGCCGCTTTACCCGACCGAGCCGCACCGGTGGCAATCGATACAATTGCCAACCAGGTCGGGGAGTCGCAGGCAGCATTTTTCGCGCGCCCGGTATTTACGCCGCAGATCGTTTGCCGCTCGCGCGATTCGAGCGTAGCCAGCCCTGCCTGGAAGCCGCAGCCGATAGTTTCAGCAGCCATATTCACGCCAGCGACCTGGCCAGAATTCTGTGGCTTGGCCTGTTCCGTGGGCGTGCGGCCCGAACTTATATTGCCAGTGATGGTCAACGCCTGAAAATGGGCGACTACTTCGACCAGATTGCTGATGCCCTTGACCTGCCCCGACCACCACGGCTGAGCGCTGAACAGGTTCGTTCCGAGGTTAGCCCAATGGCCTGGTCGTTTATGAGTGAGTCGCGTCAGCTAAGCAACGACCGCTTAACCCAGGAGTTTGGTATCCGGCTACGATATCCAACCGTGGCAGACACGTTGCGCGAGCTGCCAGCACCGAGAACCCAGAGACAACACTATGCACCCTGTGAATCAAACCGTTCCAGAGACAAATGAAATTACCGCAATGGGCGGACTGGAACTGTCTGCCGCTATTCAAAGCAAGCGCGTCTCCTGTGTTGAAGTTATGCGCACTTTTCTCGAGCGTATCCATGCCATTAACCCGCGCTTCAACGCCATTGTCGCGCTGCAAGACGACGACGATTTGATTGCACAGGCGAAAACTGCCGATCAGGAACTGGCCCAGGGGAAAAGCCGGGGCTGGCTGCATGGCATTCCACAGGCACCTAAAGACCTGATGCTGACCCGTGGGATTGTGACCACCCGGGGCTCAAAACTCTTTGAAAACTTTGTGCCAACCGAAGACATGGTCAGCGTTGGCCGACTGCGCGATGAAGGCGCCATCTTTATTGGCAAAACCAATACCCCGGAATTTGGCCTTGGCTCGCAAACCTACAACGACGTTTACGGGGCAACCCGCAATGCCTGGAACGAAAAATTATGTGCGGGCGGTTCCAGTGGCGGAGCGGGCAGTGCGTTGGCCCTGAATCTGTTGCCGGTCAACGATGGCAGTGACATGATGGGTTCGCTGCGTAATCCGGCGGCTTTTAACGGCATTTACGGATTTCGCCCCAGCGCCGGCCGGGTACCTGGCGCGCCCAGCCCGGACCAATTTGTGCAACAACTGGGGGTTGAAGGTCCGATGGGTCGCAGCCCGCAGGACTGTGCTCGCCTGCTCGCCACCCAGGCCGGGCGAACTGTCAGGGCCCCCCTGTCGCTGGCTGGCGACGGCAGCGAATTTGTTCCTCTGGCCAGCTACCAACCGCCCAACAGTCGCCCGTTAACGGGCAAACGAATCGGCTGGCTGGCTGACCTTGATGGCTATCTGCCAATGCAACCCGGGGTTGTTGAGCGTTGTCAGATCGGGGTGAAGCAACTCGAATCATTAGGGGCCTGTGTTGAGCCGGTCAGCCTGAACTTCAAACCCGAAGCATTATGGCAATCGTGGCTGGTACTGCGGGCAGGCATCCAGGGCGGTAACCTTGGCGCATTAATTGCAAACCCCGAACACCGTGCCCTGGTGAAACCCGCAGTGATCTGGGAAGCCGAAAACGCGGCTGGTGCCAGCGCTGCTGATTTCTTCCAGGCATCGGTAACCCGAACCAGTTTCTATTTGTCCATGGTGGAAATGTTCGAGACCTGGGATTTTCTTGTGATGCCCACTGCCCAGGTATTTCCGTTTGACGTACAAACCGACTGGCCCAAGGAAATCAACGGCAAGCCAATGGATACTTATCACCGCTGGATGGAAGTGGTCCTGGTACCAACAATGGCCGGCCTGCCGGCAATGAACCTGCCCATCCCGGCATCGACCAATGATGGCAACGCGGTCGACATGACCGGAATACAACTGATCGGTAAGCCGCAGGATGATTCGGGCGTGCTTACTGCATCGATCGATTTTTACAACAGCCTGGCGACATAAGTCATCAGAAATAAATCAAACGACTTAATAAACGTTTTAACCAACCGCGGTCTCATTGCCATGAAAGTTGAACCCCTGACCAGCCAGATTGGTGCCATCGTCACCGGCATTGACCTTGCCTCTGGCCTGAATGCCGAACAAGTCAACGCCTTGCGCAAGGCATGGCTGACCCACCAGGTTGTGTTTATCCGCGGCCAGGACATCACGCCAGCCGAACAAATGCGTTTTGCCCGCCAGATCGGGGAACCCGATCAGTACCCATTTCTTAAAGGCATTGATGGTTTTCCCGAAATCACCGAGGTGTTGAAAAAAGAAGATGAAACCGTCAACTTTGGCGGCATCTGGCATTCCGACACCACTTACCAGGCCTGCCCGCCGATGGCGACGATGCTGTATGCCAAACAGCTTCCGGCCGTTGGTGGCGACACCTTATTCGCCAATCAGTACGCGGCGTACGAATCATTGTCCACAGGCCTGGCCCAGACCATTAACCCGCTAAAGGCAATTTCCAGCGCAGGCAATAAAGTCGTGTCAGCCACTCGCGTGCCACGCATCAATGATCACGGCACTGGTACAGCGCCCGACGCACTGCAGGCTTGCCACCCGGTAGTGCGGGTACACCCGGAAACCGGTCGCCGCAGCTTATACATCAACCCCGCGCATACAACCCACTTTGACGGCTGGAGCACACAAGACAGTGCCGCCCTGCTACAGACTCTCTTTAGCCGACAAACCCGTGAAGAAATCACCTGCCGTTTTAAGTGGCAGGCTGGCGACCTGGCTTTGTGGGATAACCGCTGCTGCCTGCACTACCCAGTAAACGATTACCACGGCCAGCGCCGCCTGTTGCACCGGATTACGCTGAAGGGTGATGTTCCTGTCGGGCCGGGCAAATAACCGGCGTGTAGCGCCGACCCCGGCCAGCCGTACCAAGTATGCGGGCAACCTGATAGAATTTCGGGCCGTGCTGGTGTAGCTCAGTTGGTAGAGCAGCTCATTCGTAATGAGAAGGTCGGGGGTTCGACTCCTCTCTCCAGCACCATTTGATTTCTGTAATTAAGAGGCAGCTTTCCAGCCGACTGCTTTTTAGCACAGTTCAATACGAACCAGAGCCAACCACCTCCAAGCAGAGCCAACCACCTCCAAGCAGACCCAAACCACTGCCAACCGATGGTTCAGCTTAC
>JBAUID010000141.1:0-2658 GCA_049680625.1 Burkholderiaceae bacterium | reverse complement strand
ACGGAGAAACCCACGAGGTACCGTTTGAACTCGGGCAATATAATTTTCGCGTTTCGAGTCGCTATAAGAACGCCTTGGGGCAGTTGCGTGGTCATAAACTGATTGAGCTTATTGATCCCACTTCCGCTGAAACAAGCACGCAACCTAGGCCAGTCAATGAAGTTAAGGCAGCGTTGGAATCTGGCGCTTCTGGCTGCGATGTCATCTACGCCCGCCTGAAGGAAAATGCACCCGGTGATGCCTCGGTTTGTAAGGTGCAGTTGGGCAAGCCGAAATTTCAGACTTGCAAACTGCCCGAAGAAGCTTCGGCGAACCGACCGGCATCTCACGTTGTGCTGATACTGGACGCATCGGGGTCGATGGCTGGCAAGACCGGCGGTAAAACCAAAATGCAGATTGCAAAGAAGGAGGCCTTGTCATTCCTTAATGCACTTCAAGAGGATGTGCCAGTTGGCCTGATGGTTTACGGCCATCGGGGGAATAACAAGGAGTCTGGAAGAACTGAATCCTGCGCCGCGGTGGAATGGGTGCACGAAGTCGGTGCAAGCAAGGGCGCACTGGCCAGGAGCATAAATGGCCTTCAGCCAACCGGCTGGACACCGCTGGCTGGGGTTTTGGATTTTGCCGGCGCTGAGCTTTCCAAATTGCCTCGTGTGAAAGACGACAAATTTTCGGTGCCTGTTGTCTATCTACTTTCCGATGGCAAAGAAACATGCGGTGGTGATGCGGTCACTCAAGCCAGGTCCCTTCAACAGTCCGGCATTCGCGCAACGATCAATGTAATCGGCTTTGATGTAGACGCCGAAACCCGTGCAGAACTGGAAGCGATTTCCCTGGCTGGTGGCGGCAGTTACTTTCCCGCCGATGACGCGGCGGCATTGAGAAGGCAGCTGCGCGCAATACAGGAAGTCGAGGCTTCCAGACGCAGATACAACTATTGCCAACTTCTCAATCTGGGCCAGATCCACTCTGTTTATCACAACGCTGGCGTTGAGCTGGCCGGCTGTTTCGGTAGAGAAGCCAAGACGAAGGGCATTTACGCAATGCTTAAGCAAATTAAAAGTCTCGAATCGACTGACGGTCCGGAGAAAGCGTGCGTCCCAGAGCTAAAGCGCCGTGCATTTGCGGAGCATGGAGAAATGAATCGGATTTTTGTTGAGGAAACGAAAGTTCTCAGGTCAGCCCAGGAAAAAGGGTTGGCTGATTTCTATGCAGATTCTCGTTTTAAGCCACTGGAGAACTGACAAGCAAGACGCGTTTTCGCCAGTCACTGAATTGTGAGCCGCCTGTTCGGCGAACTTGAGTCGTTGCATTTGCCACTGCGTTGAAAGCTGGTTGCCGTGGTTGCCCGGTTTTTCCCGCGGTCTGTTTACGCGGGTTGTCGCAATGGTCGCTGCAGCAGGGCCAGCGCTGCGCCTACCAGCAGCAGCCCGGCGGCCACCAGCAGACTGATGCCGATGTTGCCGAAGTGGTCCCCGACCAAACCAGCGCCATAGGGGCCTGCGATCTGGGCGACGGCAAACACCAGCGTGAACAGGCTGATGGCGCGGCCCCAGGCTTGCGGTGGCAAATTCTGCCGCGCAAAGCTGGTCACGGCGCCCGGGCCCATGAAGACCGACAGACCGAACACCACCGCCGACACCAGCAACACCGGCCCCTTGGGCAGCACGACCGGCAGCGCGGAGCCGATGGCGATGCAGGTCAGGATCATGGCCAGGGGCGGCCCGACGCATGGCGCGCCAGCACGGGACGCCATACGAAGGGCGAGAGGCAAAGGCTGGCGCCCAGCACGACCCACACCAGCGCGATAAATCCGGCGCTTGCGTGCTGCTCCGTCATCCACGCCGACAAGAATGTCAGGTAGACGAAGTAGCCCAGGCCGAAGCTTGCGTAGCCGGCTATCTCGGGCAGCATGCGGCGCACCGGCAGGGGCGTGTGCCGGGTCTGCACCGACTGCACCGGCGCATGCAACTGCGAGGCCGCCCAAAGGCTCAATGGCAGGCCGCACAGGCTGATAACTCCAATGATCATCCAGGCCACCGGCCACGATGCCGGTCCGTATGCGTTGAGCATCAGCGGCAGGCTGCCGCCTGTCATCAGCACGCCAACGCCACCGCCGGTACCAAACAGGATGGCGATGGCCAGTGCATTGCGGCGCGCATCGCTCTGGAACAGACCCGCAGCAAGCGTTCCGGCGGTGGAGAAAGACAGTGCCCCCAGCAGGCCCACGGCAAAGCGCCAGAACGTCTGCCAGCCTAACCCGGCGTCCAGGCCCGTGGCCAGCAGTGCCAGGGTGGTGGTTACCATGCCAAAGGCGAAGAGACTTGCGGCGCAGAAGCGGCGTATGAGCAACATGGTGAGCACCGCACCGCCCAGGTAGCCCAGTGCGTTGGCCGTGTTCAGCCAGCCGGCTTGCGCGTACGTCCACCCCATCTCGGACTTCATCGCTGGAAGCAGCAGGCCATAGGCGAGGCGGGCAAAGCCGTGGGTTACGCACACACCCAGCGACAGGCCGGCAAGCACCAGCCAGGGTCGGCCGGGAACCGGGTTTGTCATGCGCCGTTCAGTGCCTCAGGCGGCGTTGTCACTTTGTTTCGTCGGGATGCGGAAAACATGGGGCTCCGCAATCGCTAGACGTGAGTAATCTCTGACCATGTC
>JBAUID010000140.1:0-6253 GCA_049680625.1 Burkholderiaceae bacterium | reverse complement strand
TGGCGCGCGGCATGGGCCCTGGTACGCCAATTGTTGTGTTGTCTGGCGCTGGCATCGACCACGGTGTATTACAACTGGCGGCACAGTACATTGGTGTTCCTATTGCACCACTGGCCGAACAATACTCGTTAATTCCCGAGGCACGGCCCCGCCTTGTGCACTGCGTCAATAAGATCAAACCCGCAATGGTATTTGCTGAAAACGGCGAGGCATTTGGTAACGCTCTGCAGTTGGATATCTTTGACGACGTTGAAAAAGTGGTCAGCCGCAATGTGCCAGCGGACGCAACATCGTTCGATCAGATGCTTAAAATTAAGCTCAGCGGTGCGCTGGCCCAAGCCGCAGAATGCGTCGATCCTGACACACTGGCCAAGATCCTGTTTACTTCCGGCTCAACCGGGCATCCTAAAGGTGTGCCGCAGACGCAGCGCATGGTAACCGTGAATCAGGCGCAGTATCTGGCTTGTATGCCAATGTTTGGCGCTCGCCCGCCGGTTATTGTTGAATGGCTGCCATGGAACCATGTGTTCGCCGGCAATTCGGATTTTTATCTGATTCTTAGTAACGGTGGTACGCTGATTCTCGACGATGGTAAACCGGTTAAGGGTTTGTTTGACCGGACACTTGAGAACCTGTCGATGCATGTAGGCACCATGAGTTTTAACGTGCCAATTGCCTACAGTATGCTGGTGGATGCGTTTCGCAAGGACAACAGGCTCAAGCAACGTTTTTTTGCCGATCTGGATTTAATCTTTTATGCCGGTGCCTCGCTACCAGCCGATTTATGGTCTGCGCTCGAAGACATGTCGCGCGAAGTCACCGGGAAGGTGCCGATGATGACCTCAAGCTGGGGCCTGACGGAAACCGCACCTTCCTGTCTGATTCACCATCAAGGGGGTGCCGAATCCGGCATGATCGGCGTACCGGTTCCCGAACTGGACGTAAAGCTGATTCCGTATCAGGACAATCGCTATGAAATCCGCGTGCGCGGGCCAAACGTGATTACCAGCTACTTTGATGAACCGGACAAAGATGCCGAGGCTTTTGATGAGGAAGGCTACTTCATCACTAACGATGCGGTGCGCTTTGTTGACCAAGACGACATGGCGGCGGGCGTGCGATTTGATGGTCGCATTACGGAAGACTTTAAACTGATGACTGGTACCTGGGTACAGGCTGCAAGAATTCGTCTGCAGGTACTGGCAACTTTGGAAGGTCTCGTTCAGGATGTTGTGGTTACCGGCGCAGACCGTGAACAAATCGGATTGCTGATTTTTGCGTCTCCTCAGCATATTCACGCGGATAGCAGCGATTCGGTGATAACCGACAGTGCTTATTGCGAGCAGATCAAACAAGCGCTGCAACCAATGACAAATGCGGCGACCGGTTCATCAACGCGAATTACCCGATTTCTGGTGATGGCACAGCCGCCATCCGTAAAGGACGGAGAGATTACCGCGAAGGGTTCTCTGAATATATCTGCCGTTTTGCGCTGCCGTTCTGATTTACTGACGCGTTTGTACGACGACGATGGCGCCACCATCACCCTATAAGGTTTGACAAATGATTGATTTTGATAAAGTCCGTGCCATTGATTTTCACACCCACGCTGAAGAGCCGTGCTGCGATACCCGCGATGACGGCTACAACGAGTTCCAGTCCGGCATGGCAGAGTACTTCCGCAATCCGGCTGGCGCCAAAGGTATGCTGCCCACCGTACAGGACACGGCAACGTACTACCGCGAGCGGAATATTGCTGCTGTTATCTTTCCGGTGGATGCAGAACGGGAAACCGGCTTTCGGCGCTACTCGAATGAGGAGGTTGCCCAGATCTGTGCTGACAATGACGATATTCTGATTCCGTTCGCATCAATTGACCCAGCCAAGGGCAAAGCCGGCGCTCGAGAGGCGCGACGCCTCGTGCGGGAATTTGGGGTCAAAGGGTTTAAGTTTCATCCCACCATGCAAGGCTTCTTCCCGAACGATCGCTGGGCCTACCCACTCTACGAGGCGATTGCCGAGGAAGGTGCAATTACACTATTTCACACGGGTCAGACCGGGGTCGGCTCAGGCATGCGTGGCGGCATGGGTATGCGGCTGAAGTACTCGAATCCGATGCACCTCGATGATGTGGCGGTGGATTTTCCCGATATGCCGATTGTGCTCGCCCACCCGTCTTTTCCGTGGACCGAAGAGGGTCTTGCCGTAGCGCAGCACAAACCCAATGTGTATTACGACATGTCGGGCTGGTCACCCAAGTATTTTCCCGAAACCTTTATTCGTTACGCGAACTCCATTCTTAAAAAGAAGATGCTGTTTGGCTCTGACTGGCCGGCTATTACGCCGGACCGGTGGCTCAAAGACTTTGAGGCAATGCCGTTCAAAGATGAAGTTCGCCCGCTGATCCTTAAAGAAAATGCGCTGCGCATTCTGGGTGTAAACCAATAGTTGTCAGTAACGGGCGAAAATCTCAATAATTTTCGCCGGATCACAAAATTGTCGCGTTGATGGCGCCAAGCGTGAGACAGCGTCAGTAACGGGCGAAAATCTCAATAATTTTCGCCGGATCACTTGTCACTGTTAGCGCACACGCGAGCAAAACCCGCGCCTTTTGTGGATTCAAATTGTCTGCACCAATAAACCCGGCACGCCGGCTATGGTCGAGCGTGTAGATTCGACCACTCCCCGCTCGGCTCGACTGAACCACAACAACGCCAGCGGCAGCCGCTTCGGCCAGGGCAATCATTTCGTCCGGCGCGTTATACCCGGGTGCCAATGACGCAGACACAATGCCTTTGGCGCCAGCCTGAACAAATGCCCTGACCGCAGCGCCGTCTGCCCCTGCATACGAGTACGCAATATCAACCCGGGGCAAACCATCCAACTGTCGGATATCAAATTCGGTATCTGGCGCGTGTCGCCTGATTGGTCGGCGATAGTAGTTAATCGAGTCAGCATCAACCTGCCCCAGTACTCCAAAGTCAGGCGAGCGAAACGTCTGCAAGCGATACGTCGATGTTTTAGTAACTTCTCTGGCGGCCTGAATCTCGTCGTTTAGCAAGACCAGGACACCCAGGCCCTTCGAATCGGGATGGCTGGCGACCCGAAACGCATTTGCCAGATTCATCGCCGCATCGGTTGACAACGCACTGGCCGGACGTTGCGCACCCACCAGAACCACGGGAATATCGACCTTGCTCAAAAGATTAAGCGCGTATGCCGTCTCTTCGAGAGTTGAAGTACCGTGTTGAATCACAATACCTGCAAGATCGGCGTGCCGGGCAACAGTCTCATCTATTGTATGGACCAGCGTTTTCCAGTCAGCCGGCGTTATCTGCGGGCTGGGAACCGCTTTAAAACTGACCGGCACCACATCGGCCTGCGCGGCGGCATCGGGAAACATCGCCAGCATTTCGCTCGGATGCAGCATCTTTCCGGTAACCGCGTAGTCTTGAATGTCCATCGGATCGCGACCAATCGCCGTGATTGTTCCTCCGGTACCGATAAGAGCAACCCTGGGTTTCGTTTTTGTCATCAAAACTCTCCTGTGTATTCTGGTCTGGCGTCACAATTTATTAGTCGATTGTATGAGGTATTCTTGAATCCGGCTGAATACTGACCGCTGACAGGAGTAAGCTTTCAACGCAGCATTTCAACCCTTCGGAGGAAAAGTCGTGATCCATAATATTGCTTCAATTATTGCTTCATTACCGACCAAACCATCTCGCGTATCGGTGATTTCTATTGCCATCAGTGCCGCGATGTCAACCCTGTCTCCCGGCCTGGTCAACGCCGACAGTGATACACAAAAAGCGATTGTTCAGAATTCGAAGGCCCTGACCCCTGTGCCGCCGTGGCCGGCATCAGACCAACGCGGTATGGCCAATACCATTGGTGCCGGCACATGGGCGCGATGCGCCTATCACCTTGGGGCGGCGGATGCGAAATCGTATGAAGTCAGCCATATCAGATCAAATACGATGCCCTTATCCCCTTTCGGAAAACCGCTTGCTTACAAATTCACCCCATCGGTTTCTATTCCCGGCACCCGCCACGTTTTTAATGGTGAACTGGTTACCGGCGGTGAACCCGGCGCCCAGGGTACGCAAATGGATGCCCTGGGTCATTTCGCCTACTACGACAAAGCCTGGGACGGCAAAGGAGACCCGCCGGTCGACAGCGCAAAGTACTACGGCAAGTACACACAAAAAGACGTCAAACCGACACCCGATTCACCGCTACTCAAACTGGGTATCGAACAAGCCCCTCCAATTATCACCAGCGCCATATTGCTGGACGCAAAAGCCTACAAAGGCAGTGGCAAAACACTCGAACCTGGCACACTGGTTACCCGCGCGGATATCGACGCCATGCTCCAGGCGCAAGGCCTTGACTGGCGCGGCATTCTGCCCGGTGACGCGGTATACATTTACACTGGCTGGGGTGACAACTGGCAGGACCCAGACACCAGTAAGTCGTACTACACCAAAGGCCCTGGCCTGGCTGAAGATGCTGCCGAATACCTGAAAGAAAAAGCTGTCGTTGTTATCGCCCTGGACAATCCGTTTACCGACCCGGTTGCCGACGGCCAGCTTCAGCAAAAAGCGATGCCACCCCAGGGGATGGATAAAGGGCTGCCGTTTGTAATCCACCACAAGAACCTGGCGGAATCGGGTATTCATCAGATTCAGAACGCCAATCTGAGTGCGCTGGCGAACGACAAGGTCTGGACATCGTGTACGATCATTTTGCCGCTACGATCACAAGGCCACGCGGGCTCACCCGTTCGACCGGTCGCCATCGGAGCGCCTAATCAGTCAGTGCAGTAAACACATTTAGTAGAAGATCACCTGCCAGTAATCGGTAGTCAAAGGGTAATCAAAGCCCTTTGCTGGCAGATACCTCTGCCAGATCGTTCCAGACCTGTTGGGTATGCAGCAGACCATCACGAAAGCTAAAGCGATCAACAAAGCGAATGCCGTCAAATGGCCGACCATCCGGCCATTGCCCAAACAAGGTGCCATAACACCAGACGATGGCTGGACCGTTCCCGCCAGCCACTTGCTCATAGCGCTCGATGTGTTTTCCGATACTAAGATAACGCGGCTTTGCCCAGGCAATTAATTCGTGCAGGGTACTAAAACGCACCGCGCCGGGAAATGTCATGCTGAATTCGGCATGCAGACATGATTGCGCTGTTTCCAGGTCTCTTGACTGCATTGATGCCAGGAAACGTTGTACCAGTTCTGTCGGTTCTGTTGGTGCTTTCGATTCAGTTGGTGCTTTCGATTTATTCATTTCGCGATTTTACGCCATCACAATTCGAGTTATTGTGCCGGGCTATCCGACACGGGCCGGGCAATCCAGATCAACGGGATCATCAATGCGAACAAAACCGCAGACATCAAAAATATTTCGTCCACGCTCAAGGTAAACGCCTGCTGGTCAACTAACCGATTGAAGTAAGCCAGGCCTTGCTCACGACTGAAGCCTTGTTGTTCCAGCTCTGCCATCGCGTCAGTGAATGCAAGATTGTCCTGCGTCAAACGCTCGCTGATATGGGCGTGATGAATAGCGGCCCGATTCTCCCAGGTGGTGGTGGTAATTGACGTACCAACCGCACCCGCCGTCAGTCGGATGAAGTTGGTAAGGCCGGTCGCAGCCGGCACCCTGGACTGCGGCAGATTGGTCACCGTTAGGGCCAGCATCGGAATAAAAAACGTTGGCATAAACAAGCCTTGCAACAAAATGGGCAGCAATATGGTTTGCGGATCTGCCTGAGTATTGAATTGTGAACGCATCCACAAAACCGCGGCAAAACCGATAAACGCGACTGTGACAATTTTTCGTGTGTCAAAAACTGTCATGTACTTACCAACCAGCGGGGAAACCAAAATTGCCAGTATGCCCACCGGCGCACTGACTAATCCCGCCCAGGTTGCGTTGTAGCCCATCCATTGTTGTAACCACAAAGGCAACAGCACAACGTTGGCAAAAAACACCCCGTAGCCAATTGAAACCGCTATCGTTCCGATCAGGAAATTTCGATCGGTAAACAGGCTTAAATCGATGATCGGATGCTCGTCAGTCAATTCCCATATGATGAACAAAATGAAACCGACCAGCGCAACCGCCCCCAGAACAATCACCTGGCCTGAGGCAAACCAGTCGAGCTCTTTGCCTTTTTCAAGCATCACCTGGGTTGCTCCTACCCAGATCACCAATAACGCGAGGCCAACCCGATCAATTGGCA